>CAVRDA010000023.1:0-196986 GCA_963719755.1 Vicinamibacteria bacterium | reverse complement strand
GAAGAAGATGATGCCGCTCACGTAGAGCAGGTTGTAGAGCGGCATGCCGTACGACAACTGCGTGATGATCGACTCGCCCCAGCCGCCGGTCGGCAGAATCCCGGCAATCGTCGCCGGCAGCGCCAGCAGCGAGCTCGCGAAGATGACCGGGATGACGCCGCCGGTGTTCACCTTGAGCGGGATGTGCGTGCTGGTGCCGCCGTACATCCGCCGTCCGACCAGGCGCTTGGCATACTGCACCGTCACCCGGCGCTGCCCGCGCTCGACGAAGATGATCGCGGCGATGACCGCCACCATCAGCACGACCAGCAGGATCAGCCGCAGCAGGCTCATCTGCCCGGTGCTCAACTGCTCGAACGTCGTCAGCACGGCGCGCGGCAGGCCGACGACGATGCCGGCGAAGATGATGAGCGACATGCCGTTGCCGATGCCGCGTTCGGTGATCTGCTCGCCGATCCACATGACCAGCGCCGTGCCGGTCGTCAGCGTCAGGATCGTCATCAGCCGGAAGCCCCAGCCGCCGCTGTAGACGAGCGGCAAGCCGCCGGCGATGTCGGTCTGCCGCTCGAGGAACACCGCGATGCTGGCGGCCTGGACGACGGCCAGCAGAATCGTCCCGTAGCGGGTGTACTGCGTGATCTTGCGGCGGCCCAGCTCGCCTTCCTTCGACAGCTTCTCCAGGTACGGCCACACGACCGTCAGCAGCTGCAGGATGATCGAGGCGCTGATGTAGGGCATGATGCCCAGCGCGAAGATCGTCATCTTCGACAGGTTCTGCCCCGAGAACATGTCGTACAGGCCGAACATCGTGTTGCGCGCCTGTTCGGCCAGCATCGCCAGCGCCTCGGTGTTGACGCCCGGCACCACGACGTGGTTGCCGATGCGATACACCGCCAGCATCCCGAGGGTGAACAGCACCCGGTTGCGCAGCTCGCCGACCTGAAAGATATTCCGCAGGCTCTCGACCATCGTGTCCTTCGTCGTGGCGGCGGGCTTCAGCCCCGCCAGACCGCGGCCCTCAAGGGCCGCCGCCACATCGTTCCGATTAGAGCAACTCCGTCGCGCCGCCGGCCGCGGCGATCTTCTCCGCCGCCTTGCCGCTGAACTTGTGCGCCTTGATCGTCAGCGCCTTGCTGACGTCGCCGCGCGCCAGCACCTTCACCGGCGCCGCGCCCTTGGCCACCAGGCCGTGCTCGCGCAGCAGCTCCGGCGTGACCACCGCGCCGGCCTCGAAGACCTCGGCGATGCGATCGACGTTCACCACTTGGTACTCGCGCCGGAAGATGTTGGTGAATCCGCGCTTCGGGATCCGCCGGTGCAGCGGCATCTGGCCGCCCTCGAAGCCGCGCTTCGACTTCCAGCCCGACCGCGACTGCGCGCCCTTGTGACCGCGGCCGGCCGTCTTGCCGTTGCCGCTGCCCTGCCCGCGCCCGACGCGGAACTTCTTGCCCTTCGAGCCCTCGGCGGGCTTCAGCTTGTCGAGACCCATCGCTTTAGTTCCCTTCGACCGTCACCAGGTGGCGCACCTTGAGGATCGCGCCGCGCACTTCCGGCGTATCCGCCAGCGTCACCGAGTGGCGAATGCGGCGCAAGCCGAGGCTCTCCACGACCTTCGCCTGCTTCTCGTTGAAGCCGATGGTGCTCTTCACGAGCGTGATCTTGAGCGTCTTCTTCTGATCCGCCATGGCATGTCGCGGCGCTTAGCGCGTCGCGGCCTCCTCGATCTCCGCCAGGTCCTTGCCGCGCAGCCGCGCGACGGTGACCGGGTCCTTCAACTGCTGCAGCCCGGTAAAGGTCGCCCGCACGACGTTGTGCGGGTTGGCCGAGCCGAGCGACTTCGTCAGCACGTTCTGAATCCCGGCCGACTCCACCACCGCGCGCACGGCGCCGCCGGCGATGATGCCGGTGCCGTCCGGCGCCGGCTTCAGCAGCACGCTGCCGGCGCCGAACCGCCCGACGATCGGGTGCGGCACGGTCGTGCCCTGCAGCGGCACGCGGATCAGGCCCTTCTTGGCCGCCTCGATGCCCTTCTTGATCGCCGAGGGGACTTCCTTTGCCTTGCCGACGCCGAAGCCGACCACGCCGTGGCCGTCGCCGACGACGACCAGCGCCGAGAAGCTCAGGTTCTTGCCGCCCTTGACGACCTTGGTGACCCGGTTGATGGCCACCACCGTGTCGCGCAAGTCCAGCTGCGACGCGTCAATCCGTTCGCGCGTTCTCATCACTTAAAACTCCAGCCCCGCCGAACGTGCGGCGTCGGCCACGGCTTTGATGCGTCCGTGATAGAGGAATCCGTTCCGGTCGAACACCACCTTGGTGATGCCCTTCGCCTTCAGCCGCTCGGCAATCACCTTGCCGATCGCCTCGGCGCCCTTGATGTTGCCGCCCTTGGCGCCGCTCTCGAGCGCCGCCTTCAGCGTCGGCTCGACCGTCGACGCCGCCGCGATCGTCGTCCCGCTCCGGTCGTCGATCACCTGCACGTAGACGTGCGCCACACTGCGGAACACCGACAGCCGCGGCCGCTCGGGCGTGCCCGCAATCCGCTTCCGCAGCCGCGACTTGATCCGATCGCGCCGATCTTCCTTGGTCTTGATTCTCATCGTCTTTGCTTTCGCTGGGACTCAGCTCGCGCCGTTTCCAGCCTCACGCGCCATCAGCACTCGGCACTCGGCACTCAGCACTCGGCACTTCGCACCCGGCACGTCCGTTATGCGCCCGTCTTGCCGACCTTCTTCTTCAGCACTTCGCCGGTGTAGCGCACGCCCTTCTGCTTGTACGGGTCGGGCTGACGGAGGCGGCGGATGTTCGCCGCGACCTGTCCGACGAGCTGGCGGTCGACGCCGGTCACGGTGATGTGCGTCTGGCCGCTCACCGCGACGTCGATGCCCTTCGGCACGTCGAACACCACCGGGTGCGAGTAGCCGAGCGCGAAGACCGACCTGCGCGCCCTTCTGCTCGGCGCGATACCCGACGCCGACGATGTCGAGCTCTTTCTTGAAGCCGTCGGTCACGCCGACGATGGCGTTGGCCACCAGCGTGCGCGCCAGCCCGTGGAACTTGCCCAGCGCCTTGTCGTCGCGGATCAGGTTCGCGGTGAGCTGGCCGTTGTCGAGCGCGAAAGACACGCCCGGCGGCAGCGGCTGCCGGAGTTCGCCCTTGGGGCCCTTCACCTGGATCGCGTCCTCGGCGACCTGCACGGTGACGCCCTTGGGCACCGGAATCGGTTTCTTGCCAATACGAGACATCGCTCAATCCCTTGCTTCGCGCGGCCCTGAAGGGCCGCCGCCACTCCGTGCGCCACTCTGCCGTGGCGGCGGGGCTTCAGCCCCGCAGAACTACCAGACGTTGCAGAGCACTTCGCCGCCGACGCCGGCCTTGACGGCCTCGCGCCCGCTCATCACCCCACGCGACGTCGTCAGGATGCTCGTGCCCAGGCCGCCGAGGACCGTCGGCACGTCGTCGCGGCCGAAGTAGACGCGCCGGCCCGGCCGGCTGACGCGCTGCAGGCCCGTGATCACGCGCTCGCCGTGCGGCCCGTACTTCAGGAACAGGCGAATCGCCTTGCGCGGCGAGCCGAGCTCGGTCTTCTCATCGAGCAGCTTGAAGCCGTGGATGTAGCCCTCGTCGGCGAGAATGCGCGCCACTTCGGCCTTCAGCTTCGACGCCGGCATGTCGATCTTCGCCTGCTTCGCGTTCACCCCGTTCCGGATGCGCGTGAGCATGTCAGCAATCGGATCAGTCATATTCCTCTGTCCTGATACACACAGGAACCTCGTCCTGCGGTCTATCTGCAGCTCTTACCAGCTGCTCTTCGTCACCCCGGTGACGTCGCCCTCGAGCGCCAGCTTCCGGAAGCAGAGGCGGCACAGCGCGAACTTGCGCATGTACGCCCGCGGCCGTCCGCAGCGCTTGCAGCGGTTGCGATGACGCACCTTGAACTTGAGCGTCTTGTCTTCCCGAGCCATCTTCGCCGTGGTTGCCATCAGTTGCTCCGGAACGGCAGCCCGATGAGCTGCAGCAGCTTGCGCGCTTCCTCGTCGGTCTTCGCCGTGGTGACGACCGACACGTTCATGCCGCGGGCCTTGTCGACCTTCATGTAGTCGATCTCCGGGAAGATGATCTGATCCCGGAGGCCCAGCGTGTAGTTGCCCCGCCCGTCGAACCCCTTGGCCGAGATGCCCTTGAAGTCGCGGACGCGCGGCAGGGCGATGGCCGTCAGGCGATCGAGGAACTCGTACATCCGCTCGCCGCGCAGCGTGACCATGGTGCCGACCGGCTGGCCCTGGCGCACCTTGAACTGCGCGATCGACTTGGTGGCCCGGCGGACAGCGGCCTTCTGGCCGCTGATCTTGCCGAGCTCGTCGGCGGCGGTGTCGATGATCTTGGCGTTGCTCGTGGCCTCGCCGAGCCCCATGTTGATCACCACCTTGGTCGACCTTGGGGATCGCCATCACGTTGGTGTAGCCGAACTCCTTCTTCAGGGCCGGCACGACCTCTTTCTGGTACTTCTCCCGGAGGCGGCTCATTTGTCGACCACTCCCTCGCACTTGCGGCAAATCCGGACCTTGCGGCCGTCGTCGAGCACCTTGCGCCCGACGCGGGTCATCGCCCCGCACTCGGGGCACACGAGCTGCACGTTGCTGGCGTGCAGCGACGCCTCGCGCGACACGATCCCGCCCTTGACGTTCTTGGCGGGGTTCGGCCGGGTGTGGCGCTTGATGAGGTTCACGCCTTCGACGATGAGGCGGTTCTTTTCCGTCACGACCTTGATGACCCGGCCCTTCTTGCCGCGGTCCTTCCCCGTCGTGACGATGACGGTGTCGTTGCGCCGGATCGGCGTCTGGAGACGAGACATGACTTACAGCACCTCTGGCGCGAGCGAGATGATCTTCATGAACTTCCGCTCGCGCAGCTCGCGGGCGACCGGACCGAACACGCGCGTGCCGACCGGCTCGCCCTGGTCGTTGATCAGCACTGCGGCGTTGCGGTCGAACCGGATGTAACTGCCGTCGCGGCGGCGTTGTTCCTTCTTCGTCCGCACGATGACGGCCTTGACGACCTGTCCCTTCTTGACGGTGCCGTCGGGCGTCGCTTCCTTCACCGACGCGGTGACGATGTCGCCGAGCCGGGCGTAGCGGCCGGCGGCGCCGCCGATCGGGTTGATCACCGCGATCTTCCGCGCGCCGGAGTTGTCGGCGACGTCGAGGATCGAGCGCATCTGGATCATGGCGTTCTCCTTAGACCCCGGCGGCCTTGCGCACCACGCGCGTCACGACCCAGCGCTTGCGCTTGCTGAGCGGCCGGCTCTCCACGATCGCCACCTGGTCGCCGGTCTTGGCGCCCTGCTCGTCGTGGGCCAGGAACTTGGTCGTCCGCCGCTGGGCCTTGCCGTAGACCTCGTGGCGCACGACGCGCTCGATGGCGACGACGACCGTGTTGGTCATCTTGTCGCTCACCACCGTCCCGAGCTTCTCTGCTTTGCTCATCTCGTTACCCGTTCTTCTGCCGCAGCAGCGTCTTGACCCGCGCCAGGTCGCGGCGCACCGTCCGCACCTTCAGCGGCGCCTCGAGCTGACCCATCGACTTCTGGATCCGCAGGCGGAAGAGCTGGTCGTCGAGCTCCTTCTCCCTGGTCCGGAGGTCGTCGGCGCTGAGATCCTTGAACTCGGCGATCTTGGCCATTACGCGTGCTCCTGCGCGAAGCGCGTCGCGAACTTGGTGGCGATCGGCAGCTTCGAGGCCGCCAGCCGCATGGCCGCCTTCGCGTCGGTCTCGCTCACGCCTTCCATCTCGAACAGGATGCGCCCGGGCCGCACGACGCAGACCCACTGCTCCGGCGCGCCCTTGCCCTTGCCCATTCGGGTTTCCTGCGGCTTCTTGGTGATCGGCTTGTCGGGGAACACCCGGACCCAGATCTTGCCGCCGCGCTTGATGGCGCGCGTCATCGCGACACGCGCCGCCTCGATCTGGCGGTCGGTCAGCCAGCAGGGCTCGAGCGCCTTGAGCCCGTAGTCGCCGAACGACACGTCGGACCCGCGCCAGGCCTTCCCGGCCATGCGCCCGCGCTGCTGCTTGCGGTACTTGACTTTCTTCGGCATCAACATGATGCAATCACTCCACTCGAGAATTGAAGATTGCGGATGGCAGATTGCAGATTACGGCAGCACCCAATCCGCGGCATTCGTAATCTGCAATCGGCAATCTGAAATCTGCAATCTAGCCGCGCGCCGGCCGACGAGGCGCGCGTTCCCTGTATTCCTCTTCACGGCCGATCCGCGGACGCAGGCGCTCGCCCTTGTAGAGCCACACCTTGACGCCGATCTGGCCGTAGGTCGTGCTCGCCTCGGCGAACCCGTAGTCGATGTCGGCCCGCAGCGTCTGCAGCGGCAGCTGGCCGTGCAGGTACCACTCGGAGCGCGCGATCTCGGCGCCGTTCAGCCGGCCGGAGACGCGCACCTTGATGCCGCGCGCGCCGAAGCGCAGCGCCGACTCCACCGCCTTGCGCATCGCCCGGCGGAACGCCACGCGCTTCTCGAGCTGCATCGCCACCGACTCGGCGATCAGCTGGCTGTCGAGCTCGGGCTTCTGGATCTCCTGGATGTTGATGAAGACCTCGCGGCTCGTGCGCTTCTGCACTTCCTGCTTCAGCTTGTCGACTTCGGTCCCCTTGCGGCCGATGATGATGCCGGGCCGGCTGGTGTAGATGTCGATCTTCAGCTTGTTGGCGGCGCGCTCGGTCTCGATCTTGGCGACGCCGGCGTGCTGGAACCGCGTCTTGAGGTCATCGCGCAGCGTGATGTCCTCGTGCAGCAGCTTCGCGTAGTCGCGATCCGAGTACCAACGCGACCGCCAGGTCTTGTTGAACCCGAGCCGGAACCCGTACGGGTGAACTTTCTGGCCCACGTCCTACTCCTTCTCCGCCTGCTTGGCGCGCGCCTTCGGCGCCGCCTTGGTTGCCTTCGGCGCCGCCTTCTTGCGCGCCGGCGCCGGGGTCTCTGCAGCCGCCGCCGCCACCTTCACCGGGCGCTCGCTCACCGCCACCGTGAGGTGCGTGGTGCGCTTGACCACCCGGAACGCCCGGCCCATCGGCGCCGGCCGCACGCGCTTCTGCGACGGCCCGTTGTTGGCGTAGCACTCCGACACGAACAGCCGGTCCACGTCGCCGCCGAAGCCGTCCTTCTGCTGTGCGTTGGCAATCGCCGACTGCAGGACCTTCGCGATGTCGCGCGCGACGGTCTTGCGCGTGAACTTCAGCGTCGCCAGCGCCTGGTTCACCGCGCGCCCGCGAATCAGAGCCAGCACCAGCCCCGCCTTCTGGGCGGAGGTGCGGACGTACTTCGCCGTGGCTTCCGCTTGCACCATGTCGATATCTCCCGCGCTACTTGCCGGCCGGGGCGGCGGACTTTTCAGCCTTCGCCGCGTGGCCCTTGAACGTCCGCGTCGGCGCGAACTCGCCAAGCTTGTGGCCCACCATGTTCTCGGTCACGTACACCGGGATGAACTTGCGCCCGTTGTGCACGGCCATCGTGTGCCCGACCATCTCCGGCACCACCGTCGAGCGGCGCGACCAGGTCTTGACGACCTTCTTGTCCCCGCCCCGGTTCATGCCCTCGATCTTCTCGAGCAGCGAGGTCTCGACGAAGGGGCCCTTCTTCAGTGATCTGCTCATGGCTGTTACCGCTTCCGCCGCGTGACGATGAACTTGTCCGTCGTCTTGTTGTTGCGCGTCTTGTAGCCCTTGGTCGGCTGGCCCCACGGGCTCACCGGGTGACGGCCGCCGCTGGTCTTGCCCTCGCCGCCGCCCAGCGGGTGGTCGACCGGGTTCATCGCGACGCCGCGCACGTGCGGGCGCTTGCCGAGCCAGCGGCTGCGGCCCGCCTTGCCGATCGAGACGTTCTCGTGGTCGACGTTGCCGACCTGGCCGATGGTCGCGACGCACTCGAGCAGGATCTTGCGGATCTCGCCCGACGGCATCTTCACCGACGCGTACTCGCCTTCCTTGGCCACCAGCTGCACGCTCGATCCGGCCGAGCGCGCGATCTGGCCGCCCTTGCCCGGCTTCAGCTCCACGTTGTGGAGCAGCGTGCCGAGAGGGATGTTCTTCAGCGGCAGCGTGTTGCCGGGCAGGATGTCGACGTTGACGCCGGCGACGATGGTGTCGCCCACCTTCAGCCCGAGCGGCTGCAGGATGTAGCGCTTCTCGCCATCGGCGTAGGTGATGAGCGCGATGCGCGCCGACCGGTTCGGGTCGTACTCGATGGTCGAGACCTTGCCGGGGATGTCCAGCTTGTCGCGCTTGAAGTCGATCACGCGGTAGAGCCGCTTGTGACCGCCGCCGCGCCACCACGAGGTCAGCTCGCCGCGGTTGTTGCGGCCGCCCGACTTCTTCATCGGCTCGGTCAGCGGCTTGTGCGGCCGCGTCGCCGTGATGTCGTCGAACACCTGGACGGTCTGGAAACGCCGGCCCGCCGACGTCGGCTTGTAGGTACGAATGGGCATGATGATTAGGCCCCCTCGAGGAATTCGGGCATCTTCTCGCCCTCGCGGAGCCGGACGTAGGCCTTCTTCCAGTCCGGCCGGCGGCCGGCGAAACGTCCCTGCCGCTTGATCTTGCCGCGCACGGTCGCGGTCCGCACGTCGGCGACCTTGCTGCCGAAGAGCGTCTCGACGGCGCGGCGAATCTGCACCTTGTTCGCGTCGGCGGCCACCTGCAGCACGAGCGTCCGGCCATCCTCGCGGAGGATGGTCGTCTTCTCGGTGATCAGCGGCCGGCGGATCACGGTTGTCAACTTCATGACGCCAATACCTCCTGCAGCCGCTCGATGGCCGCACGGGTCGCGACGACTTTCTTCGAGTCCATCACGTCGCGCGCGGTCACGCGGTTGCTCGGCACCAGGCGCACGCCGGCCAGGTTCCGCGCCGCCAGCGTGAACGTCGCGTCGAGCTTCACGTCGAGCACCAGCGTCTTGCCGCTCACGCCGAGCCCCTTGAACACCGCCGCGGCCGCCTTGGTCTTCGCCTCGCTGACCGACAGCGCGTCGACGATGACGACGTCGCCGTCCTTCAGCCGCTGGCTCAGCGCCTCGCGCAGCGCCGCCTTCTCGACCTTCTTCGGCAGCTGGTAGTCGTAGCTGCGGGGCTGCGGCCCGAACACCGTGCCGCCCTTGCGCCACAGCGGGTTGCGCGTCTCGCCGACGCGCGCGCGGCCGGTGCCCTTCTGCCGCCACGGCTTCTTGCCGCTGCCGCTGACATCGCCGCGGACTTTCGTGGCGTGGGTGCCGCGGCGCTCGCTGGCGTTCTGCCGGACCACCGACTCCCAGATCAGGTCGGTCTTCACGCGCCCGCCGAACACGTCGTCGCGGACGTCGACCGAACCGACCTTCTGGTTCTGCGAATTGACTACGTCTACGGTCATGACTGCATCTCGCTCTTCGTGGCGGCGGGGCTTCAGCCCCGCACGCATGCGGCCCTGAAGGGGCCGCCTCCACAACTACTTCTTCGGCTTCGCCTTGCCCTTGGTCGGCGGCTCGACCTGCGGCTTGGGCTCGGGCTTGGCGGCAATCGCCTTGCGGATGAGCACGTAGCCGTTGGCCGCTCCCGGCACCGCCCCGCGGACGATGAGCAGGTTGTTCTCGGTGTCGATGCTGACGACCTTCAGGTTGCGCGTGGTCACGCGGCGGCTGCCCATGTGCCCGGCCGCCCGCATGCCCTTCACGACGCGCGAGGGATACGAGCTCGCGCCAATCGAGCCCGGCGCCCGGTGGAACATCGAGCCGTGCGTCGCGGCGCCGCCGGCGAAGTTGTGGCGCTTCATGACGCCCTGGAAGCCGAGGCCGCGGCTGGTCGCGATGACGTCGACGCGCTCGCCGGCGGTGAAGAGCCCGCCGACCAGCACCTGCTCGCCGGCCTTCGGCGCCTCGGCGCCCTTGGCGACCTTCACCTCGCGGCGCACCCGCGTCGGCGGCACGTTCGCCTTCTTGTAGTGGCCGGCGATGGCCTTGGTCACCTTCGGCGCCTTGTCCTCGACCAGGCCCAGCTGCACGGCCTCGTAGCCGTCGGCCTGCGCCGTCTTCGACTGCACGACGACGCACGGACCGGCCTTGAGCACCGTCGCCGGCTGCACCGTGCCGTCCTTGTCGAACAGCTGCGTCATGCCGACTTTTCTGCCGATGATTCCCGTCACCATGGCTTACTTCCCGTGCTCCTTGCCGAACGCCTTGATCTCGACGTCCACACCCGCCGGCAGATCGAGCTTCATCAGCGCGTCCACCGTCTGCGGCGTCGGCTCGAAGATGTCGATCAGCCGCTTGTGCGTGCGGATCTCGAACTGCTCCCGCGACTTCTTGTCGACGTGCGGCGAGCGCAGCACCGTCCAGCGGTTGCGCTCGGTCGGCAGCGGAATCGGACCCGCCAGGCGCGCGCCCGTGCGCCGCGCGGTGTCGACGATCTCGCCGGTCGACTGGTCGAGCACCCGGTAGTCATACGCCTTGAGGCGGATGCGAATCTTGTCACTGAACATTGCGGACATTGCTGAATCCTTGTCGGCCGAAAGCCGTCTAGGCGATGATCTCCGTGATCGTTCCGGCGCCCACCGTCCGGCCGCCCTCGCGAATCGCGAACCGCGCGCCCTTCTCGATCGCCACCGGCGTGATCAACTCCGCCGTAATCGGCGTGTTGTCCCCCGGCATCACCATCTCCACCCCGTCCGGCAGATGCAGCGTCCCGGTCACGTCCGTCGTCCGGATGTAGAACTGCGGCCGGTAGCCGTTGAAAAACGGCGTGTGCCGCCCGCCCTCGTCCTTCGACAGGATGTAGACCTCGGCCTTGAACTTCGTGTGCGGCGTGATCGACCCCGGCTTGGCCAGCACCTGCCCCCGCTCCACGTCTTCTTTCTCGACGCCGCGCAGCAGCACCCCGATGTTGTCCCCCGCCACCCCCTCGTCGAGCAGCTTGCGGAACATCTCCACGCCCGTCACGACCTTCTTCGTCGTCGGCCGGAACCCCACAATCTCGATTTCCTCGCCCACCTTCACCCGGCCGCGGTCCACCCGGCCGGTCACCACCGTCCCGCGCCCCGAGATCGAGAACACGTCCTCGATCGGCATCAGGAACGGCTTGTCGATCTCCCGCGCCGGCAGCGGCACGTAGGTGTCCAGCGCTTCCATCAGCTTGAGGATGCTCTCCACCCCCGCCGCCTCGCCGTTGAGCGCCCCCAGCGCCGACACCCGCACCACCGGCACGTCATCGCCCGGGAACTTATACGACGTCAGCAGGTCCCGCACCTCGAGCTCCACCAGGTCCAGCAGCTCCGGGTCGTCGACCGCGTCCACCTTGTTCAGCGCCACCACCAGGCACGGCACGTCCACCTGCCGCGCCAGCAGCACGTGCTCCCGCGTCTGCGGCATCGGCCCGTCCACCGCCGACACCACCAGGATGCCGCCGTCCATCTGCGCCGCGCCCGTGATCATGTTCTTGATGTAGTCGGCGTGCCCCGGGCAGTCGACGTGCGCGTAGTGCCGGTTCGGCGTCGCATACTCGACGTGCGACGTCGCAATCGTCAGGATCTTCGTCGCATCCCGCCGCCCCTGCGATTCGCTCGCCTTCGCCACCTCGTCATACGGCACGAACTTCGCCCACCCCTTGTCCGCCGCCACCTTCGTCAGCGCCGCCGTCAAGGTCGTCTTCCCGTGGTCGATGTGCCCAATCGTCCCCACGTTCACGTGCGGCTTGGACCGATCAAACTTTTCCTTCGCCATCGAAGTTCGCTCCGTGTCTATGGCCGGCCGAACTGAAGTTCGGCCCTACGTACCGTCACAGAAATCTGCGTAATCTCAATCCGCAATCTGCAATCCGCAATCTGCAATTCTTCAGGCCTTGCCCTGCACCCGCGCCACGACCTCTTCGCTCACGTTCTGCGGGGCCGCCTCGTAGGTGTCGAAGTGCATGCTGTAGGTCGCGCGTCCCTGCGTGCGCGACCGGAGGTCGGTGGCGTACCCGAACATCTCCGACAGCGGCACCCGCGCGTTGACGATCTGCGTGCCGCCCCGGTCGTCCTGCGACTGGATGCGGCCGCGGCGGCTGGCCAGGTCGCCCATGACGTCGCCGATGTAGTCCTTCGGGACGACGACCTCGACCCGCATCACCGGTTCGAGCAGCACGGGCCTGGCCTTCTTCGCGGCATCCTGGAACGCCATCGAGCCGGCGATCTTGAACGCCATTTCCGACGAGTCCACCTCGTGGTGCTTGCCGTCGTAGAGCTGGATGCGGACGTCGTCGATCGGATAGCCCGCCAGCACGCCGCGCGTGAGGGCTTCCTTGATGCCCTCGTCCACCGGCTTGATGAACTCGCGCGGAATCGAGCCGCCCGAGATCTCGTTCTCGAAGATGTAGCCGCTGCCCGGCTCGCCGGGGAACAGCCGGATCTTGACCTCGGCGAACTGGCCGCGGCCGCCGGTCTGCTTCGCGTACCGCATCTCGCCATCGGCGGGACGCGTGAGCGTCTCCTTGTAGGCGACCTGCGGCTTGCCGACGCTGGCGACCACGTTGAACTCGCGCTGCAGCCGGTCGACGATGATCTCGAGGTGCAGTTCGCCCATGCCGGCGATGACGACCTGGCCGGTCTGCTCGTCGGTCTTCACGCGGAACGTCGGGTCTTCCTGCATCAGCTTCTGCAGGCCGACGCCGAGCTTCTCCTGGTCGGCCTTGGTCTTCGGCTCGATGGCCAGCGAGATGACCGGCTCGGGGAAGTCCATCGACTCGAGGATGATCGGCTTCTTCTCGTCGCAGAGCGTGTCGCCGGTCGTCGTCGACCGCAGACCCACGGCGGCCGCGATATCGCCTGCGTAGACTTCCTTGATCTCCTCGCGCTTGTTGGCGTGCATCTTCAACAGGCGGCCGATGCGCTCGGTCTTGCCCTTGGTGGCGTTGCTCACCGACGAGCCGGCATTCAGCACACCCGAGTAGACGCGGAAGAAGGTCAGCTGACCGACGAACGGGTCGGTCATGATCTTGAACGCGAGCGCGGCAAACGGCTCGCTGTCGTCGGGCTTGCGCTCGATGATGGCGCCGTCTTTCGAGTCCGGGTCGATGCCCTGCACCGCCGGGATGTCGAGCGGCGACGGCAGGAACTCGATGACCGCGTCGAGCAGCGGCTGCACGCCCTTGTTCTTGAAGGCCGAGCCGCAGACGACCGGCACGAAGGTCGGCTGCTTGTCGTCGCGCACCGACACGATGCAGCGCGCGCGCAGCGCCGCCTTGATCTCCTCTTCGGAGATCGGCTCGCCCGCCGAGGTACTTCTCGAGCAGCTGGTCGTCGGACTCGCTGACCTTCTCGATCAGCTTCTCGCGGTATTCCTGCGCCTTGGCCTGCAGGTCGGCCGGGATCTCTTCGATCTCGTAGTCGGCGCCCATGGTCTCGTCCTTGTAGACGAGCGCCTTCATCCGGACCAGGTCGACCACGCCGCGGAACTTGTCTTCCGAGCCGATGGGCAGCTGAATCGCGACCGGGTTGCCTTCGAGCTTGCTCTCGATCTGCGACAGCGTGCGATAGAAGTCCGCGCCGATGCGGTCCATCTTGTTGACGAAGCAGATGCGCGGCACGCGGTACCTGTCCGCCTGGCGCCACACGGTCTCGGACTGCGGCTCGACGCCGGCCACCGAGTCGAACACCGCGACCGCGCCGTCGAGGACGCGCAGCGACCGCTCCACCTCGACCGTGAAGTCGACGTGGCCCGGCGTGTCGATGATGTTGATGCGGTGTTCCTTCCAGAAGCAGGTCGTCGCAGCCGACGTGATCGTGATGCCGCGCTCCTGCTCCTGCTCCATCCAGTCCATCACCGCGGTGCCTTCGTGCACCTCGCCGACCTTGTACGTGATCCCGGTGTAGAAGAGGATCCGTTCGGTCGCGGTGGTCTTGCCGGCATCGATGTGGGCCATGATGCCGATGTTCCGCGTCTGTTTGAGTGGTGACTGCCTCGCCATTGCTCGTGTCTTTTCTGCGTTCCAGCTTCCCGACGGCGGTCGATCTACCGTTCGGGCCTACAAACCGTTCCTACCACCGGTAATGGGCGAAGGCCTTGTTCGCCTCGGCCATCCGGTGCGTGTCCTCGCGCTTCTTGACGGCGCCGCCGCGCAGGTTCGACGCGTCCAGCAGCTCGTTGGCCAGCTTCTCCTGCATCGTCTTGCCGTCGCCGCGCGACGCGGGCGTAGCCGACGAGCCAGCGGATGCTGAGCGACAGGCGGCGGTTCGGGTTCACCTCGATCGGCACCTGGTAGTTGCTGCCGCCGACCCGGCGCGACTTCACCTCGAGGCTCGGCTTGACGTTGTCGATCGCCTTCTTGAAGACCTTGATCGGGTCGTCGCCGGTGCGCTCCTTGATGATGTCGAGCGCGTCGTAGAGGATCCGCTCGGCCGTGCTCCGCTTGCCGTCGCGCATCACGGTGCTGATGAACTTCGTCAGCAGCGAACTCTGGTAAATCGGATCCGGAACCGGTTCGCGCTTCGGGATTTCTCGTCTGCGTGGCATCTACTGAATCCTTGAAGTGCTCAATGCACAATGCTCAGTGCGAACTGCACTTGCACTTCGCACTCTGCACTGCCCTACTGCTTCGGTCTCTTCGCCCCGTACTTCGACCGGCCCTGCTTGCGGCCCTGGACGCCGACGGCGTCGAGCGTGCCGCGCACGACGTGATAGCGCACGCCCGGCAGGTCCTTGACGCGGCCGCCGCGGATCAGCACCAGCGAGTGCTCCTGCAGGTTGTGGCCGACGCCCGGGATGTAGGTCGTCACTTCAATCTGGTTGGTCAGCCGGACGCGCGCGACCTTGCGCAGCGCCGAGTTCGGCTTCTTCGGCGTCTGGGTGAACACACGGACGCAGACGCCGCGCTTCTGCGGGCTGTCCTGCAGCGCCGGGCTCTTGGTCTTCGTCGAAATCTTCTCGCGACCCTTGCGTACCGAGTTGGCTGATCGTCGGCACGATGGCTCCACCCGCCTCCGGGCGCATCAGCGGCCCGCAGGCAATCCAAACCGTCCACCCGCGCGGCGCCTCGGCGGCACCGGCACGGTTCGTCCAGGCCTGAGAGCTCGAGGCTCGGCGCCTGAAACGTGGTTACCCTAAGTGTTGGTTCGACCGACGCGCCCCCGGCGGCCTCGACGGCCACACGCGGGAAACGGTCAATTCCAGAGAGCGCCTCGCGGCTTCGTGGGGCCACCCGCGCTCTCGCGTCAGGTTCGACGGGCCCGTGGCCACGTCGCCTTTCAGCGGATTGCCGCTAGATAGGGTGTTCCTAGCAGCAATAGAACCTGACGAATATACAAGAACCCGGCCGAGTGGGTCAAGTGGCCGGCAGGAAATTGACGATTGCGGGTTGACGATTGACGATTGAAGTCCGCGGGCGACCTCGGTGGCCTGCACGCAGCAGGGAGCGTCCCGCGGCTTACGTCGCCGCATTGTCAACACGGCCATTCGTCAATCTGCAATCGTCAACCGTCATTTCAATCGGGCCAGCGCCCGCGCAGCCAGGGCCTTCACGGTCGGGCCGTCCTCGGTCAGCCGGCCCTCGGACTGGCTCGCGGCCTCCCAGGCCTGGCGCGCGGCGGCCTGGTCGCCCTGCGCAAGTGCCGCTTCCCCAAGGAGATACTGCACCGTCCCGGCCGAGACGCCAGGGCCCGGCGGCAGCGTCGTTTCCTTCAGCAACGTCCGCGCCTCGGCCGCATCGCCGGCCCGGAGGAGCGCCGTCGCCAGGTTCAGCCGGACAATCGGCTGCACTGCCGGGTCTGTCGTCGTCGCCAACAGGGCCCTCAGGGCCGCCACGGTGACGTTCGCGGGCAGGAACCGGTCGCTCGACGTGACCATCGCCGGCACCCGCCGGAGCGTCGCCGTCATCGCCTGCGTCTGGCCCGCCCGCGTCCGGACGCCAAGGCTCACCTGCTGCCCGGGCTGCCGGGAGCCGAGCTTCGACTCCAGGTCCAGCGCCGATTCGACGGGCTGGCCGTCCAGTTCCTGGATGATGTCGCCCGGCTTCAGGCCGGCCTCCGCCGCAGCCTGTCCCGCCTCCACTTCAGTGATGACAGCCCCCTTGAGGTCGAGGACGTCGATCATCGCGGCGCCCAGCGACCCGCGGGTCAGCAGGATCGGCGTCCGCAGGCGATCGACCACCTGCTTGACGCTCTCGGGCTGGTCGAGCACCAGGGTCAGTTCGTCCGGCTCGGTGCTGCCGGGCGTCAGCAGGCCGATGCGGACCTCGGATGCGCCGGGCCGCGCCGGCTGCACCCACGCCAGGCCCTGCGCTCCCAGTGCATCGGCCAGTCGCCGCAGGCGGTCGCGCAAATCCGCCGGCGCCGTGGCATCCGACGCGCCGACGCCGAACCAGTCCGCGTTCGCGCCGCTCTGCGCGAGCATCTCTTTCAGGATGTCCGGCGGAGGCGCGTACAGCACCACCATTTCTGCCTGCGCCAGCGCACGTTCCACTGCGGGCCGCGAATCGGCGGCGCCGCCGGCGTCCGACGACAGCAGGGCAAACGCGGGACGCACGCGCCCGCGCACCGTGAGGCTGGCGCCCGGTTCGAGCGCGATGCGTTCCACCGCCCGCCCGACGTTGGTGCGGAACTCGACGACGTGCGTGCCCGCGCAGACGCCCTCGAGCGTCGAGGGCGCCGTGCCGCGCGTCTCGCCGTCGATCAGCACCGACGCGCCCGCCGGCTCGCTGTCGAGCACCAGCGCTCCCACCGACGGCTTCATCGCCACCGGCTCGGCACTGAGGTCGGCCATCGCGCCGATGGCGATGCGCTTCTTTTCGGTGACGAAGCAGTCGCGCCTGTACTCGACGTCGAAGGTGCCTGCTGCGAGGTCCGTCAGCACGATGGCGGCCACCTGGTCGGCCGGCACCTGGAGCTGCGACGCGACGGCGGCGGCGATACCGGCGGCGGCCGCAGCTCGGTCTTCCCCTTCGACACGCCGTTGATGAAGACCTCCGCACCAGGCGGCGTCGTGATCGAGCGTGACGACGCTCGCGACGCGCTCGAGCGTGACGCGCAGCGGCAGGCTCTGCCCGGCGAGCACCGTGACGGGCTGATCGATCGGGCGATAGCCGATGCGCGAGACGCGGAGCGTGTGCGCGCCGGCCGCGACCGCGAGCTTGCCGTCGTACGTACGCGGCACGCCGTCGACAACCAGCTGGCCATCGGCCGGATCGAGCGTCAGCTCGATGAGGCCGATCGTCGCCGTGCGGACCTCGTCGAGCAGCGCGACGACTCTCGGCGAGACGCCCTCGGGCAGGGCGAATCCAGGCTCGAGCCCCAGCAGCGCCCGGAAATCGGCCATCGCGCCTTCGCGGTTGCCCATCCCGAATCTCGCGCGCGCCCGCAGGCCGAACGCGCTGATGAGCGTCGTCCGGCTGGCCGGGGTCGCGGCTGGCATTGGGCTCGAGGCCAGCGACCGCGCGATCGAGAAACGGCAGCGCCTGCTCGTATTCGAGCGCGTCGAACAGCCGCCGGCCCTCCACCAGATCCGGCCGGTTCGGTCTGCGCGAACCCGGGCGCCCAGCAGCGCGACCAGGGCGAGCGCGCCCACCGCACGAGCGACGCGAATGCGGCCCGGGCGAAGCGCGAAACGCAAAGCGCCCGCGACGATGCAACGCGTCGCGGCCCCGCCGAGCGTCGCGAAGCAGCCCTACTGGTAAACAACAACCCGTCCCTGCGCATCGTCATAGATGTAAAGCCGCGCGGCGCTGTCGAGCGCGAGTGCCGTGCCGGATCGAAACGCGGTAGTCGCGTCCGGGGTGAAAGTGGCGACGAGCTTGCCGCCGGGCGCGAACACGACGACCTGCGTCTTGTCCAGGACGTACAGGTGCTGGAAGATGTCGAAGGCGAGGTCGTTCGGCGACTCGAGGATGTAGCCGGTGCCGCGCGCCGGAATCCGCGCCAGCACCTTGCCGGTGCGATCGGTCCAGATCACGCCCTTGCTGTCGCCATCGAGCATCGCGACCTCGTCGTTGGCGGCCGCCGCCATCCGCGAGATGCGGCCGGTGCCGAAATTGGCGAGGAACTTCCCGGTCTGGTCGAACCTCGCAATCGTACGCACTTCCCGGTCGGCGATGACCAGGTCGCTGTTCGACAGCCGCACACCGGCGGAGATGTCCTGGAGCAGTCGAGGCCCGGAGCTCGTCGACGCCGTCAGCGCCAGCCGCTGCAGCCCCTTGTCGCCTTCGCGCGACGACGATGCTTCGCTGGACGATGACGAACCGGCCGCGGTCGTCGAGGGCGATCTGCCGAGGCTCGCTGGCCGGAGCCTGCCGCACGATCGCGCCCTTCTCGTCGAGCAGCATGATGCCGGCGCGGCTTGCGACGCCGAGCTTGCCGTCGGGCGCGAGCGCGATCGACTCGACGTCGCGCAGCCGCCCGCCCGCCCCGGCGATGCTGCGGCCGGAGGCGACGTAGGGCGGCTGAACGGGAGGACGGACGTAGAGGCGATAGAGGATCGTGTTGCGCGCGCGGGCCGTCGACGCTTCGGCTCCCGATCCGTACCGGCGCACGACCCGCTGCAGCGCGCGCATGGCTTCCGAGGGCTGCCCGTCGGCGAGCAGCAGCGAGGCCTCGAGCAGGCTCGCGCGCGCGGCCCAGGTGGTGCGCGGGTAGTTCTGCGCGACCCGCCGCAATTTGTCGAGCGCCTCGCCGCTCCGGCCGGAGCGCCGATCGACCTCGGCGCCGTAGTAGAGCGACGGCGCCACGGCCTCGCTGCGCGGAAACAGCCGCGGCACACGATCGAAGCTGGCCAGCGCGGAGTCGAGGCCGGCCGCCGACGGATCGAGCGCCAGCGTCGCGCGGCCGGCGATGACGTAGCCCATCGGCGCGGCGTCGCCGGTGGCGTAGCGCTTCACGAGCGTCTCGGCCGAGGCGCGCGCGGTCGTCGCGTCGTGGAGGACGTCGAGCTGATACTCGGCAATCGCCAGCATCGCGTCGTCGGCGACCGTCGACGTCGCGTAGCCTTCGGCGACCGTCTGGAAATCCTTCAGCGCCTCGGTATAACGGCCCGCGCGATAGAACTCCAGACCGCTCTCGAACTGCCGCCGCGCCTGCTCCTCGAGATTCGCCTGCGCCTGCGACAGCGCCGGCGCCGCTGCCGCGATCACCAGCCCCGCTGCCGCCCAGCCTCGCGCCGTCGTCAACATCATCGGATTACTTCCGTGCGGGTCTGTCCCGCGGCAATCGTCACGCTGGCCGACTTGCCCTCGCCCTCAGGGCACTTGCTCAGCTGCACGTCGTAGGTGCCGGGTGCCAGCGGCACGTCGGAGAGCGGCGGGTTGCCGAACTCGCGCCGGCCGATGACGACCGTGCACGTTTCCAGAGGGCTTCGGAGGTTCAGCTTGCCCAGCTCGGGGACAGAGGCTGCCATCGCGGCCGGACCCCGACACCTTGAGCGGCATGTTCAACAGCACGCCGGGCGCGACGATGCGCAGCGTCTTGCCCGGCTCCACGGTGAGTTCGTGGCGCGAGGCGCTTGCGGAGAGCCGCGTATTGCCGTCCCAGACCTCGAACGGGTAGTTCCCCGACACCTGCAACTCGACGCCGGTCGGCGACGACTCGAGCGTCACGAGCGCGACACCCGCCTCGATCTGCGACGGCGTCGCGGTCACTGGCGCCGCGCGATAGCCGCGCATCGCGATGCGGACGCGCCCGGCGCGAATCTCCTCGATGGCGATGTCGGTCGGCGTCGTGCCGACCTCGCGCCCGCCGACCAGCACGCGCGCGCCCTCGGGCGACGACACGACCTTGATCATCCCGGCCGGGGCTGGCGCCGGCGGCGGTGCCGGGGCGCCTGGCGCCGGCGGCGGCCCGCCTGTCGCAGGGCCGGGCGTCGTGCCGGTCTGGGCCTGAACCGGCGACGGGCTGTTGCCGCCGTTGCGGCCGGTGAGCGCGACCGCCAGCGCCACGGCGGCAATCGCGACGGCCGCAATCAACAGCCACGTGGACATCCGGCTGCCGCCGATCGCCGGCTGTCGGGACGCGGTCCCCGGCTCGGAGGCGAGCGATGCCATGCCGGCCGGATCGACCGCCGGCGGACGCGTCGCGGGGTTGGTGCCGGTGCCGGGCGTCGGCGGGATGAAAATCGTCTGCGCCAGGTCCGGCGACTCGGCCATCATCGTCTCGCTGGCGCGCTCGGCCTGCAGGCGCACGAGCTTCAGCTCGGCGGCGAAGTCGCCGGCGTGCGGGAACCGGCGCGCCGGCTCGCGCTGCAGCGCCTTCATCACCGCGGCGACGAGCGCCGGCGGCAGGTCGGGACAGAACTTCCCGAGCGGCTGCGGCTCTTCGCTCACGATCTTCATCATCACGGCCGTCGGCGACTCGGCCTCGAACGGTCGATGATGGCTGAGCAACTCGTACAGGACGACGCCGGCCGCGAACACGTCGGCGCGGCCGTCCACCTCGCGGCCGGAGACCTGTTCCGGCGCCATGTAGAAGGCGCTGCCCAGCACGCTGCCGGCGCTGGTCATCGTCGACGCGGCAATCTTCGCGATGCCGAAATCCAGCAGCTTCACCGTGCCGTCGTCGAGCAGCCAGACGTTGGCCGGCTTCACGTCGCGGTGGACGATGCCCTGTTCGTGCGCGTAGTGGAGCCCGGTCAGCAGCTGCGTGACGAGGTCGAGCTTCTGGACGACGGTCAGCGGCGGCTGCGACTGCAGCCGATGCGCGAGCGTCTGGCCGCGCAGGAACTCCATCGCGATGTACGGCGTCCCGGCGTCCTCGGCGAACTCGAAGATCGTGACGATGTTCCGGTGCTGGAGGCGGGCCGATGCGCGCGCCTCGCGGAAGAATCGCGAGCGCGCCCCCTCGTCGGTCGAGAAGTCGCCGGCCATCACCTTGATGGCCACCTCGCGGTCGAGCACCGGATCGCGCCCGCGGTAGAGCACGCCCATGCCGCCGCGTCCCACTCGTTCGATGACTTCGTACCGGCCAATCGTCCGCGGGGTTTCCACTATTGCTCCCTCACTCACTTACGCGCCAATCGGCGTGTCGTCGAAGACCAGACGATAACGTCCGATCACGACGGGCACGCCGGCCCGCAGTTCCACGCGGTCCACTCGCCGCGATTCCACCCAGGTGCCGTTCTGGCTGTTCAGGTCGAGCAGCACCCATCCCCCACGTTCCTGGCGCACCTCGGCATGGAAGCGCGAGACCGTGCGATCCGGATCCTCGAGCACGAGATCGTTCTGCGAGCCCCGCCCGATCGTCAGCGCGCGCGAGCCGAGCTCGAGCGCGCGATGCACCGCGCCGTCGCGGAACACGACGAGACGTGCGCACCGGAGGCGCCCGGTCCGCTGTCACTCTGCGCGTCGACGCCCCAGGGCGGCACGATCGCCGGCCGCGGCCTAGGAGTGGTCATGCTCCTCGAGCCCTCGGGCCGTCGTTCGGGCGATGAGCGAGGCCACGACCAATCCGACGAAGAGCGACGCCAGCAGCGGCGCCGCCAGCATCTTCAGCAGCAGCGCGTCGCCGATCGGCCCGGCCGTGGCAGTCAGCCAGTGCAGCATCGGCACGGTGACCATCAGGAAGACCACCCCGGACAGCAGCGCGCCCTGGCCCAGCACCCTCCAGCCCCAGCGCGTCGCCATCAGGTCCTGCACGCTCAGCCCCGGACGTGGCGGGCGGACACGCGGCGCCAGTTCCTGCGGCACCGCGATTCGCACGGTGCCATCCATCGGCGAGATCGCCACGTCGCCCGCGTCACGCAGCACGCCCAGTCGATTCATGTCGATCGGACCGGACGGCATCGACGACATCGCCGGCAGCTTCGGCGCGGGGAGCACGCGGGTCCGATCGTCTTCGAAGCCCTCTCGCACCTGGGCGGCGTCGCTGGCCTCGGACGATGCGGAGGACGGGACGCCGACCGCGTCCGTGCTGTCGTCGAGGAACCGGACCGTCAGGTGAGCGATCTCGATCAGGTCGCCCGGGTTGAGCGACGCCTCGCGCACCGTGCGGCCGTTGACGCGGATGCCGTTGCGGCTCTGCAGATCGCGGACGAGCAGCCCGTGAGTGGTCGCGAGGAACTCGGCGTGCTTGCGCGACAGTCGCGGATCGCTGTCGCTGATGTCACACGCAGGATCCCGGCCCACCGTCATCCTCTCGCGGAGGACCAGCTCGCGCTGACTGCGTCCGTCGTCGAGAACCAGCCGCCGGCTCATGTCGCCGCCCCCAGCTGCTTCATCTGCGCGATTTCAGCGTCGACCGCCGCACGGCGGGCGTCGAGATCCGTAGCTGATCTCGGACAGCGCGGCGCGGCGGAACGGCACCACGCCGAGAGCATCGCCGCCGCGCTCCTCGAGGACGGGGTAGCGATCGAGCAGTGGCTCGCTGAACGGCGACTGGCTGATGGTGGCGACCGATCCGGCGCGAGTGGCCAGCCGGTTCCGCTCGGCCACCAGCGCCGTGACTTCGACGGCGCGCTGCCGCGCCGTCGCCGCGAGCGTGCGCGTCTCGTTGTCGAACTCCTGCTGGAACCTGACGAGGTCGGCCAGCAGCTGGCCCATGTCGGCGTAGCGATCGGAGGTCTGCTTCGCCAGCGCCTTCATCAGTATGCGCCACAACCCGGGCGGGCAGTGTTCGGGCGGCAGCGCCGCTGGATCCACGGCGTTGACGCGGTGCAGCACCGCGGGGAGGTCCGGCGCCGCGAACGGCTTGACGCCCGACAGCATGTAGTAGAACACCGCGCCCGCGGAGAAGACATCGGAACGCCGGTCGATCTCGCGGCCGCGCGCCTGTTCCGGCGACATGAAGTCCGGCGTGCCGACGATGAAGCCGCTGGCCGTCATGCTGGAGTTCGCCAGGCGCGCGACGCCGAAGTCCAGGATCTTGAGCCCGCCGTCACGCAAGACGTAAAGGTTGCCGGGCTTGATGTCGCGGTGGACGATCGCGTGCGCGTGGGCGATGGCCAGTCCCTCGCAGACCTGCATCATCAGGTCGAGCGCATGCTCCAGCGGCAGCTGGCCGACGCGCTTCATGTAGTCGCCGAGCGTCTCGCCATCGAGCAGCTCCATCACCATGTACAGGCGGCCGTCTTCCTCGCCCATCTCGTACACGTTGATGAGGTTGCGGTGCAGCATCTTCCCGGCGACGTTGGCCTCGCGCGAAAACCGCTCGCGCGTCTCGTGGTCGCCTTCGAGATCCGCCATCATGACCTTCAGCGCCACCGGCCGCCCGGTGCGCTCGTCGCGGGCGCTGTAGACGACGCCCATTGCGCCGCGGCCGATGCGGTCAGTGATCTTGTAGTGTCCGATGCGCTCGGGAATTCCGCGGGTGGCGCTTCCGGCGCCCGGCCAGGTGCCGCCTGTGCCCGACGTCATGCGGCGGCTCCGATGTCGATGACCAGGGCGGTGACGTTGTCGCGGGTGCCACGCTTGATCGCTTCCTGCACCAGGCTGCGTCGCCGTCGACTCGGCGTCATCGCCCTTCGCCCAGCAGCGCGCGCGATGCCGTCTCGGACAGCGGCTCGTGCAAGCCGTCCGAACACAGCAGCAGCCGATCTCCCGGCTGCGAGCGCCAGCTCGCGCACGTGGACCTCCACCTGGTCGCGCGCGCCGACGACGTTCGTCAGCACGTGGCGCATCGGATGACGGGCCAGGTCCTCCGTCGACAGGCCCTGCGCGATCAAGGCGGCCGCCCACGAGTCGTCGCTCGTCAGGACCTTCAACGCGCCGCCCGACCAGTGATAGATGCGGCTGTCGCCGACATGCGCGACGACGCCGCGAGCGCCGTCGATGAGCGCGGCGACGACCGTCGTCCCCATGCCGGTGTAGTCGTCGTGGCTCTCCGCGGCGCGGAACACGCGCCGGTTGGCCAGGTGCAGCGCCGTGCGCAGCCGGTTGGCCTGGAACGACAGGTCCGGCAGGACGCCGTACGGCCAGGAGAGGTCGGTGTCGGTCGACGAGCGCCGGACGAACCCGCCTAGCGCCTCGAGCGCGAGCTGGCTGGCCACCTCTCCGGCATTGTGGCCGCCCATCCCGTCGGCAACAGCGTAGAGCCGCAAGTCGGCGTCGAGCAGATAGGCATCTTCATTGACCGGCCGGACTGGGCCAGGGTCAGTTGCGGCGTATGCGGAAACCATGGGGTAGCGGTTCAGTATAGCTGGGTCGGCGCCGGATTTGGCCGGTGCCGTTCGGCCGTCAGCGCGGGACTGCGGTCCCGAGCGGCTCGATGCGGACCGCCACACGGCGGTTTCTCTGTTTATCGGCCTCGGTATCGCCGCTCGCCACGGGCTCGGCGCTGCCGACGCCCCGCGCTTCGAACTCCAGCGCGTCGAACTGGCCGCGGGGCATGGCGCCCACCATGGCGGCCGCGCGCTCGCGGCTCAATGTCGAGATTTCGCTCGGGCGGGCCGTCCGAATCGGTGTGGCCGGTGACGACGACGCGCAGCCTCATCCCGATCTCCCGGGCGCGGGCGTCGAGCTGGCGCATCTCGGCAATCATCTCCGCGAGCGCCTGGTCCTGGTCGGGCGCCAGCTCGGAGGTGCCTCTGACGAATTGCACCATCCGCGCCTCGAGACGGCGGCTGGCATCGCGCAGTTCCGAGTTCTGAAGCCCCGACAGGTCGATCTGCCGCACTCCCGCCAGTGTGCGCCCCAGCAGCAGGGCATCCCGCATCCACGCCGACGGCGCCTCACCCTCGACCACCAGGGTGTCGCCCCGCATCGTCAGCCGCACGCCGGCAGGAGGCCGCAGGACCGCATCGGCGCGCGGGAGCGCCAGGCGCGGATCGGTGCCCTGATAGAGCTGCCAGCGCCCGGTGACGCGGTCGGCCGCGAGACCCGAGGCGGCAACCAGCGACTGCGGGTCGACCGCGAGCGGATCCCGGAGCCCTGTGACCTGAAAGCGCGCCCCCACGCGACGGCCGTCGACGACCACCAGGCCTGGCTGCTCGCCCAGCGACGCCACATAGCGGTCGAACCGGCGCTGGTCGGCCCATCGCAGCCCCAGCCAGGCGGCGACGAGCGCTGCGGCGAGGCCCCCGGCAATCCACCAGCGGCGATAGGAGGCCGGCCGGTCCGAGGTCCGGTAGCGCGTCTCCAGGCACTCCTGCAGCACCGGGCGGGCGTCGTCGAATCGCGACGCGTCGCCGTCGAACCCCTCGAGATCGTCGGCCTGCTGGAGATGGATGGTCTCGATGGCGTTCTGGAGCGTGAGTCGGACGTCGGCAGGGGGCGTGCCGCGGACGACCGCCGCGACGTAGGCGCGGGGCCCCTGCTCCACGAGAGCCGCGAGTTCGCCGACTCGAAAGGTGTCCAGCGTGTCGTCGGCGCGGCCGCCGAAGGAATCGCGGGCGAAGTCGCGAATCGCCGTCAGCATGCCCGAGACCATGTCTGCGTCCTGCGCGGGCACGGCATCGGCCACGACGTGCTGGAGGAGCAGGCCGGTGTCCGCGTGGATGAGGAACACCTGTTCCACCCGGTACACGAGCGTGTCGAGCAGGACGACCTCGGCGAACGGCCGGCCGGTTCGCCACGCGACCAGGCGCCACTTGAACGCCCGCAGCGAGACGCTTTGCTCGAGCGTGCGGTTCAGCGACTCCATCATGCCGCCGAGCGTGTGGGCGATGGCCTTGCGGATCGCCGGGCCGATGACCGGGAACAGCGCGTCTGCCAGCGGGCGGGGATTGCGGCGGACGGAGGTGGTGATGACGGCTTCGACCGGCGGGACGAGTGCCTCCTTGAGGCGGTGATCGTCCTTGCTGTGCGCCAGCGCCTCCGGCAGCGCGCGCGCCAAGTGGCGCGAGCCGAACGTCGGATCGTCGAGCTGCGCGCGCAGCGCTTCTATGGCCTCCCGCTCAGGGGCCACGAGCAGGTCGCGCAGGGCGTCCAGGCCGTCGGGAGTCGACGGCGCGGCCATCACACGCCTTCGGTGGTCGGCAGGCGGAACTGATTGCTCAAGCGCATGGCCATCTCCGTGAAGAGCGAGGCCAGCGCCGCGCGATCGGCCTTCTCGTCGCGAAGCTCGCTCGAGTCCCGCGTCAGCGTCGACAGCATGTCCTGGTGCCGCTGCAGGATCTCGTCGCTGAGCTCCTTCTGGAGATCGAGCATCTGCTGCCGCAGCTCGCGCTGCGCCCTGGCCAGCTGATCGTCGATGGCAGCGGTCTTTTTCTCGAAGGCCTGCGCGGCGTCGCGGTGCTGCTCTCCCAGACCCTTGACAGCGTCCTCGCGTCCGGCGCGTTCGGAGGACAGCCGCTGACCGAGCGTCTCGAACTCCTGCCTCACGAACTGCTCGAGCGCATCGACGCGCTTCCGCACGTCGTCCTTGAGCTCGCTGGTGTCCTTGAGGATGCGCTCTTCGAGCCGGGCGAAGCGCTTGTCGTAATCGCGCATCTGCACGCCGAAGAGGATTTCCCGAACCTTGTCGATGCTCGCGCCGCCCGCCATGGGATCGGCGGTTATCGAGCTGGTGTCCTGGCCCGCGCGGCCCTCGTCGGTTGCCTTCATGGTCGCCCCCCGGGAGCGCCAATCTACCACAGCCGCAGCGGCGCCGGCGGTCAGCGGCCGGTCACGCGGAACTTCACCCGCTTCGGCGGCTGCCCACGCTCGCTGAACCACGTGACGCCTTCTCTCACGAGGTCGACGGCGAGCACGTACCTTCCCGGGCGCTGGCGGGGTCCGGAAGGCGAGGGCGGCGTCCACCTCCTCGCCGGGCGAGAGGCTGCGCGGCAGCGCCCGCCGCAGCTGGTCGGTCGGCACCGGCAATCCCTGCGCCGTCAGCCATCGATAGCTGACGTTCACTGGCGCGTCCCCCTCGCTCGACCACGTGTCCGAGCCGGTGTTGCGAATCCCGATGATGGCCTCGACGGTCGTGTCGGCCGGCGCGCTGTCCGGACCGGCGTAGGCCAGGGTACTCGATGCTGTAGCCGCCGCGAACGACCTCGCGAGTCGGCTTGAGCGGATGTCCCTCGGGCGGCCGGCGCGCGGCGCGCGGACCGGGCACCGCCACGATTGCCCAGTGCCGGCTCCAGAGGTCGCGGCCCTCTTTGACGAGCCGGTCGTCGAGGGCCGCGAAGATCTCGTAGGCGTGCCTCCCGAACCGATCGCGCCACTCGCTGCGATGCTGCGGCGACGGCGGGTAGCTGACCAGCCCGCTCGTGGTGCCGGTCACGGTGAGGCTGAACCCGTCGAAGAACGCCTCGAAGTCGTCCTGCGTGTACCGCCGCTCGACCGGCTCGCCGCCAGTCATCTCCGGGGCGGCGGCCGTTTCCCCGGCATGCGGCGCAATGCCCCAGATCCTATCGAGCTTCTCGCGGATGGCGTCGAGTTCCACCGCCACCCAGTCGAAGTCGCTGCTCTCGCGCCACTGCCCGAGGGCGTTCCCGGCCGGCTCGATCAGGAAGAAGCGCTCGGTCAACGGCCGGAAGCGCTCCACGAACGCACGCGGCTCCAGCAGGTGATGGAACGAATCGAACATCGTCACCAGCTGGACCGATGACGGCGGCTCATAGGTCTGGAGGCTGGCCGCGACAAACGAGATGTTGGCGAGGCCGAGCCGCGCCGCGTTTGCCGTGGCCCGGCGAATCGCTTCGACGCTGTGATCGACGCCGATGAACGTCGCGCCGGGAAACCGACGCGCCAGCTCACAGGTGATCTCGCCAGGGCCGCAGCCCAGGTCGAGCACCGTCCCCCGCGCGTCGACGTGGGTCGCTGCGAGATCGGCGAAGCGGCGGATCGTGATGTTGCCCGGGTAGGCGTGGGAGAACGGGTCGTACGCCTGGGCGGCGAACAGCTGATCGTGGAATGCCTCGTCTGACGCCGACGACCAGTTCAGCCGCCGCCAGCGCAGATCCCGCACCACCCGCATCAGGCGCTTGAGCATTCGAGGTCGGCGCAGTATACGCGCTCGCGCGCGGCCGTACAGGACAACGAGGGTGGCCGCCGAGCTGGCTGCCACCCTCGCAGGTCCACGTAGTTGCGGAGCCGACGAGTTACTCGATGTCGCCCGCGGCGGGTCCGATGGCGTCCTCGGGCTCGACCAGGTATTCCATCTCCCGATCGAACTCCACCTCGTCGTCGCTCGGCTGCAGCACCGGCGGCGGCGGCGGCGGTTCGTCCGGCGGGATGTGGACGTTCCGGTACCACTCGAAGCCGGTGCCGGCCGGGATGAGCCGGCCCATCGTGACGTTCTCCTTCAGGCCGCGCAGGTGATCGACCTTGCCGGAAATCGACGCCTCGGTGAGCACGCGCGTCGTCTCCTGGAAGGAGGCCGCCGAGATGAACGACTCGGTCGACAGCGACGCCTTCGTGATGCCGAGCAGCAGCGGCCGGCCGGTCGCCGGACGCCCGCCGTCGGCAATCACGCGCTCGTTCTCCTCGAGGAAGCGGAACTTGTCCACCTGCTCCTCGATGAGGAACTCGGTGTCGCCGACGTCCTCGATCTTCACCCAGCGCAGCATCTGCCGCACGATCGTCTCGATGTGCTTGTCGCTGATGTTGACGCCCTGCAGGCGGTAGACGGCCTGCACTTCGTTCACCAGGTAGCCCTGCAGCGCCTTCTCGCCCAGCACGTTCAGGATGTCGTGCGGGTTGCTCGGGCCGTCCATCAGCGCCTCGCCGGCCCGCACGCGCTCGCCCTCCTGGACGTTCGACGTGCACGCCGCGCGGCAGCGAGTACTCGCGCGGCTCGCCGCCGTCATCGGGCACCACGTGGATCTTGCGCAGGCCCTTGACGATGCCGCCGTGCTTGACCACGCCGTCGATCTCGCTGATGACGGCCGTCTCGCGCGGCTTGCGCGCCTCGAAGAGCTCCACCACGCGCGGCAGACCGCCCGTGATGTCCTTCGTCTTGGTCGTGCCGCGCGGGATCTTCGCCAGCACCGCGCCCGGGATGACCGGGTCGCCGTCCTCCACCATCAGGTGGGCGTGCGACGGCATGTGGTAGCGGCGCGCCACCTTGTTCGCGGCGTCGCGGATCTCGATCAGCGGCTGCTTCTTCTCGTCGGGCGAATCCATGATGATCCGCCGCGAGAGGCCGGTGACCTCGTCCACTTCCTCGTGGACCGTGAGGCCGTCGAGGATGTCCTTGAAGCGGACCGTGCCCGCCTCCTCGGTGAGGATCGAGAAGGTGTACGGGTCCCACTCGATCAGGACGTCGCCGGCCTTGACCGCCTGGCCGTCGCGCACCCGCATCCGCGCGCCGTAGATCACGTCGTAGCGCTCGCGGTCGCGGCCCTTCTCGTCCTGCACGATCATCTTGCCGCTGCGGTTCATGACCACCAGCTCGATCCGTGCGCCTTCGACCCGGTCGGCCTCGACGAACTGGATGCCCTCGAACTTCACGGTGCCGTCGTACTTGGCTTCCTGGCCCGACTGCTCGGAGATCCTGGACGCCGTGCCGCCGATGTGGAACGTGCGCATCGTCAGCTGCGTGCCCGGCTCGCCGATTGACTGCGCGGCGATGACGCCCACCGCCTGACCGAGCTCGACCATGCGGCCCGTCGCCAGGTCGCGGCCGTAGCACTTCGTGCAGACGCCGCGGCGGCTGGCGCAGGTGAGCACCGAGCGGATCTTCACCTTCTCGAAGCCCGCTTCCTCGATGCGCTGCGCCAGGTCCTCGTCGACGTCCTGGTTGGCGTCGATGATCGTCGAGCCGTCGAACGGATCGACCAGCTTCTCGAGCGTGACGCGGCCGATGATGCGGTCGCGCAGCGGCTCGATGATCTCGCCGCCCTCGACGATGGCGCGGGCCTCGATGCCGTCGAGGGCGCCGCAGTCGAGGTCGGAGATGATCACGTCCTGCGCGACGTCCACCAGGCGGCGCGTCAGGTAGCCCGAGTCGGCGGTCTTGAGCGCCGTGTCGGCCAGACCCTTGCGGGCGCCGTGCGTCGAGATGAAGTACTGGTGCACGGTCAGCCCTTCACGGAAGTTCGACGTGATGGGCGTCTCGATGATCTCGCCGCTCGGCTTGGCCATCAGGCCGCGCATGCCGGCGAGCTGGCGGATCTGCTGCTTGCTGCCGCGCGCGCCGCTGTCGGCCATGATGTAGACCGAGTTGAAGCGGCCGGCCTTGTCCTGCTCCTTCATCTCGTCGAACATCTCGTCGGAGATCTTCTCGGTGGTCTCCGACCAGATCGCGATCACCTTGTTGTAGCGCTCGCCGTTGGTGATCGCGCCTTCGAGGTACTGCGACTCGACGCGGATGACCTCGTCGCGCGCCTTGGCGACGAGCATCTTCTTCTCCTCGGGGATGATCAGGTCGTCGATGCCGATCGACAGGCCCGACTTCGTCGCGTAGGTGAAGCCGAGGTTCTTCAGCCCGTCGAGCATCTCGACGGTCCGCTCCAGGCCGTGACGCAGGTAGCAGAACTGCACCAGCATCTGCAGGCCCTTCTTCTTCAGCAGGCCGTTGACGAACGGGATGCCGGTCGGCAGCGCGTCGTTGAAGATCACGCGCCCGACGGTGGTGCTGATGATCTTCGCGGTCACCGACTGCACTTCCGTGCGCAGCACGTCCTGGTCGTCACGCGACGCGCTCAGGTCGAGCAGCTCGCCGGTGAACCGCAGCCGGATCGGCGACAGCGTCTCGACCTCGCCCGCCTCGAGCGCCAGCAGGACGTCGTCCACCGTGGCAAACGCCCGGCCTTCGCCGCGTGCCCCCGGCTTGGCCTTCGTCAGGTAGTAGCAGCCGAGGACGATGTCCTGCGACGGCACCGCGATTGGCGCGCCGTTGGCGGGCGACAGGATGTTGTTGCTCGCCATCATCAGCACCGAGGCTTCGATCTGCGCCTCGGGCGAGAGCGGGATGTGCACCGCCATCTGGTCGCCGTCGAAGTCGGCGTTGAACGCGGTGCAGACCAGCGGATGGATCCGGATGGCCTTGCCTTCGACCAGCGTCGGCTCGAACGCCTGGATGCCCAGGCGGTGCAGCGTCGGGGCGCGGTTCAGCAGCACCGGGTGCTCCTTGATCACCTCTTCGAGGATGTCCCACACCTCCGGCTTCTGCTGCTCGACCATCTCCTTGGCCTGCTTGATGGTCGCCACCAGGCCGCGCTCTTCGAGCTTGTTGTAGATGAACGGCTTGAACAGCTCGAGCGCCATCTTCTTCGGCAGGCCGCACTGGTGCAGCTTCAGCTCCGGCCCGACGACGATGACCGACCGGCCCGAGTAGTCGACGCGCTTGCCGAGCAGGTTCTGGCGGAACCGGCCCTGCTTGCCCTTCAGCGTGTCCGACAGCGACTTCAGCGGCCGGTTGTTGGCGCCGCGCAGCACGCGGCCGCGGCGGCCGTTGTCGAACAGCGCGTCGACGGCCTCCTGCAGCATCCGCTTCTCGTTGCGGATGATGACGTCGGGCGCCTTCAGCTCGATCAGCTTCTTCAACCGGTTGTTCCGGTTGATGACGCGGCGGTACAGGTCGTTCAGATCCGAGGTCGCGAACCGGCCGCCGTCGAGCGGCACCAGCGGGCGCAGCTCCGGCGGAATGACCGGGATCACGTCCAGGATCATCCAGTTCGGCTGGTTGCTCGACTTCCGGAACGAGTCGACCACCTTCAGCCGCTTGGCGTACTTCAGCTTCTTCTGCGCCGAGGTCTCGGCGCGCATCTTCACGCGCAGCTCTTCGGCGAGGTCCTCGATCCGGACGTGCTTCAGCAGCTCCTTGATCGCCTCGGCGCCCATCTGGGCCTTGAACTTGTGGCCGTGGTCCTCGCGCGCCTTCCGGTACTGCTCCTCGGTCAGCAGCGAGTTGGGCTTCATCTCCGTGGCGCCCGGGTCGATGACGACGTAGGCCTCGAAGTAGAGGATCCGCTCCAGGTCGCGCAGCGAGATGTCGAGCAGGTGCCCGATGCGGCTCGGCAGCCCCTTGAAGAACCAGACGTGGCTGACCGGCGTCGCCAGGGTGATGTGGCCCATGCGCTCGCGGCGCACCTTGGCCTGGGTCACCTCGACGCCGCACTTGTCGCAGATCACGCCGCGGTGCTTCATGCGCTTGTACTTGCCGCAGAGGCACTCCCAGTCGGTGATCGGCCCGAAGATCTTGGCGCAGAACAGGCCGTCCCGCTCCGGCTTGAACGTCCGGTAGTTGATCGTCTCCGGCTTGGTGACCTCGCCGTGCGACCACGACATGATCTTGTCCGGCGAGGCCAGACTGATCCGGATCGCGTCGAAATCGGTTCGGAGCTGGGTCTTGCTATCGTGCAGACTCGGTCTCATCCCAATCCCCTTCCCTACACCTGTTCCAGAACCGGCTCGGCCGGCGTCTCGGGCTCCGCGGGCTTCCGCTTGGTCGAGATGAGCTCGACGTCCAGGCAGAGCGACTGCAGCTCGCGGATGAGCACGTTGAACGACTCGGGCAGGCCAGGCGTGTAGCTGGCGTCGCCCTTGACGATGGCCTCGTAAATCTTCGCGCGGCCCGTCACGTCGTCAGACTTGGCCGTCAGCAGCTCCTGCAGGATGTGGGCGGAGCCGTAGGCCTCGAGCGCCCAGACCTCCATCTCGCCGAACCGCTGGCCGCCGAACTGCGCCTTGCCGCCGAGCGGCTGCTGCGTGATGAGCGAGTAGGGCCCGATCGAGCGGGCGTGGATCTTGTCATCCACCAGGTGCGACAGCTTGAGCATGTAGATGTAGCCCACCGTCACGTCCTGCTCGAACTGGTCGCCCGTCATCCCGTCGTGGAGCCGGGTCTTGCCGCTGCGCGGCAGGCCGGCGTCCTCGAGCCACTTCTTGATCTCGCTCTCGGTCGCGCCGTCGAAGACCGGCGTCGCGAAGTAGAGGCCGAGCGCGTGCGCCGCCCAGCCGAGGTGCGTCTCGAGGATCTGCCCGACGTTCATGCGCGACGGCACGCCCAGCGGGTTGAGCACGATCTCGACCGGGGTGCCGTCCGGCAGGTACGGCATGTCCTCTTCCGGCAGGATGCGCGCGATGACGCCCTTGTTGCCGTGGCGGCCGGCCATCTTGTCGCCGACCGACAGCTTGCGCTTCATCGCGACGTAGACCTTCACCAGCTTGATCACGCCCGGCGGCAGCTCGTCGCCGCGGCGGATCTTCTCCTTCTTCTCCTCGAACAGCTGGCGGATGACCTCGACCTGGCGCTCGGTGCGGTCCTCGAGGACGCGCAGCTCGTCTTCGAGCCCCGGGTCGTCGCTCTGCACCTTCAGCCGGATCAGCCGGTCGTAGGGCAGATCCTGCAGGATCTCGTCGCCGAGCACCGTCCCCTTGCGCAGCACGCGCTCGCGGCCGAACTCGTCGAACAGATCCGTGCGCAGGGTCTGGCCCTGCAGCATCCGGACGACGCGCTTCTTGACCTCGTCGTGCAGGATGCGGATCTCGTCCTGCAGGTTCTTCTCCATCATGTCGAGCTCGTCCTGCTCGATCGCTTTCGCCCGGTCATCCTTCTCGATGCCCTTGCGGGAGAAGATCTTCACGCCGACGATGATGCCCTCGATGCCGGGCGGGCAGATGAGCGAGGCGTCGCGGACATCGCCCGCCTTCTCGCCGAAGATCGCCCGCAGCAGCTTTTCTTCCGGCGTCAGCTGCGTCTCGCCCTTCGGCGTCACCTTGCCGACGAGGATGTCGCCGGGCTTGACGTTGGCGCCGATGCGGATGATGCCGCTGTCGTCGAGGTCGCGCAGGTAGGTCTCCGACACGTTCGGGATGTCCCGCGTGATCTCCTCGGGCCCGAGCTTGGTGTCGCGCGCCTCGATCTCGAACTCCTCGATGTGAATGGACGTGTAGTAGTCGTCCTTCACCAGCTTCTCGGAGACGAGGATCGCGTCCTCGAAGTTGTAGCCGCGCCACGGCATGAAGGCGACCAGGACGTTGCGTCCGAGCGCCAGCTCGCCGAGCTCCGTGCACGGGCCGTCGGCCAGCACCTGGCCCTTGTGGACCTTCTGGCCCACGCGGACGATCGGCTTCTGGCTGATGCACGTGTTCTGGTTGCTGCGCTTGAACTTCGTCATGCCGTAGATGTCAGCGCCCATCTCCTTGCTGACATCGTCGCTCTCGCCTTCCACCCGGACGACGATGCGCTGGCTGTCGACGTAGTCGACGGTGCCCGACCGGCGCGCCAGCTGGACGGCGCCCGAGTCGCGCGCGGTGATGTACTCCATGCCGGTGCCGACGTACGGCGCCCGGGCGCGGAGCAGCGGCACCGCCTGGCGCTGCATGTTGCTGCCCATCAGCGCGCGGTTCGCGTCGTCGTTCTCGAGGAACGGGATCAGCGACGCGGCGACCGACACCAGCTGCTTCGGCGAGACGTCCATGAACTGGACGTTCTCCTTCTGCGCCAGGATGAAGTCGCCCTGCTGCCGGGCGATCACGCGGTCGCCGACCAGCCGCATCCTCTCGTCGATCTCGACGTTGGCCTGCGCGATCGTGTACTGGTCCTCTTCCCACGCCGACAGGTAGTAGGAGTAGGGCTCGAACTCGAGGCCCTTCTTCTTCGAGTCGCCGCGGACGCCGACGATCTCGTCGGCCTCGACGATGTCGCCGGCCTTGTACTTGGCGTGGCCGCCGGCGTTGGTGACGATCACGTAGTCGACGACCCGGCCGTCCTTCACCTTGCGGTAGGGCGACTCGATGAAGCCGAACTCGTTGATCCGCGAGAAGCACGACAGCGACGAGATCAGGCCGATGTTCGGGCCTTCCGGCGTCTCAATCGGGCAGATGCGGCCGTAGTGCGTCGGGTGCACGTCGCGCACCTCGAAGCCGGCGCGCTCGCGGCTGAGACCGCCCGGCCCGAGCGCCGAGAGCCGCCGCTTGTGCGTGATCTCGGAGAGCGGGTTGGTCTGGTCCATGAACTGCGACAGCTGGCTCGACCCGAAGAACTCGCGAATCGCCGCCATGACCGGCTTCGCGTTGATCAGGTCGTGCGGCATGGCGGTCGCCATTTCCTGGTAGACCGACATCTTCTCCTTGATCGCACGCTCCATCCGGACCAGGCCGATGCGGAACTGGTTCTCGAGCAGCTCGCCCACCGACCGCACGCGGCGGTTGCCGAGGTGATCGATGTCGTCGACGTTCGCCGGGTTCTTGCGCAGCTTCAGCAGGTACTTGATGACCTCGTAGAAGTCCTGCGGGTGCAGGATCTTCTCGTCGAGCGGCGTCTTCAGCTTCAGCTTCGTGTTCAGCTTGAGGCGGCCGACCCGCGAGAAGTCGTACTTCTGCGGGTTGAAGAACATGTTCTCGAACAGCGACCGGCTGCTGTCGAGCGTCGGCGGATCGCCGGGCCGCAGGCGGCGGTAGATCTCGATCAGCGCCTCTTCGTGGGTCTTGATCGCGTCCTTGCGCAGCGTCTGCGAGATGATCGAGCCGACCTCGTCGCGCTCCGGGAAGAAGACCTCGATCTTGTCGATCTTCTTCTCCTGCGCGATCGACAGCACGCGGGCGGTCAGCTCCTCGTTGGCCTCGAGCAGCACCTCGCCGGTCGCCGGATCGACGATGTCGGCGGCGGCAAACGCGCCCTCGAGCGCCTCGTCGATGACCTCGATGGCCTCGACGTTGGCCTTCCTCAGCGCGGCGATGTGCGACGCGTTGATCTTCTTGCCCTCGCCGATGGTGACCTCGGCGCCGGGGACCTTGATTTCCTTCTTCGCACGCAGCCCGACGAGGCTGTCGCCGACCGCCCAGTAGGTCGAGCCGCCCTTGAGCAGCAGCCGATCCACCGAGTAGAACGCCCGGATGATCTCGTCGGCGCTGCGCAGGCCGAGCGCGCGCAGGAAGACCGACGCCAGGAACTTGCGCTTGCGGTCGATGCGCACGTAGAGCAGGTTCTTGGAGTCGTACTCGAACTCCACCCAGGACCCGCGGTACGGGATGATCTGCGCGATGTAGAGCGTCTTGTCTTCCGAGTGGAAGAAGGCGCCCGGCGACCGGTGCAGCTGGCTGACGATGACGCGCTCGGTGCCGTTGATGATGAACGTGCCGTGCTCGGTCATCAGCGGGATGTCGCCGAAGTAGACCTCCTGCTCCTTGATGTCGCGGATGGTCTTCACCCCGGTTTCCGGGTCCTTGTTCCAGACCACGAGCCGGATGGTGACCTTGAGCGGCACGGCGTAGGTCATGCCGCGCTCCTGGCACTCGTCGACGTCGTATTTCAGCTTCATCGCGACCATCTGGCCGCAGATGTCGCAGACGTCGCCGCGCGCCGTGTTGGCCGTGCCGCAGTTCGGACAGAGCACTTCCCTGTCGCCGTACGGATCGGCGACGAGCGTGTGTCCGCAGTGCGTGCAGGGCTTGCGCAGGTGCTGCAGGCCCTGGAGCTTGCCGCACTTGCACTCCCAGTTGCCGATCGAGTACTCGATGAACTCGAGCGACGAGTTCTCCCGGAAGTCGCTGATCGGAAAGACCGACTTGAACACCGACTGCAGGCCGGCATCCTCGCGCTCGGTCGCGAGGCGGTTCATCTGCAGGAAGCGTTCGTAGCTCTTCTTCTGAATTTCGATCAGGTTCGGAATCGGAACCGTCGTCTTGATCTTCGAGAAATCGATGCGCTCGCGGTAGACGTTCTTCGGCAGGCTGTACATGCGTTCCGGTCCCCCGCTCCGGCCCTCATTGCGGACCGGAATAGGAAAAAAAATCACCGAAATACGTAATCGCCGGGACCCCCAAACAGGGCCCCGGCCGACTACAGGCGGACCAGGCGGGGCTGGCGCCCCGCATGGACGCTTACTTCACTTCGACTTTGGCGCCAGCCTCTTCGAACTTCTTCTTGATGGCCGCGGCCTCGTCCTTGGTCACGGCTTCCTTGATTGCCTTCGGCGCGCTCTCGACCAGGTCCTTGGCTTCCTTCAGTCCGAGCGCGGTCACCTCGCGGACGACCTTGATGACGTTGATCTTGTTGCCGCCGATGTCCGTCAGCGTGACCGTGAACTCGGTCTGCTCCTCGACCGGGGCTGCCGCCGCCGCCGCGCCGCCGCCGGCCACCACGACCGGAGCCGCCGCCGCCGCCGACACGCCGAGCTCGGATTCGAGCGTCTTCACGAGCTGCGACAGCTCGAGCACGCTGATGTTCTTGATGTAGTCGACAACCTGGGTCTGCGTCAGTTCCGCCATTACCGTTCTCTCCTTCGATGCCTTGCCGTTTCCAGTGAGTGCCGAGTGCGGAGTCGGAGTGCCGAGTGGCCGAGCGATGCGTCACTCGGCCTCAGCACTATCCACTCAGCACTAACCTTCGCTCTTTTTCTTCTCGACCTGCGTCAGCACCGTCAGGAGGTCCCGCGGCGCAGCATTCAGCACGCTGACCAGCTGCACCATCGGGGCCTGCAGGAGGAACAGCAGTTTCGCGTACAGCTCGGGCTTGCCCGGCAGGCTCGCCAGTTCGGCGACTTCGCCCGCCTTGATGGCGCGGCCCTGCACCACCGCCGCCTTGATGGCGACCGACGGCGCAGTCTTCGCAAACGTCGTCAGCGTCTTCGCCAGGGCGACCGGATTGCCGGCCGTATAGGCCACCGCCGTCGTCCCCTTGAAGTGCTGGCCCAGCGGCTCGAACGAGGTGCCCTTGAGGGCGCGCGTGGCCAGGGTGTTCTTGACGACCTTGTACTGCGCCTTCACCGCGCGCAGTTGACGCCGCAGCTCCGTGACCTGGGGGACGTTCAATCCCTTGTAGTCCACGAGGATCGCCGTTTCGACCCCGGTGAACGCCTCGGTCAGCGCTTCAAGCTGCGCTTCCTTGGTTGCTCGTGTGACAGCCATTGCTCTTGGTCCTCCCCAGGGCCTAGTGCTTCGCCACGGCCTCGACACTCGTGGTGTCGATGCGGACCCCGGGGCCCATGGTGGACGACACGGTGATGCTCTTCAGATAGCGTCCCTTGGCCGCCGGCGGCTTGGCCTTCACGATGCTGTCGACGAGCGCGTGCGCGTTGGCGATGAGCGCCGACTGGGCAAACGACGTCTTGCCCACCGGGGCATGGACGATGCCGGTCTTGTCGACGCGGAACTCGACCTTGCCCGCCTTGATGTCCTTCACCGCCTTGGCGATGTCGGTCGTGACGGTGCCGGTCTTCGGGTTCGGCATCAGCCCGCGGGGGCCGAGCACCTTGCCGAGGCGGCCGACGCCGCGCATCATGTCGGGCGTCGCGACCACGGCCTCGAAGTCCATCCAGCCGCCGAGAATCTTCTCGACGACCTCGTCGCCGCCGATTTCGTCGGCGCCGGCTTCCTGGGCTTCCTTCTGCTTGTCAGCGCTCGCGATGACGAGCACCTTCTTGCTCTTGCCCAGGCCGTGCGGCAGCACGACCGTGCCGCGCACCATCTGGTCGGCGTGCTTGGGGTCGACCCCGAGCCGGACCGACAGCTCGACGGTCTCGTCGAACTTCGCGAACTTGACCTTCTGGACGAGCGGCAGCGCTTCCTCGAGGGTGTAGGAGCGATCCTCCACCTGCGCCCTGGCTGCCTCGAACTTCTTCCCCATTACCCCTTCGCTTCCTCAGCCTCCCACCAGTGGTGGTCATCAGAGCCGCCGGTGGCTGACGACGGCGGCCCAGCTCGTCGAGCTATGCGATTGCAGATTGCAGATTGCAGATTGCGAATGTCGCAGATTCGCTCGGGGTGCATCCCGGCGTTTCGTCATCTGCAATCTGCAATCTGAATCTGCAATTACGAATCACGTCCAGTCCCATCGACCGCGCCGTGCCGGCGACGGTCTTGATTGCGGACTCGATGCGAGTCGGTGTTCAGGTCCGGCAGCTTCAGCTTCGCGATGTCCTCGACCTGCTTGGCCGTGACCGTGCCGACCTTGTTCTTGTTCGGCTCCGCCGAGCCCTTGGCGATGTTGGCCGCCCGCTTCAGCAGCACCGGCGCCGGCGGCGTCTTGGTGATGAAGGTGTAGGAGCGATCCGAGAAGATCGTCACCACGACCGGGATGATCAGCCCGTCCTGCGCCGCGGTCTTGGCGTTGAAGTTCTTGCAGAAGTCCATGATGTTCACGCCGTGCGGACCGAGCGCGGTGCCGACCGGCGGCGCGGGCGTCGCCTTGCCCGCGGGAATCTGCAGCTTGACCATTGCCTGAACTTTTTTCGCCACGTCCTAACTCCTCACTCACAACCGCGATGCCGCGACGGCGCGATGACTGAACCGATCCGGCAACCTCTGACCGGCCGCCGCCTTCGTGCCTTCGCGGCTCGTGGCGTCGCGGCTTCGTGGTTGTAGTCGCCCGGCTAAATCTTCTCCACCTGCAGGAAGTCCAGTTCCACCGGGGTGGACCGCCCGAAGATGGTGACCATCACCTTCAGCGTGTTCTTGTCGAGGTTCACCTCGTCGACCACGCCGTTGAAGCTCGTGAAAGGCCCTTCGTTGATCCGGACCTGCTCGCCCTTCTCGAACATGTACTTCGGCTTTGGCTTCTCGGCGGCGGAGCGCACCTGCGTCAGGATCTGCTCCACTTCGTCCTTGCTGAGCGGCGTCGGCTTGGCGCCGGCCCCGACAAAGCCGGTGACCTTCGGCGTGTTCTTCACGACGTGCCAGGCGTGGTCGGTCATGTTCATCTCGACCAGGATGTAGCCCGGGAAGAACCGCCGCGCGCTCTTGACCTCGCGCCCGCCGCGCTTCTCGACGATGTCCTCGGTCGGGATCAGCACCTCGCCGATGTCGCTCTGGAGGCCGTAGGCCGCCACCCGCTGCTCGAGCGACTCCTTCACCTTGTTCTCGAACCCCGAGTAGGTGTGAACGATGTACCAGTGCTTGCTGACGTCGGTCGTCATGCCCCCACCCGCGCGAACAACCAGTGCACTGCGCTGGCCAGGGCCATGTCGACCAGCCAGAGATAGAGGCCGAAGAACACCGACACCAGAATCACCACCACGGTCGTCGCGTACACCTCGCGCTTGCTCGGCCAGGTGACACGCTTCATCTCGTTGCGCACTTCGCTGAGGAAGTTGCGCGCGCGGTCCCACCACGCGGTGGGACGACTGAGGACGCCGCCCTCGTCGCTGCCCTCGCCGCTACGGGCGACCGGGCGCGACGGGCTGCCCTTCACGGGGTCGAGCGTGCTCGTCTTCACGATGTGGACCCTGCTTCCTTCACCAACTGGCAGGCCAAGAGGGAATCGAACCCCCAACCCCCGGTTTTGGAGACCGGTGCTCTACCAATTGAGCTATTGGCCTAAACAGAAGTGCGGAGTGGAAAGTGCTCGAGTGCTGAGTGACGGTCGTATTCGATCGTGCACCCGGCACTCGGCACTCTCGACTCAGCACTACTTCGTTTCCTTATGCGCCGTGTGCTTCCGGCAGAACCGGCAGGACTCGCTCAGCTCCAGGCGCTCGGTCGTCTTCTTCTTGTTCTTGGTCGTGCTGTAGTTCCGGCGCTTGCACTCGGGACACGCCATTGAAATGATGTCGCGCATAATCAGCCTTCAGTCGTCAGCCTTCAGCCCCCGGCCGATCTAGGCGATGATCTCCGCTGATCGTTCCGGCGCCCACCGTCCGGCCGCCCTCGCGAATCGCGAACCGCGCGCCCTTCTCGATCGCCACCGGCGTGATCAACTCCGCCGTAATCGGCGTGTTGTCCCCCGGCATCACCATCTCCACCCCGTCCGGCAGATGCAGCGTCCCGGTCACGTCCGTCGTCCGGATGTAGAACTGCGGCCGGTAGCCGTTGAAAAACGGCGTGTGCCGCCCGCCCTCGTCCTTCGACAGGATGTAGACCTCGGCCTTGAACTTCGTGTGCGGCGTGATCGACCCCGGCTTGGCCAGCACCTGCCCCCGCTCCACGTCTTCTTTCTCGACGCCGCGCAGCAGCACCCCGATGTTGTCCCCCGCCACCCCCTCGTCGAGCAGCTTGCGGAACATCTCCACGCCCGTCACGACCTTCTTCGTCGTCGGCCGGAACCCCACAATCTCGATTTCCTCGCCCACCTTCACCCGGCCGCGGTCCACCCGGCCGGTCACCACCGTCCCGCGCCCCGAGATCGAGAACACGTCCTCGATCGGCATCAGGAACGGCTTGTCGATCTCCCGCGCCGGCAGCGGCACATACGTGTCCAGCGCGTCCATCAGCTTGAGGATGCTCTCCACCCCCGCCGCCTCGCCGTTGAGCGCCCCCAGCGCCGACACCCGCACCACCGGCACGTCATCGCCCGGGAACTTGTACGACGTCAGCAGGTCCCGCACCTCGAGCTCCACCAGGTCCAGCAGCTCCGGGTCGTCGACCGCGTCCACCTTGTTCAGCGCCACCACCAGGCACGGCACGTCCACCTGCCGCGCCAGCAGCACGTGCTCGCGCGTCTGCGGCATCGGCCCGTCCACCGCCGACACCACCAGGATGCCGCCGTCCATCTGCGCCGCGCCCGTGATCATGTTCTTGATGTAGTCGGCGTGCCCCGGGCAGTCGACGTGCGCGTAGTGCCGGTTCGGCGTCGCATACTCGACGTGCGACGTCGCAATCGTCAGGATCTTCGTCGCATCCCGCCGCCCCTGCGATTCGCTCGCCTTCGCCACCTCGTCATACGGCACGAACTTCGCCCACCCCTTGTCCGCCGCCACCTTCGTCAGCGCCGCCGTCAAGGTCGTCTTCCCGTGGTCGATGTGCCCAATCGTCCCCACGTTCACGTGCGGCTTGGACCGATCAAACTTTTCCTTCGCCATCGAAGTTCGCTCCGTATTGAGTCGTAACGCGTAACTCGTAACCCGTAACTACGGTCGGCTTGCCGAGCCGAAGCTCGCGAGGCGAGCGAAGGCTGGAGCCGATGACCGGGATTGAACCGGTGACCTCGTCCTTACCAAGGACGCGCTCTGCCAACTGAGCTACATCGGCCTTCAACTGGAGCGGGAGACGGGGATCGAACCCGCGACCAACAGCTTGGAAGGCTGTGACTCTACCACTGAGTTACTCCCGCCTTCGTGCTCGCACCCTTCGCCGACTCGCAACTCCGCGGGCATGCCCGCCGAACTCAATTTTCGCGGTCGGCGCCGTCTGGCGACCGACCGGTTCCGGCCCAACCCCGGGCCCTCGTCCTGCTGGCGCGCCCACCGAAACTCGCCCTCCGGCCAGCGATCGGAGGTTTGGTGGCGAGGGGAGGATTCGAACCTCCGAAGCCGCTAGGGCGACAGATTTACAGTCTGCTGCGTTTGACCGCTCCGCAACCTCGCCGTGCCTGGCGTTTCTCAGGCGACGCCCACTGCGGAAGACAGCCTGATCCGCTTCCGGTTCTCGTCGTCAGAGATTGTCGTAAGTCGTTTGAAATCAGCTACGTATGGCGTCTTACCCTGCAGGCTCCAGGCTTGGCAGTCACTGGAGCTGGCGGAGGGATTCGAACCCCCGACCGGCTGATTACAAATCAGCTGCTCTACCGGACTGAGCTACGCCAGCCGGACAAAGATCGCGAGTCTAGCACGTCCCGTGCCACGAAGGCAACCCCTGCCTCCGCTTCCACCTGCGACCGTCTGCCTGCCCACTCGAACGCCACCGAGGCCGACCGGAACTTCCCATTATCCTGTACTCTGGCCGCCGAGCGCCATGCCCCCGCGATCCGGGTCCTGCACGCCATCGAGATCGCGCGGCTGCGCGATCTCCCTGATGAGCCTCGAACAGCAGTTGGCCGACGTCAACGGATCGAAGAGCTGGCGCATCACGGCGCCGCTGCGTGCGGTGCTCGGCTGGCGGGATCGTCGCTAGCCGCCGACTTTAGACGTCGCTGGCGCGCCGCCTCGAACAGCACCACGCCAGCCGCCACCGAGACGTTGAGGCTGTCGACGTGGCCGGCCATGGGAATCGAGACCAGGAAGTCACACGACTCGCGGACCAGGCGGCGAAGACCGCTGCCCTCCGCGCCGAGCACGATCGCCGACGGCGCCGTCCAGTCAATCGACTCGTAGGATTGCGTCGCCTCGCCAGCCAGTCCCACGACCCAGACGCTCGACTGCTTCAGCGCCTCGATCGCGCGCGCGATGTTCACCACGTCGGCCACCGGCACGTGCGACACCGCGCCGGCCGACGCCTTCGCGGCCACCGCGTCGAGCGCGGCGGCTCGCCGCGTCTGCCGCACGAGGCCGTGGGCGCCCGCCGCGTCGACGCTGCGCAGGATCGCGCCGACGTTGTGCGGGTCCTCGATGCCGTCGAGCACGACGACGAGCGGCGGCCCGCTGGCGCCGCGCACGAGATCCTCGACGCTGTACTCCTTTGCCGCGGCCACTTCGGCGAGCACCCCCTGGTGCACGCCACCGCGACTGCGCCGGTCCAGTTCGTCGGCATCGACGCGCTCGACCCGCACGCGACGTTCGGCCGCCAGGGCGAGCAATTGCTGCAGCCGCTGGTCCGATCGGGCGCCGACGAGCAGCCGGGTCACGCGCCCCGCCTTCAGCGCTTCGGCAACCGGGTTGAGGCCGTAGATGATCATCCGAGGGCCCGCACGAACGACTGCGCCCGCGATCGGCAGCTCATGACGGGCGCGATCCCGCTTGGACTCGCCAGCTGGGCGCCAGTGTCGATGGCCGGCACCAGCAGGTCGAGCTCGGGGCCCTCGGCCTCGCCGGTCAGGACAACGCGAATCGGATGGAACAACGCGCGGCCCTTCTGGCCCGTCTTCTCGCGCACGCGCTGCGCCGCCGCGCGGAATTGCTCACGATCGATCAGCGGCGCCGAGACGGCGAGGTCGTCGGCAAGCGCGTGCGCGACGGCGCGGGCGCCGTCGGCGGCAAACTCCGCTTCGATCTCCTCGCGCGACAATCCCGCGGCCGCGTCGTACTGGAAGAGCAAATGCAGGCGGCCGGGCGTCTGATCGAGCCGGTCCACCGCGTCGGTCGCAATCGGCAACACACGCGGCGAGCCAGTCGCGCGCTTCGGCGGACGGCGCTGTAACCAGTCCCGCCTCGCGCAGGTACGGCAGCGACAGCTCGCACAGCCGCTCGCGCGACGCCGACTTGAGGTAGTGTCGATTGACCCACGCCAGCTTCTCGACGTCGAACACGCCGGCGCTGTGGCTGACGCCATCGAGCGAGAACCGCCGCGCCAGCTCGTCGAGCGGCAGCAGCTCGTCGCCGCCGCCAGGCGACCATCCGACCAGCGCAAGGTAGTTCACCAGCGCCTCGGGCAGATAGCCGCGCGAGCGGAATTCCATCACCGATGTCGCGCCGTGCCGCTTCGAGAGCGGCGCGTGATCCGGGCCGAGCACGAGCGACAGGTGCGCGAAGACCGGCGGCGTCCAGCCGAAGGCGTCATAGAGCAGCAGCTGCCTCGGGGTGTTCGGGATGTGGTCTTCGCCCCGCACCACCGTCGTCACGCCCATCAGCGCATCGTCGACGACGACGGCGAAGTTGTAGGCGGGGTGGCCGTCGGACCGGAGCAGCACTGGATCGCCGATGACGTCGGTGCTGAATGTCACTGGGCCGCGGACCGCGTCCGCGAACGTGATGTCGCGATGGGACGGCACGCGGAAGCGAACGACCGCCGGCTCGCCGCCGCCAAGGCGGGCAGCAACGACGTCTGCCGTCAGCTCGCGGCACCGCCCGGCATAGCGGGGCGGCCGGCCTTCCGACAGCGCGGCCTGGCGATCGGCTTCGAGCTGCTCGGTCGAGCAGAAGCAGCGATAGGCATGCCCGTTGGCGAGGAGCCGATCGGCGTGCTGGCGGTAGACCTCGAGGCGCTCCGATTGCCGGTACGGTCCGACGTTGCCGCCGGCATCGGGCCCCTCGTCCCAGTCAAGCCCGAGCCAGCGTAGATCGTCGAGGATGCTGGCCTCCGACTCCAGCGTCGAGCGCTCGCGGTCGGTGTCCTCGATGCGGAGGATGAACGCGCCGCCGCGGTTGCGCGCCAGCAGCCAGTTGAAGAGCGCCGTGCGCGCGTTGCCGACGTGAAGGTGGCCGGTCGGGCTGGGCGCGAATCGCAATCGCACGCGATCAGTCCTTCCTCAGCAGCGCGACGGCGTGCACCGCGATTCCCGCACCCTGCCCGGTGTCGTCCATGCCTTCGTTGGTCTTGCCCTTGACGCTGACGGCGCCGGCGTCGATGCCCAGCGTCGCCGCCAGCCGCGCGCGGATACGATCGACATGAGGCGCGAGTTTCGGGCGCTCGGCGATCACGACGGCATCGATGTTCTCGATTGCGTAGCCGGCCTCGCGGACGATGCCGACGGCGCGCGACAGGAGCACGAGGCTGTTGGCGCCGCGGTACTGAGGGTCGGTGTCTGGAAAGTGCCGGCCGATATCTCCAAGCGCGGCGGCGCCGAGAATGGCGTCGGTGATGGCGTGGCACAACGCGTCGCCGTCGGAATGGCCCTTCAGCCCGGCCGAGTACGGGATGATCTCGCCGCCGAGAATGAGCATGCGGCCCTCGACGAGCCGGTGCGAATCGAAGCCGATGCCGATGCGGATCATGTCAGACGCGCTCGCCTCGCTCGAGCAGCAGGCCTCGCGCGAAGGCGAGGTCGGCCGCGGTGGTGATCTTGATGTTGCAGGGGTCGCCGGCCACCAGCAGCACGGGGCAGCCGGCCTGCTCGGCGAGTGCGGCCTCGTCGGTGCCTTCGGCGCCGTGCGCGCCGAGCTCCAGGACGCGCGCGAGCACGTCGCGCCGGAACCCCTGCGGCGTCTGCGCCAGGAAAATCGTCTCGCGCGGCAGGGTCCGCTTCACCGTCGGCACCGACATGCGCCTGACCGCAGGCATCGGCTCGCCGAACTCGGTGCCAACCCACGAGGTCTCGGTGACGCCGGCCAGCTTCACCGTGTCGCGCGCCGGCAGCGCGGCGATGGCCGCGCCGCCATCGGCGGCCGCTTCGATGACGCGCGCGATCGTCGCGGTGTCCACGAAGGGCCGCGCCGCATCGTGGATCAGCACGACATCGGCCGCCTCCGGCACGGCGCGGGCCGCGTTGGCCACCGAGTCCTGGCGCCGCGCCCCACCCTCGACGACCCGCACGCGCGCGTCGCGCAGATACGCCGGAGGATCGGCGGCCTGCGCGGCAGGCAACGCAACGATGATCTCCCGGATCTCGGGCGACGCCGAGAGCGCGCGCACGCATCGCTCGAGCAGCGTCTGGCCGCCCAGCTCGACGAACTGCTTGGGCACCGTTTGGCCGAGGCGCGTGCCCTGGCCGCCGGCCGCCACTACGGCCACCACATACATCGCAGCCGGAAATTATATGACGGCGCGCGAGATCTCCCGGCCACCGCCAAACTGCAGCATCCGCTCGGCGGTCGCGGCGAGCACGGACTGGATTCGCGGTGCGCTGGTCTCTGCCGGAGCAAAGACCACGGTCAGCACACGGAACGTCGCCGTCGTGACCATCGTGCGGGCCGAGTCCGACGTCGGGTTCCCGAAGGCGCCATCGGCGTCTGCGAGCGTGAGGCGGGCGGCGACGTTCACGACGTCCTTGCGGATGCCCGGGTAACTCTCGCCCTCGTGCCCGAGACGCAGCGCGACCGGGGGCCGGACCTGCTCGAGGTCGTACAGCCCATACGGCAGCTGGAACTCGAGCGAGCACCAGTTGCAGATGTCGACGAGCGTGTTGATACGCGGCAGAGGATCGCCCTTCCGGACGCGACGCAGCAGCGCCTCCGAGGACGGCCGTGTCTTGGTGGGGTCCAGGCCGATTCGGCGGTACATCGCGCGAACCGCCTGGCTCTCCTCGGGCGGATGCACGCGGACGGCCGATTCCGCCGCCGCCAGGGGCGCGTCGAGCCGTGGGTCGCCCGACGCATTGACCGCCCCGTCGACGACGAGCACGCCGAGCCGGACGACGCCGTCCAGCTCCGGCGCGACGACGATATCCACTTACATCAGGCCTTTTCGGCCTTTTTCGGCATCTCGATCTTGCCGTTGTAGGTCGCGCCCTCGGCCATCGCGACCTTGGGCGAGGTCAGCCCGCCCTCCATCGTGCCGCCGGCGCGCAACTCGAACTTCTCGCGGGCCGTGACGTTGCCCTTCACGTTTCCCAGCACGATCACCACTTTGGCGACGATCTCCGCATCGAGCTTGGCGTTGGGCCCGACAGTGAGCACGTGCTCCGGCAGGCTGACTTTTCCTTCGACGCGGCCGTCGAGCGTCAAGTCTTCGCCGCCGTTCAGTTCACCCTTGATAACCACCGACTGTCCCATGTTCATGCTGTGCTCCCGAGGCGCGGCCCGACGCCGCAGGCCGCTCCCAGTTGGTTTCGGCTGATGAGTCCGATCGCTTTACGATAGTGCATGGTTTTGTACCACGGGATCGGCCGCCGGGCCCGTACTTTGGCCCTTGCGCTTAGCGCAGGCGTCACGATCTGCGCGGTCGAGCCGGCTCAGGCGCAGACGCCAATTCGTGAGGCTGTCACGGTGACCGCCGCCGCCGAGCCCCTGACCTTCGACGCGCAGTCGCGCGTCGTCTACGTAGTCACCCGGGAGCAGCTGGCGCGGCTGCCAGTGCGATCGGTGGCCGATGCACTGGCGCTGCTGGCGCCGGTGGACGTGCGGACGCGGGGCGTGGATGGCATGCAGGCCGACTTCTCGATTCGCGGCGCGGCGTTCGGCCAGACGCTCGTGCTGCTCGACGGCGTGCGCCTGAACGACGCGCAATCGGGGCACCACAACAGCGACATCCCGGTCACCCTCGACGACATCGAGCGCATCGAAGTGCTGGCCGGCGCCGGTTCGTCGCTGCACGGCGCCGACGCACTCGGCGGCACGATCAACGTCGTGACCCGCCGAGAGCGGCGCGGAGCCAGGTTCGCGGTTGGCGGCGCCTCGTTCGGGAGCGCGGACGTCGAGGGACACGTCGACCACGCCGCGCTGGCGCTGTCGGGCGCCTTCGCCCGGTCGGACGGGTTCGAGTACGACCGCGACTATCGGACGGCGACGTTGAATGGCCGTGTCGCGCTCGGCGCGCACAAGCTGACGGTCGCCTGGCTCGATCGCGCCTTCGGCGCCAACGGCTTCTACGGCGCCTCACCGTCGAAGGAATGGACCTCGCAGCTGCTGGTTGGCGTCGATCGCTCGCGCATCCGCGCCGGTGACTGGCAGGTCAACTGGCGTGCCGCCGCGCGCGCGCATCGCGACCGGTTCCTCTGGGACGTCCGCCGTCCCGGCGTGCTCGAGAATCGCCACCGCTCCTACGCGACGACGGCGGCAGTGCAGGCGGAGCGGACGTTGAAGCCGTCGCTCAGGCTCGCAATCGGCGGCGAGGCCGGCGGTGACTGGGTCGAGTCGAGCAATCTCGGCGACCATGGGTACGGGCGCGGCAGCGGCTCGGCCGAGATGCGCTATCAGCGCGGACGCGTGTTCGCGACGCCGGCCCTGCGCTTCGACGCCTACTCACGATTCGGTCAGGCGCTCAGCCCGTCGCTCTCCGCGGGCTACTGGGTGGGCCCGGTCAAGCTGCGCGGCAGCACCGGCCGCGCGTTCCGCGTGCCGACGTTCACCGAGCTGTACTACCGCGACCCCAACCACATTGCGTCCGACACGCTCCGTCCGGAGGATTCCTGGAGCCTCGAAGGCGGCGCCGACTGGCTCTCCGGATCGCAGTGGCTGGCGGGGGCGACGACGTTCGTGCGCTTCGAAGATGACGTGATCGACTGGGTGCGCGCGACGCCGGCCGAGCGCTGGCACACGGCGAACATCCGTGACGTGACGACGAAGGGCCTCGAGCTGTCGGTCACGCGCCTGCTGGGCAGCGGCGGCCAGGCACAACTGCAGTACGTGCTGCTCGACAGCCGCGCGCCGAGCCTCGAACTGCTCTCGAAGTACGTGCTCGACTACGCGAAGCATCGCGCGACGGCGTCGGCGGTCGGCGAGGTCGGCGCCAAGTTCTCGCTCGGCGCCAGCGCCAGCTTCACCCATCGGGCGGACGGACGCGAATACCTTCTCGTCGATGCGCGCGTGAGCCGGCAGTTCGGATCGTTCAGTCTCATGGCCGACGTCCGCAACCTGCTCGACGAGGACTACCAGGAAATCGTCGGCGTCGACATGCCCGGGCGAAGCGGCCGGATCGCGCTGACGTGGGCGGCGCGATGAGCGGACTGTCGCTCGCACGCTGGCGACCGGCGCTGCTCGAAAGCCTGCAGACCTACACTCGCCAGACGTTCGTGCGCGATCTCGTGGCGGGTGTCACCGTGGGCCTGGTCGCGCTGCCGCTGGCCATGGCCTTTGGCATCGCGTCCGGCGTCACGCCTCAGGCGGGCCTGTACACCGCCATCGTCGGCGGGCTCATCGTCGCGCTGCTCGGCGGATCGCGTTTCCAGATCTCCGGACCGACCGGCGCCTTCGTCGTCATCGTCGCGGGCATCATCCACGACCATGGCGTGTCGGGCCTGCTGATGGTCACCATGATGGCAGGCGTGATCCTGCTCATCCTGGGCTTCACCGGCCTCGGCACCGCGGTGAAGTTCATCCCTCGCCCGGTCGTCCTGGGATTCACCAACGGCATCGCGCTGCTCATCGCCACGACGCAGGTCAAGGACTTCCTCGGGCTGGCGATGCCGGGATCACCGAGCGAGTTCTTCGAGCGCGTGGCAGCCATCGCTCACTATCTGCCCACGTTCAATACGTCCGCGGTCGCCCTTGGCGTCATGGCGCTCGCGGTGATTCTGTTGCTGCCGCGGTGGGTGCCGCGCGTGCCCGGGTCGATCGTCGCGCTGGTCGCGGGGACGGCAGCTGTGACGCTGTTCGACGCACCTGTCGCTACCATCGGCTCGGCGTTCGGCGGGATTCCCGGCGGGCTGCCGACGATCTCGATTCCGGCCTTCCGCGCAGATCTGATCGGCCCGCTGCTGCAGCCCGCCTTCACCGTCGCCGTGCTCGCGGCGCTCGAGAGTCTGCTGTCGGCGGTCGTCGCCGACTCGATGGCCGGCGGCCGGCACAACTCGAACGCGGAACTGGTCGCGCAAGGCGTCGCCAATGTCGTCGTGCCGATGGTCGGCGGCATTCCGGTGACCGGCGCCATCGCGCGAACGGCGACGAACATCCGCGCCGGCGCGCGAGACTCCGGTCTCGGCGCTGGTTCACTCGGTGACGCTGCTGCTCGTCGTCCTGCTGTTCGCGCCGCTGGCGGCCGGCATCCCGCTGGCGGTGCTCGCGGCCGTGCTCTTCGTCGTCGCGTGGAACATGGGCGAGTGGCGCGAGATCCCGGCCATCCTGCGGCTCGAGCTCGCCGACATCGCCGTCTGGCTGATCACGTTTGCGCTGACGGTCATGGCCGATCTGACGATTGCCGTCGAGGCCGGGCTGGCATTTGCCGCCCTGCTCTACATCTACCGCGTCACCGAGACGACGAGCGTCAGCGTGGCGACGCCGGACTACATCGCTGCCGGCCAGGTGCACTCACTGCAAGGCAAGGACGTGCCGCCCTACGTCACGATCCTGAGAATTCACGGACCGTTTCTGTTTGGCACGACCGACAAGCTGTCGGAGACCACGGCCAACCTCGAGGCATTCCAGCCGATCGTGATCCTCCGGCTCCGCAACATGACGGCCATCGACGCCACCGGCCTGCACGCGCTGGAGCAGCTGTCGGGGCAGCTGCGGCGGTCGGGCCGCACGCTGCTGGTCTGCGGCGCGCGGCATCAGCCAGCGAAGTTCCTGGAGAAGGCCGAATTCATCGACGAGATCGGCGAAGAGAACATCGTCGCCCACGTCGAAGCGGCGCTCGCCCGCGCGCGCGAGGTACACGCGCGCGGCCAGGAGTCCAGCGTCGGTGCGGACAGCGCCGGCGACGGGTCCTGCGCCGGCACGAGGTCCTGAGTGGTCGCGCTCGCGACGATCTGCCGCACGCGCTGCGCCAGCTTGCGCGCGTCAGACACGTCCAGGCCGGTCGTCTCGATGGGCGCATGCACGACCAGCGTCGCGTGCCCTGGACGCGTCGTCAGCTCGCTCTTGCGCATGACGCGGCGCGTGCCGTCCACCGACAGCGGCACGATCGGCAGCTGCGCTTCGATGGCCAGCAGGAAACTGCCTGCCTTGAAGATGCCGACGCGCCCGTCCTGGCTGCGGGTGCCTTCAGGAAAGATGATGAGCGAGAGGCCCTGATCGACGAGCGCCTTCCAGCGCCGGAGGATACCGGAGCGATCGGGATTGCGGCGGTCGACCAGCAGGTGCCCGGTCCGGCGCAGGTGCCAGCCGAGGAAGGGAAAGCTGCCCAGCGACTCCTTCGCGATGATCCGCAGCTGGTAGGGCAGCGACGAGAAGATCACCGGGATGTCGTAGATGCTCTGGTGGTTGGACACGAAGATGTAGGTGCGGCCCGGTTGCAGCTGGTCGAGGCCCCTGAGGTCCACGCTCACGCCCGTCGTCGCCAGAATCAGCCACGACCACAGCCTCGCGCAGCCGTGCGCGAAATGACCGCGGCGCTCGAACAGGCTCGAGCCCAGCGACAGCGTGCCGAGGACGATCGTGTAGACGCCGATGGCGGGAATCAGGAAGAAGACCGTCCGCCACCAGTGGAACGAGGGAATGCCCACACGCTACCCGCGGGGCCGCTCCACGGCGCCGTTGCCGACCGAGCCGACGGGTGCCGAGGGCGCGGGCGTTGGCGCCGGGCCGGCCGGCGCGGGACCGGCCGCCACCGAGGCGGGCGCCTGCGGCTGCGGCGTCGGCGAGACGCGGGGCCGCCGCTGCTGGTCGTCGCGCTCCACCGGCACCGGGCCCTGCGCGGCGGCGACGCTGGGGTCGACGAAGCGGCCGAAGATCATCTTGCCGGCCGTCGTCTGCAGCACGCTCGTCACGACGACGTCGATGGTCCGGCCGATCAGCTTGCGCGCGTTGTCGACGACGACCATCGTGCCGTCGTCGAGATAGGCGACGCCCTGGTTGAACTCCTTGCCCTCCTTGAGGATGAAGACCTTCATGATCTCCCCGGGGAGGACGACCGGCTTCAGGGAGTTGGCCAGCTCGTTGATGTTGAGCACGGCGACCCCGCGCAGCTGCGCGACCTTGTTCAGGTTGAAGTCGTTCGTGACGATCTTCCCCGACAGCGCGCGCGCCAGCTCGATCAGCTTCAGGTCCACTTCGCGAACCTCGGGGAAGTCGAGGTCCGAATCATCACTTCCACGCCCGACATCTTCTGGATCTTCTGAAGGATGTCGAGGCCGCGGCGGCCCCGGTTGCGCTTCATCGAGTCCGAGGAGTCGGCGACCAGCTGCAGCTCCTTCAGGACGAATTGCGGGATCACCAGCGTGCCGTCCAGGAACCCGGTCTCGCAGATGTCGGCGACGCGGCCGTCGATGATGACGCTGGTGTCGAGGATGCGGTAGCGCCGCTGCGGGCCGGTGCCGCGGAAGAGGCCGACCAGCCGGGCTGGCTCGAGCCATTCGCCCTTGCGGCCGCCGAGCACCAGCCCCAGGTAGGGCAGCGCGAGCAGCACGAAGGAGTGAAGGAAGACGACGCGGTCGTCCTTGGTGTCGGCCCAGAAGAGCGCCGCGCCCACCGCCTTGGCGATGCCGAGTCCGATGGCGCCGCCCAGCATCGCGCCGAGCATGTGCGTGACGGAGGTGTTCTTGAGGCGAGCCTCGAAGCCGACGAAGGTCGCGGCGAGCGCAATGCCGAAAGCGGCGTTTGCCGGAACCGAGCCGCCGAGCGGCCTCAGGAGAATGGCCGAATAGACAACCGCAATGACAAAGAGCAGACGGGCAAGGAGAAACCAGGCCATGCGAACGCTCCGGGATGAGGATGCACGGTATGAAGACCTAATGAATTATATGAGCAGCGCATCGAGCGCCTCCGCGACCGTGCCGACGGCGACGAGCTCGCACCCGCCGTCGCTCAGGGTCCGGTCGTTCGGATCGAGATTGGCCCGGGGCAGCACGCAGCGCTCGAACCCGAGCTGAGCAGCCTCGCGCACCCGCAAGCCGGCCTGTGTAATACCGCGCACCTCGCCCGCCAGGCCGATTTCGCCGAAGACGGCGGTCGCGGGAGCCACGACGCGGTTGCGCAGGCTCGAGGCCACGGCGGCGGCGACGCTCAGGTCGGCCGCCGGCTCATCGATGTTCATCCCGCCGGCGACGTTGACGAAGACGTCCTCGCCGACGAGGTTGAGGCCGGCGCGCTTTTCGAGCACGGCGAGGAGCAGCGCCAGCCGACCGGAATCGATGCCGTTGGCGGTACGGCGCGCGTTGCCGAAGGTGCTGCCGCTGACGAGCGCCTGCACTTCCACCAGCAGCGGCCGCGATCCCTCGATCGAGCAGTGCACGGCCGACCCGGGCGTGTTCGCAGGCCGCTCGGCCAGGAAGAGCTGCGACGGGTTGGCGACCGGGCGCAGGCCTTCACCGGTCATCTCGAACACGCCAAGCTCGCTCACCGCGCCGAAGCGGTTCTTCACCGCCCGGACCACGCGATGCGAATGGTGGCGCTCGCCTTCGAAGTAGAGCACGGTGTCGACGACGTGCTCGAGCGACTTCGGCCCGGCCAGCGCGCCGTCCTTCGTGATGTGGCCGACGACGAACGTCGGGATGTTCTGGCTCTTCGCGGCAAACAGCAGCTGCGTCGCCGCCTCGCGCACCTGGCCGACGCTGCCGGGCGCCGATTGCATCCGCATCGAGAAGATCGTCTGAATCGAATCGACGATGACCAGCGCGGGCCGCAGGCGGCTCAGCTCCTCGAGGATCCGCTCGAGGCACGTCTCGGCCAGCAGGTACAACGGCGCTCGGCCGACGCCCAGCCGCTCGCCGCGCAACTTCACCTGGTGCTCGGACTCTTCGCCAGAGCTGTAGAGGACCGGGCCGATCTCGCGCGCGACGTTGGCGGCCGCCTGTAACAGGAGGGTGGACTTGCCGATGCCCGGCTCGCCGCCGAGCAGCACCATCGACCCGGGGACGACGCCGCCGCCGAGGACGCGATCGAGCTCGCCGATGCCGGTCGAGAGCCGTGCGGTCGTGGTCGACTCGACATCGGCGTACAGCTTCGCGCCGGCGCCACCCGGCACGAGCGCGCCGTAGCGATTGCCGCCCGCCGGCGCCGTCGCCGGATCGCCGACCCGCTCCTCGACGAGCGAATTCCAGGCGCCGCAGTCGGTGCAGCGGCCCAGCCACTTGGGAGCCTGCGCGCCGCACTCCTGGCACACGAAGACGTTCTTCGCCTTCACCCCTGGATTATGCCTTAGTACGCGATCACGCCCGCGGCCGTCGGGTGAGCCCGAACGTGAGGCCGCTGCCGAACAGCATCGCCTCGAATCCACTGACCAGCGTGCGTGTAATCGGGCGCAGGTTGTCCTCGCCCAGCAGGCGCGCCAGCGGATCGAGGCCGACGGCCGACCCGGCAAAGCCGCTGGCCATCAGATCCAGGCTGGAACCGACGAGATGCCGGCCGGAGACGGCCAGTGCGCAGGCGGCCGCGGCGGTCACCAGGCCGGTGACAAGCGCCGCACGCCAGCGCGCGTGACCGCGGGGCGCCGCCATGCCGCCTTGCGCGAGCCGGCGCGTCGCGAGCGCGTAGCCGAAGCCGACCGCGCCGCCGATGACGAGCCCCTCGAACCCGCCGGCGAGGCCGGCGACGTCGTGGCCGAAGATGCCGCCGAGCAGCGCGCGCAGCAGATGATGGGCGAGACTGCCCATGAGCAGACCCGCGCTCGCGCCAGCCGCGGAAAGCGCCGCGCCTCGTGCCGATCGCGACAACGCCTCGGCGGCGGCGAGCCCGGCGCCGATTCCCGCGCCGCCCAGCGTGCCAGCCGCCCCGCCGACGACGGCCAGGGCGATCGCGACCTGAAGGCCGGTATCCGACTCGGGGACCAACGCGAGCGCGGCGCCGCCAGTCAGGCCGGCAATCACGCCCGCCGCTCCTGCGGCGCCGGCCGCCGACGCCCAGCGCGCCGAGGCGAGACGGGCCGCGTGTGCGGCTCGAAGATGGACGACGTCGCCGATCGCGCGCAGCCGGCCATGAGCCGAGAGCAGCGGGACCGAGCCGGCCGAAGGCGCATCCCACCGCGCGTCGCGAAGAATCGCACGCGCTTCCTCGTGCCCGGGCCGCTGGTCCAGCCGGCGCAGCGCTTCCGCCGTCCCCAGCTCGTGGAGCTGCACCGCGGCGTCGTGACGCTCTTCCTCCGTCGCGCCGCGCGAGGTGCCATCCCTCAGGAGCACGGCCAGCAGCGAGTCGATCTCGTCGCCCTCCCGTGCGCTCTGCCCAACCTGCGCGACCTGTCCGACCTGCCCGACCGCGGCGACCTGCGCGACCCGCTCGATCTCCGTGACCTGCCCGACCGGCCCCTCGTCCACTTCTTCCGCGACCGGCACCCAGACGAACTGGTAGCCGTGCCTGGACACCGTGCGGATGAACCGCGGCTCCTTTGAGTCGTCCTCGAGGACGCGGCGGATCGTCCGGATGGCCTGCGTGAGCGCGCCGTCGGAGACCACGACGTCGGACCAGACGCGGTCGAAGATCTCCTGCCGGGTGACGGCACGGTCTCGCTGCTCGACCAGGAGCAGCAGCAGGTCGAAATAGCGGGGGATCAGCGCGACGTCGTGCTCGTGCCGGCACAAGACGCGCCGCGCGGGCGAGATCACGAACGGCCCGAACCGATAGCGCACAAGCGAATGCTAGCATCAGCTTTCGGCCTGCCCTCCTCGGCCTCAGCCTCATCTCACCTTCCGCTCACCCCTCGCTGAGGACTTCCGTGCCCGGCCACGGCATGCTCGGGCCGTGCAATTCAGCACGCCCGAGGCCCCGTCATGTCCACACTCCGCCTGACTGCCATCTGCGCCATCTTCGTCATCGCCACGCTCGCCTGGTTCACGCTCGGCACCTCCATCCTCGCGCGAACGGGAGAATTCGATTCCCGCCTCGGCCAGGAGGTCGCGGCGTTATGGGGCGGCCAGCATCGGCAGGTCGCTCCCTCCATCTGGGTCGAACGCCCGCGGCAGGTCACCGAGCAGGTGAATGACGGCGTGCGCGACGGGCGGCCGGTCACGCGGAGCGTCACCCGGACCGTCATCGACACGGCCCCGGTCGCGCTCGCGCAAAGCCGCGTGGACGTGGATCTGAAGCTGGCACATCGAAAGAAGGGGCTGCTCTGGTATGACACGTACGGCGTCGACTTCAACGCCCGCTATCGCGTGCGCAACCCCGATGCGGTCGAGCGTACGCTCGTGGTGGAGTTCGCCTTTCCCTCCGGCCAGGCGATCTACGACCAGTTCCGCTTCCGCGTGAATCAGCAGCCGGCCTCCGGCGTCAGCGACCTTTCGAAGGGCCTTCGCTCGCGGGTCGTGCTTCCCGCCAGCGGCGAAGCGCTCGTCGAAGTCGGCTACGTGTCGCGGGGACTGGACCAATGGAGCTACGCCTTCGCCCCGCAGGGCGTGTCGGAGGTCTCCGACTTCGTCCTGGCGATGACCACCGACTTCCGCGACGTGGACTTCCCTGCCGGGGCGATGTCGCCGAGCGAGAAGACCGAACAGGGCGCGGGCTGGCGCCTGGCGTGGCGCTTTGCCAATGTCGTCACCGGCCAGCGCGTCGGGATGGACCTGCCGAATCGATTGAATCCCGGACCGCTGGCGGCGCGCATCACGGCCTTCGCACCGGTCTCGCTCCTCTTCTTCCTCGTCGTGATGGTGATCCTCGGCGTCCTGCAGCAGCGCAACCTCCATCCGATCAACTACGGCTTCCTGTCGGCCGCGTTCTTCGCCTTTCACCTGCTGCTGGCCTATCTGGTGGATCACATCGACATCCACATCGCGTTCGCCGTCGCGTCCGCGGTGAGCGTGCTGCTGGTCGTGTCGTACGTGCGGCTGATCGCCGGCCCGGCCTTTGCGGTCGCGCGGGCGGGCCTGGCGCAGTTCGTGTTCCTGGTGCTGTTCAGCTACGCGTTCTTCTTCGAGGGCTTCACCGGGCTGACAGTCACCATCGGCGCCATCGTCACGCTGTTCGTCCTGATGCAGATGACGGCGCGCGTGAATTGGGGGGACGTGTTCGCCGGCGGCTCCGCGGCGCCTGGCTCGAGCGCGGTTGGAGCGCGGTCGTGAGCGGCCCGCACGTCGCGGTGATCATGGACGGCAACGGACGGTGGGCCGAAGCGCGCGGGTTGCCGCGCGCAAGCGGACACCGGCAGGGCGCCGAGGCTCTCCGCCGCGTAGTGGAGGCGGCGCCAGAGGAAGGCATCGCCACCATCACCGCGTATGCGTTCTCGTCGGACAACTGGAAGCGTCCGAAGGACGAGATCGAAGGGTTGCTGCGGCTCTTTCTCGCCTATCTCGTCCAGGAATGCCGTGCGCTCGCCAAAGCCGGCGTCAGGCTGACGGTCATCGGGCGGCGGGATCGGCTGACGCCGCGTCTCGTAAAGGCCATCGACGACACGGAGGCGATGACCGCCGGCGGATCGCGCCTCCACCTGCGGCTCGCCATCGACTACTCGTCGCGCGATGCGCTGTGCTACGCCGCGGCCGCGGCGCTCGTGACCGGGCTGGTGTCGCGCGAGCGCATCGCCGAGCATCTGGGCAGCGGGCGCGGACTGCCGGATGCCGCCCCCGACGTCGATCTGCTCATCCGTACGGGCGGCGAGCAGCGGCTGAGCGACTTTCTGCTGTGGGAATGCGCCTACGCGGAACTCTGGTTCACGCGCGTGATGTGGCCGGATTTCGATCGGCGGCACCTGGCCGAGGCGATGCAGGAGTTTCGAGGGCGCGACCGGCGGTTCGGCGCCCTGGTGGCTCGGCAAGGATAGCGGCCTCGTGTCGAGCACTGCCGACGTGATGCCACCTGGCCACGGAGGATTTTACGGTCCCCAACGCTCCCTCGATCAGACGGTAGTAGTAAGCCGCCGGAAACCCAACACGCTGTGTGCCCAGTCGGCAGACTCAACGTGGGACCGGGCATTGACGTAGAGCAACGACGACGGGGTTCGGGGTCCGTGACAATTCTCCCATTCCGGCGTCTGACGCCTGGCTGCGGAGTTCGGTCAGCAGCGGTGGACGCCACAGAACGTGAGGAGAGCAAATTGAAATTGCCGTTGATGGTCTGTTTTGTCCTGGTCGCCTCGATTAACGTGGCTCACGCGCAGAATGCTGGCATCGTTGCCGACAGAACCGCGTACAAGGTGCTCGCGACGAACAAGACCTCGTCGATGCAGAAGGAAATGCAGGAGGCCGCCGAGGCCGGGTTCAGGTTCAGCGGGGTGATGGGCGGCGAGACGGCCTTTGGCGGCTCGGAAGTGCTCGTCATCATGTCGAAGGCCGAAGGCGATCGCCGCTACGAATATCGGCTGCTGGCGACCAGCAAGACATCGACGGCGCAGAAGGAACTGCAGGAGGCGGGCGACGCTGGGTTCGAGTACAAGGGCCAAACGGTATTCAAGTCAACTTTCGGCGGCAAAGAAGTGATCGCGATTCTCGAACGTGACCCTGCGCAACGTTCGGCGCAGCGATTCGAGTACCGTCTGGTCGCCACGTCCAAGACGGGCACAATGCAGAAGGAACTCAGCGAGGCGGGAGATCAAGGGTTTCGCTTCGTCGGCGTCACGGTGGCCTCGACGGCGATGGGCGGAAGCGAGGTCGTGAGCATCTTGCGGCGTAAGGTCGGCGGAACCCAGTGATGCGGCCGCTGGCCTCGGCGGTGGTTGTGTGGCTTGCAGTCGGCGCTGTGCTGATCGGTCAGGCCCCTGGGGAGAGCGAACGTTACCTCGGCTGGACGGCTCTCCAAGCAGAGAGCGTCGGACAGCAATGGTACGCCAAAGGTCGTGTGGGGGGCCTGTTCGACACACGGATCTTGAAGACCGAACGTTCCTACAATTACAAGCTCGCCGCGACCTGGATCACTCCCGACGTCGTGCGGGCGGTCGCGCGACTGCTGCAGCTCCAACGGCGCCAGACCGACGATGAGGCACGCGCCATGGTGAAAGCCGGCGAGGCGGCTGGGGACACAATCATCATGGTGGAAATTGACCCGCGCGAAGGGTCGGGGGTAATTCCGAATGACTGGACCGCTTTCCTCCAGGTCAAAGGACGGCCCGAACGGGTGGTCAGCGGACGCGTGGAACCACGGCTCCGCGACGTGCCGGCGTTAGCCGGTGTCTTGCGCCGGAACTATGACTACGACCGGTTCTGGATGGTGTTCCCGCTTCAGACGGGCGACGGGCAGCCTCTCTTCGGGAGCAACGACCTCGAGGCCGAACTCGTGGTCCGCATCTATGACCATGAGGGACGCATCACCTGGCGTATTCCGGACGTGGTCCGAGCAAAGCAAGAGCGACTGGTTCGCGCGGCTCCTGCTGCCCAGTAGGTGTGTGCCGTGAAGCGGCAGGGTGCGATTTGAGTACGCGCGGCGTGCGTGCTGGTTTGTCAGGCGTTCGGCCTCGGCGAAGTATACCCGATCCACCCGAAGAGCAGATAGAAATACTGGGTCGGGTAGATGGGGATCCAGATCGTCTGACGCGAAGGCGAGCGCACGCGACGTGATTGAGACTTCATCCGGGTTGTACACCGCGTGAAGCCCGAAAGTGTTGCCGCTCATCCGAAGCCCGGCGGCAAGTCCCATTACGAGCACCGCGAGCACCATCGCCTGCCGACGCGAGCTCATCTCGTGGCCACGAGTCTCCGAAAGCGCAGGCTCAGCGCGCCGATTCCCGCCAGCATGCACACGAGCAGCAACTGCACCGTCGTCCGCGACACCAGGCCCATGCGGAAGAGATACATCCACCAGAAGTCGAGCGTGTCGGCGAACTGCTGCGAGAAGTCGGACTGTAGGTTGCCACGCACGGCCCGCACCGGCGCAGGCGCGTCACCGTGTCCAATCAGCCAGCGCACGTTGCGCGGCACGACATCAAGCGCCGCAACGGTGTTCAGCGCCAACGGTGACGCGCGCCAGTTGAAAAGGCGATCCTCGGGCGTAGGCGCGCCGTTCGCGCGTGCGTGAGCCACCGACACTTTCGCGTAATCCACGACGACACCTGGGATCTGCACGGCGAGACTGACCGCGAGGAGCAGCGTCGCTCCCCACCTCGACGAGATCACTTGCCGGGGGTTTACGGCCACGAGCGCCAGCATCAGCAGCGGAATGACCGGCACGAGATATCGCGGGCCATACGATCGGCCACCCATCCAGTTGCCGAGTTGCGCATAGAAGAACAGCAGCACCAGCACCGAGCCTCCGAAGAGGAACGCGGTGGCCCGGTCGCGAGCCGCCAGCACCAGCAGTGCGCCGACCGCCACAATCGCGATCGGACAGTAGACGAAGAGTGACGCCGTTGGCGACAGCAGAAGCCCATAGAGACCGGTTGTCATGGCGCTGCCGAACTGCGGGATGCGATCGTGTAGATAGCCCGCGTCGAGAGGATTGCCGAATCTGTACGCGTTGAATGCACTCCAGGCAACCAGCGCGGGCAGGAACCCGACTGCGACAGCGGCGACCCGGCGCAGGAAAACAGCGAGATCCGACGATTCGAGATACAGCCAGAGACCGAGCGGTATTGCCAGAATCGGCAGTTCGTGCCGCGTCAGCAGCGCCAGCCCCAGCCACCAGCCGACCCACGCCGGGTTAGTGCGGTCGCCGGATCGCGTTGCATTCCAGGCGCAATAGGCAGCCGCGGTCACAAACAATACGGCGAGCGGCGCGTTGAAACCGAACTTGCTGTACGGCCATAGTGGCGTCGCGAAAGCCGTCGCGAGCGCACTGTTTGCTGCCGTTCGCGTCGATCCTGTAATGCGGCGGCCGAACAGATAACAGACCCAGATGGAAGCGGCCATCGCCACGGTGTTCCCGAGAGCCACAGCGGCCTTTTCGATGGCGTCGGCCCGTCCGATTGAGAGCCCGGTCAGGCGAGCTGCGGCACGGCCGGCCACGAAGAAGGGCACGTTGAACACGGATTGCGTGATGCCAAATGGCGAGTAGTAGCGACCGTCTCTGCCGCGATGGGCCTCGTTTCCCAACATGTCCCGTGGAAGGGCAATCGACCGATGATCGACGAGCTGCCGCGTCACCTCGAATGCGACGACCGCATCGGTGGTGGTCAGGCTACCTCCAGCCGTAAAGACATAGGTCGCGAGGACCAGAGCGAACAGCGTCGCGCTCACTCGCCGGGAATGTGCGTCCATCACCCGCGAAGCATGCGTCCGAGCACGCGAAACGGCACAACGAACCGCGCAACGCCCAAGCCGTTATACACTCCGTGATGGCGCCAGGTCACGCCAACCCTTGAGGAACGTCTGATACTGGAAGAGCAACAGGTAGTTCAACACGATTGCCAGTGCCGTAACGCCAGCGGCGACCTCTCGGCGACGCCACCCCGACACGAGCGCTGCGAGAGGATACGAAACGTTTGAGGGTTATCTCGCGGGTTAGCATAACGCCCCTTCTCGGTCCCTGCTCAGCCCTTCCGCTTTAGGCAGCGGCGGCCGCACAGCTCTTGGCGGCCTCCTTAGTGCCGGACCCCTCAATCTCCCCGATGGTGATCTCCTGACGGTGACGGCGTTGGAGATCACGTCGGCCTGGCGCTCGTGGCCCCGCCGCCTTTCGTTCCACACGATCTACCTCATCCCGGACCTCCGGAATATCGGAGGCCGCGTTCGGGCGGACCTCCTCCAGTTCCAAATCGGGCGCGCCGAGGCGGATGATCCGCTAGCGCGTGCAACCATTGCCCGAACGTGCCGTCCTCATCTTCGAACACTCAGTCGCGCGTCTCCTCCAGAAAAGGGTTGACCACGGTGTGGACTCGAATGCAACGTAGCGGCAGTCTGAGCCGAGTTCCCGCAGAGCGAGGAGACAAGGCCATGAATCAGGATCGGCAGGCTCTACGTGCCAGTCCGGGCGCAAGCGGCTGCTCTCGTGCGGCTGCTGCGGCACGCGCTGGCAGTTCAAGCGAACCGGCTGCCCGTTCTGTGAAACCGACGCTCAACGGCTCGCGAGTGTGACCATCGAGGGAGAACGCGGCCTGCCCATCGACCACTGCGAGTCCTGCAGCGGCTACCTCAAGACATACGACGGGCAGGGCAACGAGACCCTCTTGCTATCGGACTGGTCCTCACTCCATCTCGACCTCATCGCTCACGATCGTGGACTGAAACGGCTGGCTGCGTCGCTTTACGAATTCGAGCCCGTGCGCCATCCGTAGCGGAGGCCGTGGTGACCGGTCAGGATGCCGGGCCGACCTCCAGCTGCGAAGGCTGCGACGTAGAACGCGCCACTGCCCGCATTGCGGCATGGCTGACTCACGCGACGTTCGGCGGCAGAGTCCTGCGCAATCAGCCCCGAATCATCCGGGTCAGCAGGTTCTTCGTGATCCGCTGGACGCGGGGATCGTCGCGCGCGAAGTCCGCGTCCGGCGGGTTCGTCGAACCCGGGCGGCGAGCCAGCACCATGTTCCACCAGCAGGTGCCGGCGTTGAAGACGACGTTCCCTTTCGGCCCGTGTACACGACCGCCGCAAACGACGTGGACTGCTCGAGCCCCGGCGTTGTCGACGGACCTTCGCGCTGGCGACGACAACCAGGCTCGGTCGTCCCGCACGGGCGGGCCGTGATATTCCCAGCCCGACCAGGTCCGTGATCCCGTCCCCCGCCTTCATCCCGTGCCGGCGAAGAGCCAGTGATCCGGGTGCCGTGCACCACCCAGTCGCCGAGGCCGACCCCTACGAGCTTCGACGCCCATCAACTCGTGCTCGTCGGTCCTGTCAATCGTCGTCGCCGCGTCCCTCGAAGCGGCCGAAGACCCGGTCCGGCCGTGCCGTCCGTCGACGGCTCGATCACGATCTCGCCGTCAACCGAGTTGCCACTCAGGAACGCCAGGCTCACGCCGCGCGTCGCGTGCGCGCGCGACGTTGTCGAACATCGTCCGCGTCCAGTACTCGTCGTGGCCGACCGACAGGAACCCCTTGCACCCGCAGCAGGCCGTCGCAGTCGCGCGTGCGTGTCGACGTTGGAGCATGTAAGTCACGTCGTAGCCGTGCTGCTCGAGCCAGAACGCCAGCGGGAACTCCCACAGCAGGAACTCGCCCGAGCCGTTGCTCAGCGGCGAGGCGTGGCCGGCAGCATGTTGTAGTAGAGCGAGTACGGCCGGTCGAAGCTGACGTCTGGCGCCGGGCGTGGTATGCCAGCTGCTCCTGCTTCGCAGTCGTACAGCGACCGCCATGCCGGCCACCGGTTGTAGGCCTGCCAGGTGATGTCGGACACCTGCAACATCAGATCGGCCCGGCGCCCGTCGCGCACCACCTAGCCGGCTGCTGACAAACGGCCATTGATCATGACGTTTCCTGAACCCAGCGCACGCGATGAAGTCGTGGCCGCGCGTCGCGCAGGCAGTCCCACGCGGGTAAGACATTCACGAGGTCATCGTCAGATCCAACTGCACCAGGTTGTAGGCCGCGCGGTGAAGAGGAACTGCCAGTTCACGCGCTCGCCGCCGCGATGTTGAGCTTCCGCATCCGCCCACCGTTTTCATCCAGCCGAAGACTTCCTCGATGCGCTTGCGGATCCGTTGGCTGACCGCGTACCCCGCATGGCGCGTCGTCCGCCCATCGATGTGCGGCTGTTATTACGCTGCGCGATGTGCGGCGTCGCCTTCAAGCCCGCGAAGTCTTCGACAAACTCGCGTGTCTCTACCCTTTCTCGCCACCGATCCATCACACGTCGCGTCAGCAACGCCAGCTATCAGGCTCGCCGCCGCATCTCTTTCACCCGTCCCCGTCGCCGGCACTACACACGCGTCCTACGACCAAGCCATGCCGATTCTCCATCAGAACTTCACCCATATAACCCAGCTTCGCTTCGTAGCCTTTCGCCTTCTTGAACAGCCGGCTGTCAGGATCCGTGTCGACTGGTGGGTCGGATTCGAGCGCCGTTCCCCGTGGAAATTCACCGTCGGATTGCCCGGATCATCCGGCGGGCAGGCGGCGTGCTCCTTTCGCCGAAAGCTCTTCTGTCCGGCCCAGGCCTCCATCAGCGTGCCGTCCACCGTGAAGTGCTCGTCCGACAAGAGCCGTCGCCCACGGGCTTGCTCGACCACCTCGTCGAAGAAACTCGCGGCAATATCGCCTTCCAGCAGGCGCTCCCGATTCTTCGTGAACACCGTCGGCGTCCACACCGCATCATCCATGCCCAGGCCCACGAACCAGCGAAACAGCAGGTTGTATTCGAGCTGCTCCATCAGCATCCGCTCGCTCCGGATCGGTACAGCACTTGCAGCAGCAGCGCCCGCAGCAAGCGCTCCGGCGGGACCGATGGCCGCCCCGTTCTGTGCGTAGAGCAACGTCGAACGCGCGGCGACCATCGGCTTCCAACGCGGCGTTCGCCATCGACCGCATCACTGCGTAGCGGATGGTTCGATCGTCACCCTCTGCTCCAGGCGACGGATAGCTCACAGATGCCGTCTCTGCTCGTCGTCTCCACGCATCCGTCCTACCGATCGCCGGCAGTGTATACGACAATCGGGCCGTCGGATACCTCTTTTTCAGCAGCCTGCTAGATCAGATAGCTCTGATCGCCGCTCGTTTCATTCGTCAGCTTCGCCAGATACACGCCGCTCAGCCACGTCGCCGGAATCGCGATCGTGAATGACTGCTGCCAGCGCGCTTCCATCAGCTGCTTCCCGCCTTCGACCGGCTCGGCCTGGACGATGCCCTGGCGCGTGGCGACGGACGTCATCAACCGGCCGCCCGTGCCGCCGTACCAGCCCATCCGGTAGACCTCGGCGTGATACGGCGCCGCGGGGTTGGTGCTGACAAACGCCGTGAGCGTCTCGCCGCGCGAATGCTGGTATGCGAGACATAGCCTTCAATCGTGCGCTGCCGCTGGTAGCGGTCGTCACGCGCGTTGACGCCGACGGCTTCGCTCCTGGTCACCAGCCAATCGGTGGTGCCTGGCCTCGCGTTCTCGGTCGCGATGGCGCTTGAGGGACGTTGGGCGTGGGCCGGCTGCGGGCACACGGCTACGCCGAGACCGGCAACGATGACGGCGATACGAAGCGGGCCTTCCATGGCGTCAGCAGCTATATCACGGGCGGAGATTGGCCGCGCTCTGCCGTCAAGCAAGGCGCGGCATGTGGATTTCTTCGATAAAGCATCCCGCCGTCATTGAGTCGGGCGAGCCGTCAGTCGCCGGATGCGCTCGACGACCGCAGCCTCGGCTGGCCTCGCACCGAATGGCGTCCGCCCTTCGCAGCGCCCAGTCCGCCGACGAATCCGATCGCGCCCCGCACGAGGTCAGTTGTACGCAATCTCTCCTTACGGCATTTACCGCAGGACTTCCCGTCTCGGTAACGCCGTCCTTCGCCGTTCCGCTGTGGTCCTGGCCATCGACCCAGAGCGCCAGACCAAGCCCGCCAAAGATCGTCGACGGCAGGGCGTAGGTCGCGAAGTAGAAGTTCAACAGGCCATCGCGCGCCGAGGCGAGCAGGACCATGGTCACCGATGGCAGCAACATCGTCGTGCCGCCGGCCATCAGCACGCCAGACACGCGACGTACGCCAGCGAGCCATGCGAGCCCCACGCTGCACGCCGCGCAGACGAGGGGGCCCAGGATCGGCAGGCGAGGGAACTTCTCGCCGAAGACAGCGAACCTGTTCTGGCTCGTCAATGGCGTGAACCCCGCCGGGTCGTACAGGAAGAACGGCGCAGTGACCGCCGCGCACGCGACAGTCGCGACGACCAGTGCGCCGGTCGACCGCGCCAGGCCGCCGCGCCGGGCAAGCGCGGCATGAAGTACAGGGAGCATCAACCAGAAGCTGGCACGCGAGGACAGCGCCAGTCCGAAGACCGCCGCCGCGACAGCCACTCGCCACGCAGGGGCACGGTGGTCGACCTCGGCAATCAGCCACAGCGAGGCGACGAGGACGATGATGCTGTTGGTCACGAGATCGCCGCCAGTGAGAAAGTCGTGCGCCATGGCCGGACACGCCCCAAACAGTGTGAGCACGATCAGCAACGCGGTCGACGGGCTTCCGACACGTCGCCTGACGGCCAGCCAGAACACCGGCAGCCAGACGACGTTCTGCAGCGCCGCGTGTCCCACGGCTGCAAACGGCAGAGCCACGATGCAGGCTGCCCGGCATCTGGCTGATCGGATTGCCGAGATGTGTCGCCCGGTAGTACGGGGAACTCACGCGCCAGCAGCGCCTCGCCGCCGACCTGGAGCGCCTCGTCGCGATCACTGCCGCCGCCCCTGACGCCGGATGACAACGAGCCGGAGTTCGCCATCGGGTAGACAATGACAAACAGTGCCGCCGCCGCGATCAGACTCAGCAGGCTGAACGACCTCGACCATCGCGGATCGACGTCGTTCAACGGCGCACGGAGGAACGCACTGCGCCAGCCGGCGACGCCCGAGGCAACGCAACCGACTATGGCATACGCGACCGCCGCGCGCGTTCCGAGGAATTTCTGAACGATGCCTAATGACGGAAAGAGCACGAACGCGAAGGTCGCCGCCGCGACCAGCGTGGGTCGTGTCACGCGTCCATCCTGGCGTCAGGGAGTCGACTGGGCGGAGAGCGTTTCACGTGTCGGGTTGCCATGCGGCGCCTGCGTGGTGCGGTAGAGCATCTCATTGTTCTGACTGGCATGGTCGCATGAGTTAGTGCCTTGAACACGTCGCGCTGGCTGCCGCCGTGCCGGGTGTCGTGAGGGTTGTCATTCCCGGCAGCTCGGGAAGGCCGATACGGCCCGTAGCTTTTCGCGACTCTCATGGCCGGCACTACGTCCGCGGGTCTGATTACGACTTGCACGGGCAGCGGTTTGACGTTTACGTTCTTGCTGCCGGCGCTCAGGTAGACGCCTCCGGCTTCGCCCTTCCGCGACGCCACCGACCTCCCGAGCAAGGCTGCGGCGTAGCTACGAGACTTGGTTTAGCCCTTCGGCCTGGTCCGTCATCTCGGGGGTCCCTTGTATTCCGGCGTTCCAAGGTCCAGACTCTCGCTGCTGCACATGACCGTCAGGGTGACGGTCTACCATTCCCTGGTCGTCCAATTCCTCTTAGAGGGGGTCAGACAAATGCGATACGCATTACTCGGTCTCTGTGTCTTCGCGGCATCATGCGCTGGCGAAGCTCCCAGCGGACCAACGTCCCTGTCCAGCCCCATCGGTGGGGCCGCAGTAACGGAGGCCACAGGCGGTTCGGAGTTACCCTTCCGGGGCACCTTGCAAGCAACTGAAACAGTAGACGGCGCCCTGCATCACCTCGTTGGCACAGGCGAGGCCACCCATCTCGGTCGATTCACGTTGACTTCTGAATTCACGGTCACCTCCCCACCACCAACGGCATCTGGAACCGCCATCTGGACCGCAGCCAATGGCGACCAAATCTTCACGACTGTTACCGGACAGGGTGTTTTGACATTCCCCATCTTAGTTACCGTGGAAACCTACACCATCACGGGCGGTACCGGCCGATTCGGTGGAGCTTCCGGCAGCATCATCCTTGACCGTTCCATCAACCTCCAGACCTTCATCTCATCCGCATCGATCACTGGAACGATTAGCCTCGGCCACTAGTTTGAACCGAATCATCATTGGGGGTGGGCGGGAATGACCGCCCTCCCCTTCGGCCTGCTTACTTCTCGTTGGCGGGCGGCTTCACAGCATTCTCTCTCCCGGCGATCGACACAGTGAACCGGTCCCTGCTATCCGACCGAGTAGATCCGCTCGATGCGGCTGCCCAGGCGGCACAGGATCTCCCAGGGGATCGTGCCGATGGAGGCGGCCATTTCCCGGACGTCGATGCGCTCGGCATCCTGCGTGCCGAGCAGCACCACTTCGTCACCCGGGTACGCCTCGATGTCGGTGATGTCGAGCAGGATCATGTCCATGCACACGGCGCCGACGATGGACGCGCGCCGGCCGCGGACGAGGACGAGCCCGCGTCCGGCCATGCGAAGGTCGATGCCGTCGGCGTAGCCCGCCGGTACGACCGCCACGCGCGTCGGGCGCTCGGCGGTGAAACGCGCGCCGTAGCTCACCGCCTCACCGGCGCGAATATGTTTCACGGCCACCAGCCGGCTCCTGAGCGAGAGCGCGGGCCGCAGCGGAATCGTCGACGCCAGCGGCGGCGGCACGACGCCGTACAGCAGCAGCCCGGGACGCACCAGGTCGTACCACACGCGCGAGTCGCGCAACAGCGCGGCGCTGTTGGCCGCGTGCGCGAACTGCGGTCGGACGCCGAGCGACGCCAGGTACTCCCGCACGCGCTCGAACCGCAGGCGCTGCTCCTCCATCAGGGGATGGTCGGGCATGTCGGCCGTGGCGAAGTGCGTGTAGACGCCGACGAGCTCCAGGTTCGGGCTCGCCAGGAGCTCCGGGAGCGTGCGAGGCAGGTTGTCGTGCCGCAGGCCCAGCCGGTTCATTCCGGTGTCGATCTTCAGGTGATACTTCAGACGCGTCCCGCGCCGGGCCGCCGCTTCCTGCAGCGCCCGGCCGGCCGACGGCGTTGAGATGGTCGGCGTCAGGCCGTACTCGAAGACGCCGGTGACGTCGCTGACGCCGAGCGCGCCGAAGACGAGGACCTCGCAGCGAACGCCGGCGCGGCGCAGCACGATCGCCTCCTCGATGTCCGCGCACGCCAGCATCGTGGCGCCGGCGCGTTCGAGGGCCAGGCCGACGGCGGTCGAGCCGTGGCCGTAGGCGTTGGCTTTCACGACGGCGATGACGCCGGGCGCCGCCGCTGCCGGCGGCGCTCGACTCGTCCGCGAGGAACTGGCGGATGGCGCTGAAGTTGTGCGCGATGGCTGAGAGGTCGACGTCAGCGACAGTCGATCGAATCATGCTGCCCTAGTATCGCCACAGAGCCAGGGCCGACCGTCAGTCCGGACGATACGACATGTTCTGGAATCGCGTGTACTCGCGGAGGAACGCGAGCTTGATGCTGCCGGTGGGGCCGTTGCGCTGCTTGGCGATGATGATCTCCGCCGTCCCCTTCTCGTCTTCCTTGCAGTCCGGATACATCTCGGGCCGGAAGATCATCAGCACGACGTCGGCGTCCTGCTCGAGCGCTCCCGACTCGCGCAGGTCCGACAGCAGGGGGCGGTGATCGGAGCGCGCCTCCGGAGCCCGGCTCAGCTGCGAGAGCGCCAGCACCGGCACGTTGAGCTCCTTGGCCAGCCCCTTCAGGCCGCGCGAGATGGCCGCCAGTTCGAGCGTCCGGTTGTCGAACCTGCCGCGCCCGGTCATCAACTGCAGGTAGTCGACGACGAGCATGCTCAGGCCGTGCTCGGCCGCAAGCCGCCGCGCCTTCGCGCGCATCTCGAGGACGCCCAGCCCCGGGCTGTCGTCGATGTAGATGGGAGCCTCGCTCAGCCGGCTGATGCCGTGCGACAGCCGCTCGTAGTCGCGCTGGCCGATATGCCCCGTCTGCAGCTTGTGCGCGTCGATCTGCGCCACCGACGTCAGCAGGCGGATGAACAGCGACTCCTTCGACATTTCCAGGCTGAAGAAGCCGACGACGTTCCCGTGCTCGAGCGCGGCGTGCTCGGCCATGTTCAGCACCAGGCTGGTCTTGCCCATCGACGGCCGGGCCGCGACGATGACGAGGTCGCCGCCCTGCATGCCGCGCGTCATGCCGTCGAGGTCGACAAAGCCGGTCGGCACACCGGTAATCAGCTTCTTCTGTTCGAAGAGCTGCTCGATCTTGGGCAGGCTCTCGTCGACGATCTGGCGCATCGACACGAAGCCCTGCCGGGCGCGGTCCTCGGCAATCGAGAAGATCGTCTGCTCGGCCTCGTCGAGGATCGTGTTGGGATCGTCTTCTGCATCCCACGCCCGCGCGGCGATGGTCTGGCTGGCGTGAATCAGCGACCGCAGCGTCGACTTCTCCTTGACGATGCGGGCGTAGTACTCGATGTTGGTCGACCGAGGCACGCCGTCGACCAGGGAGGCAATGTAGGCCGGGCCGCCGACGTCGTCCAGCTCGCCGGCCTGCGTGAGCGCTTCCTTCAGCGTCACGACGTCGATGGCCTCGCCGCGCTCGCCGAGCGTCACCATCTTGTCGAAGATGCGCCGGTGGCCGAGACGGAAGAAATCCTCGGGCCGGATGATCTGCGCCGCGTAATTGAACGCTTCGTTGTGGATCAGAATCGCGCCGAGCACCGAACGCTCGGCTTCGAGATTGTGCGGCAGGGCACGCTCGGGTGCGGCGACGACATCCGGCATGGCGGGAGGAGAGTCGAGTCTAGCAGATCACGTACGCCAACCACAGAGTCACGAAGGGCACGGAGGACACACAGAGTCTTCTTTGGTACGAAACGTTCAAAGAGATTCTCCGTGCGCCCTCTGTGTTCTCCGTGTCTCCGTGGTTGGCGTCCGTGGACAGTTACGCGTCCTGCTTGACGACGTGGAGCTTCACCTGGGCGGTGACGTCGCGATGCAGGCGCACCGGCACCGTGAACTCGCCAATCGCCTTGATCGGCTCGTCGAGCTGAATCTTGCGCTTGTCGATTTCCAGCCCCTTGGCGGCCAGCGCCTCGACGATGTCGGCCGAGGTCACCGAGCCGTAAAGATGCTCGGTCTCGCCGACGCGGCGCTCGATGGTCAGCTCCACCTGGCCCAGGCGCGACGCCACGGCTTCGGCGGTCTGCTTCTCCTCGAGCTCGCGGGCATCGGCGACCTTCCGCTCGCGCTCGATCAGCTTGCGGTTCGCCTCGGTGACGGCCAGCGCGAGCTTCCGCGGCAGCAGGAAGTTCCGGGCGTAGCCCGGCGCCACCTTCACCACCTCGCCGCGCCGACCGAGGTTGTCGACGTGTTCTCTGAGAATGACTTCCATGATGTCCTCGTTACGTGATGAGGCTCGTCAACCACGGAGACGCGGAGACACGGAGACGCACGCGATATCGTTCAGGGTACACTCTGTGCGTCTTTGTGACTCCGTGCCTCCGTGATTGACGACTCAGTCAGCCAGGTACGGCAACAGCGCCAGGACGCGGGCGCGCATGATCGCCACGCGCAGCTTCCGCTGGTGCTTGGCGCACGTGCCCGAGATCCGCCGCGGCAGCACCTTGGCGCGCTCCGGGACGAAGCCCGACAGCAGCTTCACGTCCTTGTAGTTGATGTCGTCGATCTTGTCCGCGCAGAACTTGCAGACCTTCCGCCGACGGAAGAGCGACCGGCGCTGACCCTGGCCGTCGCGCGCGCCGGCGGCGCCGCCGCTCCGGCTGTTCCCGCCGCGGCCGCGGCCACCACCACCTGGTTTCTTGGCTCCGAATGGCATGGCTAGATCTCCACCTCGAGGGATCCGTCGATCCCGTCGTCATCCCCTGAATCACCGCGGCGCCGCTCGCCTTCCGTCGGCACCGGCGGCAGGCCGCGCGCGGTCCGGCGACGCGCCTGCGTCTCGGTCCGGCGGGTCCGCGTGCGGTCGGCCACGCGCTGCTCCTCGTCCACGCGGACGATCAGATGGCGGATGACCTGGTCGACGACCTTCAGCCGACGATCGAGCTCTTTCATGAGCTCGCCGCCGCCGATGATCACTTCGAGGACGTAGACGCCCTCCTTGTGATGCTGAATCTCGTAGGCCAGCTTGCGGCGGCCCCAGTTCTCGCTCTTCTCGAGCGTGCCGCCCAGTTTCTGGACGGTCTGTTCGACCTGTTCGTGAATCGCCGCCACCTGCTCTTCAGGGGCATCCGGCGTCACGATGTACACGAGCTCGTACCTTCGTGGTGCGCTCATCAACGGCTCCTTCTGGACGTTGCAACCACGCGGGGCATCAGCGCCCCGCTGAACGGCCACCGATCGGACGCGAGGTCGCGCCGCCGGTGGCAAGGAGTCAAGTTCGGCGCCGCCGGCCCACCACGGGCCCGCGGCACATCAGGATTGACTGTCCTTCTCATCGTCGGATTGCTCCGACGAGTCTTGCTGACCGGCCAGCGCGTCAGCGTTGAACCGGTTCATTACCGTGGCGATGCCGTCGCTCGCGAACAGCTCGCTCGCATCGGCCGCCTTGAGGATGGCGTCCTCGATCACCGGACGCTCGTCCGCGTCGAACTTCGCCAGCACGTGATCGGCGAGGTCGCGGCGATTGTCGCCGCGCCCGACGCCGATGCGCAATCGCGGGAACTGGTCGGTCCCCAGGTGCTGGGCGACCGACTTGAACCCGTTGTGCCCGCCCGCCGACCCGCCGCGCCGGGCGCGCAATCGGCCCAGCGGCAGGTTGACGTCGTCGGCGACCACCAGGACGTCGCCGACCTCGAGCTTGTGGAAATCGACGAGCGCGCGAACGGCCTGCCCGCTCAGGTTCATGAACGTGAGCGGCTTGGCCAGCAGCAGCGGCTCGGCACCCCACACCTTGCCGACCAGCGACCCGAACGCCTCGCGATCGCAGGCCGCCCCGGCCCGTCGCGCGATCTCGTCGATGACGAGGAAGCCGACGTTGTGCCGGGTGTCGTGATACTGCCTGCCCGGATTGCCCAGGCCGACAATCAGCTTCAGCTCTTCTTCTCCTTCTCCTCGTCCTTCTCGGTCTTGCCCTTCTTGATGACTTCGGGCTCGGCCGCCGCGACCAGGCGCGGCAACTTCGGCCGCCGGCGTCTCCTCGACGACGCGCACCGGCACGACGTGCACGAGCATCGTCTCGGGCTCGCTCACCGGGGTCCACTTGGCGCCCTGGGCGACGTCGCGGATGCGCACGCCCTGGTGCATCAGCAGCTCGGTGACGTCCACGGTGATGTTCTCCGGGATGTCGGCCGGGAGCACTTCGACCTCGAACTCGCGAGTCACGAAGTCGATGACGCCGCCCTGCTGCTTGACGCCCTTGGCCTCGCCGGTCAGCACCACCGGGACGGTGACGACGAGCTTGCGGTCCATCGCGACGCGGTAGAAGTCGGCGTGCAGCAGCGCGTGGGTGACGGGCTGCAGCAGGTAGTCCTTCACCAGCACGGGCACGGACGCGCCATCGAGCTGGAGGCTGATGATCGTGTTGGCGCCCGATTCCGAGTGCAGGATCTTCGAGAGCGCCTTCGGGTCGACCGTCACCGGCACGGCCGTCTCGGCCTTGCCGCCCGTGCCGGGCCCGTACACCACCCCGGGTAACCGGCCCGCGGCGCGATGCCGCCGTGCCTGGTTCTTGCCCTTGTCCGTCCGCTTCTCCGCTACCAGTGTCGCGTCCATGTTCACGTCCCTTGCGCCTCTCTCGCCGGGCCCGTCACCGGAGCCCCGCTACCACGGCATTGCAGTTACACGTTTGCGGGGCTCGAGCCCCGCCTCTCCTACACGAACAACGAGGAGACCGAGGTCTCTTCGTGAATGCTGCGAATCGCCTGTCCCAGCAGCCGCGCCACCGAGAGCACCTGAATCTTCCCGCAGCGCGCGCGCTCGTCGGTCATCGGGATCGTGTTCGTCACGATCAGCGATTCGAGCGCCGAGTTCTCGATGCGCGACAGCGCCGGGCCCGACAGCACGCCGTGCACCGCGCAGCCGATCACGCGCTCGGCCCCCGCCTTCTTCAACGCGTCGGCGGCCTTCTGAATCGTCCCGGCGGTGTCGATGATGTCGTCCTGGATGATGCAGGTCCGACCGGCGACGTCGCCGACCACGTTCATCACTTCCGCCGCGCCGTCGTCGCTGCGGCGCTTGTCGACCACCGCCAGCTCGCCGCCGAGGCGCTTGGCATACGCCCGCGCCCGCTCCGCGCCGCCCGCGTCGGGCGCGACGATGGTCAGGTCCGGGTAGTTCTTCCGCGCCAGGTGCTCGATGATCACCGGCGCCGCAAACAGGTGATCCACCGGAATGTCGAAGAACCCCTGAATCTGCGCCTTGTGCAGATCCATCGTCAGCACGCGATTGGCGCCGGCCGCGCCCAGCAGGTTCGCGACCAGCTTCGCGGAAATCGGCACGCGGGGCTTGTCCTTGCGGTCCTGCCGCGCGTAGCCGTAATACGGAATCACCGCCGTGATGCGCGCCGCCGACGACCGGCGGAACGCGTCGATCATGATCATCATCTCCATCAGCGCCTGGTCCACCGACCCGGCGGGGGTGGCGCAGGTCGGCTGCACGATGAAGACGTCGGTGCCGCGGATGTTCTCGTCGATCTGGAACGAGACCTCGGTATCCGGGAAGCGGCGCAGCCGCGCCTGCCCCACCGCGATGCCCAGGTAGTCCGCGATCTCACGCGCGAGTTGCGGATGCGCGCTGCCGGAGAAGATCTTCAGCTCACCAAACCCGGTTGGCATCAACCCAGTCCTTGTCGCCTGGTGCCCTGCCCCGCCGCGTTCGGCGTTGGCGCTCCGCAGGTCGCCCAATACTCGCATTCTGCGCGACTTGGTTGGAGCAGAAGGATTCGACCCGCTGGCGACGAGTCAACCGAGTCGCCGCGTGCCTGAAGCCATCGCTCCGACCACGAACACGCCAGTGGCGTGTGAGTTGGTTGGGGCGGAAGGATTCGAACCTTCGAATACGGGATTCAAAGTCCCGCGCCTTACCGCTTGGCCACGCCCCATCGACACTGCGTCGCAGAACCGGCGCTCGTAGAGCCTACCGTCGTGCGTCTCGACCTGACTAGAGGGAGAAGCTGACCTGCTGGAGCGGTCCAACCACGGCCGTGCAAAACGTTGATTGTAGACGATCTGCGGCCGGTGGGACAAGCTTCAGGCCAGCCGGCGACTTTCGGCGGAGCTTCGCGGGCGGGTGCGCGTCAGCAGCACCCGGAAGCCCCGATCGGCGAAGTCCGCGGCGGCCCGGCGGGCCGTGCGCTCGCTCGCGAACAGGCCGAAAACGGCCGACCCGCTGCCCGACATCCGTGCGACCTCCGCGCCACCGGCCGCGAGGCGCTCCCGGATCTCCCGAATCTCGGGGTGCCTGACCTCCACCGGCCCCTCCAGATCGTTGCGCCCGAGCAAGGGGCGCCAGGCCGTCACCGGATCCGCGGTTTTGCGGCCTGGCAGCGTCCCCCGCCGGCCGCGGAACCTCGCCTCCGCGAGCCAGCGGTAGGCGTCGGGCGTGGAGACGCCGAAGCCCGGCAGCACCAGCAGCACGACCCGCGGCGGCAGGTTCACCAGGGGATACAGGACCTCGCCGCGGCCGAGGCCGAGGGCGGCGCCGCCGATCAGAAAGAACGGCACGTCGGCACCCAGAGCCGCTGCAACCGGCGCAAGAAAGTCGAGCGTCGCCGGCAGGCGCCAGAGCCGGCCGAGGCCAAGCAGCGCCGCCGCGGCGTCGCTGCTGCCACCGCCCAGGCCTGCCTGCGCGGGAATGCGCTTGGTGACCTGCACCCGCGCGCCGCGCGGGTCGCCCGGGCGCCCGGCGGCGCGCCACAGCGCGTCGGCGGCACGCCACACCAGGTTCGTGCGATCGAGCGGCATCAGCGCGGCATCGCCCTCGAGGACGAACGCGCCGCGCGTGCGCTCGACGACGACGGTGTCGTGAAGGTCGAGCCCCTGCAACACCGTCCTGACCTCGTGGTAGCCGTCGGCGCGCCGGCCGTGCACCTGGAGATCGAGGTTGATCTTGGCGGACGCGCGGAGGATCACCCGCATGCTCACAACCGCGATGACACGAAACCGCGAAGCCGCGAGGGCTGGTCATGCAGCACGCTGCACATGGAAACAAACGATGCCTTCGCGGCTTCGTGGCTTCGCGGCTTCGCGGTTGTCACTGTGAGTTCTTCGTGTCCCGGTCCCGGAGCGGGCCCGAGGCGCGCAGGTCGTCGATGGTAATCGGCACGGCGTCGGCGGGAATCTCGAGCGTGAAGGCCGCGTCCGCCAGCGGAACGCCGCGTTCCACCTGCGCGAGCCCGAGTCGAATGTCGAGCGCGGCAGCGCCGGGGCCCTCGGCGCGCCTGATGCGAAGCCGGCCGGGATGAGCGCCGACATGATCGGCGAATTCCACCGTCAGCGGCCCGGCCGTCATGGCTGCAAGCCGCCATGCGCCCGTCGTCCTGCTGACCCATGCGGTACGGCCCGGCGCCAAGTCGGCAGCAACCCAGTCGCCGCCGTATCCGCGCGCCGATGCCACGTCGGCCGACTCGCCTGGACAGCCCACCACCCAGGCCCGCAGGTCGGCAGGCGACACGTCGAGACCGGCGATCGCTTCCAGGATCGCGCCCGGCGCCGCGTCGCGGAGCACGCGATCCTCACGCGGCAGCAGCAATGTCGCCGAGCCGCCCCGCCCGGCCAGCAGGAAGACCGGTCCGCCGAACGGCGCCACCGCTTCGAGCCGAAGCGCGTCCGGCGGCGCGAAGCCAGCGTGCAGGGTGCCGCGCAAGCGCTGACCGGCGGCGCTGCCCGAAAGACCGATCTCGGCGGTTACGGGTTCGGCCTTGCCGCAATGCGCGAGCGCCTCCCGGACCGGCGCGGCGTCCGGCAGCGGCGTCGAGGCGCCCGTCGGCAGCGTCATCGACCGTGGCGCGCAGGCGCCGGCGAGAGCGGACAGAAGCGCGGCGTGCGCAAGGCACAGGCCGGCGCGCGAGGCTCGTAGCCGCCGCGATCGACGCTCGGCACGCGCCTCGCTACCTGGCGCGGGCAATCTTGGCCTCGATGGTCCTGGTGTCGATTCGAGTCGCGGTCGCCGTCGAGCGCGCGGCGCCACGCGGCCACCGCTTCCGGGCGCTTGCCGACGGCCCAGAGCACGTCGCCGAAGTGGTCCTGGACGACGGAGTTGGCCGGCGACTGCTCGGCGGCGCGGCGCAGCAGCGGCTCGGCCTTCTCGACGCGCTTCTGCTTGTAGAGCGCCCAGCCGAGGCTGTCGAGATACGCGCCGTTGTCGGGGTCGACAGCCAGCGCGCGCTCGACCAGCGAGACGGCCTCGTCGAGCCGCTCGCCTCGTTCGGCCAGCATGTAACCGAGATAGTTCAACGCCGGCGCGTGCAGCGGGTCGCGCGCGAGCACCTCGCGAAACGCCGCTTCCGCGCCGGCGTAGTCCTTCCGCTGCTCGAGCAGCGCGCCTCGCTGGAACGGCACCGTGATGTCGGCCGGGAACTTCGCGGCGGCGTCGGCGAGGACGCTATCGGCCTCGGCGCCGCGCCCGGCCTCCTGCAGGGCCTCCGCCAGCGCCATCAGCGCCTGCACGTCGTCCGGGTTCGCCGTGACCACGTCGCGCATGACGACGACGGCGCGATCGCCGCGTCCGGCCTTCGCGAGGGCGCGAGCCTCGAGCTGCGCCAGCCTCGAATCGTCGGGACGCCGAACCCGCGCGGCCCGCGCCTGTTCGGCGGCGCGATCGAACTGGCGCGCGAGCATGCAGGCCTGGATCAACGCGGTGTCGAAGCTGCCGTTGTTGTCGCTCAGCTCCCGGGCCCGCTGGAAGGTGTCGATGGCGGCCTCGGCGCGGCCGGCCTGCAGCTCCGCGTACCCGAGGTGCGCGAGCACTGTCAGCAGCTCACGCGGCGGCTCCGAGGCGGCGGACAGCCGCGTCGCCACCGGAGCGAGGACATCGGCCGCCTTGGCGAACTGCCGCTGATCCTCGAATACCTGCGCGAGCGCGATGGCGCCGGTGGGCGCATCCGGTGCCGCGGCGATCAGGCGGCGTGCGGTCGCTTCGGCGGCGGTGAAATCCTTCGTGCGGCGCTGCGCCGTCGTGAGCAGATAAAGCACGCGCGGCTCCGACGGCGCGGCTGCGATCACCGGCATCAGCACGTCCCGCGCCTGCTGGAATGCCTCGAGCGACTCGGTCTGGAGCAGCGCCGAGGCCCATCGAATTCGCGTGTCGGTGCTTCCCGGCGCGATCGCCGCGAGCCGCTCGTAGGTGGCCGCGGCCTCCTTCCACCGCTGCTGGCGTTCGTACAGCTCGGCGAGCGACGCGAGCAGCCGCGGGTTGCCGGTTGCCGCTTCCTCGAGCGCGAGGGCGGCGCGATCGGGGTTGCCCATCGCCGACTCCGCGCGCGCCAGCAGCACCGACGCCTCGGCCACGTCTGGCTGGGCGTCGAGCAGACGCCGCAATACCCGCGCCGCGTCCTCTGGCTTGCTCGAGTTCAGGTAGAGCCGTGCCAGCGTGAGCTCGAGGCTCGGGTCCACTTCTTCGCCGTCGCGGCGGCGGCCGCGTTCGAGGTGCTCGATGGCCCTGCGCGTCGCCTCCTCGGACGAAATCGCAGGGTCCTTGACGTCGTTGTCGGCAACCGCCGCAAGGACGCTGCCCATCACACGGTTGGCTTCGACGTTTGCCACGTCCAGCTTCAACGCGGTCTCGGCAAGGCCCTTCGCCTCGTCGAAGCGGCCCTGACGGGCGTAGACCGCGGCGAGCTCCGCCGGAGGCTCGGCCGACGACGGGTCGAGCCGCGCCGCGCGCTCGAGCGCCGCCACTGCGTTGTCGAGTTCGCCCTGACTTTCCAGGTGCCGGGCGAGCAGGAACTCGTAGGTACGCGTCGGACTTCCGGGGCTGGACCGACTGCGCGGAGGCGAGGCTTGGCGACAAGCTCAGCACGAGGGCCGTGAGGACGGGAATGACGCGCACGATGACACTCGATTGTTCCATGACTTGCCCGGACCCGCCAGCAGCCTTTGCGCTATAGTTGGCCTCGGAACAGCCCTCGGTTCGGCCTTAAGCCTTCAGCCTCCGGTATTGCGCAGATGATGTGCCAATCTGTGAAATCACTGAAGGCGAAGGCCGGACGACCGAAGGCTGAGAGAGGGTGGAACGCGATGGCGCTCGATCCGGAACTGCTGGCCATTCTGGCCTGTCCGGAATGCAAGACGCCGGTGGCGCTCGTCAATGGCGGCACCGCGCTGAAGTGCGCGAAATGCAGGCGTGTGTATCCGATCAAGGACGACATCCCGGTCATGTTGCTTGACGAGGCCACGGTCGAGCCGTAGCGCGTCGAGCTGATGCAGATTCTGCTGGTGCGGCTGCGCCTCATCGGCGATGTCGTGTTCACGACCCCGGCCATCCGGGCGCTGCGACGTCACTATCCGGATGCCCGGCTGACGTATCTGGTCGAGTCGCAGGCCGCACCTGTCGTCCAGGGCAACCCGCACCTCGACGACGTGATCGTGGTGCCGCGGACGCGCGGTGTGAAGCGGATCGTGGACGACGTGCGGCTGGCGCGCACGCTGCGCGCGCGCCGCTTCGATCTCGTGGTCGATTTCCATGGCGGCCCGCGCGGCTCGTGGCTGACATGGCTCACCGGGGCGCCGCGAGCGCATCGGCTACACGGTGGCAGGCCGCAGCTGGATGTACACGCGGGCCATCGCACGCCCGCGCGGACTGCGGCCGCGGCACTCGGTCGCGAACCAGTGGGACCTGCTCGCGGCGCTCGGCATCGCGCCGCCGACGCCGAAAGACGACCCGCTGGAGATGGCGGACGACCCGGCGGCGAGGGCGCGCGTCGACGCGCGGCTGGCCGCCGCCGGTCTCGCGGCCGATACGCCGATCGTCGTCATGCACGTGAGCGCGGGCAATCCGTTCCGGCGCTGGCCCGCCGAGTCGTTCGCGGCGGTGGCCGCCGCGCTCGTCGCCCGCGATCCGCGCCGTGTGGTGGTGTTGACGTCGGGGCCATCCGAGGCCGGCGCCGCGGAAGACGTGGGCGCGGCAGCGCGCGCCAGGCTGGCGCCGGCCGACGCCGCCAGGATTCTGCGCGTCGGCGAGTTCGACCTGGCTGAACTGCGCGCGTTGATCGGCCGCGCCGCCCTCTACGTCGGCGGCGACAGCGGCCCGCTGCACGTCGCCGGGACGACGCGGACGCCGGTCGTCGGGTTGTTCGGCCCGACGCTGGCGGTCAGGTCGCTGCCATGGCGCGATCCGGCAGTGCCGGCGATTGGCGTGGAACCCGGACCGCTGTCGTGCCGTCCCTGCGAGCAGCGCACGTGCGTGCCCGGCGACTTCCGGTGCCTCACGGGCACGCCGCCCGAACGGGTGATCGAGGCCGCGGAGCGTGCGCTGGAGGATCGAGGACGCGAGGACCTGGCATGACGACTCTGACACTGGTGGCCGGCGCACCACCTCGCGATCGCCTGGAATGGGCCGCGGTAGCGGGCCTGCTGGGCTTCGTGAGCGCGCTGCAGTTGTCGATTGCCGCCGCCGGCATCTGCCTCGCCGTCACGCTGGCCTGCTGGGCGGGCACGCTGATGCTGGGCCAGGAGCGCTGGGAAGCGCCGCGGTTCTTCTGGCCGCTCCTGCTCTACGCCGCGTGGACGCTCATCTCGGCGGCCGGCTCGCCCGATCCACGCACCAGCTTCATCGACTCGAAGCAGCTGGTGGTCTTCCTGCTCGTCCCTGCCGTCTATCAACTCGCTCGCGGCAATCGCGCACTGACGGTCTACAACGTCATCATCACGGTCGGCGCCGCGAGCGCGATCCTCGGCATCGTGCAGTACGGGCTGCTCAACTACGACCACCTGGGACAGCGGCCGCAAGGCGCGATGGGCCACTACATGACCTACTCGGGCCTGCTGGTCCTGGTCATCGCGGCCGCCGTCGGTCGCCTGCTGTTCGACACGCGTCACTGCGCCTGGTCCGCCATCGTCATGCCGGCGCTTGCCGTGGCCGTCGCGCTGACGTTCACGCGGAGCGCCTGGGTCGGCGTCGCCGTCGCGGTGGCGGTGCTCTTCATCCTGAAGGACTTCCGGCTGCTGGCGCTGCTGCCGGTCATCGCGGTCGTGGCGTTCCTGCTGGCGCCGGACCGGATCACCGAGCGCTTCTACTCGATGTTCGACCTCCAGGATCCGACCAATCGCGATCGCGTGGCGATGCTGCACGAGGGGCGCGCGATGATCGCGGCGCATCCGCTGACGGGCGTCGGCCCGAACATGGTCGAGCGCGTCTACGCCGAATACCGCGACCCGACCGCCGTCTCGAAGGTCAACCCGCACCTGCATAACGTGCCGGTGCAGATCGCGGCGGAGCGCGGACTGCCGGCGCTGGCGATCTGGATCGGGTTCGTCGTGACGGCGGCCCTGGACCTGTGGCGCAAGCTGCGGACGACGCGCCATCGGTTCCTGGCGGCCACCGGATTGGCCGCGATTGCGGGCATGCTCGCCGCGGGACTGTTCGAACACAATTTCGGGGACTCCGAGTTCCTGATGCTCTTCCTGGTCCTCATCACCTTGCCGTTTGCCGCGGACCGGACCGATCTGCCGTGACCACGCGGCTCACCGCCTCGACCCGCGACCGCGCCGCTGCGATTGCCGCGCGCTTCCCTGCCTCCACCGTCCTCGTCGTCGGCGACGTGATGCTGGACCAGTTTCTCGTCGGACGCGTGACGCGGATCTCGCCGGAAGCGCCGGTGCCGATCGTGCACTTCGACCGCGAGGAGAACCGGATTGGCGGCGCCGCCAACGTGGCGCACAACGTCGTCGGGCTCGGCGCGCGGGCGGAGATCGTGGGTCTGGTGGGTGAGGACGAGCATGCGGCCATCCTGCGCGGCGCGCTCGCGTCGCGCGGCATCGGGTCGGCTGGCCTGGTCGTCGATCGCGGGCGGCCGACGACGCGAAAGGTGCGGGTCGTCACGGACCGCCATCAGCAGGTCGCGCGCGTGGACTACGAGCGCGACAACGAGGCCGACGCCACGGTCGAGGCCGCGCTCATCGCGCGGGCCGAGGCGCTGGTGGCCGGCGCCGGCGTGGTTGTCGTCTCGGACTACCTGAAGGGAGCCGTGACGGAGCGGCTGGTGGCGGCGCTGGTCAAGTCGGCGCGCGCGCGGGGTGTGCCGCTGCTGGTCGATCCGAAGATCCCCACATCGGCTACTACCGCGGCGCGACGCTGGTGACGCCGAACCACCACGAAGCCGAGACGGCGACGCACATGCGCATCCGCAGCGACGACGACGCCCGGACGGCGGCGCGGGCATTTCGCGAGCGCGCAGGGTGCGAGAGCGTGCTCATCACGCGCGGCGAACACGGCATGTGGCTGCTCGACGGGGACTCGGACAGCGCGCTCGCCGCGACCGCGCGCGAGGTGGCGGATGTCACCGGCGCCGGCGACACGGTCATCGCGACGCTGGCCCTGGCGCTGGCTGCCGGCGCTACGGTCGCGGAGGCGGCGATGCTCGCCAATCACGCTGCCGGCGTTGTGGTCGGGAAGTTTGGTCCGGCGACGGTCTCGGCCGACGAACTCCTAGCCGCGGTGCCTGGCACCTAGGTCAGCACGCGGCCGGCGACCAGCAAAAGCCAGAGAACGGCCGGGCCCCATGGCCAGGTGGCGTCGAGGCGGTCGGCGACCGCGGCCAGCCGAGGCCATCGACCCCACGCGGCGACAAAGCCGGCCGATGCTGTGAAGAAGTACGCCGGAAAGATGTAGCGGTCCGCTTTCGTGTCTCGCGCGGAGACGAGCACCACCGTCGTCAGCGCCGCGAGCGCCGCAAACCGCACCCAGTCGCGTTTGGCCGACGGCGCGGAGGCCCGCCGCGGAATCACGGCGACCGCCAGCAACACACTCCACGGCGCGGCGAACCAGAGCACGCGACCCAGATACCAGATCCCGTTCCACGCCTTGTCGAGGGGAAATGGCAGCGTCGTGACGCTGCCCTCGAGCGTAATCCGCGCGCCAAGGTAATAGTCCAGAAACGACTGACCGGTCGCTGCGACGTACGCGCGCTCGTACGCCCACGCGGTGAGCGGCACCATCAGCACCATCGCGGCGAAACCGCACCAGCTGGTCCACGCCGTCGCGCCCTGCGCGCGACGCGTCCACAGCCAGATCGCGGCGACCGCGGGCGCGAGCAGCGCGAACACGCCCTTCACCAGGAGCGCGTAGAGCGCGCCAGCCATGGCGATCGGAATCCACCACCAGGCAGCGCGTGCGCGCTCGAGGGCGTACACCGCCAGCAGCAGGCCGGCCAGAACCAGGTACTCCTGGTTGGCGCGCACGCGGAAGACGAACGCAATCGGGATGAGTGACAGCGCCCAGACGAGGCCGTGCGCCGCAGAAGGCGGCAGCAGCCGCGCCGCGAGGGCCGCAAACAGGAGCAGCGACGCGATCTGTGCCGCCAGCGTCACGACGAACAGCGACTGCGGCGCCGGATATCCCGCGCGCGTGAGCAAGCGCCGGAAGAACGAACGTGCCCGCCGGATGCTCGCGAAACAGCCCCTGTCCGGCCCACGCGCCCCACCACTGCGGGGCGATCCAGCGTGAGACAGGCTCGTCGGCCAGGCGCGTCGCGATCGTGATGTAGGCGCGGGAATCCGGGTCGCGCGTGCGGTAGCCCGTTGCCGCCAGCAATGCGGCAGCGACGACCAGCACGGTGAGCCAGACAGACGGCGAGGGAGGCGGCCGAATCGCGCACGAGGGCTCGATGATACCCGGGGCGCGGCGCCGGCGCGCGAGGCTATCCGGCGATCAACCTGTCGAACGTGTTCAGCGGGAGATCGGCCATCGATCGCGTGACGACATCCGCCTGGAGCGGGCCAGCGCTGTGCCCGCCTTCGATGCCGATCGTGCGCATGCCGCCGCTGCGGCCGGCCTCGACGCCGATGGCGGCGTCTTCGACGACGACGCATCGCGCCGGCGGCACGCCGACCTTCTCTGCGGCGCGGAGGAAGACGTCGGGCGCCGGCTTGCCGTGCGCGACCTCTTCGGCCGACACGGTCGCCTGGAACACTTCGTCGAGCCGCAGCACCTCGACGAGGACGGCGATGTTGGCCGGCGGCGCCGACGAGGCGACGGCCTGACGCCAGCCCGCCGCGTTCAGCCGCGCCAGCCATTCGGCGACGCCAGGCAGCAGCGTGACGCCGTCGCGGCGGACCATCTCGCGGTATCGCGACTCCTTCAGCTCGCCGATGCGCTGCATCTCCCGCCGGTGATGTCGGGAAAGTACCGCCGGAGGATGCGGTCGTTGCGCGAGCCGAACCAGCCGTTGAAGTCCTCGCGCGTGAGCGGGACGCCCAGGTCGGCCAGCGTTTCGTGCCACGTGAGCCAGTGGTACTCGCCGGAGTCGATCAAAGTGCCGTCCATGTCCCACAGGACGGCGCGGGGAATACTCATAGTTACGAGTTAACCGAGTTACGAGTTCCGAGTGTGGCGGGTTACGGGTCAGTGGCGGAAGTGCCGGCGGCCAGTGAACACCATCGCGATGCCGTGCTCGTCGGCGGCGGCAATCACTTCGGCATCGCGCATCGATCCGCCCGGCTGCACCACGGCGGTGGCCCCTGCCGCGACGACGGCGTCCAGTCCATCACGGAACGGGAAGAAGGCGTCGGAGGCGACCACGGATCCCTTCAGCAGGCTCGCCTCGCCCGGCCCGTGCGCCTTCACCACGGCCGTCTTCACCGCATCGACGCGGCTCATCTGCCCGGCGCCAATCGCCAGCGTCTGCCCGGCATTGGTGAAGATGACCGTGTTGGACTTCACGTGCGCGCAGACGCGCCACGCGAAGCGCAGCGCCTTCCACTCGTCGGCGGTCGGCACCCGCTGCGGTCACCACCTTGAGGTCGGCCATGCCCGGCCACTCGAGATGTCCCTCGGATACGACGTCGCGCTGCTGCACGAGCACGGCGCCAAGGATGGAGCGCACTTCCGGGGTCGTCGCCGATCGCAGCGCGTCGAAGTTCACGACGACGACGCGCATGTTGGGCTTCTTGGCCAGCAGTGCGCGAGCAGCTTCGTCCACGCCCGGCGCGATGACCGCCTCGATGAACGTCGAGGTGATCGCCTGCGCCGTCTCGACGTCAATCGGCCGGTTCAACCCGACGATGCCGCCGAAAGCCGCCAGCGCGTCGGCCTCGCGCGCGCGCACGTAGGCGTCGGCCGCCGAGCGGCCGGTCGCCGCGCCGCACGGGTTCGTGTGCTTGATGACCGCGGCCGCCGGCTCGGTAAACTCGAGCACGATGCGCGCCGCCGAATCGAGGTCGAGCAGGTTGGTGAACGACAGCTCCTTGCCCTGGAGCACGTCCACGGCGCCGAACCCTTCGCGGCCGCGCGCGTACCACGCCGCCTTCTGGTGCGGGTTCTCGCCGTAACGCAGGTCGCGCAGCTTGGGCAGGTCGAGCACGAGCCGCGGCGGCAACGCCCCCTCCGACGGGGCCGGCCGCTCGAAGCCGTCTGCCACGCATTCGACCGTGCCCAGCGTCGAGGCGATGGCCCCGTCGTAGGCGGCGGTGTGCGCGAAAGCCTTGCGCGCCAGCTCGAATCGGAACGCCGGCGTCGCGCTGTCCGTCTCGAGAGCCGTCAGGACGGCCGGGTAATCCTCCGGCTCGACAACAATCAGCACGTCGCGGAAGTTCTTGGCGGCGGCGCGGACCATGCTCGGGCCGCCGATGTCGATCTGCTCGATGAGCTCGTCGAACGTCACGTCCTCGCGGGCGGCGGTCTCGATGAACGGATAGAGGTTCACGACGACGACGTCGATGAGGCCGATGCCGTGGCGGCTGGCGGCGTCGAGGTCGTCGGGACGGTCGCGGCGGGCCAGGATGCCGCCGTGGATGAGCGGGTGCAGCGTCTTGACGCGGCCGTCCATCATCTCGGGGAACAGGGTCACGTCCGAGACGTTGGTCACCGGGAGGCCGGCCTCGGCCAGTGCGCGGGCGGTCCCGCCGGTGGAGATCAGCTCGAGGCCGCGGCGGTGGAGTCCAGTGGCCAGCTCCACCAGGCCGGCCTTGTTCGACACACTCAGAAGGGCTCGAGGCATGTTCGGTCCGTAATCGTTCATTCTAGCCCAGCTATCCGGTCCTAACTTTGTGCTGTGCATCGAGATAGCTTGACACCCCCATTTGCCTCTGACATGATGGTAGGCAAGACGCTGCCGGCTTTGGCGTCAAGGGGCCGCACTGGCGGTCCTTTTTTTGTGCCTCTGTCAGTCGACCGATGGGGGTAGGTAGCACCAGAAGCGGCCGAGGTCGCAAAGACCCCGGTCGCGGAACTGCACGTAGGAAGAGAACGATGCGTATTACAGGCAAGGTCAAGTGGTTCAACAACGCCAAGGGCTACGGCTTCATCGAGCGCGAAGGCGGCAGTGACGTCTTCGTCCACTACTCGGCTATCTCGGGCGCCGGCTTCCGGTCGCTCGAAGAGGGTCAGGCTGTGGAGTTCGAGATCGTCGACGGCCCCAAGGGCCCGCAGGCCGGCAACGTCACCAAGGCAGCGTAGACCCTCATCCTGCTGGCGCCTGGCTTCGGCCAGGCGCCAGCGGCAGTTCCTCTCCTACCCTTCTCCCTCTCCAGACTTCTTCTCGCGCGCGGCGCCCTCGGGCCCGCCTGATGTGCCCGTGGCCTTGCCGGGCGACGGACGCGAGGCAAACGGCCCCGGCCGTCCTTCTTCGCGCGAGCGCATGGCCGCGATCCCAGAGATCGACGAACGTCTGGAAGCGCGTCTGCAGCGTCGTGAACCGGAAGCGCTCGGCGTAATTGCTCAGTCGCTGCCGGTCGAGCTGCCGTACCAGGCCCGTCACCCGCCGACGTGTCTCGACAGGCGGACGCGGCAGCCGTCCGGCGAAGTACATGTTGTACTCCGCCTCCAGCCGTCGCAGTTCGGCCTCGAGCGTCTTCAGATCGCGATCGATGTTCGGCGCGTCGGACATGCTACTGACGCCGGAAATGCCGCGGACAGCGCTTCACAGGGCGTCCTTCACCGGGGCAACAGAAACCAGACGAGCGGCAGCCACAGCTCGCGTGCGTGCGGCACGGGCCGGCCGTCCACGAGCACCTCGCAGGCGTCGAGCTGGCCGACCAGACCGAACAGGTCGCGCAGCGCCACGGCGTCGGTGGAATGAAACGTCGCGCGGTGCCGCAGCGAGTCGCCGGTGCCGACCTCGCGGTACTCGCGCGACTGGCGAGCCAGTTCCACGGCCCTGGCGTAGTCGCCGCCGCTGAACGGCGGAAACACCAGCGTGATCGAGAACGGGCCGGGCGGGGCGCCGAACAGCGCCGCGTGCAGATCGGGGTCCAGCGCCGCCAGCTCTTCCGCGCTCGGCTCCTCGGAGAGCTCCGCATACGGCCAGAACTGCTCGCGCGGCTGGCTGGCCGGCACGCCATCGCCAAGCGGAAACGGCGGCGGGGACTTCGTTGGGGGCTGCGACATCGGCCGGGGTGCGGGAATCGAAATGGTATCCTGCCGCATCCGCGCGCCGCAAGCATGTCTGACCTCCGCGTGATCCCTTCCATCGAGCAGCTCAGGCAGCGTCCAGCGCTTCAGGCGCTCTCCGCGACCTACGGCGACGAGGCGGTCGTGGCGGCGCTGCGTGACGCGGCGGCCGCGCTCAGGGCCCGCCTGACGGGCGGTCCGCCGATGGCACAGGCCGAGGCTGTCCAGGCCCTCGAGCGCGACGCCGCGGAACGGCTCGGACGGAGCTTCCGGCCCTCACTGACCCGGGTCATCAACGCGACCGGCGTGATCATCCACACGAACCTCGGACGGGCGCCGCTGGCGGATGCCGCGATCGCGCATGTCGCCGAGGTCGCGAAGGGATACGTGAACCTCGAGTACGACCTCGGGGAAGGCCGCCGCGGCTCGCGCGACACGCACGCGGAAGCGCTGCTCCGCCGCCTCTCCGGCGCCGAAGCCGCCGTCGTGGTCAACAACTGCGCAGCCGCGACGATGCTGGCGCTGGCGGCGGTGGCGCGCGGGCGCGAGGTGGTGATCTCGCGGGCCGAACTGGTCGAGATTGGCGGCGGGTTCCGCGTGCCGGACGTGATGGCGCAGTCCGGCGCCCGACTGCGCGAGGTCGGGACGACCAACCGCACGCGCATCGGCGATTACGCGCTGGCCATCGGCGATCGCACCGGCGCCCTGCTGCGCGTGCACCCGTCGAACTTCAGGATCGAAGGCTTCACCGAGCGCGCGGCGCTGGCGGACCTCGTCGCGCTCGCGCGTCGATTCTCGGTGCCGCTCATCGAAGATCTCGGGAGCGGCCTGGCGGTCACCGGTGCGACGGGCGTCGCTGCGCTGGATGCGGAGCCGCCGGTGCAGGCGAGCGTCGCCGCCGGCGTGGACCTCGTCTGCTTCAGCGGCGACAAGCTGCTCGGCGGCCCGCAGGCGGGCGTCATCGTCGGCCGACAGGAATGGGTCGCGCGCGTGCGGCGCCACCCGCTGATGCGCGCGCTCCGGGTGGACAAGCTCACCTACGCCGCGCTGGAGGCGACGCTGGTGGAGCACCTGGCCGGCCGCAGTGCCGACACGGTCCCGGTAATCCGGATGGCGTCGATGCCAATCGAGGCGATTGCCGTGCGCGCCGAGACGCTGGCGGCGCGACTCCGCGCCGCCGGGCTGGACGCTACGGTGGTCGACGGCTGCTCCACCATCGGCGGCGGGAGCGCCCCGGGCAGCACGCTCCCCACGCGCCTGGTGGCGACGAGACACGCGGCGTGCTCTCCCGATGGGTTCGAGTCTCGGCTGCGGGCGCTCGACCCGCCGGTCATCGCGCGTATCGAGGATGAGCGCGTGATGTTCGACCTGCGCACGGTCGATCCACGGGACGACGGGATACTGCTGCAGCTGATTGCGAGTGTGACCGGCCCCTAGCCCTGGGAGTCCGGGGCGGAGGCCGGGTTCGCTGTTACAAGGACCGCCGGCGTTCAGCGCCGAGAGGCGGTGTGGGTCTGGCCGACGTGAGTCACGAACGTGAGCTCGCGTCCCGCCGCTCGCGCAGTCACCTGCCAGCAGCCTTCGGCAGGAAAGAAGAGGTCGACGATCTGAAATCCGGTCGGATAGCAGCACGGGATGCCCGCTTCGACTCCGGGCCCTTCGGCGTCGAGGCGGCGGCCGGTGATCACGAGTTCGGCACCCTCGGGACGCACCCAGTACGTCTTGTTGCCACGAACCGCTCCGGCGCCGGCATCGGCGGTCGCCCGCGGACCAGCCGCCAGACGGCACCGCGACCCAGATCGTTCGGTCATCGTTGACGTACCAGCTGGGTTGGCCCGTCCGAGCCAATCGGATCCTGCCCCGGGTCGGGAGGCGCCGCGGCGCTGACCAGGGGCGAGACCTGGCAGGACTGCCGTTCCGGCTGCTGCGGCGACAGCACCGCTGCGAACAAGAGGCCGGAAATAACGGCTGCGGGAAGCACTCCCATCATCCATCCTCCGGATGAGATCCGCGGGCTTCGCGGCTTCGCGGCTTCGCGACTTCGCGATTGTAAAGACGTGAAGGGTCCTGCGGGCGTTGCCCGGCCTAGAAGATCGTTCCCACCGACTTCGCGGCCAGGTCCAGCAGGCGCGTGGGAAGGATGCCGAGGTAGAAGATCGCGAACGTAGAGAGCACCAGCGCCGTCACGGGCACCAGGCCAATCGCCGGACGCGGCGAGGCGTCGGCCGGATCGGTCATGTACATCATCACGACGACCCGCAGGTAGAAGAAGACCGAGATCACGCTCGTCAGCAGGCCGACGATCGCGAGGTCGTAGTAGCCGGCCTGTATCGCGGCGCTGAACACGTACCACTTGCCGATGAAGCCGGCCGTCGGCGGCAGGCCGCCAAGCGAGAGCAGGAACACCGTCATCAGGCCGGCCAGCACGGGCCGCGACTGCCACAGGCCCGTGAAGTCGCGCAGTTCGTCGTGTGGCCGCTCGGCGGTCGAGAGCAGCGCGATGATGCCGAAGGCGCCGAGGTTCGTCAGCGCGTAGACCAGCAGGTAGAAGAGAATCGACGCCTTGCCGGCGTCGTTGGCGGCGACGAGGCCGACCAGCAGGTAGCCGGCGTGCGCGATGCTCGAATAGGCGAGCATCCGCTTGACGTTGCTTTGCGCGACCCCGACGACGGTGCCCACTACCATCGTCAACATCGCGAGGCCCCAGAGCACGGGCGTCCAGTCGGCGCGCAGCGGCTCGAGCGCCGAGAGGAACACGCGCACGAACGCCGCGAACGCGGCGGCCTTCACGCCGGTCGACATGAATCCCGTGACCACCGTCGGCGCCCCCTCGTAGGCGTCGGGCGTCCACATGTGGAACGGCACCGCGGAGATCTTGAAAGCGAAGCCGACGAGCAGCATCCCGAGCGCGAAGAGCATCATCGGGCTGACGTTCATGCCCTCGGCCGCCATCCACATGCCGATCCGGTCGAGCCGCGTGGAGCCGGTGAGCGCGTAGGTGAGCGCGACGCCGTAGAGGAAGAACGCGCTCGAGAACGCGCCGAGCAGGAAGTACTTGAACGACGCCTCGATCGCCGTCGGCGAATCACGGCGGAGCCCGGTGAGCACGTAGATCGAGATCGAGAGGATCTCCAGCGCCAGGAAGATCGTCAGCAGGTCCGAGGCGACCGCCATCATGATCATCCCGGTGATCGCGAACAGCAGCAGCGCGTAGTACTCGCCGACGGGCAGCCCCTCGCGCCGGATGACCTGCCCGGAAAAGGCGATGGTCAGCAGGCCGACGACGCAGATCGTGATGCTGACGAACAGGCCGAAGTTGTCGGCCTGGATGATCCCGAAGCTCGACGCGTTGCGGCCCCAGAGCAGCACGCAGCCGACGAGCGCGAACACCAGCCCGATCACGCCAAGGCCGCCAATCGGCATCTGCTCGTCGCGTCCGCGGAACGACTCGGCCACCATGGCGGCCAGTGCCGCCAGGGTGACGCAGACCATGGGGACGATCGCAGCGAAGGAAGAGTCCAGCATCCTATTGTCGATTGAGGATTGGCGATTGACGATTGGGATTACGCGGATTGGAGGCGGATTCGAGGACACCGCTCGAGATCTGCGTGGGACGGGCCTCGACGTTGACGTGACGCACCTGGCCCATGCGTTGCACCACCTTGTCGATGGCCGGGGCGGTCGGCGCCAGGAAGACCGTCGGGAACAGCCCCATGACGATGGCCATCGCGACGACCGGCGCGATCACGATCCATTCGCGGACCGAGAGATCGGGCAGGTGCCGGTTCTCCTCGTTGGTCAGCTCGCCGTAGTACACGCGCTGCACCATCCACAGCATGTAGACCGCCGAGAGGATCACGCCGGTCGCGGCGACGGCGGCATACCGCGGATCCCAGAGGAACGCGCCCAGCAGCGTCAGGAACTCGCCGATGAACCCGTTCAGCGTCGGCAGGCCGATGGAGGCCAGCGTGATGATGAGGAAGGCGGCGCTCAACCTCGGCACGACGGCCTTGATTCCGCCGTACTCCGAGATGAGGCGCGTGTGGCGCCGCTCGGACAGCATGCCGACGATGAGGAAGAGCCCGCCGGTGCTGATGCCGTGGGCGATCATCTGGTAGACCGCCCCCTGAAGCCCGTTGGCATTCAGCGCGCAGGTGCCGAGCACGACGAAGCCGAGGTGGCTGACCGAGGAATAGGCCACCAGTTTCTTCATGTCCGGCTGCACCATCGCGACCAGCGCCCCGTACACGATGCCGATGACCGCCAGCACGCCGATGTACGGCGCGAAGAAGGCGGCGGCGTCTGGGAACAGCGGAAACGCGAAGCGGATGAGCCCGTAAGTGCCCATCTTCAGGAGCACGCCGGCGAGGATCACCGAACCGGCCGTCGGCGCCTCGACGTGCGCATCGGGCAGCCACGTGTGGAACGGGAACAGCGGCACCTTGATCGCGAAGGCGACGGCAAACGCGAGGAACCACCAGTACCTGCGTCGCCGGCGCGATCTCCAGCGACAGCAGCCGCAGGTAGTCGAACGAATAGGCTCCGGTCGCCTGGCTATGCAGGTAGGCGAGGCCGAGAATCGCCACCAGCATCAGCACGCTGCCCGCCATCGTGTAGAGCATGAACTTGATGGCGGCGTAGATGCGCCGGTCGTAGCCCCACACCCCGATGAGGAAGTACATCGGGATGAGCATCGCGTCCCAGAAGATGTAGAAGAGGAACAGATCGAGCGACAGGAAGACGCCGATCATGAACGCTTCGAGCGCGAGCATGAAGAAGACGAACGCCTTGGTCTTCTTCTCGATCGACTCCCACGAGCACAGCAGCGAGATCGGCGTCAGGAATCCGGTCAGCACGACGAGCCAGAGGCTGATGCCGTCGACGCCCACGTGGTAGTCGATGCCGAAGGCCGGAATCCACGCCACCTTCTCGACGAACTGGAAGTCGGCGGACGTCGGGTCGAACCGCGACCACAGCACCAGCGTGAGCGCGAAGACGACGAGGGAGACGCCGAGGCCGAGCTGGCGGACCAGCGGCGCGCGTTCCTCGCCCTTGCCCGGCACGAGCAGGACGAGCAGCGCGCCGAGGAGCGGCACGGCGATGATCAGGCTGAGCAGATACGCGGTCATTGACGCCTTAGAACGTCGCCATCTGGCCGTAGCGCCAGATGTAGTAGCCGAGAACCATCACGACGCCGAGGAGCACGGACGCCGCGTAGACACGCACGGAGCCGGTCTGGAGCCGGCGCAGCCACGTCGCACCGGTCTGCACGACGGAGCCGGCGCCGTTGACGGCGCCGTCGATGACCTCCGCGTCGATGACCTTCCAGAGCAGCCCGCGCGACAGCGCCACCGTGGGCTTCACGACCACGGCGTCGTACAGCTCGTCGATGTAGTACTTGTTGAGCAGCAGTCGGTGCAGCGGTCCGGTCGCCCGGGCGACGCCGTCGGCCGATCCCGGGCTCTTGATGAAGAAGAACCAGGCCAGGCCGATTCCCAGGAACGCCAGGCCGATCGAGACGGCCATGAGCGTGAGCTCGGTGCTCTCGTGGGCGCTCGCTTCGCTCCCGGAAGCTCACGGCGCCTGCTCGGCGCGAGGCGGGGCGCTCGCTGCGCTCGCGGCGGGGGCCCTCGCCATGCTCGGCGGGGGGCAGGGCGCCTTCGGCGGCATGGGGGGCGCTCGCTCCGCTCGCGTGGAAGCTGGGCTCCAGGTAGTGCTCGATCAGGTTGTTGCCACCAAGCACCGCCGGTACACCGACGTATCCGGCCGCCACCGACCCGATGGCCAGCACGATGAGCGCCAGGGCCATTGCCGGCGGCGCGTCGTGCAGGTGGCCATGACCAGCGGCGTGGGCGGCGGCGTGCCCGTGATCGCCGGCAGCATGGGCAGCCGCCGGGGCGTGCCGCCGCTGGCCGTGAAACGCCAGGAAGACCAGCCGGAACATGTAGGTCGCCGTCAGGAGCGCCGTGAGGATCCCGATCACCCACAGGAGCGTGTGGCCGCCGGCGAAGGTCTTCCAGAGAATCTCGTCCTTGCTGAAGAAGCCCGCCAGCCCAGGCACCCCCGCGATCGCAATCGCGCCGATGAGGAACGTCCAGTAGGTGATCGGCAGATCCTTCTTCAGGCCGCCCATGTGCCGCAGGTCCTGCTCGCCGTGCAGCGCGTGGATCACGGCGCCGCTGCCGAGGAAGAGCAGCGCCTTGAAGAACGCATGCGTGTAGAGGTGGAAGATGCCGGCGCCGAAGGCGCCGACGCCCATCGCCAGGAACATGTAGCCCAGCTGGCTGACGGTCGAATACGCCAGCACACGCTTGATGTCGTTCTGGACGATGCCGATCGTGCCGGCAAACAGCGCCGTCGCCGCGCCGATCACCGCCACCACCTGCATCGTCTCCGGCGTGTGCGAGAACAGCACGGCGTTGCGGCCGATCATGTAGACGCCGGCCGTCACCATCGTCGCGGCGTGAATCAGCGCCGAGACCGGCGTCGGGCCCTCCATCGCGTCCGGCAGCCACGTGTAGAGCGGAATCTGCGCCGACTTGCCGGTGGCGCCGATGAACAGCAGGAGCGAAGCGACCGACAGCACGCCCCAGCCGGCCTCGACCGGCAGCGCCGAGACCTTGGCGGCGATGCCCTGGAAGTCGAGCGTGGCGAACTGGCTGAAGAGCAGCAGCGTGCCGAGGAGGAACGCGAAGTCGCCGATGCGGTTGACGACGAAGGCCTTTTTTCCGGCGTCGGTCGCCGACTGCTTCTTGTACCAGAAGCCGATCAGCAGGTACGAGCAGAGGCCGACGCCCTCCCAGCCGACGAACAGCATCGGGAGGTTCGCGCCGAGCACCAGCACCAGCATGAACGCCGCGAACAGGTTCAGGTACGAGAAGTAGCGCGCGAACTCGCTGTCCGACTCGTCGTGCATGTACGCCGTCGAGTAGATGTGAATCAGCGAGCCGATGCCGGTGATGACGAGAATCATCACCGAGGCGAGCGGGTCGACGTAGAAGCTGGCGCCGATGTGCAGGTCGCCGGACGCGATCCAGGTGTAGATGGTCTGCTCGATGGCCCGCCCGGGCGTCGCCAGCATCGCCATCACCGCCGCGACCGAGACGCCGAAGGCGGCGATCATCGCGGCGCAGGCGATGCCGCCGGAGATGGACTTCGGCAGGCGCTTCCCGAACAGCGCGTTGACGAGGAAGCCGGCAAACGGCAGCAGCGGAATCAGGGCAAGCACGGCGTGGACTGGCCTCCGGTCACCACTTGAGGCTGGTGAACGCCTCGGGGTTGAGCGATTCCCGGTGGCGGAAGAGCGCGATGATGATCGCCAGGCCGACGGCGGCCTCGGCGGCGGCCACGGTCATGACGAAGAAGACGATGACCTGCCCGTCGACGGCGGCGAACTGACGGCCCGGCGGCGACAAACGTCAGGTTCACCGCGTTCAGCATGATCTCGATCGAGAGCAGCAGGGTGATGACGTTGCGGCGCAGGAACACGCCGGCGGTGCCGATGGCGAAGAGCATCGCCGAGAGCACCAGGTAGTGGTTCAGGGTGACGTCCACGGCGTTACTCCTGCTCCTTTCGCGCGAGGACGACGGCGCCGACCATCGCCGCCAGGATCAGAATCGACGTCGCCTCGAACTGAAACGCGTAGTCCGTGAAGATCGAGCGGCCAATCGCGGCCACCGAGCTGATGCCGCCGGCCGAGACGCTCTCGAGCCCCACGGCCTGGCGCGTGGAGAGGTGCCACACCGCCCAGCCGAGCTCCAGCAGCAGGAACACGGCGAGGGCCGCGCCCAGACGCCGCGGGCCGGGACGGTTCAGGGGATGGTTGCGGTCCCATTCGGCCGCGTCCTCCTTGCCGACGTTGAGCAGCATGACGACGAAGAGGAACAGCACCATGATGGCGCCGGCGTAGACAACGATCTGCGTCACCGCGGTGAACGGCGAGTCGAGCAGGATGTACAGCCCGGCCAGCGCGCCGAAGGACCCGATGAGCAGCATGACGCTGTGCATGGGGTTGCGCTGCCCGATCACGCCGATCGACGCCCCGAGCGCCATCGCGGCGAGCACGTAGAAGGCGACGGTCTCAAAGCCCAAAGTAGAGCACCCCCGCGGCCGTGACGAGCAGGTTGACGACCGACAGCGGCAGCAGGAACTTCCATCCGAACTGCATCAGCTGGTCGTAGCGGTAGCGCGGGAGCGTCCATCGCAGCCACAGATAGAAGAACAGCAGCACCGAGAGCTTCGCGAACCACCAGATCACGCCGAGCCACGGCGGCAGAATCGGCCCGTGCCAGCCGCCCAGATAGAGGTTGGTCGCGACGGCCGAGACCGTGACCATGTTCACGTACTCGGCGAGGAAGAAGAGCGCGAAGCTCATGCTCGAGTACTCGGTGTGGTACCCGGCCACCAGCTCCTGTTCGGCCTCCGGGAAGTCGAACGGCGCGCGGTTGGTCTCGGCGATGCCGGCGGTCATGAAGATGAAGAAGCCGACCGGCTGCAGGAAGACGAACCACTTCGGGATGACACCGAACCAGTAGCCCGACTGCGCGTTCACCAGGTCCACCAGCGACAGCGAGTTGCCGAGGACGATCACCGAGGCCAGCGCCATGCCGTAGCTCAGCTCGTAGCTGATCATCTGCGCCGAGGCACGCAGCCCGCCGAGGAGTGAATACTTGTTGTTCGAGCTCCAGCCGGCCAGCACGATCCCGTAGACGCCCATCGAGGCGACGGCGAAGACCACCAGCACGGCTACGTTGACGTCGGCCACCGTCAGCATCACCGGCTCGTCCAGCAGGCCGAACAGCGTCGTCGGCGGCCCGAACGGGACGACGCAGAACGCGAGAAACGCGGTCGTCGCCGAGATGACCGGCGCCAGGTAGAAGAGCACCGAGTCGGCGGCCTTCGGCTTCAGCTCCTCCTTGAAAAAGAGCTTGATGACGTCGGCAAACGGCTGAAGCAGACCGGCGGGGCCGGTGAGCGTCGGGCCGAAGCGCTGCTGCAGGCGCGCGGCGACCTTGCGCTCGGCCCAGACCATCCCGGCCGCCGAGAGCAGCAGCGCGTGGAAGACCACGACGACGAGCGCGAGCTGGACGATGAGTACGGGATCCATCAGTGTGCCGCCACCGGTTCCTTCGCGCGCCAGTCGGCCGGGCACGTGCACCGGCCCTCACGCACGTGCGCCTCGAACTCGTGCCGGAACTGCTTGATCGTCGTCAGGACCGGCGTCGCCGCGGCGTCGCCGAAGGCGCAGAGGGTCTTGCCGACAACGTTGTCGGCGACGCTCAGCAGCAGGTCGATGTCCCGCATCTGCTCCCTCACCACGCTCGATCTTGGTCAGCATCTTCAGCAGCCAGTCGCCGCCCTCGCGGCACGGCGTGCACTTGCCGCAGCTTTCGTGGCGATAGAAATGGAGGAGGTTCTGGGCGACCCAGACCATGCAGGTCGTGTCGTCCATGACGATCATCCCGGCCGATCCGAGCAGCGAGCCGGCCTTGGCCAGGCCGTCGAAGCTGGCCGGCACGTCGATTTGATCCGGCAGCAGGATCGGCACCGACGATCCGCCGGGGATGACCCCCTTCAACTGCCGCCCGTTGGCGATGCCGCCGGCGTAGTCGTAGATGAGCGACTTCACCGTCGTGTGCATCGACGCCTCGAAGACGCCCGGCTTGGCGACGTGGCCGCTGACGCAGAACAGCTTCGGCCCGCCGTTCTTCTCCGGGCCGACCGAGGCAAACCACTCGGCGCCCCGCAGGACAATCGGCGGGACGTTGCAGAGCGTCTCGACGTTGTTCACCGCGGTCGGGCAGTGGTAGAGGCCCTCGACGGCGGGAAACGGCGGCTTGATGCGCGGCTGCGCCCGCTTGCCCTCGAGCGACTCGATGAGCGCCGTCTCTTCTCCGGCCTCGTAGGCGCCGGCGCCGCGGTGGACGTAGACGTCGCAGTTGAAGCCGCTGCCGAAGATGTTCTTCCCGAGGTATCCGGCTTTATAGGCCTCGGCAATCGCCGCCTCGAGGTGATGCTGGACGTGAAGGAACTCGCCGCGAATGTAGATGTAGGCGACCGACGACCCGATCGCGTAGCAGCCGATGGCGCAGCCCTCGATGAGCAGGTGCGGGTTGCGCTCCATCAGGAGATGGTCCTTGAACGTCCCCGGCTCGCTCTCGTCGGCGTTGCAGCAGATGTACTTCGGCTTGGGCGACTTCTTGTCGACGAACTGCCACTTCATGCCGGTCGGAAACCCGGCGCCGCCGCGGCCGCGCAGCCCCGACGCCTTGACGGCGTCGACGATCTGCTCGGGCGTCATGCCGAGCGCCTTCTTCAAGCCTTCGTAGCCCTGCTGGCGCTGCAGGTAGAAGTCGAGCGTGAAGCAGTTCGGCTCGCGGACAAACGGCGTGAGAATCGGTTCCATCGCCACGTGCTACTTCTCCACCCGATGGACGCAGCCGGAGAGCCCGGCCTCGCCCTTCGACCGAATCACATCCAGCAGCTTCACCGCGTCTTCCGGCCGCAGGCACTCGTGCCAGCCGTCGTTGACCATCACCACCGGCGCGCGATCGCAGGCGCCGAGGCATTCGACTTCCACCAGGGTGAACGTGCCGCTCGCGTCGGTGCCGCCGCGGGTCACGTGCAGCGCGTGGGCAATCTCCTCGGTGACGCGCTCGGCTCCCATGAGCGCGCACGACAACGTCCGGCACACCTGGATGACGTACTTGCCGACCGGCTGCTTGTAGAACATCGCGTAGTAGGTCGCGACGTCCTCGACCTCGGCCGGCGTGCAGCCGATCACTTCGGCGACGTGCCGCATGCCGGCGCGCGTCAGGGAGCCGAGGCGATCCTGCACCATGAAGAGCGCGTAGATCACCGCCGACTTGCGCTGCTCGGGCGGGTAGTGCGACGCCAGTTCCTCGAACTTCGCGCGCTGCTCGGGCGTGAAGGCGAACGGCTCGCCCTCGGGCGGCAGCTGCCGCTCGGATCGATGCTGGCCGGTGGCGTAGGGAATCTCGGGATGAAAACTCACCGGTCCACGTCTCCCATGACGATGTCGGTCGAGCCGATGATGGCGACGACGTCGGCGATCAGCGCGCCGACGACCATCGGCTCCATCGCCTGACAGGCCGCCAGCGACGGCGCACGCAGGTGCACCCGCACTGGCCGGTTGGTGCCGTCCGACACGACGAACACGCCGTGCTCGCCGCGCGGCCCTTCGACCGGCACGAACGCGTCGCCGGCCGGCACGGTGAAGCCCTGCGAGTGAATCAGGAAGTGCTGAATCAGCGCCTCCATCTCGGAGTACACCTTGTCTTTCGGCGGTGGCGTGACCTTCGGGTCGTCGGCGTGCCACACGCCGGCGGGCGTGATGCGGTCGAGTGCCTGATGGGAGAGGCGGACGCTCTGATGCATCTCGGCCATCCGCGCACGGTAGCGATCGAAGACGTCGGCGCCGGTGAAGGTCGGCACGTCGAACTCGAAGGTCTCGTAGCCGGAGTACGGGTGCACCTTGCGCACGTCGTAGGTCGAGCCGGCGGCGCGGGACATCGGCCCCATCAGCGCGTACCTCTGGCATTCCTCGAGCGTGAAGAGACCGACGCCCTGCGTCCGCTTGACGAAAATCGGGTTGCCGGTGAGCAGGTCCTCGTACTCGCTCAGCTTCTTCGGCATCCGCTCGAGCAGCTCTCGGACCGTCTCGTGGAAGCCGCGCGGCAAATCCTCGCGCAGCCCGCCAATCCGGATATAGCTCGGGAACAGCCGGAAGCCGGCGATCAGCTCGTTGATGTTGAGAAGCAGCTCCCGCTCGCGGAAGCAGTAGAGCATCACCGAGACGGCGCCAAGGTCCAATCGCGTGCGTGCCCAGCCACACCAGGTGGCTGTTTATCCGCTGCAGCTCGGCGATGAGCACGCGGATCCACTTCACGCGATCGGGCATCTCGAGGCCGAGCAGGCGCTCCACCGACAGCGCATATGCCAGCGAGTTGCTCTGCGCGGCAAGGTAGTCGGTCCGCTCGATGAGCGGCACGACCTGCTGCCACTTCTTGTTCTCGGCGGTCTTCTCGATGCCCGTATGGAGGTAGCCGACCGTGGACTTGGCCGAGACGATCACCTCGCCGTCGAGCTCCAGCACGAGCCGGAACACGCCGTGCGTGCTCGGGTGCTGCGGCCCCATGTTGACGGTCATCGTTTCGGTGCGTAGTTCCGGCATATCGATCGTCTCGTCGGCGCAACTGAAGTTGCGCCCTCCTGGTACCGCGACCCGCGTCAGGAGGGCGCGACTTCAGTCGCGCCACACCTACAAGGCCTGCTCCACGAGCTCGCAGATGACATGCAGCAGCGTCGTGTGCACTTCCTGGACGCGGGCCGTGACCTCGTGAGGCACGTGCAGGTGGATGTCCGCGACGCGTCCGGCTTCGCCGCCATCGCGCCCGGTGAGCGCGATCGTGGTCATCCCCCGCTCGGCCGCGGTCTTCAGTCCCTCGACGACGTTGGCCGAGTTGCCGCTCGTCGTGATGCCGAAGGCGACATCCCCCGGCGCGCCAAATGCCTCGATCTGCCGCGCGAACACGCGATCGAAGGCGTAGTCGTTCGCGATCGCCGTCAGCGCGCTCGTGTCGGTCGTCAGCGCCAGCGCCGGCACGGCACGCCGCTCGCGCTGGAACCGCCCCACGAACTCCGCCGCGAAGTGCTGGGCGTCGGCGGCGCTGCCGCCGTTACCGAACACGAGCAGCGCCTGTCCCTCTGCAAAGCCGGCGCGAATCGTCTCCACCGCACGCAGCAGCGGCGTCAAATCGCCGCACCGCATCTGCTCGTGCAGCGCGATGGCCTCAGCGAAAATCCGGTCGATCGTCGAGCGCTGCGTGTCGTCCACGCGCCAGGCTCCCACTACGTCGGTCGCAGGCGCTTGTCCGCCTCGACGTTGGCCCGGAACTCTTCCTCGGTCAACTGCAGCGGCATGTACGTGTTGACCGGCAGCTTCACCTGCACCGGATAATCCTTGCGCAGCGGGTGGCCCTCCCAGTCGTCCGGCGTCAGCAGACGCTCCAGGTTGGGATGGCCGACGAAGATCGACGCCGAAGAGATCCCAGACCTCGCGCTCGAGCCAGTTGGCCGCGGGCCAGACGCCCGACACCGACGGCACGCGCGCGGCGTCGCCCTCGAGCCGCACCTTCACCCGCAGCGTCAGCTTCTGGCTCGTCGAGACCAGGTGGTACACGACGTCGAAGCGCGGCGTGCGCGGAAAGTGATCGGCGGCGGTGATGTCGAGGCAGACCGCGAACTGCAGCGACGGATGGTCGCGCAGCGTCTGGCACACGCCGACGAGCGCCGACGCCTGCACGGCGATCGTCGGCACGTCGTCTCTGGACTCGACGGCCTCAAAGGAACCAGCCGGAAGGGCGTCGGCAAGCGGCGGCGCGGGAAGGGTGGGCATGAACCGGGATCGTCGGGTTTCGTCAGGTTACGTCGGGTTTCGTCTGGTTGCGTCAGGTTGAGACCGGTTGCGACGGGTTGGCTGGGGTTCGCCCAGCCCTCAGATCCGCGTCTCGCTGATCTTCTTCTGCAACTGGACGATGCCGTAGATGAGCGACTCGGGACGCGGAGGGCAGCCGGGCACGAAGACGTCCACCGGCACAACCTGATCCACGCCCTGGACGATCGCGTAGTTGTCGAACACGCCGCCCACCGAGGCGCACGCGCCCATGGAGATGACCCACTTCGGCTCGGGCATCTGGTCGTAGATGCGCCGGAGGACCGGCGCCATCTTCCTCGACAGCCGGCCGGCGACGATCATCAGGTCGGCCTGGCGGGGGGACGCGCGGAACACCTCCGCGCCGAACCGGGCGACGTCGTACCGGCTGCAGCTCATCGCCATCATCTCGATGGCGCAGCAGGCCAGTCCGAAGGTCACCGGCCAGATGGCCGAGCGGCGCGCCCACTGGACCATCTTCTCGACGCTGGTCGTCAGGACCGGGATATCAAGCTGCTGTTCGAGACCCATCCGTCACCTTGTAGCGGGCCAGAAGCCGCGCGCGCGAGTCGCCGGCTCCCCAGTCGAGCACGCCCTTGCGCCAGATATACACGAAGCCGGGCAGCAGGATCGCCATGAACAGCACGACCTGCACGAAACCGGCCCACCCCAGATCCCGCAGGGCCATCGCCCACGGGTAGAGAAACGCCACCTCGATGTCGAAGAGCAGGAACACCATGGCGACGAGATAGAACTTCACCGACTGCCGTTCGCGGGCATCCCCCACCGGCGGCACGCCGCACTCGTACGGCGCCAGCTTCTCCGGTGTGACCACCTTCGGCCCAAGCAGTTGGGAGATGAAGACGGTAAAGGCGCCGAATCCGACGGCGACGAAAAATAACAGGAGGATGGATAGCCAGCTTTGCATGGGTCTTGGGGGGACCGCACGACTTGTGAAGACTTTCGCAAGCCGTCCAACCCTCATGCTACTGGACGGTTAGACGGGAAGTCAACGAAGGGATCGGGCGTGCCTCGTGCTGCGTGCCGGGTGCCTCGTGCGGTGCTTCGTGCCACGTGCCGGGTGCGGTGCCTCGTGCCTCGTGCAAGGTGCCAGGTGCGGTGCCATGTGCCAGGTGCGGTGCCACGCGCGGTGCTGCGTGCCGGACGAAGCACGCTGCCCGAAGCACCGCACGTGGCACGCAGCACGCAGCACGAAGCACAGGCTAAGATCCGTATTGTGCGCGTCGCCGTCTTCTCCCCGATGCCGCCGACACGGAGCGGCATCGCCGACTACGCCGTCGAGCTGCTGACGGCTCTCGGCCGGCGGCATGAGGTCGATGTCTTCGTTGCCTCCCGCGAAGAGCGGGAGAACTGGCCGGCCGGACGCGCGCCCTTCACCGTCCGCGGTGCACACGACTTCGTCTGGGCGCGGCTCCGCACGCCCTACCACCTGGTCGTTTATCAGATGGGCAACGCCTGGTGTCACGACTACATGTGGCCCTACCTCTTCCGGTGGCCCGGGCTGGTCGTGCTGCACGATGCTCACCTGCACCACGCGCGGGCGTGGTCGCTGCTGCGGGGACGCCGCCAGACGGACTATCGCGACGAATTGGCGTTCAACCATCCGGAACTCGCGCCGGAGGCGGCCGAGATCGGCCTCAGCGGCTTCGCCGGGCCGATCTACTACTTCTGGCCGATGTTGCGCGCCGTGGTCGAGTCGGCTCGCGGCGTGGCTGTCCACAACCCGCGCCTGGCCGCCGATCTGGTCACCGAATTCGAAGGGGCGTGCGTTCGCGACATCCCGATGGGCGTCGCCGATCCCCTGGCCCCGTCCGGAGCCGCCGAGGCGGTGCGGCGGCGTCATGGCCTTGCCCCCGAAGCTGTCGTGCTGGCCGCCTTTGGTGCGATCACCGAGGAGAAGCGGATCCTGCCGATCCTCCAGGCGCTGGCGGTGGCCCGGCAGTATCAACCCAATCTGCGCCTTCTGCTCGTCGGCCAGTCGCTCCCGCATTTCGACGCGATGACGGCGGCGCGCGAACACGGCGTCGAGGATCTCGTGACCATCGCCGGCTACGTCGACGACGAAGCGCTGCCCGCGCACCTCGCGGCCAGCGACATCGTTCTCTCGCTGCGGTGGCCAAGCGCACGCGAGACGTCGGCGTCCTGGCTTCGCGCCATCGCAGCCGGCAAGCCGACCATCGTCACGGACCTGGCGCAACAGGCCGATCTGCCGACGCTGGACCCGCGCTCGTGGACGGTGGTCCATGCGCAGCCGACGCTGGAACAGCTCGAGCCCATCGCCATCAGCGTCGACGTGCTCGACGAAACGCACTCGCTGACGCTGGCGATCAAGCGGCTGGCGGCCGATGCGGCGCTCCGCGAGCGACTCGGGGCTGCGGCGCGCGCGCACTGGCTCGCGCATCACACGGTCCAGGCGATGGCCGCGCGCTACGACGAGGTCATGCAGGAGATGGCGGCACGTCCGGATCCGGACCCGGTCCTCCCCCGCCATCTCCGTCCCGACGCCGCGGTGTTCGCCCGGGCCCTCGTGTCGCCCTTCCCGGGCGTGTCGCTCGACTGACGTGGCCACCGAGGACCCTCACCCCGTTCGTCTGACGCGTGCCTGGACGCTGGTCGCCGTCGCCGTCGTCTTCGCGGTCGTCTGCGCTGCTGATCCAGCTGAGCGCGGTCCGTCCCTATCTCCCTCCGGCGGGACACGGCGCGACGCTCGAGGGCAGCACGACCGGCCTCAAGGTGACCGGCCCTCGCCTGCCAATGGCGCGGCCGCCGATGCCGGGCAGCCTCGGCGCGCACATCACCGTCCGCGAGGTGCCGGAGTCGAGCCCCGCGGCCGCGGCCGGCCTGCGCAAGGGCGACGTCATCATCAGGGCACAGAACCTCCTGACCGGGCGCTCGGTGGGCGTTGCTACCGAGCCTCGCGACGCCGCCGAGGCGATGCGCCGCTGGCGCGATGCCTACTGGCTCGGCACGAAAGGTCCGCTCGATCTCCTCGTGACTCGCGACGGTGGCCAGGTCGAGTTGCGCGTCGAACGTCCGCCGGCCTGGGATCTGCCCTGGTCGACGTGGCTGGCGTCTGCGCTCATCCACATCGGGCCGATCCTCGAGATGCTGTCGGTCGTCGGCGCCGCGGCAGTGCTGCTGCTGCTCCGGCCACGCGATGCGTCGGCGCTGCTGATCGTCTCGACGCTCGCCTGCGCCGGGACGTCGACCGGGGGGTCGCTGCTCGGCGCGGAGTCGAGCCTGCCGGGCTTCGTCAGTGCGCCGCTGACGGTCTTCACCTGGATGGCGATGCCGCTCGCCTTTCCTCTGATCGCGCTCGCGATCCTCTACTTCCCGCGCAAGTCGCCGGTGCTGGTCAGGCACCCGTGGCTGCACGCGCTGCCGGTCCTGGTGGCGCTGCCGATGATGGTGCCGGCGGCGGGCACGGCGCTCTTCCTCGCCGGCGTGGACGGCATGATCGACGCGGCGGCGTGGGACGCCTCGCATCCCGGCGTCTTCTACGCGTCGTTTGCCGGGGGCCTCGTCATCAACATCGCGGCGATGTTCGAGGGCGTCTGGCGCTACAAGCACAACCCCGATCCCCTCGACCGGCGGCGCGTCGCAGTGGCGACCTGCACGCTCGTCCTGGCGGTCACGGCGTTCACCGTCAAGGACGGTCTCCCCGCGCTCGCGGCGCTCACCGGCCGGACGATGCATTACCCGTGGTGGGGGACGCTGCCGCTGCACCTTCTGACCGCGTTCGCCGGCGTCGGCATCACGTACGCCGTCGCGGTCCACCGCGTGCTCGCGCCGCGCGTCGTCGTGCGGCAGAGCCTGCAGTATGCGCTGGCGAGAAAGACGCTCGGCACGCTGGCCGCACTGCCGGCGACGCTGCTCGTCGTCGCGCTCGTCGAGCAGAAGGATCGCAGCCTGTCAGAGATCGTCTCCGGCCAGCCGCTGTTCTACGCCGTGCTGCTCGGGTTGACGATTGCGGCGTTCAAGTTCCGCGACCGCGAGCGGGCGTGGCTCGATCGGCGCTTCTTCCGCGCCGAGTACGACGCGCGCGCGGTGCTGCTGTCGCTGGCCGGACGCATCCCCTACGAGACCGATCCAAACGAGCTGACGGCGATGGTCGTCAAGCAGATCGACGCGGCCATGCGGCCGAAGATGGTGGCGGTGTTCGTGGCCGGCGTCGAACCGGACACGCTCGTCCCGGTCTCCGTCCTGCACGGGACGGCAGACACGCTCTCCGAGCGCGGCGGCATCGGTTCGATGCTCACCTGGTCGGAGACGCCGCTCGAGCTGTACCTGGACGACCCGCGCTCGGCCGCGTCACGCCTGCCGCCGGACGAGATCGAGTGGCTGCGCTGCACAGGCGCGGTGTTGTTCGTCCCGCTGTCGGTGATGGAACAGGGGTCGAGACGGCTGCTCGGCGCGCTGGTGCTCGGCGGGAAGAGGTCAGACGAGCCCTACTCGGCCGACGACCGCCAGCTCCTCTCGTCGATTGCCGGCCAGGTCGCGCTGGCGCTCGACGTCGCGCGGCTCCGGCGCCGGCAGGCTTCGGCCGACGCCCAGGCGTTTGAGGCCTCCGGTCGGGCAACGGAGCTGCCGACGATGACCGGGATCTCGACGACGCCGATGCTCGCGGAGTGCCGTACGTGCCAGACGTGCCACGACTCGACGGTCCCGAAGTGCCCGCACGACGGCACGCCTCTCAACCCGGGACGTCTGCCGCGAGTGGTCGAAGTCGAAATACCGTGTGGATCGAGTGCTGGGACGCGGCGGCATGGGCGCCGTCTATCGCGCGCACGACATGCGGCTCGAGCGCGACGTCGCGATCAAAGTCGTGCGTGCCGAACTGCTGGGCGATCCCGATGCGCGCACGCGCTTCCGCCGCGAAGCGCAGCTGGTCGCCCGCCTGCAGCACCCCGGCATCGTGGCAGTGTTCGACTACGGCACGCTGCCCGACGGCGCGGCGTTTCTCGTGATGGAGTACGTGCACGGGCGGGATCTGCGCGCGACGCTGCGCGGCGACGGGCCGCTGCCGCCGTCGCGCGTCGCCGACCTGATGCTGTCGATCGCCGGGCCGGTGGACGCGGCGCACCGTCAGGGGATCCTGCATCGCGACCTCAAGCCGGAGAACATCCTGCTGCCGGAGGACGGGGCGGCAGCCAAAGTCCTGGACTTCGGCGTCGCCAAGCTCGTGAGCGCGGACGAGAACGACCAGGACGACAACGAGGCCAGCGACACGCTGACGCTGGCTGGGCAACCCATCGGCACGCCGTCTTACATGGCGCCGGAGCAGCTGGCGGGCTCGCGGGTGTCGCGGAAGACCGACGTCTTCGCGCTTGGCGTGATGGCGTACGAACTGCTGACCGGGGTTCCGCCGTTCGGGCGCGGGCCGCTGGTGGAAATCGCGACGCGGCAGCGCACCGGCGCGGGTCCGATAGAGCGGACCGACGTGCCGGCGGAGATGGCGGCGGCTATTGCGCGGGCGCTCAGCCCGAATCCGGACGAACGCCCGGACTCGGCGACGGCGTTTGCGGCGAGCCTTCGGGGATGACGGACACGACCCCGCAGGTCGCATCCGTCATCGGGGGAGCGATCAGACCTCGAGTGCCGCCTGCGCGGCCTTGATCTGCGTGTCGAGGTCCTTCAACGCGGCGTTGAGCTGCGTCTTGCGCTGTTCGTGCGTGGCGGCCTCGAGCTGCCGGGCCGCTGCGGCGCGTGCCAGCTTCAACGACTCCAACTGGCGCACCTGTTCCGGATTCTTCACCGCCTGCTTGCGTCCTTTGGCCCGGCTGAGCGCCAGTTCTTCCATGCGCTCCTGAATCCTGGCGTCGGCATCGATCAGCCCTTCACCTGCATCACCCATCTGGTCTGGTCCCTTCCGATGAAAACGGAACCACCATTATAGCGGCACCACCCGTCGTCCCGACCAGCCGATCAGTGGTTCGACCAGCCCGACCGGCGCGACCCGCGCGACCTGCGTGACCTGCATGACCCGCGCGACCTGCATGACCCGCCTCCTCCCGTAAAATCGGGAGGTGTCGTTCCACCCGGCGGTCGAACAGTGGTTTCGCGACGTGTTTGGCGGGCCGACGCCGCCGCAATCGCAGGGATGGCCGCCCATCGCGCGCGGCGAATCCACGCTGATCTTCGCGCCGACGGGCAGCGGGAAGACGCTGGCGGCGTTCCTCTCGTGCATCGACCGCGTGATGTTCTCGCCGCTGCCGGCAAAAGACGCGCGCTGCCGCATCCTGTACATCTCGCCCATCAAGGCGCTGGCCGTTGACGTCGAGCGCAACCTGCGCGCGCCGATTGCCGGGATCGCCCGCGTCGCCGATGCGCGCGGCGATGCCTTTGTGCCGCCGACCGTGGCCATTCGCACCGGTGACACGCCGGCGCGCGAGCGCGCGCGCTTCCAGCGGGAACCGGCCGACATCCTCATCACGACGCCCGAGTCGCTGTTCCTGCTGCTGTCGTCGCGCGCCCGCGCGGCGCTTGCCAGCGTCGAAACGGTGATCGTCGACGAGATCCACGCGCTGGTGCCGACCAAGCGCGGAGCGCATCTCGCGCTGTCGATCGAGCGGCTCGAGCAGGTGACCGGGCGGCCGCTGCAGCGGATCGGCCTCTCGGCGACGCAGCGCCCCCTGGACGAAGTGGCGCGGTTTCTTGGCGGCACCGAGCCGAGAGCGATGCGGCAGCGCGACAACGGCGCGGCGTCAGAGTCCGGCGAAGCGCTGGTGCACGATGAGTTCACGGTGACCGATCCGCCGGTCTGGCGGCCGGTGACCGTAGTGGACGCCCGCGCGCGCAAGCCGCTGGAACTGCGCGTCGAGGTCCCGGTCGAAGACATGGCGCGCGTCTCGCAGCCGGTCGAGATCCCGAGCGGCCCGGCGTCGCAGGGTCCGGTGCGTACGTCGATCTGGGCGAGCATCCACCCGCGGCTGCTCGAGCTGATCCGCGCGCACCGATCGACGCTCCTGTTCGTGAACAGCCGGCGGCTGGCGGAGCGGCTGGCGAGCGCGCTCAACGAGCTGGCCGGCGAGCCGCTGGTGCGGTCGCATCACGGCTCGATCGCGCGGCCGCAGCGCATGGAGATCGAAGACGCGCTGAAGACAGGACAGCTGCGCGCCCTGGTCGCGACCTCGTCGCTCGAGCTCGGCATCGACATGGGGGCGATCGATCTCGTCGTGCAGATCGAGGCGCCGCCGTCGGTCGCCAGCGGCCTGCAGCGCATCGGGCGCGCCAGCCACCAGGTGGGCGGCGTCAGCACCGGCGTCATCTTCCCGAAGTTTCGCGGCGACCTGGTCGCCTGCGCGGCGGTCACCGCCGCCATGCACGAGGGCAAGGTCGAGTCGACGCGGTATCCGCGCAATCCGCTCGACGTGCTGGCGCAGCAGATCGTCGCGATGGTCGGTGTCGAGGACTGGACGGTCGAGGACATCTACAGCCGTCTGCGACAGGCCGCGCCGTACGCCGAACTGAGCCGCCAGGCGTTCGAGAGCGTGCTCGACATGCTGTCGGGCCGTTACCCGTCGGACGAATTCGCCGAGCTGCGCCCTCGAGTGACGTGGGATCGCGTGGGCGGAACCGTCACGGCCCGTGAAGGCGCGCTGCGGGTCGCCATCGCCAACGCCGGCACGATTCCCGATCGCGGCCTCTACGGCGTCTTCCTCGCCGGCGCCAAGCCAGGCGCCGGGCGCGTCGGCGAGCTCGACGAGGAGATGGTCTTCGAGTCGCGGGTCGGTGAGACCTTCCTCCTCGGCGCCTCGACCTGGCGGATCGAAGACATCACCCACGATCGCGTGATCGTCTCGCCCGCGCCGGGAGAGCCCGGCAAGATGCCGTTCTGGAAGGGCGACCAGGCGGGGCGGCCGCGCGAGCTGGGCTTCGCCATCGGACTGCTGGCGCGCGAGCTGCGCGAGCTGCCGCCGCCGGTGGCCATCGAGCGGCTGATGGGGCGGCACGATCTCGACCGCGTCGCCGCCGAGAACCTGCTGCAGTACCTCAACGACCAGGTCGCCGCCACCGGCGTCGTTCCCGACGACCGGACGATTGTCGTGGAGCGATGCCGGGACGAGCTGGGCGACTGGCGCATCTGCGTGCTCTCCCCGCTCGGCGGCAAGGTGCTGATCCCGTGGTGCCTCGCGGTCGTCGCGCGGTTCCGCGCCGAGCTCGGACTGGACGTCGAGACGATGTGGAGCGACGACGGGTTCGTCGTGCGGCTGCCGGACATCGACGAGCCGCCCGCGCCGGAGCTGTTCGTGCCGGGCCCCGACGAGGTCGAGTCGCTGTTGCTGCAGCAGCTGGGAGGCAGCTCCCTCTTTGCCGCCAAGTTCCGCGAGGTCGCCGGGCGGTCGCTGCTGCTGCCGCGCAAGCGCGCCGGGCAGCGGGCGCCGCTCTGGCAGCAGCGGAAGCGCGCGGCCGACCTGCTGGCGGTGGCCTCGCAGTTCGGGTCCTTCCCGGCGGTCCTCGAGACGTTCCGCGAGTGCCTGCGCGACGTGTTCGACATGCCGGCGCTCGTGGACACGCTGCAGCGCGTGTCACGCCGGGAGATTCGCGTGGTCGGCGTGGACACCCGCCTGCCGTCGCCATTTGCCGCCTCGCTGCTTTTCAGTTACGTCGCGACGTTCCTCTACGACGGCGACGCGCCGCTCGCTGAGCGCCGCGCGCACGCGCTGAGCGTCGATCACGCGCAGCTGCGCGATCTGCTTGGCGATGCCGAGCTGCGCGAACTGCTCGACCCGGAGGTGCTGGAGGCGCTGGAGCGGCAGCTTCAGGGGCTCGACGACACGCATCGCGCGCGCAGCGCCGACGGGATCCACGATCTGCTGCTGCGGCTCGGCGACATGTCGCGAGAGGAGCTGCTGGCGCGACTGGCATCGCCGGCACTGCTGGATGACGCCGATCGGCTGGTGCGCGCACGGCGCGCGATTGTCGTGACGGTCGCGGGCGAGCCGCGTCTCATTGCGGTCGAGGACGCCGCGCGCTACCGGGACGGACTCGGCACGCCGCTGCCGCCGGGCCTGCCCGAGTCGCTGCTGACGCCGGTGCGCGATGCCGTCGGCGATCTCGTCCAGCGCTACGCCCGCACGCATGGACCGTTCACCGCGCAGGCGTGCGCCGCCCGGTTCGGCCTGGCGCTGGCGACGGCGCAGCAGACGCTCGCGCGCCTGGCGGCGGCGGGACGCGTCTTCCAGGGCGAGTTCACGCCGGGCGGCATCGAGCGAGAATGGTGCGGCGCCGACGTGCTGCGGACGCTGCGGCAGCGATCGCTCGCGCGGCTGCGGAAAGAGATCGAACCGGTCGAACCCGACGCGCTGGGCCGATTCGTCGGTGGCGTGGCAGGGCGTCACAAGGAAGCGGCGTGGCCTCGACGCGCTGCTCGACGCGGTCGAGCAGCTGCAGGGGGCGCCGCTGGTGGCCTCGGCGCTCGAGCGCGACGTGCTGCCGGCGCGGCTCGAGGACTACGCGCCGTCCCACCTCGATCGCCTGATCGCCGCCGGTGAGGTCACCTGGGCCGGGCTCGAGCCGCTGGGCGAACGCGATGGGCGCGTGGCGCTCTACCTTACCGACCATCTGCGGCTGCTCTGGCCCTCACGACCGGCCGAGCCCGACGGCGACCTCGAGTCGCGCATTCTCGACTATCTCGGAATGCATGGCGCCTCGTTCTTCACGCCGCTGCATGCGGGCATCGGCGGCGGCTTCCCCAACGAGCTGATCGACGCGCTGTGGTCGCTGGTCTGGCGCGGGCTGGTGACCAACGACTCGCTGCACGCCCTGCGCGCCTACCTCGAGCCGCGCGGCCGCAGCCGCCGGCGCGAACGCGAGGCGCCGGCGTTCCGCTCGCGCCGCGTGACGCCGCCCTCGGCACAGGGCCGGTGGTCGCGTCTGAGCGATCGACTCGGCGCGCGCCCCTCGGCCACGGAATGGGCGACCGCCGTCGCCCGCCAGCTGCTCTCGCGCCATGGCGTGCTGACGCGCGAAGCGATGACGGTTGAAGCGATACCGGGCGGGTACGGCGCGGTCTACGACGTCCTCCGCGCGATGGAAGACGCCGGACGCGTGCGACGCGGCCTCTTCGTCGCCGGGCTCGGGGCCGCGCAGTTCGCGATGGCGCCGGCCCTCGACCTGTTGCGCGCGGGACGCGATCCCGGAGAGACGCCCGGCGTCGTGACGCTGGCGTCCACCGACCCGGCCAATCCGTACGGCGGCGTCCTCCCCTGGCCTCCGCTCGAGGGCGCCGGCCGCCCGACGCGATCGGCGGGCACGCTGGTGATTCTCGTCGACGGGCGCCTGGCCGCATGGATTGGACGCGGCGATCGGCAACTGCTGGCGTGGCTGCCCGAGGACGAGCCGCGCCGGCAGCACACGGCGCGCGGCATCGCGTCGGAATTGAGCCGCATGGCCACCGAGTCGGCGCGCGACGGGTTGCTGGTGGCCACGGTCAACGGCGAGCCGGCCGCGGATCATCCGCTGGCGCCGTTTCTCGATGCCGCCGGATTCGTGCGCGGCGCGCTGGGCCTCGCGCGCGCCCGGGCGCGTCGCTGATCCGCGGAGCAGGCGTGCCTGAAGGCGACACGATCTTTCGCGCGGCGGCGACGCTCAACGCCGCGCTCGCGGGACGCACGATCGTCGGGTTTCGCACGGTCCTCGCGCACCTCGCCCGCGTCGACGTCGACGCCCCGCTCACCGGACGCATCGTCGAGCGCGTGACCTCGCACGGCAAGCACATCTTCATGTGGTTCTCCGGCGATCTGATCCTCCGTACCCACATGCGCATGAACGGCTCGTGGCACATCTATCGCCCCGGCGAGCGCTGGAAGCAGCCGGCGCGCGACATGCGGATCGCGATCGCCACCGATCGATTCGAGGCGGTGGCGTTTCGCGTGCCGGTGGCCGAGTTCCGCACCTCTGCCACGCTGGCGCGCGACGAAGCCGTCCAGTCGCTGGGTCCCGATCTGCTGGACGACGACGCCGACCTGTCCGAGGCCGCGATGCGCCTGCGCGCGCTCGGCGATCTGCCACTCGGCGACGCGCTCCTCAATCAGCGCGCGGTCGCCGGTATCGGCAACGTCTTCAAGTCCGAGATCTGCTTTGCGGCGCGCGTGTCCCCGCTCTCGCCGATGAGCGCGCTCGATGACGAGACGATCGCGCGCGTGCTCGACATCGCGCGCCGGCAGCTTCGTGCGAATGTCATCGATCCCGCGACGCGCGCGCTGTCGACGTGGAACGGCCGGCGACGTACGACCGGCCGCGCCGATCCGGGCAATGCGCTATGGGTCTACGGCCGCGGAGGCCAGCCGTGCCGGCGATGCGGCACGCCAATCGCGTCGCTCGCGCAAGGCCCTGACGCGCGGCGCACCTACTACTGTCCGAACTGCCAGGGAGGGACGTAGGTCTTGGGCGGTGGGTCGGTAGGTCGGTGGGTCGTAGGTCGGTGGGCTAGCGAAGCAATCGACGGACGATCGCGACGACCTCGTCCGGCAGGCAGGGCTTGGTGAGGAATGCGTCGCAGCCGGCGTCGTGGGCCGCGGCGGAGGCGTCGGATCGAGCGTGTCCGGTGAGCGCGACGACGGGGATGCGTGCGGTGCGGCTGTCGGTCTTGATGGCGCGGGTCGCGGTCCAGCCGTCCATGCCTGGCAGCGCCAGGTCCATCACGATCAGGGCCGGCTGCAGCGCCAGCGCCTTGGCGACGGCTTCGTCTCCCGACTCAGCCTGCGCGACGCGGAAGCCCGATGCGTCGAGGCACTCCGCGTACATCTCGCGGGCGTCCTGATAGTCGTCAACGACCAGGACCAGGGGTTTCGGGAGGCCTTCTGCTACCATGCCGTTTCAGCCATGGCGCAACTGAGCTCGTTCGACATCACGTCCACAATCGACTTGCAGGAAGTGGACAACGGCCTCAACCAGGCGCGCAAGGAAGTTCAGCAGCGCTACGACTTCAAGGGCGCGAAGGCCGACATCGACTTCAACCGCGCCGAGTCTACCATCACGCTCGCCGCCGACGACGCGTTCAAGCTCGAAGCGTTGTGGGAAATCGTCCAGACCCGGCTCATCCGTCGGAACGTCCCAGTGAAGAACTTCAAGCCCGGTGACGTGCAGCCGGCCGGTGGCAGCACGGTGAAACGCGTCATCTCGATGCAGCAGGGCATTCCCACTGACGCCGCGAAAGAGATCGTCAAGTTCCTGAAGGACAAGAAGCTGAAGAAGGTGCAGGTCGCGATTCAGGCCGACCAGGTCCGCGTGTCGGCGCCGGCGAAGGACGACCTGCAGGAGGCGATGCGCCTGCTGCGGGACCAGGACTTCGGCGTAGCCCTGCAGTTCGGGAACTACCGGTAGGGTCGATCACGTACGTCAACACAGAGTCACGGAGAACACAAAGACGCAGAGACACGCTTGGCAACGCCCGGATGAACCTCAACGTTCGGGTGCATCCGCACGCTGCCAAATTCGTTCTCTGTGCGTGCTCTGTGTTCTCACTGTCTCTGTGGTTGACGTACGTCGTCGCGTACGTCGTAGCTACCGTCCGTTTGCCCACGACGGAATGGCCAGCGATCGCATCGTGTGGAGGCCCGGGGCCGCGGCGAGGACCTTCGGGATCGAGTTGACGGTGATCGATGCCGTCGCGACGTCGCCATGGACGCCGCCGGCGATCTTCATCGAAAGCGCGGGCGTGCCGTCGATGTCGACCGAGTCGTACGACTCGGGCGCGCCGAGGTAGGCCTCCATGTGGAGCTTGATGATCGGCGCGCCGCCGACGTAGCCGACGCCATCCTGAATCAGGCCGCACACCAGCCCCGGCTCCACGGTCAGCAGCGGACTCGAGATGCCCTCCTTGCTGACGACCGGCTTGATGTCGTCGGTGACGCGATCGAGCTTCCACCCCATGGCGCCGGCGATCATCGCGATCGACTCGGTCAGCCCGACGTGCCGCACGCTGCCGTCATCGACCTTCGCCTGGAACTGCGCGGTCGTCAGGCCGCAGCCGATCTTCTGCTGGAATGGCAGCCGGCGGGAGCGCGCGTCCTGGATCCGATTGACGGTGATGGCCTTCACCTGCTCGCACACGCCGGTGAGCGTGATCGGCAGCGCGTCCATCGTGAACCCCGGGTTGACGCCGGTGCCGACAACGGCGACCCTGGCCTTGCGGGCGGCGGCGTCGATCTTCTTCGAGAGCGCCTTCTGGTTCCACAGGGGATAGGCGAGCTCCTCGGTCGTCGAGACGATCGGCAGCTTCAGCCTCAGCGCCGCCTCGATCTGCGGCCACACCTTCTTGAGCGACGAACTCGTGCAGAGCACCGCGACGTCGGGCCTGGCCGCCTTGACCGTCGCGCGCAGATCGTCGGACACCTTGACGCGCAGCTTCCGGTCGAGCCCGACGACCTCGCCGAGATCACGACCGAGTTTGGCGGCGTCGATGTCGACGGCGCCGACGGCGGCGAATCCCTTACGGCTTGCCACCTGACGAACGACGGCGGCGCCGATGGGACCGAGGCCGACGTGCAGAACACGAATGGGCATGAACGCGCTCTCCTCTCCAAAGCAAAATCACGATTATAGTATCGCCATGCCCCCATCGGCGGGCCCTTCGGTGACGGCGCTGCTCGAGCGCGCGCGGCAAGGCGATCGGGACGCGCTCGGCGCGCTGCTGCCGCTGGTGTACGACGAGCTGCGTCGCATCGCCCGCGGCCAGATGCGGCGCGAGCGGCCGGGACAGACGCTGAACGCGACGGGCCTCGTGCACGAGGCCTGGCTGCGGCTGTCCGCCAGCAGCCACCTGGCGCCGCACAACCGTCCCCACTTCCTCGCCATCGCCGCCAACGTCATGCGGCAGATCCTGGTCGAGCACGCGCGTGCCCGCCATGCCGCCAAGCGAGGAGGTCATCGCGAACGGGTGACGCTGAACGAAGCCCTGGCGCCTGGCGCGGCGGTGGATGTGGACGTGATCGCGCTCGACGAGGCGCTCGAGAAACTCGCCGCGCTCGACGCGCAGCAGGCCGCGCTCGTGGAAATGCGCTACTTCGGCGGGCTCAGCGTCGAGGAGACCGCCGAGGCGCTGGGCATCTCCCCGGCCACCGTGAAGCGCCGCTGGTCCTCGGCGCGCGCCTTCCTCGCCGGCGAGCTGGCAGGCCTGTGACCCAGCCCCTCGACTCCCGGCGCTGGCAGCAGATCCGGGAGCTCTTCGAAGCTTCGCTCGACGTCGACACGTCGTCGCGAGCGACGTGGCTGGACCACGCCTGCGGCGCGGACGCGTCGCTGCGCGCCGAGGTCCAGCGCCTGCTCGACGCCGACCGGCACGGCGGGGCGCAGCTCGAGACGCCCATTGATGCGGCCGCGGCACTTGGCGAGGATCATGAGCAGATTCCCATCCACGCGCACGGCACGACCATCGGCAACTACGTGATCGACAAGGAGCTGGCCCGTGGCGGCATGGGCGTGGTCTATCTCGCGTGGGACTCACGGCTCGAACGGCGGGTCGCGCTGAAGGCGCTGTCGCCCGCACTGCCCGCCGGCATGCAGGCCCGCGAGCGGCTGCAGCGCGAAGCCAAGGCCGCCGGGCGCGTCTCGCACGAGTCGGTCGCCACCATCTACGCGCTCGAGGCCGTGGACGACGAACTCTTCATCGTCTCGGAGTACGTGCCCGGACAGACGCTGCGGGGACGTCTCGCCAGCGGGCGCCTGCCGCTCCGCGAAGCGGTGGAGATTCTCCTCGGCGTCGCCCGCGGCCTGGCCGCGGCGCACGATCTCGGCGTCGTCCACCGGGATCTGAAACCCGAAAACGTGATGCTGACGCCGGCCGGGCGGGTAAAGGTCGTGGACTTCGGCATCGCGTCGGTCGACGGCGCAACCAGGGGGATCACGCGCACCGGGATGATTCTCGGCACGCCGGGATACATGGCGCCGGAGCAGATCAACGGCAGCGGCGCCGACGCCCGATCCGACGTCTTCGCGCTCGGCGTCTTGCTCTACGAGATGGTGTCGGGCCGTCCGCCGTTCGGCGACACGGCGTCATGGACGGTGATTGCCGCCGTGCTCGAACGCGATCCGGCGCCGCTCGGGCAGATTGTCGACAGCGTGCCGGCGGCGCTGGAGCAGGTGGTCGCGAACTGCCTGGCCAAGTCGCCCGCGGCACGCTATCCGAATGCCGGGGCGGTGGTGTTCGCGCTCGAGCCGGTGCTGGCCGAGCTCGGCGTGCGCGCGAAGACGGGTCCGGCCGGCGTAGCGCACGGCCCGGTGCCGCCGCCTGTCGGCTCGCCGGGCGCGCGCTGGTGGCTGCAGTTTCATCAGGCCGTCGCCGCGGTGTCGCTCGCGCTGATGATGATTCCCGCCTGGAAGCTCATGAGCCGGCTGCCGCTGCTGCCGGGCCGGCTGCTGGTGCTCGCGCTGCTGGTGATGGCCGCCGGCATCGGCACCATGCGCCTGCACCTCTGGTTCACCGCGCGCCATGACGGCGAACGACTGCCCGAGGAAGTCTCGCGCGTCGTCCCGGCGCTCCGCTGGAGCAACCGGGTCTTCGCGCTGCTCCTCGGCCTGGGCGGCGCCGCCGTGGCGGACGCGTCGCCGGAGCTGGCCGGGGTCTGCGTCGCCTGCGCCGCCGGCACGCTCGTCGCCGGGGAAGTCATCGAACCGGCGACGATCGCCAGGGCCGTCGGACGGACTGTCGGCTAGGAGCCCACGCTCGCGACGCTCCTACGTTCCACGCTCCGACGTTCCCACGTTCCCTCCCCGTAGTAGCATGCGCGAGATGCGTCGCCGTCCTACTCCCCTGCTCATCGCCGCGAGCGTGGTGCTCGCTGCGGGCGCGACGGTGGTGAGCCAGGGCCGCAGGGCAGCGACGGCGCGACCGGCAGCCGAGCCGACGCAGGCGGCCGTACCGCCCGCCTCGCTTCACACGACGTCGCCGCGCAACGCGAACTACTCGATGGACGTCGAGCTGGATCCGGCGTCGCGCACGGTCACCGGCCGCAGCGTCATCTCCTGGCGCAACATCACCGCGAAGCCGACCTCGGAGCTGCAGTTCCACCTTTACTGGAACGCATGGCGCAACACGCACTCCACGTGGATGCGCGAGCGCCTGCGGGCGGGCAGCGGGCCTGGCAGCCGGGCGGGCGATTCGCCCGGCGATCGGCCCGAGGGCGACTGGAGCTTCATCGACGTCACCGCCATCCGCCTGGTCGCCGGCGGCGGCGCGCCGCTGACCGACCTCACGGCATCGGGCCGGTTCATCGCCCCCGACGACGGCAACACCGAGGATCGGACGGTGCTGGCGCTGCCGCTGCCGAAAGCGGTGGCGCCCGGCGAGTCGCTGACCGTGGAACTCGCCTGGACCGCGCGCGTCCCGCGTACATTCGCGCGCACCGGCGCCATCGGCAACTACTTCTTCATCGCCCAGTGGTTTCCGAAGCTCGGCGTGCTCGAGGATGGCGGGTGGAACACGCACCAGTTCCACGCGTCCACCGAGTTCTACTCGGACTACGGCGTCTACGACGTGCGGATCACCGTGCCGCGAGGCTGGGTCGTCGGCGCCACCGGCGTCGAGCGCGCGCGCGAGGACTCCCCCAAGGGAACGACGACGCATCGATACGTGCAGGAGGATGTGCACGACTTCGTGTGGACGACGAGCCCGGATTACCTCGATTGGCGGGCGACCTTCGAACACCCGAGCCTGCCGCGTACCGAGCTGCGGCTTCTGCTGCAGCCGGAGCACGCGGGCCAGGCCGAGCGGCACTTCGCCGCGACGCGCGCGACGCTCAAGCACTACGGCGAGTGGTACGGCCCCTATCCGTACGGGCACCTCACCATCGTCGATCCGGCGTGGCAGAGCAGCGCCGGCGGCATGGAGTATCCGACGCTGTTCACGGCGGGGACGCGCTGGCTCGCGCCGCCCGGCACGGGCGACCCCGAAGGCGTGACGATCCACGAGGCCGGCCACCAGTTCTGGTACGGGCTCGTCGGCAACAACGAGTTCGAGCACGCCTGGCTGGACGAAGGGATCAACCAGTTCTCGACGTCGCGGACGCTGTTCGAGGCGTACACGCCCCTCTACTACTCCGAGCGGTTCTTCGACGGCTTCATCCCGTGGGTCTTCCGCGAAGCGCGATTGAGCCGCGAGGACGCCGACGGCGTGTCGGGCTACCGGTGGGCGGGCACGAGTGACGTGCCGGCGACGCCGTCGTGGCGCTACTTCACGGGGACCGCAGGCGTCATCACCTATCTCAAGACGGCGCTATGGCTGCACACGCTCGAGCGGCACATCGGCTGGCCGCGGCTGCGGCGCGGGCTGTCGCTGTTCTTCGCGCGATCGCAGTTCGCGCATCCGACGCCGGAAGCGCTCTTCGCCGCGCTCTCGGAGGGCGCGGGACGCGATCTGTCGTGGTACCTCGACCAGGTCTACCGATCGTCGAACACGTTCGATTACGCGCTTGGCCAGTTGACGACGTCGCGGGCGACGGCGCGCGGGTACGTCGACGCCGCCGGCAGCAAGCGGTTCGTCGACGGCTCAGCCCGCGCCGCCACGTGGCACACGGAAGTGGTCGTGCAGCGGCTTGGCGAAGGGACGTTCCCCGTAGACGTCCTCGTGCGCTTCGAGGATGGCTCCACGGCCCGCGAGCAGTGGGACGGCCGCGACCGCTGGAAGCTGTTCGTCTTCGACCGGCCCTCGGCGGCGATCTCCGCCGAGGTGGACAGCGGCCACGTGCTGCTGCTCGACGTCAATCGAACCAACAACAGCCGCGCCGTCGCGCCGGTCGCCGAGAAGGCCAGCCGGCAGTGGGCGGGCCGCTGGTGGCTCTGGCTGCAGGACCTCGTCGTCACCTATGGCTTCTTCCTCTAGGCAGGCGCTCCTGGCGGTGGCCGACGGCTGGCAGCGGGTGATCCGCTTCCCTCTCGGCGCGGTGACGCTGCTTCTGGCGACGGCGCTCGTCACGCTGCCGGCCGCGCGGACGCTGCGCGCGTCGATCGAAGACCACCTCGGCACGAGCACCATCGCCTCGACGGTCGCCGCTGGCGTGGACATGCGGTGGTGGGAGGAGTTTGCCGATGACGCGCGTCCCGGAGAGTCGTTCCGGCCGTCGATGATTGGCGCCGCCGCGCCCCTGAAGACGTACTCCGATCTGCTCGACGGCGAAGGCCCGCCGCCGGAGGCGCTTGCGGCACTGGCGCTGGGAGCGATCGCGTGGCTCTTCCTGAGCGGCGGGCTGCTCGACCGCTACGCCCGGCGGCGGCGTGTCGGCACCCGCGACTTCTTCGGCGCGTGCGGCGTCTTCTTCTTCCGCTTCCTGCGCCTGGCTTTGCTCACCGGCCTGGCCTATGCCCTGCTCCTCGGACTGTGGCACGACTGGCTGTTCGACACCGTGTACCCGTGGCTGACGCGCGAGACCTCGGTCGAGCGCACGGCGTTTCTGTGGCGCGTGTTTCTGTACGCTGATCTGGCTGCTGCCTGTACTCGCGGTGAACATGGTCGCCGACTACGCCAAGGTGCGCGCCGTCCTCGAGGACCGGCACAGCGCCATCGGCGCGGCGGTCGCCGCAACGCGGTTCATCCGGCGGCATCCAATAGCCGTAACCGTTGTCTACGCGACCAATGCGGCCATCGCAGCCGCCGTGCTGGTGGTGTACGCGGTGCTGGCGCCGGATGGGCGAGGAGGCGACTGGCGCCTGTTGGCGGCGCTGGTGGTCGGAGCGGCCTACCTGCTGGCCCGCCTGGCGACCCGGCTGGCCTTCCTGTCATCCGCCATGGCCCTGGTCGAGCGCCGCCTCGCGCATGCCGAGTACACCGCGCCGCCGCTGCCGGTCTGGCCCGATTCCCCGGCCGCCGAGGCGATTGAAAACGCTGCGCTGCTAAGATCGGTGAAGTGATCGGATCCACCATTCAGCACTATCGGATACGCGAGCGCCTCGGCGCTGGCGGCATGGGCGAGGTCTACCGTGCCGAAGACACGCGCCTTGGCCGTGACGTCGCGCTCAAGTTCCTGGCCCAGTCGGACCAGACCGACCCCGAGCGGCGGGCGCGCCTTCTCACCGAAGCCCGGGCGGCCTCGGCGCTGCGCTCGTCGAACATCGCCGCGATCTACGACATCGGCGAACACGAGGGCGCCGACTTCCTCGTCATGGAGTACGTCGAGGGCGACGTGCTCTCGACGCGCATCGCCCGCGGGCCGCTGCCGGTGCGCGACGCGGTGGACATCGCGCGGCAGATCGCGGACGCGCTGGTCGAGGCACACGGCCGCGGCGTCATTCATCGCGACATCAAGAGCGCCAACGTCATCGTCAACACGCGCGGCCAGGTGAAGGTGCTCGACTTCGGCCTGGCGAAGTTCGTGAAGACGCGTCAGGACGGATCGTCGGATGTCGCCGTCACCGTCGCCCACGACACGTTGGCCGGGACGGTGCTCGGCACGGTGTCCTACATGTCACCGGAGCAGGCGCTCGGGCGGCCCGCCGATCCGCGCTCGGACCTGTTCTCGCTGGGCGTGGTGTTCTACGAGCTGCTGGCCGGCCGGCTGCCGTTCCAGGGGCAGTCCTTCGGCGAGGTCGTGGACGCGATCCTGCACCAGGTGCCGCCGGCGCTGGCGCGGTTCAACTACGGCGTCACCCCGGACATCGACGCGGTCGTCCGGCGGGCGCTCGAGAAGTCACCGGAGATGCGGTACCAGGACGCCCGCGCGATGTACGTCGACCTGACGCGCCTGCAGTCCCTGCTCGATTCCGCCGCGAGGCAAGGCTCCACGTCGCGCAGCAGCGGCAATCTCGGGCTGGTGACCGCGCCGGAGAACTCCATCGCCGTCATCACCTTCGCCAACATCACCCGCGAGCCGTCCGATGCCTGGATCGGGTCGGGCATCGCGGAGACGGTGACGGCGGACCTGAAGAACGTGCCCGGCCTCACCGTGATCGGCCGCGAGCGCGTCTTCGATGCACTGCGGAACCTCGACTCGGCGCACGAGTCGCCGCACGACGACCGCTTCGCCATCGAGATCGGCCGCGGCCTCGGCGCCCGGTGGATCGTCGCTGGCGCGTTCCAGCGGTTCGGCCCGCAGATTCGCATCACCGCGCGGTTTGTCGAGGTCGACACCGGAGCCGTGCTGCGGAACGTCAAGATCGACGGCGCGCTCGAGGAGATCTTCGCGCTGCAGGACCGCATTGTCTTCGAGCTGACGCAGGACCTGCGGCTCACGCTGGAGGCATCGGCGATCAATCAGATCCGGACGCCCGAGACCCGCTCGGTCGAGGCCTACGAGCTGTTCTCGCGCGGCATGATGACGCTGCGGCTGGCGACGCGTGACGCGCCCGACCGCGCGATCTCGATGTTCGAGCGCGCCCTCGCCCTGGACGCCGACTACGCCGAGGCGTGGGCGGGACTGGGCACGGCGTACCAGGTCAAGGGCGTGTTTCTCGGCCTCCCCGAGCTGCTCGAGAAGGCCATCAGCTGCGCCGAGCGGGCGCTGGCGCTCGACCCCGGGCTGGCCGAAGCGCACGTCGCGCTCGGCAGCGCGCTCTTCGCTCGCGGACGGCACGACGAGGCCGCGGCGGCGCTCAAATCGGCGATCGCGCTCGACCCGAAGAACGCCCGCGCGCACTCGATGCTCGGCCGGGTCTACTGGATCGGCCGCGGCGATACCAGGGGCGGCATCCGCGAGCTGGAACGCGCCGTCGCGATCAACCCGCAATTCGGGTACGCCCACCTGCAGCTCGCGCACCTCTACACCGAGCAGGAGGACTTCACCCGCGCCGAGGCGGCAGCGCGCAACGCGGTGGAGCTGCAGGAGCAGTACATCTCAGGCGAGGAAGGCTTCCTCGTCGTCGGCGCGCATACGCGCCTTGGCTACGTGTTCTATCGCCTGGGACGCTACGCGGACGCGTTGAAGGAGTATCAGACCGAGCTGCTCTACCTCTCGGCCAGCGACCACGTCCTGAAGGAGCGCAGCCTGATCGAGCTGCACCAGAAGCTCGGCGCGGTTCACCTGCGGCTCGAGAACGCGGCCGACGCGCGCCGGCACCTCGACCTGGCCATCCGGTTGTTTGGCGAGCGGGCGTCCCGTGGCGAGTCCGATCCGGCGACGGCCTACTACGTCGGAGTCGCCTACGCGCTCCAGGACGACGTGGAGCAGGCGGTGCGGCACCTGGAGCAGGCGATTGAGGCAAGGGCCGCGCAGAACCGCCGCCGCGCGGCGCACGATCCCGACCTCGCCGGCGTGCGTCCGGCCCTCGAGGCGCTGGGACTGCTCGACGTCGAGACGGCGTCGAACCCGGGCTGATCCGGCCTACGCCGACCGATCCACGACGAGTCGGAGCGTCGTCGGGGCCGCGGAAGTTGTCCTCGGCACATGTCGGAATTCCGTGACTTCACCGCGCGGCTGCGTCTCGGACGGCGTCGCGCCGGTGTTCTGTTCCCCGACGTCGCACAACAGCAAGGTCATCACACGCATCTCGCCGATGGCATGGCTCATCTGGTCCACGCCGAGGACGACCCCGGCGAGTTCCGCCGAGCCGTTGTCGAGGGGCACGCGAATCGCCTTTGGCACCGACGGACTGAGAGCGGCGTCCTCGACAAAGGCGCGAAGCGCCCGCGGCAGGCGCAGCGGATCTTCCGCTGCGGATCCTGACTGCAGCAGCGTCCAGGCTTCCGCACCAGCCGCGATGACCCTTCCACGGTCGTCGATTGTCACGACGGCGCATGCCGAGGGGACGGCAGAACCCACGCGACCGGCCAGTGCGCACGCTTCACTCGCGCGACGAACCTGCCGCCGCAGGAATGCCTTGAGGGGCGAGTCCGACGGGGAGAGTCTGGCCAGCCAGGCGTGACATTCGGCGCGGCGGACGGCGAAGCGTTCGGCATCCGAAACGGCGCCGTAAAGCGCTGCCACCAGGGACAGGCATTCCGACTGCAGGGCGTCGTTCGGGAATGTCGGCATGCGGATCGGGCAGCAGCCCTAAGAAGTGGTAAGCTTCGCCAAGCTCGGCCACAGAAGCAAGCTGCAAAGGACGGCAACTGTCCATTGCCGTGCTTTGCGGCGCGCGATAGGATTTGGCCCGATCTTCCCCATGGAGCCCATTTCTCGCCCGCGCGAGACGGACCCCGGCCGCTCGCCCCTTCCACGGCTCGAATCGTGGAAGGAAATCGCCAGCTACCTCCGGCGGGACGTCACGACGGTCCAGCGATGGGAGAAGCGCGAAGGGCTGCCCGTTCACCGGCATCAACACGATCGGCAGGGCACGGTCTTCGCCTATCCCGCACGAGCTCGACGCATGGCTGTCGGGCCGGCTCAAGCCGGATGAGTCGACGGCGTCGACCGAAGCCTCCGAGATGCCGGCTCCCTCTCCGGGCCGGCCGCGGCTCGGCCGACGCGCGCTCGGAGGGCTGGCGGTCGCCGCGGCGGTGCTGGTCGCGGCTGCGGCTGCCGTCGTGACCGTGAACCGGCAGGTGGTGCGGGGCTCGGCGCTGCCGGCCCGATTCACCATCGTGCCGCCGCCGCTCAACTCCTTCAACCAGCTGGCGATTTCGAGCGACGGCCGCGCGCTGCTCTACGCCACGGGTCCGCTGCTCCACCTGCGGCGGCTGGACGCGATTCAGCCGCTGCCCCTCCCAAACACGCAAGGCGCCTACGATCCGTTTTTCTCGCCCGATGGCGGATGGTTCGGCTATTTCGCCGGCGACGAGCTGAAGAAGATGCGCGTCACTGGCGGGCCGCCGCAGACACTGGCCCGGGCGCGGCGTGCGGCGGGCGCCTCATGGAGCCCCACCGGCGTCATCGTCTTTGCGCACAATCGCGGCGCGACGATCTCGCGCGTGCTCGAAGCGGGCGGCGAGCCGGTGGCGATTCGCCGCGCGAACGAGCGGCCGGGATGGGCCGCGGTTCGCTGGCCTCACGTGCTGCCGGACGGACGGCGCTTTCTCTACTTTGTTCGCAGCGACAACCTGGACGTCCAGGGCATCTACATCGGCGACCTGTCCGCGACCGACGGCTCCGCCGACCGCAAGGTCTGCGCCGCGGACTCGAACGTGTTCTACGGGTCCGGCCACCTCGCCTTCGTTCGCCGCGGGCAGCTCTACGCGCAGCCGTTCGACGATGCGGCCGGGCGAACGCTCGGACCGGCGTTCCCGGTGGCCGAGCGGATCGACCAGGACCCCTATGACGATGGGTTCGCGATGTTCGCGTTGTCGACCAGCGGCGTGCTGGTCTATCGCGGCGGCGTGACCCCGGACCGGGAGCTTCGCTGGTTCGACCGCAGCGGACGGCTGGTGAGCGCGCTCGATCCGCCCGGCGAGTACCGCGACCTGGCGATGAGCCGGGATGGCCGTCGCATCGCCTACGAGATGCTCGATCCAGGTCTTGGAACGCGGGACATCTGGATCCGAGACATCGAGCGGGGCGATCGACTGCGGCTGACGTCGACGCCGGACGAGGATGGCGCTCCCGTGTGGTCGCCCGACGGCTCTTCGATCGTCTTCGGCGGCCTTCGCAACCGGCAGATCGCCCTGCTGCGCGAGTCGGCGGCCGGCGGCAGCGAAGAGACGCTCCTCAACAAGATTGGCGTGCCGCAGGACTGGTCGCCCGATGGCCGCACGGTCGTCCTCGAGATCACGGAGCTGACGCACGGGACGGACCTGATCCTCTACGACCTTGAGGCGCGGACGCTGACGCCCTACCTCGCGACGCCATTCATGGAGCGCGAGGCGCAGTTCTCGCCCGACGGGAAGTACATGGCGTACTCGTCGAGCGAGTCGGGACAACGGGAGGTCTACGTCGAACCGATTCCCCGCGACGGGCATCGCTGGAAGATCTCGACCGACTTCGGCCGCGAGCCGCGCTGGCGCGGCGACGGGCGGGAGCTCTTCTATCTGGGGCGCGAAGAGCGGCTGATGGCCGTGCCGGTCCGGGTACGCGGCCGGCGGGCTGGAGGTCGACAAACCGGTTGCGCTGTTCACACTCCGGGTTCGCGGATCGGACGTCCGCTACCACTACGCCGTGGCCGCCGACGGGCAGCGGTTTCTCGTGAATACGGTTGTCGAGGACGTGCCTGGCACGCCCATCAACGTCTGGATTGACTGGCTCGCCGGGGTGGCGCGCCAGACAGATTAGCCCGCGGACCGCGGGCTCAGCTCGTCATCCGCAGTTCGCCCTCGCTCACCGCGCGGGCCGCCACGGCCAGCTGGCTCTCGTCGATGATGGCGCGCACGCCGTCGGCGTCGATGGACTCGACGAGCAGCAGCTCCTCGGCGAGCGAGGCCACCGCGGCGCGGTGGCGCGACAGCACCTGGCGCGCGGTCTCGTAGCCCTTCATCACCAGGTCGCGAATCTCGTCGTCAACCCGGCGTGCCGTCGACTCGCTGAAGCCGACGCCACGGTCTTCGTCCCACGGACCGGGCCGCTTGAAGGCCACCGGCCCGAAGGCCGACATGCCGAACTCGCACACCATGCGCCGCGCAATCTCCGTGGCGCGCTCGATGTCGTTGCCGGCGCCGCTGGTGATGCGGCCGGTGAAGAACTCCTCGGCGACGCGGCCGCCCATGAGAATCGCGAGCTGACCCTCGAGAAACGCCTTCGAGTGGGTATGCCGGTCGAACTCCGGCAGCTGCATCATCACGCCCAGCGCGCGACCGCGCGGGACGATGGTGACCTTGTGAATCGGATCGGCGTTGGGCAGGACCGCCGCGACGACGGCGTGGCCGGCTTCGTGGAACGCGGTCGTCCTGCGTTCGTCTTCGGTCATCACCAACGACCGGCGCTCGACGCCCATCAACACTTTGTCCCGCGCCGCCTCGAAATCGCGGGCGTCAACCGAGCCGCGGCCCCCCCGCGCCGCGAGCAGCGCCGCCTCGTTCATCAGGTTCGCCAGGTCCGCGCCGGAGAATCCCGGTGTGCCGCGCGCCACCGACTGCAGGTCCACGTTCGGGCCGATGGCGACTTTCTTGGCGTGAATGGCGAGAATGGCCGCCCGCCCGCGCAGGTCCGGATTCCCCACCGTCACCTGGCGGTCGAACCGCCCCGGCCGCAGCAGCGCCTTGTCGAGGATGTCCGGCCGGTTGGTCGCCGCAATCACGACGATGCCCTGATTCGGCGCGAACCCGTCCATCTCCACGAGCAGTTGATTCAGCGTCTGCTCCCGCTCTTCGTGGCTCAGCGACTGGCTTCCGCGGCTGCGGCCCACGGCGTCCAGTTCGTCGATGAAGACGATGCACGAGGGATGCTTCCGGGCTTCCTTGAACAGCTTCCGCACGCGCGAAGCCCCAACGCCGGCGAACATCTCGACGAAATCCGAGCCGCTGGCGAAGAGAAACGGCACCCCGGCCTCGCCGGCAATCGAGCGCGCCAGCAGCGTCTTCCCGGTGCCCGGCGAGCCGACCAGCAGGACGCCCTTGGGAATGCGGCCGCCGGTAGCGCCGAACCGTCCCGGCTCGCGCAGGAACTGGACGACCTCGCTCACTTCTTCCTTCGCCTCGTCGACGCCGGCGACGTCGGCGAAGGTCACCGTCCCGCCCTCTCGCGAGGCCAGCCGCGCTTCCTGCTCGACCGAGGGCAGGCGGCCGGGACCCAGACGATAGACGGCAAATGCGAGGAGCGCGAAGAAGCCAAGCACCACCGCGGCCGAGGTCGCGGTGAACGCCGTGGCGCTGCCAGCCCTGACCTCGACGCGAATGCCGCGTTTCGTGAGGTCCGGCACAAACGTCGAGTGCGCGGCGGCGTAGCCGAGCGGCGCGGCAGTGGTCAGGCGGCTGCCGTCAGCCGCCGTGCCGACGAAACGATCGGATTGCAGTTCGACCTGCCGGATCTGACCGGTGTCGACGGCGGTCAGGAACTCGGAAAAGGCGACCTCGCGCGCCGAGGCGCGCCCGTTGCGCAGGACTGCCAGCACGGCGAGCGACAGCACGAGGAGGACACCGCTGACGATGGCAGCGGCACGTCGATGACGAGGCGAAATGCGCAACGCGATGGGCTCCGAAATTCGAACAGAGGCAGCGGAACGGGCGTCCCTGCAGCCTGACTATCGGCAGTCGTGGACCATTCGTCCACGTCGCTGCACTGACACGGTCTGCAAAGGCCGCGCCCGGGTGGTCGAGGCGGGAAATGGCGTGAATCTTGATTGTAGCTCAGCTGGATGTCGCCGAAGCGACAAAATCCCGGAGACAAGAGGACGGCCAGCCGACGCGCCGGCGAGCGTCCTATCGCTCCAGCAGAGTTTCCTTGGCCTGCCTGACCGTCTCGCGCAGCAGCGGGTCGGCGGATCCTTCGAGCACATCGAGCTGAGGCGCCAGCTCCGACAGGCCCAGGGCGCCGACGGCGTAGGCGCCGCACGACTTCAGCCAGGGGTCGTCACTCGAGAGGAGCATCCGTACGGCCTCGGCCTCCGAGGGCGGCCGGGCGCCGAGGACCCGGTTGGCGAGCTCGACCCGCTGCCGGGTGCCCACGGCGCTGTCGAGCAGCGGCACCAGCAGCGCGCGGAGCTGCGGCTGCAGGATGTTCTCGAGGAACTCCAGCGCGTTGTCGTGGACGACGGGGTTGGTGGACTGGACCCCGACGTAGGCACTGTGCAGGTCGGAGTGCGGGAACAGCAGCTTGAGCAGCCGGAAAATGCGTTCGAGCTCCTGCTCCATCGCCGCCCTGAGCGGCGCCACCACCGGCTGGGAGTCGGCGAGGGCTCGGTCGAGGGTGCCCATCACCTGGTAGGACCGCAGGTGACCGAGGATTTCCGCGCCCAGCACGGTCTCCAGCATCCGGCGATCGATCGGCCAGGTCGGATGCAGGTCCTGCAGCTTGTTGAGCGCGATGATGATCCGGTAGCGCACTTCGACATCCGGGTCGAGCAGGCTCTCTACCAGGGCCAGGTACGCGGCCTGCGACCCGATCTGCTGCAGCACCTGCGGAAGGGCTCGCCTCACGACAACCGACGTGTCGGCGTCGACCAGGTAGTCGCGCAGCGTCCCGACGACCCGGTCGCCGAACTGCGCGAGGGCGGCCGTGGCGTCGGCCGCAGACTCGGCGTCGCCCAGCCGATCGACGACGCGGCTCACGAGCTTGCGCTTGCGCAGCTTGCCGACGGCATGGATGGCGTGGCGGACCTGCTCCCCGGCGCCGTTGACCAGCACGTACCGGATTTGCTCCTCGAAGTGATCCGGCAGCAGCTCCAGCAGCCGGGCGGCTTCCAGCCGCGTCCGCGGCTCCTCGTCCTGCAGCATGCGGTCCAGCAGGAGGCGTGCGGCGTCGATGTTGGTGTGCGATCCGGGCTGCGCGAGGAAGCTGACCACCGCCGCGCGGATCGAAAAATCCGAGAATTCGCCCAGCCGTTCGATGCGATCGAGCGGGTCGATGCGCGAATGATGCGCGATGAAGAGCAGGGCCTGCGTACGCACGGACAGCTCGGGGTCGTAGAGCATCTTCTCGACGACGGGACCGGCGGCGGTATCGTCGGCCTCGTCGAGAACGCGGATCGCCTCGGCGCGGATGTCGCCCGAGGCATGGTGCAGCAGGCCGCGGACCGCCGGATGGGTGGTGTGGTGCGCGCCTGCCCCGAGCACCTTGAGGGCATACAGCACCTCGCCGGGTTCCTCGCCCTGCAGCTGTTTCGCGAGCATCTCCGCCGCCGCGCGGTCGAGACCGGTCGTCGTCGCGCGCTCGGCGTCGAGGCGGTAGTTGTGGATGCTGTCCTGGAGGTTGAGCACGTACTGCCGCTGTGCCACCCAGGCGGCGGCGATCCAGCCCCCCAGCATCGCCAGTGTGACCCACGACACCCCTACCGGGCCGAGGCCGGCCCAGCTGGCGAACAGCAGGACGGTCAACCCGGCGATGCCGTCGCCGAGCCGCCAGACGACGGTGTCGATGAACGACTTGACGTTGAGCGTGTGCTCGCTCGGGACCGGCAGGTACAGAAGCTCCACCGTCGGCTTGTCGATCGCGTACCGCAGCACCTGGTCGGTGCCGCGAAGGGCGACGGCGGCAGCCAGGCTGGCGACGACCAGCAGTCCGAAGGTGCCGAGCGTGAGGGCGATCGGCACGATGAAGAGGGCGACCCCAAGCCCCACCCGCCGGAGCAGCCGCCCCGTCAACACCCATTGCAGGGCGAACGAGAGGAGCCCGGCGTAGAAGTTGAACATGCCGAAGAACGCCGCGAGCTCGTCCTTCCCGACCTTCGACTCGGCGACGACCGCCTTGAACTGCCAGCCGATGATGGCCGTGGCCGACGACGAGAGCAGGATGACGGCGGCGATGGCGGTGAGGTACGGCGACGCCGTAATCAGGCGCACGCTGTGCCAGATGCCCGAGTCCGTTTCCTCGCCGCAGATCGGCGCCGTTGGCTTCTTCCGAGAGCGGCCGGCTGCGCCAGATGCGGTCCACGAGGCCGGCGGCGATCACGAGCGAGACCGCCATGCCGATGAGCGAGGACTCCGCGCCGAACGCCGCAGCGGTATAGCGGGTGATGAAGCCGCCGAGGATCCAGCCGGCGGTGGCGCCGCTGCCGATGAACCCGAACAGCCGCTTGGCCTCGCGCGTCGTGAGCACGTAGTTGGCGAGCGTCCAGACCTGGGCCGGCGCGACGACGCCGAACATGCCCACCCAGACGTAGATGACCGGCGTCAGCCAGGCCTCGTTCGTGGTGTGCGTCAGATACCAGAACAGCAGGCAGTTCAGCGCGAAGAAGCCGAGGCTGCCGATGAGCAGCACGCGGACGTTCAGGCGCCGCGCCAGCCGCAGGTAGACCGACAGCCACAGGCCGACGATGGCGGCGATGGCCATGTCGGCGTACGGCAGCAGCATCGCGCCGAACTCGTCGATGAAAAGCGCGTCCCGGACGGCCTTTCCGACGGTAAAGCTGCCGATGATGAAGAAGAGATAGGCGAACAGGAGAAGGCCCCGGGCCAGTTCTCCGGGGCGCAGGTCGAGCACGTGTTCCAGTCGGCGCATCATCGTGCTGCCGAGGAGTTTACCTGAGTTAAGATGCGGCCACGGATTCCCGCCTCATGATTGCCTTCTTTCGCAGGTTGCTGTCTCCCGTCGTCGAACTGCGTGAGCGCGAGGTCACGACCGCCCTCATGATGTTCGCCTACTCGTTCCTGGTGATGACGTCCTACACCGCGCTCAAGCCGGTGACGCGGTCGCAGTTCATCAAGGACCTGGGCGCCGACAACCTGCCGTTCGTCCAGTTCGCCTTCGGGCTGATGATCGGCTTCATCATGCAGGGCTACTCGACGATCGTCGGGCGGATGCCTCGGCGATGGGCCCTGCCGATGACGCTCGGCGGGCTGGTCGGTCTGCTGGTGGCCTTCTGGGTGTGGTTCCAGAGCGGGTCGACGTGGGCGTCGACCGGTTTCTACTTCTTCGGCCTCATCCTCGGCATTCTGGTGATCAGCCAGTTCTGGACGCTGGCCAACGAGGTGTACGACCCGCGGCAGGCCAAGCGCATCTTCGGCTTCATCGGCGGCGGTGCCAGTCTCGGCGGCATCGCCGGCAGCTCGCTGACGCTGCAGGCCGAGCGGATCGGGACGGCCAACCTGCTGCTGGTGAGCGCGGCGCTGATGACGCTGTGCCTCATGCTCGTCACTGCGATCATCAAGCGCGAGAAGCCGGAGATCAAAGGCTCGCTGACCGGCGGCGAGGATGAAGGCGTCAGCAGCACCGAGGCGCTGCGGCTGCTGAAGAACAGCCGGCACCTGCAGACCATCGCGCTCATCATCGCCTTTGCCGCCATCGGCGCCGCGATTGTCGAGCAGCAGCTCAACATGGCCACCGAGGCCGCCAAGGGGCAGGGCAACACCGACTCCATCACGAGCTTCCTTGGCGAGGTGCAGCTCTACACGTCGATCATCGGCTTCGTCATCCAGGTCTGGCTGGTGAGCAAGATCCAGCGCTACCTGGGCATCGGCTTCGCGCTGCTCATCCTGCCGATCAGCCTCGGCCTGACCGGCTCCTTCATGCTCGTCAACGGCGCCCTGCTGGCGCCGATGATCGCCCGCGTCATCGACACGTCGCTCCGCTACACGGTGGACAAGACGACGCGCGAGATCCTGTTCCTGCCGCTGCCCAACGACCTGAAGCAGCAGGCCAAGCCGTTCATCGACGTCACCGTCGACCGCTTCGCCAAGGGGCTCGGCGCCCTGCTCGTCCTGGTGCTGATCAAGGACTGGGGACTCGGGCTGGGATGGCAGCAACTGAGCTGGGCCAGCCTGACGATGATCGGGCTGTGGATTATGGCCGACATCCGCGCGAAGCGGGAGTACCAGGCGGTGTTCCGCCGCACCCTGGAGCGGCAGGACGTCGCGCCCGAGGCCCTGCGCCTGAACGAGGCGGACCTCTCGACGATCGAGACGCTCGTCGAGGAGCAGGGCCATCCCGACCCGCGCCACGTGCTCTACGCGATCGAGATGCTCGAGTCGCTGAACAAGCGGCACCTGATCTCGCCGCTGCTGCTGAATCACGAAGTCGCCAGCGGTGCGGGCCCGCGCGCTGATGACGGTGGAGGGCGCCAGCGAGACGCTGCGCGAGCGCTGGACGGCGGGCGTCGAACGGCTGCTGAAGGACGAGGCCCCGGAGGTGCGCGCGGCCGCGGTCCGCGCGCTGGCAACGGTGCGGGGCGAGCAGGCCATCGGCCTCATGCGCCCGCACCTCGACGACCGGGATCCCCGGCTGGCGGTGACGGCGGCGACTGCGCTGGCGGCGAGCTCGAGCCCGGAGGACGTCGAGGCGGCCGAGGCGACGCTCGAGCGCCTGTGCGACGACGCGCGTCCGTCGGCGGCGCCGGCCCGGCGCGAAGTGGCGCAGGCGCTGGGAACGATCGCGCAGCCGCACTTCCGGCGGCTGCTCGTGCCGCTGATGTACGACCCGCACCGCGAGGTCGCGCTCGAAGCGATCCGCAGCGCCGGAAAGCTCGGCGGCGACGACTATATCTTCGTGCCGCCGCTGGTCTCGCTGCTGCGGCACCGGCTGCTGAAGGCGTCGGCGCGGCAGGTGCTGGTCGGCTACGGCGAGGGCGTGATCGACACGCTCGCGTACTTCCTGCGCGACCAGGACGAAGACATCTGGGTCCGCCGCCACATCCCCTCGACGCTGGCGCAGATTCCGTCGCAGAAGACGGTGGACGTGCTGGTCGACACGCTGAGCGACCCGGACGGCTTCCTGCGGTTCAAGGTGATCAACGCCCTGCTCCGCCTGCGGCAGTCGCACCCGCAGTTCACGCTGGCGGCCGACCGCGTGCAGCCGCTGCTCGTGCAGGAATCGAATCGCTACTTCAGCTATCTGAGCCTCCACTACAACCTGGTCCACCAGGACCCCTCCGCCAGGGACACGCTGCTGGCGCGCGCGCTGACCCAGAAGCTGGAACGCACGGTCGACCGGCTGTACCGGCTGCTCGGCCTGCTCTACCCGTGGAAGGACATCTCGGCCGCGCGGTGGTCGCTCGAGCGCGGCGAAGCGCGCGTGAAGGCCAGCGCCGCGGAGTACCTGGACAACCTGCTCGACTCGCAGGTCCGCAAGCGGGTCATGCCGGTGCTGGAAGATCTGCCGATCGAGGAGAAGGTCCGGCGCGGCAACGTCCTGCTGAAGACGCGCGTGCGCGACGCCGAGGACAGCCTGGCGCAGCTGGTGCACGACGAAGATCAGATCGTGGCCGCCTCGGCGATGCACTTCGTCGAGCAGCGCGGCCTCTGGGCGTCGCTTGCCGACGACCTGGAGTACGCGCTCGCGCATCGTGATGCCAGGGACTGGTTCGTGTTCGAGGCCGCGTCATGGGCGCTGGCCGGGCGGCGCCTGACCGCCGAGCAGCGGCAGCAGCGCTGGCTCGAGCCGCTGCCGGCCGTGGAGCTTGCCGATCGGCTGGCGCGGCTGCCGCTGTTCGCCCTGACGTCGGTGGACGAGCTGTTCCGTATCGCCGGCACGGGCCGCCAGGTCCGGCACGAGCCGGGCCGGATGATCTACGAGGCGGGCCGCCGGTCGTCGGAACTGCAGTTCCTGCTCGACGGCCGGGTCACCCGCACGCCGGTGGACGCCGACGGCCAGCCCGGACCGACCGAGGAGGTCGCGGCCCCGGCGTCGCTCGGCTTCGACGAGGTCTTCGAGGGCGTGCCGCAGACGGCGACGTTCAAGGCCTCCGGCATCGCCATCTGCCTCTCGCTGCAGAACGAGCAGCTGCTGGGGCTGCTCTCGGAGAACACCGAGCTGGCGCAGGGTGTATTCCGGATGCTGCTCGATACGCACGGCGGCACGTCGTGGAAGCAGGTGGTGCCCGACGTCGCGCACCCGCCGCCGGCGGCCCGGCTGCGCGACGGCCTGCAACCGATTGAGAAGGTGCTGATTCTCGAGGAGATGCCGGTGTTCTCGCGCGCCTCGTCGGAGCAGCTGGCGGCGCTGTCCGGCGTCACCCGCGAGGTCAAGCTGGTCGAGGGCGATGTCCTCTTCGGCACCGGCGACGCGCCGGCGATCCACATCGTCCTCGAGGGCGAGCTGGCGCTCGAGCCGATGGGCGGCGGGACGCCGCTCGCAGCCGGCCCGGGCGACGCCACCGGCATCTACGAGACGCTCGGAGGGCTCGAAGCCACGGAGTGGCGCGGCCACGTCACCCGCGGCGGGACGGCGCTGCGGGTCGAGCGCGAGGCGCTCTTCGACCTGCTGGCAGACCAGATCGACCTGCTCCAGGGGCTGTTCGCCGCCCTGCAGCGGCAGTCGGCGCTGGCGGCAGCGGCGGCGCGCGAACGGGCGCCGGTGAGGGTATCGTAAGCGTGTCGGCTTTTCGCCCGGCGGTCGTTTACAGGGTTATCCGCGGACCCCAGCACCCGCGGTGGTTGGGAGGCTTCGAAATGGTCCGTCGCGTACTGGCGGCATGGCTCGGATCGCTCGTCATCACCTGTGCGGCGTCGGCCCAAACGGCGTCCGCGCTGAAGCCGGAAGCGGTGCCCGGCGCGCCCATCGCGGTTCAGGGATCCAAGATCTGGATCGGCCAGGAGAGCGAGTTCGAGCAGTTTCTCCAGCAGGCCGAAGTCGAGCGCGTGGACAACGTGCCGGTCGGCGTCACCAAGCCACGCCGGGCGTTCGTCAAGCCCGGCGGCCCCGCCGCGAGCTTCGTGTTCAAGGCGCTGCTGCCCAGCCGCGCGTCGGGCTACTGGGAAAGCTACAAGTCGGAGATTGCCGCGTACGAGCTCGACAAGATTCTCGGCATGGGCATGGTGCCGCCGACCGTCGAGCGCAAGTACAAGGGCGAGACCGGCTCGGCACAGCTCTGGGTCGAGCACTGCACGCTGCTGCGGGATTGGGACACGTCGAAGGCGCCGGACATCGCCGCCTGGAACCGGCAGGTCTACCGCCAGCGCGTGTGGGACAACCTGACGGCCAACATCGATCGGAACCAGGGCAACCTGCTGATGGACCAGGCGTGGAACCTGATCCTCATCGACCATTCGCGCGCCTTCACGGCGTCGATGGCGATGCCGTTTCCGATGAACAAGATCGACAAGGAGTTCTACCTGAAGCTCAAGGCGCTCGACGAGGCCACGCTGAAGGAGCGGCTCGGCAAGTGGCTCTTCGACGGACCCAAGCCCGTCCTGAAGCGGCGCGACAAGATCGTCGAGCACTTCGACAAATTGATCGCGCAGTACGGCGAGGCCGGCGTCTTCATCAAGTAGCGCCGCGCGCGGATCACGTACGTCAACCACAGAGACACGAAGAACACGGAGACGCACGGAGAAGAATTTGGCAACGGCTGGATGAACCCCGACGTGAGGGTTCATCCCGATGCTGCCAAGCCCGTTCTCCGTGCGTCTCTGTGTCTTCGTGTCTCTGTGGTTGACGTACGTTACTTGACGATGGCCTTGACGGCTTCGACGATGTTGCGGGCGCCGACGCCGAAGTGTTCGAGCAGCTCCTCGGGCTTGCCGCTGCGCGGGATCTCGCGGACGGCGAGGCGGTGCACGGCGTAGCCGCACGGCGCGATGGCAGCGGCGACGGCGTCGCCGAGCCCGCCGGCGAGGTAATGGTCCTCCACGGTCACCACGCGTCCCGACGTCGCGCGGGCCGCCGCGGTGAGCGTCTCGGCGTCGATGGGCTGCACGGAGTAGGCGTCGATCACGCGAATCGCGATGCCGGCGCCCGCCAGCTCGTCGAACGCCTTCAGCGCCTCGAACACTGTCACGCCGGCGCCGACGACGGTCACGGCGTCAGCCGCCGACTGCCGCAGCACCTTCGACCCGCCGACGCTGAACACGTCGTTGACGTCGTAGGTCACCGGCGTCTTGGGCCGGCTCGTGCGGATATAGACCGGGCCCGGCTGGTAGGCAGCCAGCTCGACGCAGCGCTCGGCGCTGACCGCCTCCGACGGGTAGAGCACTGTGAAGTTGGGCTCGGCGCGCGTCATCGCCAGATCTTCGAGCGCCATCTGCGACGGCCCGTCCTCGCCAATCGAGACGCCGGCGTGGCTGCCGGCCAGCTTGATATTGAGGTTGCTGATCGCGGCCATGCGGATGAAGTCGTAGGCGCGCGTCAGGAAGCACGCGAAGGTCGACGGGAAGGGAATCGCGCCGCGCGCGGCCAGCCCCATCGCCGTGCCGACCATCGCCTGCTCGGCGATGTAGTGCTGGAAGAACCGGTTCGGCGCGACCTTCTCGAAGCGCTCGCTGAAGGTCGAGTTGCCGACGTCGGCGTCGAGGGCGACGATGCGATCGTCGAGGAGGCCGATGCGGGCGAGCGCCGTGCCGTAGGCCTCGCGCGTCGCCACCAGCTCGCCCGGCTTGTAGGACGGCGGCGGGATCACCGGGCGCGAGGGCGGCGGCAGATCGGGCTTGGACGGCGCGGGAATCGCCGCGCGGAGCGAGGCGATGGCATCGGGCCCGACCGGGTTGAGCGTGGCCTCGAGCGCCTTGATCGCGCGGTCCGCCTCGTCGGGCTTGAGCGCCTTGCCGTGCCAGCCGTCCTTGTCCTCGGCAAACGCGATGCCCCGCCCCTTGAACGTCTTCGCGAGGATCATCGTCGGCCGTCCGGTCGTCGCGCGTGCCTCGGCCAGCGCGTCGAGGATCTGGTTGAAGTCGTGGCCGTCAATCTCGATCGTGTGCCAGCCGAATCCTGACCAGCGGCGTGCCAGCGCGCCGAGATCGTGCTGCCACATGGTGGGCCGGCTCTGTCCCAGGCGGTTGACGTCGGTGATGCCGACGACGCTGTCGACGCCGAAGTGGGTGGCGCTTTCGGCGGCTTCCCAGACCGAGCCTTCCGCCGACTCGCCGTCGCCCATCATCACGTAGGTGCGGTAGTCCGAGCCGATGCGCCGCGCGTTGAGCGCGATGCCGAGGCCGGCCGCCAGCCCCTGGCCGAGCGATCCGGTCGCGACGTCGACGAAGGACAGGCGCGGGGTGGGGTGTCCCTCGAGGTCGTTGCCGAGCTCGCGCAGCTTGAGCAGTTCGGCCGGCGGCACGAGCCCGACGGCCGACCACGCCGCGTAGAGGATCGGCGCCGCGTGGCCCTTCGACAGCACGAAGCGGTCGTTGTGCGCGTGCTTCGGGTGCTGCGGGTCGAACCGCATCTCGGCGAAGAACAGCGCCGCCACCAGGTCTGCCGCCGAGGCGCACGTGGTCGGATGGCCGCTGCCGGCAGCGGTCGTCGAACGAATCGAGTCGATTCGCAGCTGGGTAGCGATGTTGTGGAGAACGGGAATCAGCCGGGCGCGATCCTGCGACGACTGTCGAGCCTCCGGAACGTCAAACGGTATCAGGGACGGCCGTCACGCGAACAACTCCATCACCGCCAGCGCGTACGGCGCGGCGAAGAGTCCCTGCTCGCGATAGCCGGTGGTCTGCGCGCGCAGCGTGTCGAGCGCGCGCTGCTGCAGTTCCGCGTCGCCGGTCAACCGCGCCAGCCGCGCCAGCACGGTAGCCGCCACGCAGTTGGCGCCGAGCGGCTTGATCGGATCGGCCAGCATCCCGATCGCCTCCGCGCCGGTCGTCGGGCGATCGAAGAACCCGCCGTCGCGCGCGTCCCAGAGCGTGCGGACCGCGGTCCGCATCAGCTCTTCGGCCATCATCGACCACGTCGGATTGGCCGTCGCCTCGTGCAGATCGAGCAGCGCGCGGGCGGCGTGCACCTGGTCGGTCAGCAGCCCCCGCGTGCCGGCGTGCCCGTCGACCCAATGCGCGAGCCCATCGCCCGGACGGTAGCGACGCGACGACGCGCGCGATCACAGGGCGCGGCCGCCGAGCTCGGCCAGCGAGGGGTCGCCGAGCCGCTCGCCCGCGAAGATCCAGACAGCCGCCGCCTGCGCGGTCCAGTCGGTGAACAGCGTGCGATCGACGTGCGGCGGCGGGAACGAGCGCCGCAGCGCCGCCGACGCGAGCTGGTAGAACCCTTCGTCGGCCGCCTGGCTGCCGAAGAACTGCGCCTCTGCCGGATCGGCCAGCGTCTGCTGCACGAAGGCGATGGTGTCGCGCGCGACGTCCAGCCACTCGGGCCGCTCGAACACCTGCCCGGCCTCCAGGAACAGCCGCACCAGGCCGACCTGGTCCTCGAGCATCTTCTCGGTGTGCGGCCGCATCCACTCCCGCGAGCCCGCATATCGGAAGAAGCCGCCGTCGACGTGGTCACGGATCCCGCTCGAGGCCATCGCGTCGAGCGTGCGTGTCAGGGCATCGCGGAGGGCGTCGCCGGGCGTGGTCGCGTAATGACGCACGCCGGCGGCGAGCGCCGGGATGTGCAGGAACTTTCCCTCGGCGCCGAAGCCGCCGTGGACCGACGTCGAGCTCTCGGACGAGCAGGTTCGGCCAGCCAGGCGGGAGCGGCGAAATCCGGATCGACGGCGAGGGTCAGCGACCGCGGCCGCGCGCGCCGCGTCGCGGCCATCGCCGACGCACGCTCGTCGAGCCCGGCCCGCCCGCCCGCATACGCGCGGCTGACCTCGTCGAGCATCGCCAGCAGGCCCTCGGCCGGCAGGTAGGTCGTGCCGGTGAGCATCTCGCCCGACGGCGTCAGCAGCACGGTCGTCGGCCAGCCATCGAGGTTGTAGCGATCGTTGACGTCGGGCCGGCGATCCGCGTCGACGCGGACGGGCACGAACTCGTCGGCGATGAGCGCGGCGACGCGCCGGATCGGCGTAGCTGACCGTGTCCATCACCGCGCACCCGTGACACCAGGACGCGGAGATCGAGAGCAGCAGCGGTTTGCCCTCGCTCCGGGCGCGTGCAAACGGCTCCGGGCCCCATTCCAGCCAGGGCACCGTGGACGGTGTCGTCGAGCTCATCGAGGTCGCCAAACCACTGATAATAATCGCCATGATCGCGCTGCGGTACGTGTATGTGCTCGCCCTCGTCGTCTGGGTGGGCGGCGCACTCACGATCGGCGGCATGGTTGCGCCCTCGGCGTTTGCCGTGCTCGACGGCGGCGAACCGCGGCTGGCGGCGACGCTGGTCGGAGAAGTGCTGCGCCGGTTTCACCACGTCGCCTATGCCGCCGGGGCGATCCTGCTGTCCACGCCTGATCCTGATGAAAGTCGTCGGACCCCGGCCGCGCGGCTTCGGCATCCGGCTCGGGCTCGTCGGGACGATGCTCGGCTTCACCCTGGTCGCGGGGCTCTGTGTCGACCCGTGGATTGCCGGCATGCGGGCGGAAATCGGCGTGCCCGTCCGGACGCTGGCGGCCGATGACGCCCGGCGAGTGCGATTCGGGCAGCTGCACGGGCTCTCCACGGCGCTGTTGGCCGCCACCGTCGTGGCGCGGACTCGTGCTCTGCTACTGGGAACACAGCGCGAGATACGGCCCCCGACACGATGCGCCAGCCACGATCACGCTCATTCCCGGCGACGGCATCGGCCCGGAGGTCAGCGACGCCGTCCTGCGCATCATCGAGGTGGCCGGCGTCGCGATCGAGTGGGATCGGCACGACGCCGGCATCGCTCGCGTTCGAGCAGCACGGGCAGCCGCTGCCCGTCGAGCTGCTCGACTCGGTCACAGCCGGACGCGCGTCGCCCTCAAGGGGCCGGTCACCACGCCCATCGGCGAAGGGTTCACGAGCGTCAACGTCGGGCTGCGCAAGGCGCTGGACCTGTTCGCGAACCTGCGCCCCGTGCGAACGATGGCCGGCGTCCCGTCGCGCTATCCAGGGCATCGACCTCGTCATCGTCCGCGAGAACACCGAGGACCTGTACGCCGGCCTCGAGCACGAGGTCGTCCCGGGGGTGGTCGCGAGCCTGAAGGTCATCACCGAGCAGGCGTCGCGAGCGCATCGCGCGAGTTCGCGTTCGGCTACGCGCGCAAGCAACGGCCGCGAAGCAGTCACGGCGATGCACAAGGCCAACATCATGAAGCTGGCCGACGGCCTCTTCCTCCGGACATGCGCGCGGACGGTCGCGCGGGAGTACACCGACGTGAACTACGACGAGAAGATCGTCGACGACGCGTGCATGCAGCTGGTGATGAAGCCCGAGCAGTTCGACGTGCTGCTGCTGCCGAACCTGTATGGCGACATCGTCTCGGACCTCTGCGCAGGACTCGTCGGCGGCCTTGGCGTGGTGCCGGGCGCGAACCTCGGGAACGGACTCGGCGGTGTTCGAGGCCGTGCACGGCAGCGCGCCCGACATCGCCGGCAAGAACCTCGCCAACCCGACGGCGCTGCTGCTCTCGGCGCTGATGATGCTCCGGCACCTCGGCGAGACGCCGCCGCCGACCGCATCTTCGGCGCGGTCGAGCCGCGTGCTGGCCGACGGGCGCACGTCCGCACGCGCGACCTGGGCGGCACCGCGACCACGACGGAGTACACCGCGGCGTGTCGTGCGGTCACGCGATAGAACCGGCGCGGTAGCCGGAGCGCGGTCCATCCGGGCCGGAGCATCGGCACGGTGCACCATGTCGACGAGCATCGACCCGAAGGCCGTCCGACTCGCGACGGGACGATACGTGCCCGATGACGCGATGCTCGACGAAATCACGCGGGCGGTGCTGGCGCGTGAAGAGTGCGCGCTACTCTACGGGCAGCCACGGCGATCCTGGCCGCAGGCCGCGCGAGCGCATCGACGGCTACCTCGAGGAACTCCGCACGACGCAACGTCACTCCATCTACCGCGCGCTGAAGCACCCGCTCTACCCGATCCTCCGCAAGATGGAACGGTCGCCGAGGGCCTCCACGACCTCAAGAAGGCCACCGCGCCGGCCGCGTCGTCTACGTCTCGAACCACCACAGCCACCTCGACTACCTGCGTCGAGCTGCTGATGCTCGAGGACACCGCGATCCGCGCCGCCGATCATCGCCGCCGGCATCAACCTGTTCGGCGGGCCGCTCGGCCTGATGCACAAGCACGTCACCGGCGCCATTCCCATCCGGCGCAACGCGAAGGACCCCGGCCTACCTGGTCACGCTGAAGGCGTTCGTCGCGGAGACTGCTGAGTCGCACGATCTGTTCTTCTACCCGGAGGGCGGCCGCAGCTACAGCGGCGAGCTGAAGGCGCCAAGACGGGCCTGTTCAACGCGGCGCTCGTGCGCCGAGGTGCCGACCTGCTCATTCGTCCCGTGGCGATCGCGTACGACCTGGTGCTCGAGGACTCACGTGCTCGCGCGCCAGCAGGTGAAGGGGCGGCAGCGCCCGTTCTCGCGCGAGCTCGCCGAGATGGTCCGCTATGCGGTCGGCTATCATTCGCGCGCCTTCGTCACCTTCGGCGCGCCGGTGACGCTCGACCGGCGTCGACGTGCACTCCCGGCGCGACGTGATCGACCTCGCGCACCATACCCGCGCGCCATCGGCCGGCTGCATCAAGGTGCTGCCGACGGCGCTGGTGGCGGCGGCGATGCGGCCCTCGATAGCCGGTCGCGAGCTGGAGTCGCGCGTCGCCAGGACTCGTCGAGACGCTGCAGCGCGGCCGGCGCCAACCTGGAGACGACCAACGGCGCGCGAGGCGGTGGACCGAGGCGCGGCCGCTCTTCGAGGACGCGGCGTCCTCGTCGAGGAGGACGGGCTCTTCCGCGTGCGCGAGCGGTTCGTGCTGCGCTACTACGCCCGGGAGATCGAGCACCTGCTGCCGCGTTCCGCCGGCCGGACGCACTGATGATCGACGCGCTCTCGAAGGCGGCCTTCCACACGCTGGCGGGCAGCGACGGGCTCAAGCGCCTGGCCTCGCGCTACGGCATGCCACCCGACGCAGCTTCGCGCGCCGCTTCGTCGCCGGCGAGACACATCGACGAGGCGATCGCGGCGGCCCGCGTCGTCGAGGCCGCGGGCCTCTCGCAGACGCTCGACTACCTCGGCGAAAGCGTCGCGAGCGATGCGGAGGCCGAGAGCGCCACCAGCGACTACCGGCGATGATCCCGATCGCATCGCCGCTTCCGGCATCGGCCGCAACATCTCGATCAAGCTGACGCAGCTCGGACTCGACCTCTCGCGCGATGTCGCCTCGCCAACCTGCGGACCATCCTCGAGCCGGCGCGCGTCGACGGGTTCTTCGTCCGCATCGACATGGAGAACTCGCCGTACGTCGAGGCAGACGCTGAGCTCTTCGAGGCGCTCTGGAGCGAGGGGCTGCACGCAATCGTCGGCGTGGTGCTGCAGTCGGCGCTGTAGCGCAGCGAGCCAAGGACCTCGACCGCGTGATCGCGCTCGGCATGCGCGTGCGGCTCGTCAAGGGCGCCTACAAGGAAGCCGGGCCGACGTCGCGTGGCAGCGCAAGGCCGACGTGGATGCCGCGTACGTCCTGCGGATGCTCGAGCGCCTGCTCGCGGACGGGCACGTTCCCGGCGCATCGCCACGCACGATCGCGGCGATGATCGAGACCGCGCAAGGCGTTCGCCGCCGACGGAGCGGATCTCCATCGTCGCTTCGAGTTCCAGATGCTGTACGGCGTGCGCCGCGACCTCCAGGCCGCGCTGACGGCCGACGGCTTCGGCGTCCGCGTCTACATTCCGTTCGGCCGCGAATGGTTCCCGTACTTCATGCGTCGGCTTGGGGAACGGCCGGCCAACGTCGGCTTCGTCCTCGAGAGCCTGGTCCGCGAGCGCTGAGTAACACGCGACGCTATCCTGAATAGCGGCCGGACACTTCCGCCGATCCAGCTGTTCCAATCTGCCTGCACAGCTGTACAGCTCAGCCGCAGACCCAGCTATTCTGCCGTATCGACCTAACCATTTTCAGACAGCGTTTACCGATGTCCGGCTCGACCTGGCAGAGCGTTTGATATAAGAAGCGCCGAGGGCGCAGGCCGGCGAAACCCATCAGCGAGCCCGCAGCGTCCTATAGGCAGAGTGAGCGCGCAGGAACAGGAGACGCGCAGCGCATGGTCGACGCATCTCGAGACGCGGCGCTCAGAGTCATTGGCGCCGCTACGCCCGGTCGGCGTCGGCTCGCAGCTGGTGGTGCCGGGCGCCGTCGGACGCACGTCGCAGGCGGCGATGTGCGGCTTGAACGGCCACGACCCGTTGCTCCAGGTGGATCACGGCCGGATGTTCCTGCGGTGCTGCGATCGTGCGGGCACGAGACGCCTGGCTGGACGACCGGTGAGCGTCGGCCGCGTCAGCGATTCGGCGGCGACGCACGCGACCGATCACGTACGCCTGCCAACTGCAGCATCGACTCGCGTCGGCCGGCGGCGGTAGGCCGGCCCGGCGCTGGAGAACGCGCCGACCCCGGCTTTCATTCCGAGCCTCAGGCCTCTCGCGCGCACGGCGCGCCGAGGTCTCGAGCGACGTCGACGGCACGTGCACTCGTCGAGGCGCACGTACTCCACGATGCCGTGCAGCCCGGCGCCGCCCGGCCCGAAGATCACCGTCGGAATGCCGGCCGCCCCCGAACATCGCGGCGTCGGTCCAGTAGCTCATCCCGGTGATCCGCGCGTCGCGTCCGCACGCATGCCGCGAGGCGAGCCGCAGCGTGGTCGGCAGCGGATGATCCGCGCGATCGCAGTACGCAGGCCGCGCCAGCAGCAGCGCACATCGGCGCGGAAGTCTGCGGTCGTCTCGGCGCGCAGCACGGTCGAGGATCTGCGCGCACCTCGTGCAGCGCGCGTCCGCGTCTTCGCCCGGCAGCGTGCGCCGTTCGACTGCAGCGGCAGTGCGCGGGATACACGCTCAATTCGGTGCCGCCGGCGATCGGCCGAGGCGTGCAGCGAGCCGGTGCCGAGCACGCGGATGCGGCGGCCGCGCACGGAGTTCCTGGTCGAGCGCCTCGAGCCGCGCGAGCACGCGGCCCATCGCAGGATCGCGTCGCGTGCCGTCCGGCGGCCGGCTGCCGTGCGCGGCACGGCCGTGCACGACGCATGTTCCACGCACGCGAAGCCCTTGTGGGCGACCGCGACGCCAGGTCCGTCGGCTCGGTGATCACGGCGCCGTCGGCGCGCCACTCGCGGACCAGCGCCTCGGCGCCGAGGCTCGCGTACTCCTCGTCGGCGACGGCCGCGACGATGCACGCGGCCCGCGCCAGCCCGTCCGCCGCGATCCAGCGCTCGGCGGCATCGATCATCGCCGCCAGGCCGCCCTTCATGTCCTGCGTGCCGCGGCCGTAGAGGCGTCCGTCCGTTCACGCAGGCGTGAACGGGCGCTCCATGCCCTCGACGCCCACCGTGTCGGTGTGCCCGCAGAGCAGCAGCGTCGGCCCCGGTCTCGCGCCTCGAGCACGCCGACGACGTTCGGCCGGCCCGGCGCCACCTCCTGCAACTCGACGTCGAGCCCTGCCCGCCGCAGGTACGTCGGCCAGCCAGCCGGCGACCGCCGCCTCACCTGCCGCGCCAGGCACCAGCGACGGGTTGACCGAGTGGATGGCGACGAGGTCGCGGTGAGCGACAGCGGATCCATCGGCGTGGGATGTTGCGGAGTTCGGACGTCGAAGTGTTGGGAGATGCGTTCGGGAGTCGGCGCGTTAGGCCTGCGTCTCGGACTTCCCGTCCGAAGCCATGGAATCAATGCAACTGCCACAGCCCGGGCCAGCTGGATCACGTCCCACCCAGTCCGCGATGAACACGTTGGTCTCGCCCCTTGTCTTCTGCAGGCGGTTGGACGCGAACACGAGCTGTCTTGCCGTCGGGCGAGAACATCGGGAAGCCGTCGAAGCGGGGTGTTCGCGTCACGCGCTCGAGGCCGGTGCCGTCGACGTTGATCGAGGAACAGATCGAAGTCGCGGCCCTTCGGGTTGTGCAGGTTCGACGAGAAGATGATCCTCTTGCCGTCGGGCGTGAAGAACGGCGCGAAGTTGGCGCCGCCGAGCGAGGTGACCTGTCGCAGGTTCGACGCCGTCGCGCGTCCATGACGAACAGCTCGAGCGAGGTCGGCCGCCACAGCCCGTCGCTGCAGCAGCGCCTGGTACTCGGTCGAGCTCCGGCCCCGGCGGAAGCGTGGCGGCCGCGGAACACGATCTGCGTGCCGTCGGGCGAGAAGAACGCGCCGCCGTCGGGGCCCGGCAGGTTCGTCAGGCGCTTCACGTCCGCGCCGTCGCCGTTCATCGAGTAGATCTCCATGTCGCCGTCGCGCACGCTCGTGAACACGATGCGGCCGTCAGGGCCGATGGTCGCCTCGGCGTCGTAGCCCGGCGTCGTCGGTCAGCCGCGTGATGCCGGTGCCGTCGGCGTTCGCCTTGTAGATGTCGTAGCTCGTCGTAGACCGGCCAGACGTAGCCGCGGCGTGAAGTCGGGCTTCGGCGGGCAGGCCTGCCCGCCAAGGTGCGTCGAGGCGTAGACGATGTGTTTCTGTCGGGCGTGTAGTACGAGCAGGTCGTCCGCCCTTCGCCGGTGCTGACGCGCCGCCCGGTCGATCCGTCGACGTTCATCACGTAGATCTGGTCGCAGCCCGCCGCCGTCGCGCGTCGACTGGAAGATCATGTCCTGGCCGTCGAGCGAGAAGTACGCCTCGGCGTTCTCGCCGCCGAAAGTGAGCTGCCGGACGTTGGCGAGGTGGCGCTTCGCTTCGCGGTGATCCGGCGGCGGCGGTGGGCCGGCGCGGCGCGCCGTGCTGCGCGACAAGTCCTGCGGTCATCGCGAGCGCGATCGCCAACCCCAGATCCCGGAATGCTGCATGCGGTACTCAGATGCGCTCCTGCGTGACGACACTATCACGCGCCGGGCCCGCGGTTACCGATCCGGTCGCGTGGCCGAGCGGAGACCATCCATCGATGCTCGCCGAGGCGCGATCGCCGAGGCCGTCGCCGCGCGCGGCGGGGACGGCCGTGCGCTCATCGTCGGCGGCTTGGTGCGCGACGGCTGCTCGGGCGCGATTCGAAGGACGTGGATCTCGAGCTCTTCGGCGTCCCGGCATCGGCGACGTGCCAGGGCTGCTCGCGCGTTCGGGCGCGTCGAGCCGGTCGGGCAGAGCTTCCCGGTCTACAAGGTGGGCACGGTCGATGTGGCGCTGCCGCGCCGCGAGTCGAAGACCGGCCGCGGACACCGGGGCTTCACCGTCGAGGGCGACCCGTCGATGTCGTTCGACGGAGGCCGCGCGGCGCCGCGACTTCACCATCAACGCCATCGCCTCGATCCGCTCGACGGCGACTACGCGGACCCGTTCCACGGCCGCGCGGATCTGGCGGCGCGGCAGCTGCGGGTCGTCGACCCCGCGACTTTCGGCGACGACAGCCTGCGCGTGCTGCGCGCGGTGCAGTTCGCGGCGCGCTTCGAGCTCGAGTTCGACGATGCCACCCGCGCGCTTCTGTGCGCGCAATCCCGCTCGACGACCTGCCCGCCGAACGCGTCTGGGGCGAGTTCGAGAAGCTGCTGCTCCGGGCGCCGCGCCCGTCGATCGGGCTTCGCGCTCGCGCTCGACCTCGGCGTCGATCGAGCGCCTGTTGCCCGAACTGCAGGCGCTGGTCGGCTGCGCGCAGGAGCCCGAGTGGCATCCCGAGGGCGATGTCTGGATGCACACGCTGATGGTGGTCGACGAGGCGCGGACGCGAATCGAGGACCTGCCGATCGCGCCGGCACAGATCGCGGTGATGCTCGGCGCCGTGTGCCACGACTTCGGCAAGCCGGCGACGACGGCGTTCATCGACGGCCGCATCCGCTCGCTCGGTCACGAAGAAGCCGGCGTCGCGCCGGCGGCGGCGCTCCTCGACCGCCTGAACGTCCACTCCATCGACGGCGTCGACGTGCGGCGCGCAGGTGCTCGGGCATCGCGCCGCACCACCTGAAGCCGGGGACGTGGCACAAGGTGCGCGACGAGGTCGGCGACGGCGCGTTCCGCCGACTGGCGCAGAAGCTGAACATCGAATGGCTGGCCCGGCTCGCGACTCGGACTGCAGCGGCCGCACCGGATCGTTCGACTGCACGGCGATGGAGTGGTTTCTCGATCGCGCCAGGCGCCTGGGCGTGGAGCACCGGCCGCCCGACGCCGCCTGCTGCTCGGCCGCCACCTGATTGCGCTCGGCGTCCCGCCAGGTCCGCGATGGGCGAGCTGCTGAAGCAGCTTTACGAGCGGCAGCTCGACGGCGAGGTCGCCACGACCGAGGAGGCCATCGAGGCCGCGCGGCGCGTGCTCGATGCGGCCAGCTAGCGCTCGTCGCCGAGGACGTCTCGAAGGCGCGCCATTTCGAGGTTGCCGCCGCTGACGATCGCGGCGTGCACGCCTGGCGATCCGGCAGGGGCGACCCGCATCGCGCCGGCCACCGCCGCGGCGCCGCTCGGCTCTGCGACCACCTTCGCGTGCCGTGCGAGAAAGCGCATGGCAGCGCGGATCTCCTCGTCGCTCACCGTGATCACCTCGTCGACCAGCGCCCGGACGTGTTGAAACGTCAGGTCCCCGGGCCGGACGGCCAGCAACCCATCGGCAATCGAGTCGATGCGATCGAGCGTCACCGGCGCGCCCGCGGCGAGCGAGTTCGTCATCTTCGCCGCGCCTTCAGGCTCGACGCCGACGACGCGCACACTGGCCGAGATTCCCTTGACCGCCGCGGCGATGCCCGAGATGAGACCGCCGCCGCCGACCGGCACGTAGACTGTCGTCACCGATGGCAGCTGTTCGAGCAGTTCGAGCGCCGCGGTCCCCTGCCCGGCAATGATGTCTGGATGATCGAACGGCGGGACGACGGTGAGCCCGCGCTCGGCGGCAAGCGCCTCGGCCGCCGCCTTCCGGTGGAGCGAGGTGGTTCCGGCAAACTGCACCTCGGCCCCGAAGCCTCGGGCGCCGTCGACCTTCACGGCCGGCGCCGTGGTCGGCATGACCACGACGGCGGGCGCGCCGAGACGGCGCGCGGCCAGCGCCATCGCCTGACCGTGATTCCCTGATGAGTACGTGATCACGCCGCGGGTGCGCACGGCATCATCGAGCTGGCTGACGAAGTTGAACGCGCCACGCAGCTTGAACGCCCCGCCCGCCTGCAGGTTCTCGCACTTGAGCCACAGGTGGCCCCACGCCTCGTCACTCGACGCTGCGACGACTGGCGTCACGCGGGCGATGCCGGCAATCCGGGCCCGCGCCTGCTGAATCGCTTCGAGAGACACGAGCGCGTCGGCGGCCAGGCCGCCGGACCCTGGACCCTGGACCCCGGACCCTGTGCGCACGTCCTTCATTCCTTTTGCCCGTTCCGCCATTCTTCGAGCAGTCGCGGCACGTTGCCGCCAATCGACCGCAGGGTCGGCGACCACCCCAGCGCGCGAGCCCTCGGGCTGCGCACCACCTGGTCCATCGCCAGCGCATCGGCGTAGCTGCCCAGCTTGGCGCGCGCTTCTTCGATCGGCACGAAGCGGACGTCGGGCTTGTGCGTCGTGTTCCGCGACAACGCCTCGACGATGTCGAGGACGCGCTCGTCGGCCTCGTCCGTGGCGTGGTAGACGCCGGTGACGTCAGGTGCGCTGACCAGCCGGACGTAGAGGTCGGCCAGATCGCGGTCGTAGATCGTCGCCCACCGGTTGCGCCCATCGCCGATGATGCGCACGAGCCCGTTGACGCCGTCTCGGAGCAGGTCGCCGACGATGCCGCGGCTGCCGCCGTAGACGACTCCCGGCCTCACGACGACCGGCGTGAGGCCGGTCGCCGCCAGCAGATGCTGCTCGTGCGCCGGCCGCCACGCGGAGAGCGCCGCCGGGGACAGCGGGGCACGTTCGTCGGCGGGAGCCGGCGTCTGCCCGAGCACCCAGACGCCCGACGTGTAGATCACCCGCGGGTGGCCGCCCGTCTGCTTGGCGGCCGAGATCAACGTGTCGAGCGCGAGGCGGTCGGCCTCCGGGCCGCGTGGAGAGTCCTGGTACGCGGTGTGGATCAGCGCGTCGAAGCCGATCGCGGCATCCCGCCAGCCCGGCTCGGCCAGGTTGCCGACCACCGCCTCGATGCCGCGCTTCTTGAATTTCCTGGCCCGGGACTGATCGCGCACCAGGCCGGTGACCGTGTGACCGGCACGCACCAGCCCGTCGAGCACCGCCCCGCCAATGTAGCCGGTCGGGCCCGTGAGAAAAATCCGCATCACGCTCCAATGCCCACTGTTCGTCGGTGACGCAAGCGGGGCCGAAGGGACCGCCATTGTAGCTGACGGCCACGCAGCCCAACGGTTTTGTGTGGATGAGCTGGGCGCTGAAAATTCGCCCGACGCTTACAGGTCCCAGACGCGCACGCCGTCGTAGAACGTCATCGCGCCGTCCTCGCTGACCTTCAGCACCGGACCGAAGCGGCTGGCGCCGAGCGCGGCGGTCGTCCGCGCGCCTTCGACAATCACGTCATCCTGCGGCGCGTCGCCGGCGTGCGGAGAATCGCTCCGGCGGCGATCAACGCGCCGGTCGCGTCGGTGACGGTCGCGCCATCCAGGCTGGCGAGCGCGGCAAGCACGCTCGGCTCGAGATCGGTGATGGCGCGGCCGGTGAGCAGGTCGAGCAGATCGCGCCGCGTCGGCACGCGCGCCAGCGCGCGGTCTCGCGGGTCGAGCCGATGTCCACGCGGTCGGCCACCGACACAGGGCGTCGATTGCCTGCGCCGGCTCGCGCACGACCACGAACAGCGCCCCCTGGCGGGCATTGGCCAGATCGAGCGCGGTCTGAAACAGCCGTTCGCCAGCGAGCGCTGGCCGACGGCTTCGGCCCACAGCTCGATATTTCGCCTGGAGATCCAGCAGGTGCCAGTTCGCGTGGCGGAACGTGAAGACCTGCGCGCCCTCGGCAAACACCTTGATCTCGTGCGACGGGCTGAGCACGACGCATACGTGCCCGCCGCGAAGCGTCGCCCGCGCGTGCGCCTGATAGGCCGCGGGCACGGGCGCCGGCAATGTCGTCGCCGCAGCGGTCCGCCGACCACTGATCCACGTCGACGATGTCGATGCAGGCGGCCGTCGTGGCGGCCAGAAACAGTGTGTCGCAGGCCGTCGACGAGCCGGTAGAAGCTCTTCACCGCCGTCAGTGCCTGCGAGTACTCGAGCGACATCGGCTGGACGCGCGTCGTCGCGCGCGGGTCGCCGTCGGGACCGAGCACGAGCACGCCCGACGAGATCGGGCGGTTCTCGTAGCTCGACAGCGCCGCCACGCGGAGCACCTCGATGGCCGCCGCGATGCGATCGGCGCGGATCTACCGCGGTGCCGACCGATACGGGTGGCCGTCGAGAAAGGCCCCGACATAGCGGTCCTCGATGGCCCCGCGGAACAGCTCGCCGCGCTCGACCATCAACTTGGGATTGAGAATCGGCGTGATAGCGGGCGGCCAGCACCGACCCGATGGCCCGGGCCATCCGGATTTCGTGCGTGGTGAACGGGCGGCGCTCGGGCACGCGCAACCCGTAGCGGCTCCCGAACCAGCGGACGGTCAGCACGGACGGATCATCGGTGGGCTCGATGGCCAGGCGGCCGTCGGAACACGCCGAGAGCATGGGCTCGGACTCGAACGTCGCGCGAGCGAAGAACTGCCGCAGCGCGGCCTGGAGGAAGCTGTCGTACAGCGCGCCGACGGCGAGCGCGGGTGGCAGGTTCTGCGGAAGGCTCATGGGTCGTCCGAAGCCGTATCATAAGCCAGCGCATGCGACGCGATACGCTGCTCGACTTCTTCGACGACCTGGCCACGGCTCGCGGCGACCTTCCTCGTCTACGACGACGGATTTCGGAGCTGGTCGTTCAGCTATGCGGAGGTCAGCCGTGCGGCGCGCGCGTTCGCTGCGAAACTGCAGGCCTCGGGTCTCGTAAAGGGCGACGCGGTCATCTTCTGGTCCGAGAATCGCCCCGAATGGATTGCCGCGCTGTGGGGCTGCTGGCTCCAGGGCGTGGTCGCCGTGCCCATCGATTACCGCGCGTCGCCGGACTTCCTCCACCGCGTCGCCGGCATCGTCAAGGCGCGGGTCGCGCTCGTCGGCGAGGACGTGGACGTCTCGGCGCTCGCCGGGCTGGGTGCCCCGATCTGGCCGCTGGCCGAGCTGGACTGGACGGTCGACGGCAGAGGCCCCGCGCGCGGAAGTGACCAGGGACGACACCGCGGAAATCATCTTCACGTCGGGGGCCACGGCCGAGCCGAAGGGCGTCGTCATCACCCACCGGAACGTGCTCGCGAACATCGTGCCGGTCGAGCGCGAGATCCTGAAGTATCGCAAGTACGCGCGGCCGTTTTCCCCGATCCGGTTTCTGAACCTCCTGCCGCTCAGCCACATGTTCGGGCAGTCGATGGCGACCTTCATCCCGCCGATGCTGCCGGGCACGGTCGTGTTCATGCGCGGCTACAACCCGCACGACATCGTCCGGCAGATAAAGACGCGTCGCGTGTCGGTGCTCGTCTCGGTGCCGAAGATCCTGGACGTCCTGCGCGAGCACGTGCTGCGGGTGGCGCCCGAGTCCGCCGAGCCGCCGCCGCGGAAGGAACATTTCACGCGGCGCTGGTGGCGCTATCGGCGGGCGCATCGTGCGTTCGGCCTCAAGTTCTGGAGCTTCGTCGTCGGCGCGGCGCCGCTCGATCCGTCGCTGGAGGAGTTCTGGGGACGGCTTGGCTTCGTGGTGATCCAGGGTACGGGCTCACCGAGACCGCGCCGATCGTGAGCCTCAATCATCCCTTCAGCCCGGGCAAGGGATCGGTCGGCAAGGCCATCGCCGGCGTCGAGGTGCGGATCGCCGAAGACGGCGAGATTCTCGTGCGCGGCGAGAACGTGACGACGGGCTACTTCGGCGCCGCCGAGGCGACCGCCGAGGCCTTTGAGGGCGGCTGGTTCCACACCGGCGACATCGGCGAGGTGGACGCGAACGGGCGGCTCTACATCAAGGGCCGCAAGAAGGAGATGATCGTCACGCCGGAAGGCTTGAACGTCTTCCCCGAAGACGTCGAGCGCGTCGTCGCGGCGCTGCCCGGCGTGCGCGATGTCGCCGTGGTCGGCGTCAGGAGCGGCGCCGAAGAGCGCGTGCACGCGGTCGTGACGATCGATCCCGGCATCGATCCCCAGGGGCTGGTTCGACAGGCCAATCTGGCGCTGCTCGACCATCAGAAGCTCCGGGGCATCTCGGTCTGGCCAGGCGAGGAACTGCCGCGAACGGAGGGCACCAGGAAGCTCAAGCGTCGCGAGGTGCGCGAGTGGGTGGACGCCGGCGGCGCGCCGCTGCGAACGGCAGCACATGGATCCGGCGTCGAGGCGCTGGTGTCGCACTTCGCCGGAGGCCGTGCCGTCGGCGCCGACACCACGCTGGACGAGCTCGGGCTCAGCTCGCTCGAACGCGTCGAGCTGATGGTCGCGCTCGAGGAGAAGTTCGGACCGGACGATCGACGAAGCGCGCGTTCGCGCAGGCCACGAGCCTGGGGGCCATCGAGCAACTCGTGCGCTCCGAATCGGCGGCGGCTCCCGCGGAGCCCTCGGTCGATCCGGTGGACTTCCCGTCATGGAACCGCGCGCTGGTGGGCCCGCGCCGCCCGGCGGGTGAGCCAGCCGACCTGGATCCTGCCGCTGGCCCGCGTGTTCGCCTGGGTAAAGGTCGAGGGGCTCGAGCACCTGGAGTCGTTGAAGGGACCGGTAATCTTTGCGGCCAATCACCAGAGCCACATGGACACGCCGGCGATCCTGTGGGCGCTGCCGGCGCGCTGGCGTTACCGCGTCGCGGTCGCGATGGCGAAGGAGTTCTTCAAGGCCCACTTCTTTCCCGAGCAATTTTCCGCGCGCGAGCGCGTCACCAACGGTTTGAACTACTATCTGTCGTCGCTCTTCTTCAACGCCTTCCCGCTGCCGCAGCGGGAAGCCGGAGCGCGGCAGACCCTCCGCTACATCGGAGACCTGCTCACCGACGGCTGGTCGGTGCTGATATTCCCCGAGGGAAAACGGACCATGGCCGGCGAGATCAACCCGTTCCGGCCGGGCATCGGCATGATCGGCGCGAAGCTGCACGTGCCCGTGGTGCCGGTGCGGCTCGAGGGGCTGGACAAGGTGCTCCACCAGGAGGCCCGGATGGCCACGCCGGGTCCCGTTCGCATCCGCTTCGGCGCGCCGATTGAGTTACTCGGCGACGACTACGAAGCGCTCGCAACGCAGGTGGAGGACGCTGTGAAGGCCCTCTGACAACGGCCTTCCTCCTTCAGTGATTGCGCGGATCTCACCGTCTGCGGAATGGCCGATGGCGGAAGGCTGAGGCTGAGGGCCGATTAGACAGCTCGTCAATGAATGTGGCACAATGTTTGATTGAAAGGACGAGAAGGTTGAGCAAGGACGATCTCATCGACATCCAGGGAACGGTCGTGGCCGTGCATAGCGGCGGGCTGTATCGCGTCCAGTCAGATGCCGGCCATGAAGTCCTGGCCCAGCTGAGCGGACGCATGCGCCGGTTCCGCATCAAGGTCGTGCCCGGCGACCGCGTCACAGTGGGCGTTTCCCCCTACGATCCCGTCCGCGGCATCATCACCTTCCGCGCACGCTAGCTTTGAGCTCCAACACAACCGAACATTCCAACCCGCAGCGGCGGCGATCGTACGCCCGGCCGCGGCGGCGCGCGGCACGGCGGACGGCCGCCGCAGATCGCGCAGATGCCGTCGTATTCGGTGCGCGAACAGGCGCCGCACGACCCGGCGCCACGCCCCTTCACCACGCTCGACCTGCACCCGGCGCTTGCCCGCGGCATCGCCGACCTCGGCTTCAAGGAAACGCGTCCCGTGCAGAGCGCGGTGCTGCCCTACGCGCTTGCCGGCAACGACGTGATCGCCTGCGCCGAGACGGGCACCGGCAAGACCGGGGCGTTCGTGCTGCCGATTCTCCAGCAGCTGCTGAAGGACGCCGATGCAGCCGGCGGCACGCTGACGCCGGGCACTCGCGCCCTGGTGCTGGCGCCGACGCGCGAGCTTGCCGTGCAGATCGAAGACACGGTGCAGGGCCTGCTCTACCACACGATGGGCACCAGCGCCGCGGTCTACGGCGGCGTGCCGATGGAGCCGCAGGAGCGCGCGCTGAAGGCGGGGGTCCACCTGGTGGTGGCCACGCCGGGCCGCCTGATGGATCACATGCGCTCGGCCGTGCCGGACTTCTCGGGACTGGAAGTCCTGGTTCTCGACGAAGCCGATCGGATGATGGACATGGGCTTCTGGCCCGACGTCCAGCGCATCGTCTCGGTGCTTCCGGCGACGCGCCAGACGCTGCTCTTCTCGGCGACGATGCCGGACGACATGCTGAAGCTGACGTCGGCTATCGTGCGCGAGCCGAAGTACATCGAGCTCGGCCGCGCCGGCGGTCCCGCCCGCACCATCACGCACGCAATGGAGTCGGTCGAGGCGAAGGACAAGCCGCAGTGGCTCGCGAAGTTCCTGAAGAGCGCCGACGGGCCGACCCTGATCTTCGTCCGCACCAAGCACGGCGCGGAGAAGCTGGCGAAGCAGCTGCACGCGCTGGGCGTCCGGGCTGCGGCCATCCATGGCGACCGGACCCAGGAGCAGCGGATGGCTGCGGTCGAAGGCTTCCGGAGCGGACGACATCGCGCGCTCGTCGCGACCGATATCGCCGCGCGCGGCCTGGACATCGAGGGCATCACCCACGTGATCAACTTCGAGGTGCCGACCTCGCCCGAAGCCTACGTGCATCGCGTAGGCCGGACGGGACGCGACCTCACCACGGGCACCGCGCTCACACTGGTGGCTCCCGAAGAGCTTCGCGCGCTGCGCGCGCTGGAGAAGTCAGTTGGCGTCCAACTTCAGTGACGGGCCGGCCGGGGAATCCCTGGATCCGGTAACGCCGGTCTCACCGGTCGAGTCCACCGAAGCGGTTCCCCCGGCTGCGGCATCTCCCGCCGTCGAGCGCTTCCGCTCGTGCCGGTGGCGCCGTCCGCCCGAAGACGGCAGCGAGTGCTGCACGCATCGCGACGTACTGCCCATGGCTGGCACCAGCGGCTTCAACCCCGACGCCTGGTGTCCCGAGTGCGAGCACTTCAAGGCGCGCCGCGCGCCGCGCAAGCGGCAGGAGCGGACGGACTACTGGTAGTGCTGAGTGGAGAGTGGAGAGTGCAGAGTGCCGAGTGGAGAATGGGGATTACGCGGATTCATCACTCAGCACTCGGCACTCGACACTCGGCACTTCACGAGTGCTGAATGAATTCCCGCGCCAGCTCCGCCCACACGCCCTCGGGCGAGAGCCGCTGATACGCTTCCCAGTGCGGACGCGCGTCGGCTGATCGTTCCAGTTTTTCCAGCGTCACCGCGCAGTAGAAGTGCGCATCGGCGTGCTCGGAGTCGAGCAGCAGCGCTTCCTCGTACGACTCGGCGGCCGCGTCGAACCGTCCCGCATCGTGCAGCACGTTGGCGCGGTTGTAATGGGCCTCGAAGTAATCGGGAGCCAGCGCGATGGCCTGCTCGTAGAGGGCGAGCGCTTCGGCGAGGCGGTTGCGCGCGTAGTGCAGGTTGCCCAGGTTGATCAGCGCCGCCACGAGATAGGGATCGGCCTCGAGCGCGCGGCGATAGAGCCCCTCGGCCTGATTCGCCTGCTCGTCATCCTCGGCATCGAGACCGGACGCCTCGAGAAAGAGCGCCTCGGCGCGCGAGATGTCGCTGGCCGACGGGCCGCCGGCCTCGGGCACCTGCGGGCGCTGCCGCGGGGTCAGCGCGATGACGCGCGCCGGCGCGGCCTCGAGCCGGAAGTCGAAGGCCAGCTGGCCGTGGCGTTCGGCTTCGAGCTGCCGCACGATCGCGCGAAACGGCCGCCCGGACTCGACGGCCGTCGCCGTCTGCCTGATCACCGCGAGATCGGCGAAGCCGTAGACGCGGCCCGACGACGTGCGCGTCGGGTGCACGAGTCCCCACTTCTCCAGGTACCGCAGCTGATCTTCGCGGAGCGCCGGATAACGCGCCAGCACATCCCGAGTCGTGACGTCACGCGCGTCTGACACCATCGGCATCATAGCGCGCTTCGGATTACAATCGCCGGGCATGCTGCTGGCCGGAGATGTCGGAGGCACGAAGACGCTGCTGGGGCTGTTCACGCGCGCGCCCTTGCGGCCGACGCCGGTTGCGGTAGAGACCTTCGCGACGGTCGAGTACGACGGGCTCGTCCCGATGATTCGCGAGTTCCTGCGCCGACAGCCCGAGGGCGAACCGCGGATCGAGGCGGCATGCTTCGGTGTCGCCGGCCCGGTCCTCGACGATGCGGCGCACCTGACGAACGTGTCGTGGACCGTGGACGGCAAGGCCGTGGCCGTCGAGTTCGGTCTCGCGCGCGTGTCCCTGCTCAACGATCTCGTGTCCATCGCCCACTCGGTGGCGGTGCTCCACCCCGAGGAACTGCACGTCCTGCAGCCGGGCATACCGAATCTCGCCGGCAACGCCGCGCTGCTGGCGGCAGGCACCGGCATGGGCCAGTCGTTCCTGTTCAACGACGGGCGCCGGCTGGTGCCGGCGCCATCCGAGGGCGGCCACACCGACTTTGCGGCGCGGACGCCGCGGGAGTGGCAGCTCAGCGAATGGCTGACAGCGCGCTACGGCCGCGCCGAGCTCGAGATGGTCGTGTCCGGCATCGGCCTGAACAATCTCTACCACTTCGCGCACGGCGACCACCCGTGCGTCCCGCTCGACTCGGCAACCGCCGCCCAACCTGCCCGTGGTCGCGTCCACCAAGGCGAAGGCGCGATCGTGCCCGCACTGCGTGGAGGTGATGGACCTTTTCTTCGACGCCTACGCCGCCGAAGCCGGCAACCTGGCGCTGCGCACTGTCGCGACGCGCGGCGTCTACATCGGCGGCGGCATCGCGCCGAAGAACCTCGAGCTCTTCACCCGCCCGTCCTTCGTCGAGCGATTCCGCCAGAAGGGCTCGATGTCAGACCTCTTGCACACGATTCCGCTGAAGGTGATTCTGAACCCGCAAGCCGGCCTGCTCGGCGCCGCGACCGTCGCCAACACGATGTAGCGGCGGTCTCCGGACGTCAACCACAGAGACACAGAGAACACAAAGACACACGGAGAACAGAATTGGCAACGTCTGGATGAACCCTGGCGCCGAGGTGCATCCGATACGCTGCCAAATTCCGGTTTCTGCGTGTCTCCGTGTCCTTCGTGTCTCTGTGGTTGACGTCCGTGACGACGATTGACTTGGCCCATGGGGGCGGGTACGATTTTGCGTTACACGAGCGTCACGCGCAGCCACGCCAGTCGGCTCGACGCTCGTGATTCGCCCTTCCTGCGGCTCTTTGCAAGACATTCGTGGTGGTGGAGGAGACATGGGCTGTCGTGTATCTGCATTCATCCTGATGCTCGTCGTCGGGATCGCGTCCCCGGCGCGGGCGCAGGAGACCGGATCGATTTCCGGTGTCGTGTTCGATCAAGGGGGAGCGGTCGTCGCCGACGCCGCCGTGACAGTGCTCGGGCGACCGTCTGCCGGGCACCCGCGCGACGACATCGGCGGCGGGCGGGAGTACCGGTTCCCGCTGTTGCTGCCTGGCACCTACGTGGTGGCCGTCGAGAAGGCCGGCGTCGGCACCACCAGGCGGACCGTGGTCGTCGAAGTGGCCAAGGACACGCAGGCGGACGTCGTGCTCGGCCTGAACGTCCAGGAGGACATCACCGTCACCGCCGCCACCCCTGACGTGGATTTGAAGTCGACCGAGGTCAACTTCAACTACTCGATGGAGGAGATTCAGAACCTGCCGCTGAACCGCAACTACTCGGGCCTCTTCCAGTTGATTCCCGGCGTCGCCGAGAACGCCAGCTTCGCTCCCAACGGCGGCGGCAGCCGGCAGGACAACACCTACCTGGTCGACGGCGTCAACATCACCAACCCGGGATTCGGCTATCTCAGCACCGAGATCAACGGACTCGACGTCGTCGAGTTCAACGTCAAGCGCGGCGCGATCACGGCGGAGTTCGGCCGCGCGTCCGGGTTCGTGACCAACGCCGTCACGCGCTCGGGCACCAACCAGCTGCACGGCGGCGTCCGCTTCGAAGCCGTCCCCAAGGAATTCACCGCCGAGTCGAAGGACGCGACGCTGAAGAACACGCGCGACGAGTACGTCACTTCCCTCTCCGGCGGCGGCCCGATCGTCAAGGATCGGCTCTTCTGGTACGCGTCGGGGCGCTTTCAGCGCACGACCGACACCGACCGGGTCAACCGCGTCGGGGCCGTGCCCGATCGCGAGCTGTCGGTCAACGAGGGATTCGGCAAGGTCACCTACGCGCCCAGCCAGAAGCACTTTTTCACGGGCAGCTATCGGCACCGGCCGCGAGAAGAGCGCTTCGCCAGCATCGGCACCTTCGACGCGCCTGAAGTCGCCACCAACAACGAAGGCACGAACCGCGTGGCGACGGCGGTCTGGAACTGGTTCGCCGGTCCGCGCACGACGGTCGACGTGAAGTACCTGCACATGGACGAGGAAAGCGAGAGCGTGCCGGTGACCGAGCTCGCGCCGCGCGGCACGTTCGACGTCAACAACCTCATCGCCATGGGACAGTTCACCGATCCACTGGGCTTCGTGCGGGGCGGCAACCAGCTGCTGCTCAACCGACAGAACTACAAGCGCGACGAGATCAAGGCCACGCTCACCCAGTTCCTCGACTTCAAGGGCACCTCGCATCAGCTGAAGGCCGGCTTCGGCTTCGACGAGGGCAGCGAGGACCTGACCCGCGTCTCGAACGGCTGGGGCGCGGTCACCGTCGTGCAGGTCAAACACCCAGGCACAGTCGCGCTACTACCCCGATCAGCCGTCGCAGCTTTCGCCGGGACGCACCTGGAGCCTGTTCGTGCAGGACGACATCACCATCGGCCAGCGCCTGACGATCAACGCCGGCCTGCTGCTCAACAAGGACGAGTTCATCCAGGAGCTGGCGTCGAGCAACACGTTCCTCACCTTCGGCTTCGGCGACGAGATCCAGCCGCGCGTCGGCGTGAACTACAACCTGAGCAAGGATCGCGGCGACAAGGTCTACGCGAACTACGGCCGGTACTACAGCATGGACCAGAAGAGCAGCAGCCGCTCGCTGGCGCCGAACCGGCTGTTCACGAACCTGGCGCTCTTCAACCGCACGACCGGCGCCGTGATCAGCGACGCGCCGGAGTCGAACACCACCGGCAAGGTCCTGCTCGACATGGATCCGACGTTCATGGACGAGATCGCTGTGGGATACGCCACGCCGCTCTTCACGGGCTGGAGCCTCGACGCGTTCTATCTGTTCCGTGACTCGGACAACTTCATCGAGGACTTCCCGACGGTGCTGCCCGCGAGCACGTTCAACGTCGGGAACATCGCCAACGCCGAACGGAAGTACAAGTCGTTCACGGTGGAGCTCAACCGGCGGCTGCAGAACGAGTGGAGCCTGAACGCCAGCTACTCATGGAGCCGCCTGGAGGGCAACTTCGACCTGGATTACGCGCACCTCCGCGGTCTTCAACACGTCGTCGATCCTGCAGGATGGACCCGGCGTCTTCGTCGAGGACCGGAATCGCTACGGCCCGATGAGCCAGGATCGGCCGCACGTCTTCAAGCTCTTCGGCACGTGGATGCCGATGACCAAGCTGACGCTCGGCGGCTACCTGCGAGCCCAGAGCGGCACGCCATTCGAGGCGCGGGGGCAGGACTGGTACGGCGGCTACCGCCGGTATCTCGAGCCGGCCGGATCCGGGCGCACCGATACCTGGGTGAACTTCGACGTGCTGGCGGCCTACCGCATTCCGCTCGGACAGCGCGCCGGCGTTCGACTCGAGGGACGCGTGCTGAACCTCTTCAACACGCAGACGGGGATCTACCTGGACAACCGGAAGTACCTGGATCCTCGTATTCGCTACGCGGCGTCCGCTCTGCCGCCGGGCTGCGATCAAGCCTGCAGCACGGATCTGATGGTGCAGGGAACGACCCAGCCGAACGCGGCCTTCGGGCAGCCCACACAGTACGCTCCGGCAAGAAGGCTGCTGCTGTCGGCGCAGTTGGACTTCTAAAGAAGTCGAAGCGTAGGAGCGAAGGAACGTGGGGGGACGGTTCCCTCCCACGTTCCCACCTCCCCGTTCCCACGTTCCCACGTTCATACGCTCCTCCCGACCTACAGACCTCCCGACCTACAGACCTCCCGACCTACAGACCTCCCAACCTTTGCGAGAGTGCCTGTGCCTGCGGATAGTCGGGGCGCAGCCGAAGCGCCTCCTGGACGCGCTGACGCGCTTCGGCCAGGCGTCCCTCCTGTGCCAGTGCGACGGCGAGATTCAGGTGAAGGCTGGGCTCACGCGGGGCGCGGCGGGCGGCCCCTTCAAGGACAGCAATGGCCTCGCGTGAACGCCCGGTCATCGCGAGCAGCACGCCGAGCCGCTCGGCGGCAGACGGCGGCATGTCGGGCCGTTCGAGGACCTGCGCGTAGAACCGGATCGCCAGCGACGGGTCCTGCAGGCGCTCGGCCATCTGCGCCGCTCCCGTGAACGAGGCGGTATCGGCAACCTTCGGGATCTCCAGGCGCATCAGCGCACGCCGTGCGGCGTCGAAGTCTCCAGTTGACGCCAGCGCGCGCGCGAGGTCGAACGGCGCCACGTCGAGTCGGATGCCGGAGGTGACCGCGGCGTTGAGATGCGGGATCGCCTCGCCCACTCGACGCTGGTCGAGCAGGCACTGCCCCAGGAAGAATCGCACTTCGACTCGCCCTGGATCGCGTGCGAGCGCCTGCTGGTAGCGGGCAATCGCCTCGTCGCGATCGCCGGCCGCCTGTGACGCGCGCCCCGCGCGAAACAGCACCAGCGCCGGCTGCGGATGACCGGCCAGCGCCTCCTCCACGAGTTGCCGGCCGCGCACACGGTCGCCAGCGCGGGTGACGGCTTCGGCCAGGGCGATCCGCTCCTCGCCGCGGCCGTTGTCGAGTCCGGTGGGCCACCAGGTCAGGAGGACCGCCACTGCGACCGCGCCCGCGCCCATCGCCAACTGCCGCCAGTCGCTGACGGCTGCCAATGCCGCGCCCCTGACAAGCACCGCCGCTGACGAGGCGACCAGCGGGACCAGCATCGGCAGCCGATACCGCTCGGAGACGAAGAACAACGCGACGCTGAAAGCGTACGCCGGCACGAAGGAGGCCCACAGCCGGTAGCCGCGGCCCGGCGGCGCGCACGCGAGCAATCCGACGAGCCCCAGCGGCAGCAGCAGCCAGGGTCCGACCGGCATCGCAATCAGCACGGTCCCCGCGTCGCGGCTGTAGTACGCGTAGCTGTAGTTCAGCGAGATCTCGTCCGCGCTGATCACGTAGCGCAGCTTTCGCGCGAACAGCCCGAGCGCGTCGGCAGGCGACGATCGGATCCAGTGCCAGGCGCGCTCGTAGAAGTAGTCCGAGACCTCGCCGTCGCCGAGCACGCGGCCGGCCGCGGCCTCGGCCACGCGCCGCGCGTCGCGCGCCTGCCGCACGCTCGACGGCGTGACACCGGCGACGCTGCGATACGTGCCGTCGGCTTCGGCGTTGTTGCCCACGAAGAAGTTGAAGCCGCCGTGCGACGAAATCAGGACGAGCTCTCCGGTTACTGCCGCGTTGCGCGCCGCCACGGGCCCCATGAGCAGCGCCAGGCCGATCGCGAACGCCGCCAGCGGCGTGCGCCCCCGCCGCCACCCGAGGCTCCAGACGATGCCGGCCGCGAGAACCGCGAGAAACGGCAGCGCATTCGGCCGGTTGAGGACGACGGCGGCCCAGGCGAGACCGGTCGCGAACCACGCGGCGCCGCGATCCGAGGACAGTGCCCGCGTGAGCTGCCACAGGGCGAGCGCCACCAGTACCGGATCGAGCGCCGACTGCAGGATCAACACTTCGTTGAAGGCGAACGGGCCGCAGAGCGCGGCGAGCAGTGCCGCAGGAACTGCCGCCTTGTCCCCGTACCAGCGCCGGGCGGTGTCGGCGATGAGCCACACGGCCAGCGTGCCGAGAAGGATCTGCAGGACGCGCGCCGCGAGCAGCGACCCGCCGGTCAGCGAGAAGACGCCGCCGAGAACGTAGATGTAGAGCGGCGCCGCCGGGTACGCTCCCGGCCCGAGCGCGAGGTCGAACGCCGCGACTCGGCGGGCGAGCTCGACGTAGAGGTCCGTGTCGAGCCCGAAGCCCGGCTGCAGCAGCGGATGCCCGTGCAGCTGCCACAGCAGCACGGCGCGCAGCGCGAGGGCCAGGGCACAGATGCCTGGAAGAAGGCCGCCGGCCGGCGGCGGGCGATGACTACTTCGTGCCACGCGTCGGCGTCTGATCTTCGAACCGGCCGGTCTCGGCCATGAGCTTCTCGATGGCGTCGGCCTCCATCGGCAGGAACGCCGACAGGTTCTCGTAGCCGGTCTCGGTGATGAGGATCACGTCCTCGAGGCGGATGTAGACGCGCTCGTCGGGAATCGTCAGCGCCGGCTCGATGGTGAAGATCATCCCTGGCTGCAGCGTCTCCAGCGGCGGGTTCACGTCGTGCACTTCCATGCCGACCATGTGGCCGAGGCTGTTGCGGGTGTTGCCGCGGTACCGGTCGACAAACGCCTGTGCGGCCTGACGGTTCACGTCGCTCGAGAACGAAAAGCTCGAGACGATGGCGTCCATCTTCGTCACCGCGGCGCGGATGATGTCGCGCGGCGCCTGGCGCGGGGCGATCGACTCCATCAGCGCGAGGTACATCTTCAGGTAGACCGTGTAGCGCTCCTTCTGTTCCGGCGTGAACTTGCCGCTCGCCGGGAACATCCGCGTCACGTCCGAGGAGTAGTACCGGTAGTCTGGCGCGTAATCGAAGAGGACGAGGTCTCCGGCCTTCAGCTCGGCTTCGCCGCCGTGATAGTGCGGGTAGTGCGCGTTCTTGCCGGCTGCCGCCAGCGCGAAGTACGCGAAGCCCTGCGCGCCGCCCTGCTTGAAGACGTAGTCGGCGACCGCCTCGAGGTCGTTTTCGCGCTGCCCGGGCCTGGCGCTTCGGATGGCTTCGGCGATGGCCACTCCCGCCAGCCGCGTCGCCTCTCGGACCATCGCGATCTCCCGCGGGCTCTTGATCAGGCGAAGGGTGTCAAGGACCGGATCGAGATCCTTCACCGCCACTCCCGGTGCCGTCGCCGTGATCCGGTCGATGAACTGCGCCGCCCGCGAAGGCCGTCCGTCCCACGGGTCCTTGGCCGTAGCCTCCGCGTGCATCGCGGCCGCGTGTGGCGTGCCGGCGCCCAGGCTCTCTGCGCGATGCGGCACGTAGAGCGTCCGGCCCGGCGTGGCCGCCGCCTTCAGCGCGTCTCCGAAGTCGTCGCGCGGGAGGATCTTCGCGATGCCCGTCAGGCGCACCGCCTCGTCGTCGGGCACCAGCACGGGGCCTTCGGATCGCTCCATCCGCTCGTTGCGCGGCGCCAGGAACAGCGTCGCGGTCTTCGTGCGGCCGTCGAGCAGCAGCAGCGCCCGCGGCACCTCGACGCCCGTGAGGTAGAAGAACTGGTTGTTCTGCCGGAACCGCACGTACGGCGGGATACTCCGCCGCCCCCTGCAGCACCGCGACGCCGTCGCCGATGGCGTCGAACACTTTGGCGCGCCGCGCCGCGAACTCGTCGGGCGGGAACGCGGTCGTGAACAGCGGCGCCTGCGCCGACGGCGACGGCGACGACAACACCAGCAGAATCAATACGATAGAAGCTCGCACCACTGTCGTTCGTCCTTCCTGCCAAGGTGCCAGGCACTTTAGATCTGCCTGTAACTGAGTTCGCCTGGCACCGGTCAGGACGCGAGCCAGGCGGCGCGCATCTCCTGCGGCGAGGCGAAGCGCGCCTCGGCATCGCGGGCGAGCGCTCGCAGCAACGCCTCGGCCTGATGCCCCGGCAGATCCGCCCGCCACGTCCGCGGGTCCGGCGGCGGGCCCTCGAACATCGCGCCGAGCAGCGCCGGCAGCGTCGGCGCGTCGTACGGCGTCCGGCCGGTCGCCATCTGATACCCGAGGACCCCGATCGTGTACACGTCGGACCGTTCGGTCGCGACCTTCCCCATCAAGAGCTCCGGCGCGACGTGGAGCAGCTCGGTCTCGTCGGTGGCCTGCGCTCGCAGCGCGTCCTCGCTGAGCGTGGCCAGCACGTCCTGGATCTGATGGACACCGGCCGACGAGATCGCAATCGTCGCGCGCTCGCCGTCCTCTACGCACCGGATGATGCCGGGGTGGAGCCCGCAAATCCGTCCGCCGCGGCGATGCAGCGCCTCGGTCGCGTCGAGCACCTGCGTCACGAAGGCCGTCACCTGCGCCAGCGGCAGCGGGCCCTGCGCCAGCAGTCTCTTCCAGGCTCCGTCCCTGCAGCAGGTCCGTGACGACGTAGACCATCTCGGCGTCCTCGCCGAAGTCCCGCACTTGAATCAGGTTGGGATGCGGCACCTGCAGCGCCCGCGCCTCGCGGAGAAACCGCGCCCGCACCGCCTCGCGATCGGGCCGGCCGGCATGCCGGAAGGTCCGAATCGCCACGGGATGGCCGAGCGCGCGATGGGTGCCGGCGTGAATCTGCGATCCGAAGCGCCCTTCCGCGATGACCGGACCCAGCTCGAAGGTCCCGAGCAGCGCCGACACCGGCTGGGGCATCGCCCGCGCCGTCGTCGCATCGGCGTCGTCGAGCGCGCGGGCGAAGTCGAGGACCGTGGGCCAGCGATCGTCGGGCCGCTTGGCGAGCGACCGCATCACCGCCTCGCAAATCGCCGGCGGCAGGTCCGGGCGGCGTTCGGCCAGCGGAATCGGCGCCGCGTTGAGGTGGCGATCGACGAGCACCATGAACCCGTCGCCTTCAATCGGCCGCTCGCCCGCGAGCAGCTCGTAGATGATGACGCCAAGGCTGTACCTGATCGGCCTTGGCATCGGGCGGCGCGCCGGTGAACTGCTCGGGCGCGGAGTAGGCGACCGTGCCGAGAAACTCGTGCGCCTGCGTCAGGCGCGTCGCGTCGGCGGCGGCCTTGAGCGTCACGAGCCCGAAGTCGATCACCTTGTGGACGACCTCGCCGGTCTCGAACCGGTGCGAGACGATGTTCTGCGGCTTCAGGTCGCGGTGGACGATGCCGTTGGCATGCGCCAGGTGCAGCGCCGAGCCGACCGTCGCCAGCAGGTGCTGCACGGTGCCGAGGTCGAAGCGATTGCGGACCCGCAGCTCCTCGTAGAGGCTGGGGCCGTTGAGATACTCCATCACGAGGTACGGCTGGCCGTCCCCGTCGATGTTGAAATCCAGGATCGTGACGATGTGCGGGTGGCGAAGCTGGGCGCAGGCGCGGCTCTCGCGAAGGAAGCGCTCGCGCCAGACGGCGGGCTCGGGTCCGACATTGCGGATGACCTTCACCGCGACGTCGTCGCCGAGCATGTGCGGTGCGCGAGATAGACCTCGCCCATGCCGCCGGTGGCCAGCTGGCCGCGAATCTCGTACTTGCCGTCGAGGAGCGTCCCTTCCGCGAGCACCGCGATCAGTGTACTCCGCGGCGGATTCCCGGCGCAGCCCTTCCCGGCCGGGCCGAGGCGTGGTTCAATCGACAGCCGGACCGATGCTGCGCGCGCGTCTGCTGACCTCACTCGTCTTCAATCTCGTCATCGCGCTCTGGGTCCTGCACGACGGGCGCGCGCGCCGGGCGCGGAAGCCGGCGTTTGCCGCGGTGCTGGCCCTCGCCTGGGGACCACTGGGCCTGGGCTTCTGGGAATCGGACCGGCCGCTGCGCACGGGCGAAATTCGCCGGGGCGGCACCGCACGGCACATCGCGCGAGGGCTTCCTCCGCGGCTGGGTAGCGCTGCTGCCGGCGATGTTCACGCTGGCCCTGCCCTTCGTTGCCAATCGCGCCGCGGTGCCGGGGAGCCTCGGACGGCAGATCGGCATCGTGCCGGCAGCGATCGTGACGACGGCGATGTTCTGGAGCGGCCCGGCGCTGGTGGCGCTGGGGCTTGGCGCATGGAGTCGACGCGAGGCTGGTGAAGCGGAACCGTCAATCGCGCCGGCCACTTCGCTGCCGTCGTCTGTCGCGGCTGCGCTGGCGGGCGCGGCGGCGTTGGCGACGGCGATCGCGATGACGGTCTAGCGCTACGCCAGAGCCTTCACGCGTTCGTGAACCACCTGCCCCTCGCGGCTGACGAGCGTCTCGCGCGCGATCTCGTCCTCGGGGCTGAGCGTGAGCACGCCGTCTTTGACGAGATGCGTCACGAAGGTCGTGATGTTCTTCGAGTACATCTGGCTGGCGTGATACGGGACGGTGGACGGCAGGTTCGTCGGCCCCAGGATCGTCACGCCGTGCGCGACGACCGTCTCGTCCGCCTGGGTCAGCTCGCAGTTGCCGCCGCGCTCGGCGGCAAGGTCGACGATGACCGATCCCGGCGCCATGCCCTTCACCATGTCCGCCGTGATCGAGCACCGGTGACCGCTTGCCGGGAATGGCCGCGGTGGTGATCACCACGTCGCTGCCAGCGACGACCTTCGCCATCATCTCGCGCTGGCGGCGGTAGAACGACTCGTCCTGCGCCTTCGCGTAGCCGCCCTTGTCCTCGGCGTCGGCCGCTTCGAGCGGCAGCTCCACGAACTTCGCGCCCACACTCTGGACCTGCTCCTTCGCTGCCGGCCGCACGTCATAGGCTTCGACCGGTGCGCCGAGACGGCGCGCCGTCGAGATCGCCTGCAGACCGGCCACTCCGGCGCCGACGACGAAGACGCGCGCCGGCTTGATGGTGCCGGCCGCCGTCGTCAGCATCGGAAACATGCGCGGCAGGTGACTCGCCGCCAGCAGCACGGCTTTGTAGCCGGCCACCGTCGCCATCGACGAGAGCGCGTCCATGCTCTGGGCGCGCGTGATGCGCGGCATCAGCTCCATCGAGAGCGCCGTTACCCCCCGCGCGGCCAGCGCTCGCGCGATGGCCGGCTCGCCCAGCGGGTCCAGGAAGGCGATGAGCGTCTGCCCGGGGCGGGTCAGAGCGAGATCGGCATCGCCGGCGGGCGTGCCCGGCGGCGAGATACGGACGCGTAGGAGGAGATCGGCACGCGACACGACATCGGCGGCAGTGGCGAGCGATTTCCGCGCCCTTGTCGGCAAACGCGTGATCGGGCAGACCGGCGGCGTCGCCGGCGCCGCTTTGCAGGAGGACGGAAATGCCGGCCTTGGCGAGCGCGGGCAGCATGGCGGGGGTCAGCGCCACGCGGCGTTCGCCCGGCAAGGTCTCGGTGAGGACTCCAGCGATCATGACGCGCCATTCTACATGGGCGGTCCGTCGCGCCTGCCTGTTGGAGACAAGTGGCGAAATTCGTCGGCCGGCGTCCCGCCCTCGCGCGGGACTTTCATGTCAGCGGTTGAACAGCGTCAAGAGCAAACCCCGCGTCGGCATCGATCCACTGGGCGCGGCGCTGGAGCCTCGGCTCTCCCGCCCCATGGCGACGATCTGGTCGGGCTCGTGACCTGTACGAGCTCTCCGTCCAGATCGACTCCCCCGCCTCGAAGGTCGGCGTGACCCCGGCGCCCGGAACGTGCACCCGCTGCGCGCGCGTGCTCACGAGGTGCATCTCCACGCGCGAATCCTCGGGGTTCCAGCGCGCCTCGTGCCGGAACGCGTTCAGGTCGAAGTCGGCGCCGAGCTCGCGATTCACGCGGGCGAGCACGTTGCGGTTGAACGCGGCCGTGACGCCGAGCGGATCGTCGTAGGCGTCATGCAGCGTCCGCTCGGGCTTCACGAGGTCGGCCCCCAGCAACAGGCTGTCGCCGGGCCCAAGCGCCGCGCCAATGGCGGTCAGGAGGGCCGCCGCTGGCGCCGGATCGAAGTTGCCGATGTTCGATCCGAGAAAGGCGACCAGGCGAGCGCCGCTGCGCGGCGCCGCGGAGGCGGCCTGCAGGCCCTCCTCGAACGTCGCGTGATGCCGGACGACGCGAACGCGCGGGACCTGCGCCAGCGTTCGCTCGGCAGCGTCGAGCGCGGCCTCGGACACATCCACGAGATGCGCCGTCAACCCGATGGCCGGCCGGGCCAGTGGCGCCAGCAGCCGAGCCAGCTTCTCGCCGCTGCCAGGGCCAAGCTCGATGATCTCCGCCGAGCTGCGGCAGCAGCCGGGCGATCTCGGGCGCGATGCGATCCAGCATCGCCGTCTCCGCGCGCGTGATGCGGTACCACGGCAGGAGACAGATCGCCTCGAACAGCGCCGACCCGACCGCGTCGTACAGCCAGCGCGCCGGAATCGTCTTCGGCGTCGACGCGAGTCCCTGGCGGATGTCGCCCGCCAGATCGCGAATCGGCGTCGAGAGGGTGTCAGCTGCGAACGCCGCGGAAGGTCGCATAGACATAAGGGTAGTGGGGGCGGAACCAGTTGCGGAACGATCGGCGCACGGTCGGCGCCGGCGTCGCCGGCGATGCGCCCTTCAACACGAAGTGCTTGTCGTCGAAGAAGTCGGCCGAATACTCCGGGTACGACGCCAGCGGCTGAAAGCCGGGAAACGGGCGGAACGGCGTCGAGGTCCATTCCCATCCGTTGCCGATCAGGTCGTGCACGCCCCAGGCGCTGACGCCCGCGGGATGGCTCCCCACCGGCACGGGATCGAAGTGCCGGTTGTCGAAGTTGCCGTGACGATGGTCTGGCGCCTCGGCGCCCCACGGGAAGCGCGCGCTCGCCGCCATCGGGGTCGCCAAACGCCGCTCGATGGAACTCCGCCTCCGTGGGCAGGCGATCTCCGCGCCAGCGCAGGAACGCGGCCGCTTCGGCCTGACTCACATAGACGGGCCACGCCGGCGGCAGCGGCTCCAGCCCGAACATCGCGCGCCACATCCAGCGCCTGGCCCTGGCGCTCCCAGAAGAGCGGGTGCTCCACGCCATCATGCTGGCGCCACGCCCATCCGTCTGGCGTCCATAGCCCTTCGTTCCGATAGCCACCCGCCTCGACGAACTCGAGGAACTCGGCGTTGGTGACGTCGTGCACGTCAATCGAGAATGCGGGCACCTCGACGACCATAGCGGGCCGTCTCGTTGTCCCAGCTGAAGGGCACGGCGCCCGGCGCCGTTCCCAGCGTCGCGCGGCCGGCGTCGACGCGGACCGTTGCGCGGGCTGGCACGACGCCCTCGACGATCGGCCGCCAGTTCGCCGGCGGGCGCTTCTGCTCGAATGGCAGCCGGTGCCAGATGTAATGCAGCGTCTCCTGGTGCATCTCTTCGTGCTCGACGACGGCGTGCGCCGCCTCGCCGCGATCGAGAAACCTGTGGCCGGGACGATCGAGGTCTTCGTGCCGCAGCGCGTGCAGCAGGCGACGATCGGCCTCGGCGACGTATTCGGCGACGCGGTCGCGGGCCGGCCAGGCGGACTCCGCGCCAACGGCCGCCTCGTCCTCCGGATCGATGCCGCGGGCGAACAGCCGCTCCAACTCACCGTCGATGCCGGGCTCGCCCAGCGCCTCCTTGAGCAGCTTGTTCACCGCGAAGGCCGTGATGTGGCCCTCGTAGAACACGATGGGATTGCGCAGCGTGATCGGCCGCCGGTAATAGGCGTCGTCGGTCACCAGCTCGAACAGGGCGCGGCTGCGCTGCCGCATCCGAGTGAAGCGGGAGACCAGCGACTCGCGAGCCTCCGAGCTGACGGCGTCGACGGCGTGAGAGGGATGCGACATAGCCACCTGGATTGGATGCTGGCATGCGGCTGCGCGATACGCAACGTCAGCAGGGCGGCGGATCGACAAGCTGCAGATTCGCAAGGACTTAACCTTGACTTTCTGGCGCCGCGGCAGGTACGCTCGACTGTTCCCATGCAGATCACTCTCAATGGCGAGCCGCATGAGCTTCAGGCGCCGCTGACCGTGGATGGACTGCTCGCGTCGCTCGGCATCGACGGCCGTCGCGTGGCCGTCGAGCGCAATCTGGTCGTCGTGCGCCGCGCCCTCTACGCCACCGAAGTCGTGACCGACGGCGACGAGGTCGAGATCGTCAACTTCGTCGGGGGCGGCTAGGCGGCGCATGGATCTCCTGACCATTGCCGATCGCACGTTCTCGTCCAGGCTGATCGTCGGCACCGGCAAGTACCCCTCGAACGCGGTGATGGTCGCAGGCGCACGACGCCTCGGGCGCCGAGATGGTGACGGTCGCGGTGCGCCGCGTGAATATCTCCGACCGGTCGCGCGAGTCGATGCTCGACTTCATCGACACGTCGCGATACGTCATCCTGCCCAACACCGCCGGCTGCTACACCGCCGACGAGGCGATTCGCACGGCGCGCCTGGCGCGCGAGGCGGGGCTTTCCAACTGGGTCAAGCTGGAAGTCATCGGCGACGAGAAGACGCTCTTCCCCGACAACGAGGCGCTGCTCGAGGCGACGCGCGCGCTGGTGAAGGAAGGCTTCGTCGTCCTGCCCTACACCACCGACGATCCGGTCGTCTGCCGCAAGCTCGAGGATGCCGGCGCCGCGGCGGTGATGCCGCTCGGCGCGCCGATCGGCTCCGGTCTCGGGCATCCAGAACCCGAACAACCTCCGGATCATCCGTGAGTTCGCCAGGGTGCCGGTCGTCGTGGACGCCGGCGTCGGCACTGCCAGCGACGCGGCGCTGGCGATGGAGCTCGGCGCCGACGCGGTGCTGATGAACACCGCGATTGCCGGCGCCCGCGAGCCCGTGCAGATGGCTCGCGCGATGCGCCTGTCGGTCGAGGCTGGCCGCCTGGCCTATCTCGCCGGCCGGATTCCGCGGCGGATGTACGCCAACGCGAGCAGTCCCCTCGAGGGCGTGATAGGCCGCTAGGCGCGATGCTGAAGCGTCCGGTCACCTCCGACGAGCTGGCCCAGCTGCGAGCCGAACGCGACGAGGCCGACCGCCGCTACAACGAGGCGCTCACGGCGCTCGACCGCGCGCTGCCGCGGCTCGAGTCGCACCCTCGACGCCCATCCAGCCTTCGACGACGCGCAGGTGGCACCGCTCAACGAGCGGTGGCAGATCGTCGGCGGCGAGGCGCTGCCGCCGCGCCGCGGACTGCGATCGCGCCTGGCCCATTTCATCTGGGGGCTGGTGCGCCCGGCCTTTGAACGGCAGCAGGCCTTCAACGCCGCGCTGGTCGATCACGTCAACCGCAACCTGCCGGCCTCGCGCGCATCGCAGCAGCTGGCCGAGAGCGCGGCCCGCGCGATGAACGCGCAGGCCGCCGCCATCGCGGCCTTCCAGTCGCACCTCATCGTCTACCTGCAGCAGGTGACCGCATACGTCGACACGAAGGATCGCGCACTCGCAGGCAGCCTGATGTCGGTCTACGACGCGGCGCTCAACGGCCTGACGAGCGAGCTGCTGACGCGGTGGGAATCGCTCTCGGCACGTGAGGCGCGCTACGACGGCAAGGTCGCGGCGAGTGAGCGCGGCTCACGACGACCTGCGCCAGACGCTCGCGACACTGCAGCAGAGCACGCTGACGGTGAAGCGCGAGCTGGAACGCGTGCTGGCCGGTCCCGCCGGTGCGGTGGACGCACGCGACGTCGCGGCGTCGCTCGACAGCTACAAGTACGTCGGCTTCGAGGATCGGTTCCGCGGGTCGCAGAGGGACATCCGCGCCCGGCTGGAGTCCTACGTGCCGCTGTTTGCCGGCGCCCGAGACGTGCTCGACGTCGGCTGCGGCCGCGGCGAGCTGCTCGACCTGCTGCGCGAGTCAGGCGTCGCGGCGCGCGGCCTCGAGCTGAACCACGAGATGGCCGAGACATGCCGCGCGCGCGGGCTCGAGGTCGCCGAGGGCGACCTGCTCTCGTATCTCGAGTCGCTTCCCGACGGCTCGCTCGGCGGCCTCATCGCGATCCAGGTCGTGGAGCACCTGGAGCCCGGTTATCTGATTCGCGCCCTCGATGTCGCGTACCACAAGCTCCGCCCCGGCTCGACGATCGTGCTCGAGACCATCAACCCGGCGTGCTGGTTCGCCTTCTTCTCGAGCTACATCCGCGACCTGACGCACGTCCGCCCGCTGCATCCGGACACGCTGACCTACCTGCTCACGGCCAGTGGCTTCCAGCGTGTGCGCGCCGACTTCAAGGCGCCGTATCCGGAGGCGGAGAAGCTCCAGCACGTGCCGCGTCCCGACGGCGAGCGCGATCCGCGCGGCGCCGACGTCGCCGACACGCTCAACGCCAACGCCGACCGGCTCAACGCGCTCCTGTTCACGTCGCAGGATTACGCGGCCATCGGCGAACGCCTCTGATCGCGGCGCGAAGGCTAACCGCAGATGACGCAGGTTTCGCAGACGGGGCGAGAACCCAGGCAGACCGCGGCGAAGCCGCGGCTATGAGACAAGTAGCGCCACGACGATGAGGCCCCCGCCGAGTTCATGAGGGCTTCATCGTCGTGGCGCTACTTGCCTCATCGACCGGCCGCTGCGCGGCCGGTTCTGCTTGGGTTTGAGTCTTCCAGAGCCGCGCGCGACGCGACGGGACAGGCCGTGTAATCGTCAGGACGCAATCTGCGCACTCTGCGTCATCTGCGGATGATGCTCCGCGAAATCAGGGTACTGGCGGAGGTGGCGTGCCAGAGCGTCATCCCAGTCCGGCATCGCGAAGCCGGCCGAGGTCAGGCGGGCGTTCGAGAGCGCGCAATACTGCGGGCGCGGGGCGCGCATCGGCACATCCGCGACGCGAACCGGCACGAGCGTCGCGTCGACGCCCATCAGGCGTGCGGCAGTGTCCGCGAGCGCGTGCCAGGTGGTCTGGCCCGAGTTGACGCAGTGGTACAGGCCGGCTGGCGCGTGTCCCGCCAGCAGAGCGAGCGTCGCGTCGATCACGTCTTCGACAAAGCTCGGCGTGACGACGCGGTCGACGAAGACGCGTGCCGGCTCGCCGGCACGGAGCGAGGCGATGATGCGATCGATGCTGCTGCGCGTCGCCGGTCCGCCGAACAGGCTCTCGACACGGAGCACGAACGCGCCAGGCGCTTCGAGCGCCAGCCACTCCCCCACCAGCTTCGACTGGCCGTAGACGCTGCGCGGATTTGGCAGCGCGTCCTCCGTGTACGGCTGGTCGGCCGTGCCGTCGAACACGAAGTCGGTGCTGTAGTGCACCAGCGTCGCGCCAGCGGCCGCTGCCGCACGCGCCAGGCTGTGCACGGCGAATGCGTTCACCGCCAGCGCCCCTTGCGCGTCGTCTTCGGCCTGGTCCACGGCGTTGTACGCCGCGCAGTTCAGGATCACCTGAGGCCCGGTGCGCGACACGGCTTCGCGCACTCCGGCATCGTCGGTGAGATCGAGCGCGCCGTGGCCGAGGGCGATCACGTCGGCGCCGATGGCGGTGAGGCGGCTGGTGAAAGCGCTGCCGAGTTGTCCTGCGGCGCCAGTCACGAGATAGCGGCGCAGGTCTGCGGGGCTCGGGGGCCTGCTGCCGCCGGCTCGTGAACCCTGTGTCATGCGGCTTTCCCTCGGGGAACGGCGCTCGCACGGAACGACCACAGCGCCACCACGTACGCCGCGACGCCAGTCCAGAAGGCGGCCGAGATCGACCAGCTGAGCGCGATCGCCACCGACAGCACCGCGGCCATCACCGAGGTCGCGCCGTTGACGCCCCACAGCCATGGGGTCAACGCGGTCGCGCGGCCGGCGGCCAGCCGCATGCCGAGCGGGAATGCCATGCCCATCAGCAGACCCGCGGGAAACAACAGGCACACGGCGACGAGAATCCGCACCGGCGTCGTCGCGCCGCTGGCTGCCTGCGTCCAGATTGGCGTCAGCAGGCCGAACGCGCACAGCACGACGAGCAACGCCGCCAGCCGACGCACGCCGGCGCCAGCGACGTCCTTGTCGTCGATCCCCTGCGTGAAGAAGCTGCCGATGCCGCTCGACAGCAGCAGCGCGAAGAGCACCACCGAAAGCCCGTACGTCGGATGGCCGAGAAAGACGATCAGCCGCTGCACCTGCGAGGTCTCGACGAGCATGAAGCCAAGGCCGATGGCGGCAAAAAACGCCACCAGCGGCCAGTTCGCGCCAAGCGCGACCTGCCGCCGCGTCGCCAGCAGCGGCGCGATGATGCAGACCGCCGTCAGCAGGGTGACCGTGCCGAGCAGCGTGCCCAGCACCATCACCGCCTTCAAGTTGTAGGTCTGCTTACCGGCCTCCGAGAGGTCCCACGCGAAGATGTCGCGCAGGCGGAGCATGTTGAAGAAGAAGGGGCTGTCATCGGTGGGCGGCGCGATGTTGACCGGATAGCTGTTGGCAAAGGCCGCCAGGTCCCGGCCCGAGGCCAGCCGCGCGAAGGTGTCGTCGATTGCGAACTTCGGGCTCAGCGGCACGTCGAACTGCAGCGCCTTCGCCGTGTCCTCCAGGCGCTGCACGTCCTCCGGCGAGAACGGCGTCGGGCTGACGAGCAGCGTCCCGACGCCATCGGGAGCGTCCGCGTCGCGCCCGGCGATCTGCATGTTGCGCACGATCACCATGTGCCGGCGCGGGTCGGAGACGCCGCGGCGCAGGAGCGCCGACGACGCCAGCGCGACGGACGCGATAGAGCTCGGCCGGCCTATCGCGGAAATACCATCGCGAGACGCTCAGGATGCCGCGCCGGATTCAGCCGGTTGAGAAAGATGTCCCACGCCTCGACGGTATAGAGAGAGTTCTCGCTCAGCACGAACGCGCCGGACGCGGTGGCGGCCCAGGTGTCGATCAGCGAGATCTGAATCACGTCGTACGAACGGTGCTGCCGCGTGATGTAGCTGCGGGCCTCGTCGCTCACGAAAGTGACGCGGGGGTCGCGATCGAGATGGCCGGTGAAGTCGCCGAACCGCTGGTTCGCCGTCCGCATGATGTTGGGGTTGAGCTCGACGCCGGTCACCGACTTCGCCCCGAAGAGCAGCGCCGAGAGGATGTCGCGGCCGCCGCCGGTGCCGACGACCAGCACGTCCCCGGTCGGCCTGATGTAATAGCCGACGTTGGTCACGTCCATCTTGAGATGGCGGGTCTCCTCCGGCTGGCCGGTATTTCGCGTGAGCACGGTGCCGGCCATGACGTCGATGTCCATGCGGAGCTGCCGCACGACCTGCGACGCCGGATACGTCGCGCTCAGGCCCCAGGCAAAGGGCCGCTCGAGCGCCTCCGGGTTGCCGGTCACCGCGCACGCGCGAGTACGAGTTCCATCGCTCGTAGAGCGGCCGCGCCTCGAACTCGCCTTTGACATAGAGCAGCCGCAGCACCGGGAACTCACGCCAGACGAGCGCCGTGTGCCCGACCGTCGCCAGCAGCAGCAGCACCGTCACGGCGCCGGAGAGCGTCACCAGCCGCGGCGACCCCGAGTCGAGCGCGAACCACCAGGCGCCGACGCCGGCGAGCGTGCCCACGGCGATCACGGCAGTCGGCCCGTCGGTGATATCGAGCAGGTAGACGATCAGGATGCAGCCGAGCGCCGCGCCGACGAGGTCGGCGGCATAGAGGCGGCTCACGCGCCCGGGAAACCGCGTCAGCGCGATGGTCACGGCGATGCCGGCAAAGACGAACGGCACCGTGACGACGACGAAGGTCAGCGCGAGCGCGTAGATCCCGACCACGGAGGGATGCACGCGGAACGGGATGATCGCCTGGGTGAGGAAGCTCGCGATCATCGTCACCGCGAACAGCAGCGCGTGAATCGCCAGCTGGCGGAAGCGCCGCTCGGGGGTGAACCAGTGCGGTCGGAGGTAGACGACCAGCGCCCCGGCGGTCATCCCGAACATCGCCAGCGACACCGCCGCGAAGGCGAAGTGATAGAACATCGTCACGCTGAAGATTCGCGTCAGCAGAATCTGGTACATCAGCGTCGCGAGCGCGACGAAGAACAGGCCGGCGTAAGTGCGAGCCGTTGCGGTGGAAGAGCGTACGTCGTTGCCGGTCGTGGTCATCGGTCCAAGCGGGTGCAGTGATTCAGGGCGCACAGGCCCCTCCCGGGGCCCGCCGCAGTCTATCGAACGAACTCGCGCATCTTCGCGTCGTCGAACTCGCCCTCCCAGCGGGCGACCGACGACGGTGGCGATGCAGTTGCCCATGACGTTGACGCTGGTCCTCCCCATGTCGAGGACCTGGTCGATGCCGAGCAGGAGGGCGGCCCCTTCGAGCGGCAGGCCGAAGGTCGTGAGCGTGGCCGTCAGGATCACCAGCGCCGCGCGCGGCACGCCGGCGACGCCCTTGCTCGTCAGCATCAGCGTCAGCATCATGACGAGCTGCTGGCCGAAGCTGAGTTCGATGCCGCCGAGCTGCGCCGACGAAGATCGCCGCCACCGACAAGTACAGCGTCGAACCGTCCAGGTTGAAGCTGTAGCCGGTCGGCAGGACGAAGCTCACGATGCGCTTCGGCACGCCGAACCGCTCCATCACTTCGAGCGACTTCGGCAGCGCGGCCTCGCTGCTCGCGGTCGTGAAGGCGATGAGAAACGGCTCGCGGATCGCGCGGAGGAACTGCAAGAACGGCACGCGGCACACCACTGCCGCGCCGCCGACGACGAGGAGGACGAAGATCGCCAGGCCGGCATACATCGTCAGGACCAGCTTGCCGAGCGTCACCAGGATGCCGAGGCCCTTGCCGCCGACCGTCGCGGCAATCGCCGCCATCACGCCGATGGGCGCGAAGCGCATCACGTAGCCCGTGAACTTGAACATCGCCTGCGCGACGCCGTCCAGCAGCGCGACGACCGGCGCGCCCCGCTCGCCGACGGCGGCCAGGGCGACGCCGAAGAACGAGGCGAACACCACGACCTGCAGGATGTCGCCCTTCGCCATCGCGTCGACGACCGACGTCGGCACCATGTGCAGCAGGATGTCCCAGCCGGTTTGCTGCTGGCGCGCCATCGCCGCCAGCGACGCGGTGTCGGACGTCGACGGGCAGCGCGACACCGGCGCCCGGCTGCACGACGTTCACGAGCACGAGGCCGATGACGAGCGCGACCGTCGTCGCCAGCTCGAACCACACGATCGCCTTGAGCCCGATGCGGCCCATGGTCCGCAGATCGCCGGCGCCGGCGATGCCGACGACCAGTGTCGAGAACAGCAGCGGCGCGATGATCATCTTGATCATGCGCAGGAAGAGATCGGCGAGCGGCTTGATCGCGACGCCGAGCGACGGGTTCAGCCAGCCGATGAGAATGCCGATGGCCAGGCCGATGAAGATCTGCGTCGTCAGGCCGGGAAAGCGGCTCGACGTGGACGGAGTCGTGGCGATCGTCGGCGACGCCATGCGCTAGCGCCCGCCTCGTCGAGCGCTCGCGCCAATCGACGCTGACGACGTGTTGCAGCTGCTCGTCGGTGAGCTCGCCGTAGATCGGCAGCGCCAGCGTCTCGCGCGCCGCCTTCTCGGCATGCGGGAAAGCGCCCGGCTGGTAACCCAGCGGCGCGAAGCACTCCTGCAGGTGAAACGGGACCGGGTAGTAGACGGCGGTGCTCACGTGGTGCGCAGCCAGGAGGTCCTTGACGCGGTCGCGCGCCGGCACCCGAATCACGAACTGGTTGTAGATGTGGTGCTGCCCGGCGCCTTCTACCGGCAGCGTCACACGCCCGTCGAGGCCGGCGTCGCGGAACAGCTGGCGATAGCGTGCGGCATTGCGGCGGCGGGCATCGGACCACGCGGCCAGGCGCGGCGCCTTCACCCGAAGCACTGCCGCCTGCAGCGCGTCGATCCGGAAGTTCCCGCCGACCAGGCGATGGTGATACTGCCGCTCGGCGCCATGGGTGCGCAGCAGCCGCAGCCGATCGGCGAACTCGTCGCTGCCGGTGGTGACGAGCCCTGCGTCGCCGAACGCGCCGAGGTTCTTGCTCGGGAAGAACGAGAAGCAACCGGCCAGCCCGAGCGTTCCGGCGTGCCGGCCGCCGATGGCGCTGCCGAGCGCCTGCGCCGCGTCCTCGATGACCGGCACGGCTGCGGCAGCCGCCACCTCGAGAATCGCGTCCATGTCGGCGCACTGCCCGTAGAGATGCACGGGCATGATCGCGCGCGTGCGCGGTGTGATCGCCGCGCCGACAGCGGCCGCATCGAGGTTGTAGGTCTGCGGGTCGATGTCCACCAGCACCGGCCGGGCGCCGCAGCGGACGATGGAGCCGGCGGTGGCGAAAAACGAGTAAGTGCTGGTGACGACCTCGTCGCCGGGACCGACGCCGAGCGCCATCAGGGCCACGAGCAGCGCGTCGGTGCCGGAGGAGACGCCGACGGCGTGCCGCACCCCGATCATCGCCGCCAGCTCGCGCTCGAGCCCCTCGACTTCGGGCCCGAGAATGAACCGCTGGCTGTCGCAGACGCGCGTGATCGCGGCCAGCGCCTCGTCGCGGAACTCGAGCCACTGCGCCGAGAGGTCCAGCAGCGGCACCGTGACCACCGGCGTGGCGCGAGAGCTGGCGCTCACTCTCGTGCTACCGCTTGCTGTAGACGCGCGGCTCGGCCCAGACCGCGAGGTCGTTGGTGACGTCACCGTCGCCGGGGGGCCCCGGATCGGTGTTGAAGACGAGCTTCACCTGGCGGTCTTCGTAGGCGGACAGATCCAGCCGCACCGAGAACCACTTGCGATCGCCGCGCTTCGGGTTGACGTACTGGCGCAGCAGTTCTTCGTAGTTGCGGCCATCCGATACGCCGACGCGGAACTGCGCGCCATCGCCCGGCAGGTCCCAGGTCTCGGGCTTCAACGCGAACGCCACGTCGAGCCAGGCATCCGGCGGCACGGCGACCGTGTAGGTCAGCCGGGAGTGCGGGCGGACGAGAATCGCCTTCTTGGTCGTGCCGTCGATGGTGACCGACTCGGCGCCGAACTGCTTCGGGTCGTCGACGTTCGAGCGGCGCTCGGCCTCGCCGACCTTCGCGAGCAGATCGACCTCGTTGCTGACCGACGACCCGCGCGTGAGAAACCACAGCGCCGACAGGGCCACGGCGACCGCGAGCACGATGAGCGTGGTGCGTTTGCTGTTCATAGCCTGGAGATGTTCGGAGCCGAGATCCCCTTGAGCGCGTTCCTGGTGTCGACCACGAGCGGGGCGCGGGCCACCAGATCCTTGTAGTCGAAGGCGCGGTGATCGGTGACGATGACCGCGCAGTCGATGCCGTCCGAGAGCGCCTGGTCGAGCGGCGTCTCCTCCATCGCGATGCCATGTTCGTCGATCACCGGCACGTGCGGGTCGCTGTAGGTCACGATGGCGCCGCGCTGTTCCAGCAGGCGCGCGATGTCGATGGCCGGCGACTCGCGGAAGTCGCCGACGTTGCCCTTGTAGGCCATCCCGAGCAGGTGCACGCGGGATCCCTTGATCGCTTTGCCGGCCGTGTTGAGCGCCTCGCCGACACGCTCCACGACGTGCCGGGGCATGGCGCTGTTGATATGGCCGGCCAGCTCGATGAAGCGGCTCTCGAAGCCGCTTTGCCGCGCCTTCCAGCTCAGATAGAACGGATCGATGGGGATGCAGTGCCCGCCCAGGCCGGGGCCGGGGTAAAACGGCATGAAGCCGAAGGGCTTCGTCTTGGCGGCGTCGATCACTTCCCAGACGTCGATCCCCATCTGGCGACACATCAGGGCGAGCTCGTTGACCAACCCGATGTTGACGGCACGGAAGGTGTTCTCGAGCAGCTTCACCATCTCCGCGACACTCGTCGACGACACCGGCACGGTCGTCGTGACGATGGCGCCGTAGAGCGCGCAGGCGACCTCGGTGGACACGCGGTCGATGCCGCCGACGACCTTCGGGGTGTTGCCGGTGTGCCACTCGGCATTGGCCGGGTCGACGCGCTCGGGCGAGAACGCCAGGAAGAAGTCGCGGCCGGCGACGAGCCCGCCGCGCTCCAGCATCGGCCGGACGACTTCCTCCGTCGTCCCCGGATACGTCGTGGACTCGAGGACGACCAGCTGACCGCGCCGCAGGTGCTTCGCGACCGACTCGACGGCGGCGACGACGTAAGAGAGGTCGGGGTCCTTGGTCTTCCGGAGCGGCGTCGGCACGCAGATGCTGATGGCGTCCACCTCGGCCAGCACGCCGAAGTCGGTGGTCGCCGAGAGGTGACCGGACTGCACGACGCGCTGCAGGCGATCGCTGGCGACGTCGGGGATGTACGAACGGCCCTCGCGCACGCTCTGGACCTTGGTCGGGTCCACGTCGATGGGCGTGACCTTGAAGCCGGCCTCGGCGAACTCGAGCGCGAGCGGCAGGCCGACGTACCCGAGGCCGATCACGCCTACGCGCGCGGTGCGGGATTGCAGGGCGGTTCGCACGAGTGCGTCGTCAATGGGCGCCGTCGAGGGCGGCACGATCGCGGTCGATTCAGGCATCAGTGTTCGTGGGACACGGGCGCGGTGACGGCTGGGCACACAGCCTCTTAGTATATCAATGACGCCTCGGAACGCCGTGGAACGGCCGAGGCGCGTTCACGCCGGCACTTTCTTTCATGGTCCCTCGCATCCTCACGGCTCTTGCCGCGCTCCTCGCCGCCGCCGTCATGTACAGCGTCGGGCTGCTTGCGGGCGGGTCGGCGCTGCTCTGGTCCGTGATGACGCTGGTGCTGGTCCTTGCCGCGATGCGGCCGGAACGGGCGCTGCTGGTCGTCGCGGCGTTCGCGCCGATGGGCGGCGCGCTCGCGGTGTTGACGGCGTCGCGGGCGTCGTGGGCCGAGCCTCTGGCGATGGCGGCCGTGACCGGCTGGCTGCTCCGTCGCGTCGTCATCCGGCAGCCGTGGGACCCCTGGCCGACGGCGTTGGCCGCGGTCATGGCCGGCGTCGTGATCGCGTCGATTGGCGTGCAGATGTACGTCACCTACGACACCATCGCGCCGCCGGGCCTGACGTTCGGGCGCGCCGTGTTCGACTGGATGGTCCACAACAGCCGGCTGCCGGCGGAGCCTTCGGACCTGCAAATCGTCGCGGCCACGCGGCTGCTGGTGGGCCTCGGACTGTTCTCGATGGCAACGGCGGTCGCCGCCGCGCATCCTGCCGCCGTCGGAGCGATTGTCCGGGTGATGACCATCGGCATCGCGGCGGTCGCCGCGCTGAGCCTCAACCGCTTCGTGGAACTGGTCATGCGCCGCGGCGAGTCGTTCGCCGCGACTGCCCTCGAACTGCAGCGCCACGTGCGCGTCAGCTCGACGATCCCGGATCTGAATGCCGCCAGCGCGTTGTTCGTGCTCGCGCTGCCGCTTGCCATCGCCCTTGCCTGGCGGTCGCGGGCACGCGCCGCCTGGATGGCGGTCATCGCTGGTGCTCGCGGCGGGCATCTGGCTCACCGGCTCGCGCGCGGGCCTGCTGATGGCCGTGCTCGGGCTTGCCGCCTCGGTGCTGCTCGATTGCAGCGCGACGATGGACGTGGACGCGCACGGCGGTGGTGATGGGGCTGCTGGCGGCCGCGATCGCGGGAGCGGCCGCCTGGTATCCGCGAACCGGGGCGCACGGCTCCAGCGTGAATGCGTGGGAGATTCGCAAGCAGCTGGTGATTACCGGCGTGAACATGACGCGGGAGCGGCCTGCCTGGGGCGTCGGCGTCGGCCGCTTCTATCCGGAGTCAGCGCGATTCGGGTCGCCGGCTCTGCATCGGTACTATCTGGCGGAGAACGCGCACAACCAGTTCGTCCAGGTCCTCGGTGAGCTCGGGCTCGTGGGCGTGACGCTGTTCCTGGCGCTCGTCGTGACGGCGGCCGCGCCGGCGGCGCGCTCGCTGGCGCATCGGGGCGCCGACGAGTGGCAGACGCCGCTGCTCGTCGGCGTCGTCGCGCTGCTGGCGGCGAGCCTCCTGATGCACCCGTTGCTGATGCCGGAGGTGTCGTGCGTGTTCTGGCTGTCGCTGGGGCTGCTCCGCGGGAAGCAGCTGGCGCCGTGGCCCTCGCCGCGTGCCGCCAGTGCGCTTTGCGCAGTCGCCGTGGCGGCGATCGCGCTCACGACCCCGGTGCGCGTCGCGCTATGACCGTCGCACGCTCGATCTGGACTCGATCGGCGTGGGCCTGTCGCTGTGGCAGCAGGACGCGAACGACTCGCGCCGGTACCGCGTGGCGAGGGGGAACGCGTCGGTCTACATCGACGGGCGCGAGCCGGTGGTGCGCCTGGCCCTCCGGACGCGGGGCGCCGGCGGCACCGAGACGGTGGGACTGGCCCTGGACGGCCGGCCAGCCGGCACGACGCCGGTCCGCGAGGGGACGTGGACCGACTTGACGCTGCAGCTTCCTGACCGGCCCGGCGAGCCGCGGTTTCGCCGTCTCGATCTCTGGTGGACGCCGCCTTCCGACTCGGCGACGCTGGACGTCGGACGGCCCGAATACCCCCGGCGGGTCCCCCGCTGACAGTAAAGTTACGTGACAAATCCGTGCGAATCGGCCAATAATGTGACCCGTTTCCCCGGATGAGCCGGCTCACGGCCGGCTTCCACACAATGGATTATCGATTCCCCGTTCAGCGCCTGGCGGGAGCAATTGCCGTCTGGGTGCTCGTCGCGGGCGTACCGTGCCTCGAGGCAAAAGCGTTCGTCCCCCAGGGACCGGCCGGGTCTGAAACCGCTTCGGCGGCGGCACTGCTGGCGCAGGGGTGGTCAGCGGTCGCCCAACGGCAGTGGGACAACGCGGAGCAGCTGGCGCGCCGACTGCTGGCCGTCCGCAAGGGCGACCTGCGTGCCACCTCGCTCCTGATCACGGCACTCGCCGAGCGAGGCGCCGTGCCGAAGGCGCTTGGCGAGTACGACGCCTGGGTGGCCGCGACTCGCGAAGAGACGCGACCGCTCCTCGACCCGATTGCGCTCGCCGTCCTGCGGGAACTGGCCGCCGGCAACGACGAGGGCCTGAAATCCGAGGCCCTGGCCTCGCTGGCCGCGGCAGGCGATGCCGAGACGGTCGCGTCGCTGGAGAAGCGGGCGTTTGCCAACCCGCCAGATGCCAAGGCGCTGGGAATCCTTGGCGCGGCCGGCGACGGGAAGGCGCTCGAGGCGCTGGCGGCGAGGCTCCGGCAGAACCCGGGTCAGGACGTGTCGCGCGTTCTCGGCGCGCTGAACGAGCCGGGCTCGGCGCCCCTCGTCGAGCCGTTTCTCGCCGCCCGATCGCCGGTGACACGGATGGAGGCGGCCAAGGCGCTCGGGCGGGTCGGCGGGTCGCCGGAGACACTGCGGCCCCTGTTGAACGATCCCGATCCGGCCGTGCGTCAGACCGCCACGCTCTCGCTGGCGCGCCTGGGCGATCCGGCCAGTGCTGCCGCGCTCGACCCGCTGCTCCAGAGTCCGGCCGGCGAAGTTCGGCTGGAAGCGGCCGAGTCCCTTCCCGACAGCGACCCGAGGAAGGTCACCACGCTGAAGGGCCTGCTCCAGGACGCCAACGCGCTGGTCCGGCTGCGGGCGGCTGACCGCGCTCGGCGCCACTGACCCCGAACTCGCCCGGGCAGCCGTCACGAAAGCGCTCGAAGACCCCAATCCGGTGATGCGAACCGAGGCCCTGCGGATGGGCCGGCCGGTCCTGATGCGGGACATCCGGCAGGTGCGTCAGCTGCTGGAATCCGCCGACGGCTGGGCGCGCCTCTGGGCGGCCCGAGCGGTGCTCGGCTAACTCGGCTATGATTCGGTCCACTCCCACACTAATGTGCGCACCGGTGCACGCCGATAGACCAGATCACGCACCCCACTCAGAGGCCTGCATGGACCGAAAGTGTCGACGATTGTTGTACCTGGCCTTGGCGCTCCTCACCGTTGCGGTTCCGGCCGCGGCCCAAAGTGCCCGGTCCGGCAACTCGTTCGGCAGTCAGCTCCATCCCGGCTCAGGTCCGGTGGCCCGACATCGGCTACGACTCGACCAACGGGGTCTACCTCGTAGTGACCGGCAACGGGTTCATCCAGGGACAGTTTGTCGCGCCGAGCGGCGCGATGCTCGGCGCGCCGTTCCAGATCAACTCGACCGACTACGCGCAGACGCCACGCGTGAGTTACAGCGCACCGGCCAACGCGTTCCTGGTCACCTGGCATGCGACCGTCGGCAATGTCGCGGTCATCCGTGGACGGCTGATCCGGTACGGCGCCGGCGCGGTTACGGGGGACATCAACATCTCCTACGACGCGGTGCTGCCATCGTCCAGCTACTGGGAGATCGCACCCGCCGTGACCTCGTCGACGGCCACCGGCGAGTTCATCGTCGCGTGGACTGGCAACTACCCGGGGAGTGTCGACATCTTTTTCAGGCGCGTCGCCAGCAACGGCACGCCGCAGGGACCGCCGACCCAACTGTCTGCCGGCGGCAACTGGGAGCGAGACCCGTCGGTGGCCTACAACGCTGCTACCAACGAGTACCTCGTTGCCTATACCGGCTACACCAGCTACAGCTACGTGCAGGTGGTCCGCGTGCAGCCCGGCACAGGCGCCGTCCTCGGCCAGGAGACGATCGGGACCGCTGGCGCGATCTACGTTCCCGAGGTTGATTACAACTCGCTGACCGGCAAGTACTTCGTGACTTGGTACGCGGGATCGCCCGTGCCTGGCATGTATGGCCGCGTCGTCAGCGCCGGAGGGCTCCCTGAAGGAAGTGTCGTCCCTGTCTCAACTTCCTACTTCGCCTACGACGCCAATGATCTGGCCTTCAACCACGTGACCGGGACGTACCTGATGGTCACCCACGGCGGCTCCATCGAGGACGCCGCCGTGGAGATTACCGGCGCCGGGACGCCGTTCAATCAGTTCATCGTCACCAACTCCGGCGGCACGGGCAACTTCAACCCGCGCGTCGTCAATTCCATGTCGCAGCCGCAGTGGATGCTTGCCACGTCTCGAAGCTTTGCGACGCTCTCAGGACAGTTCGTGGCGGGTCCCAGTGGCGGCGGACAGCCGGCGCCACCCGCCGCCACCCCCGCCGCCCCCGTGCCGGCTCACCTCGCGAGAACGGCCGCGAAGGCGGATTTCAATGGGGATATGAAGCCCGACCTGCTCTGGCGTCGCTCGGACGGCCTGCTGTCCCTGTGGAAGATGAACCAACTCACGGCTGCACAGCAGGTCTTGATCAATCCAAGCGTGCCCGACAGCCTGGAGGCTCGCTGGGACCGGTGACCTCAATGGTGATGGGAAGCCGGAGATAATTTGGCACCACGTCGACGGCTGGCTCTCCGCCTGGTTCATGAATGGCGATGCTCTCCAACAGTCGATGTATTTGAATCCCAATCAGGTCCCGGACAAGCTGTGGAAGATCGTGGCCATTGCCGACATGAACGGCGACGGCAAGGCTGACCTGGTCTGGCAACACGATCAAGGCTGGCTGTCAGTTTGGTTCATGAACGGCGTCAATCTGATCTCTGACCACGTTGCTTTCACCCTCGAAGGTAGCGGACACCGAGTGGAAGATCGTCGGTGCCGGCGACGTCAACAGTGACGCCAGGCCTGATCTCATCTGGCAGCACCGCAGTGGTGGGTGGCTATCGGCTTGGCTGATGAACGGAGCAACGGCGACAAATGCCGTCATGCTGAGCCCGAGTCGCGTTGCGGACACCAGCCTGGAAGATTCGAGCCGTTATCGATATCAATCTCGACGGCCAAGTCGGACTTGATCTGGCAGCACGAGAGCGGCGGATGGGTCTCGGCATGGCTGATGAGCGGCACGACAGCAACCAGCACGCCGTTTCTCACCCCGAATGCGGTTCCGACGTAACTGGACCTTGGCCGGCCCGAAATAGCGCGGCCGCGACCGGGTACGACCCGGGCGGAAGGGTGCGGACATCGCCCTTCCGCCCGGTGCCTGATTCACAAACTGGCTGGCTCGTGCCGCTCCGCCCTCATGGCGGCGGGCTCCAGTGCGTACGTAAAGCGAACCAGATCGACCCCGTGCACCCTGCAGTGTTGTTCCAGTTCAGCCAGTAGTCCTGGTTCGATGTTCTGGACGCACGCAATGACATCGTCCGTCAGGCCAGCGGCAATCAGCTGGAGCAGCGCTTCGTAGTCTCCCAACAGCGGGTATCCGTGAACGCTGACACGGGCGCCTTCAACCGCCATCTCGAAAAACCCCAGAACACGACGTTGATCCGGGCTGTTGCGAGCGATGCGGTGTACGAGCAACTGCTCGTCAGGGCCGGCGGCGAAGATTACCGCCCGCCGGCCTGACGCGGTCCGACTCACGAACTCACTCATCAGCCGAAACGAGGCGCGGCTCGCAGTGAGCATCAACATCAGCAGCGCCGCGTAGATGACGTACACCGCTCCTGGGACGAGAAGCCCCCCGTTCAGGGCGGTCATGCAGACGGCGACCGTCAGAGTGCCGACGGCGACACTCTTCGCGACGATAACGGCGTCCATGAGGCCGAAGTACCGCCACATCCCTCGATAGGCGCCGAAGGCAAAGAGCGCGGCGACCTGGCACGCGATCACGACCGGCAGCGATTGCAGAAAATAAGGAAACGCCACCCCGAACTGCTGTCGGTCGAACCGCAGGCGGTACGCGGAAGTAGTACGCCACACACACAAGACTGAAATCGAGCAGCACCTCGAGCACGCGCCGCTTGTACATGAAGTCGATGACGACCAGGGTCAGGCCGTTGCCTCGAGTGGGGGCGTGGTCGTAGACACGCACGCCCGCGAGATAGGCGGCAAACAGCGCCATTGTGAGGACGAAGATGCCGGCGACGATCCCCGCCCAATCAGTGCTGATCTGACGCACCAGAACGCCGACCAGGCCGCCGACGCCGGCCAGCGTCCAGAGAACCGCTACCGCCCAGCGCTCCGATAGCCCCATGGCAACGAGGCGATGCGACGAGTGATCGAGTCCTCCCTGCGACGGTGGACGGCCGGAGAGCAGGCGCGCAATGAACACGAATGTCGTGTCGAAGATCGGAATGAAGAGCACCAGTACAGGCGCCGCAACGACCGACAGCAGCTCTCGGGGACCTGACGCCGCGCCGGATGAGATGCTCGTGGCCGCCAGAAGGAACCCGATCAGGAGACTGCCGGTGTCCCCCATGAAAATCGATGCCGGATGGACATTGAAGACCATGAACGCGGCAAGCGCGCCGAGCAACATCGCGAGGAGAAACGCTTCGGGAGGCGTCGCGGGGGCCAGCGCCAGCAAGAGCGACGCACAGGCAATCATCGCGACTCCCGTCGCAAGCCCGTCCATGTTGTCGAGGAGGTTCAGAGCGTTGGTCACCCCGACAATCCAGAGCAACGTCAGCAGCGTGTCGAGGGTCAGCGACGCGGTCCAGTGAAGGCGCGCCCCCGCGTACACGAAGATCGACGCGACGACAATCTGGAACACAAGCTTCGTCGAGGATTTCAAGGAGAGGAGATCGTCGACGAGCCCAATCGAGGCGATGAGCGTGGCGCAGACCAGGATGAGGACGAGACCTCTGGTCTGCGGCGCGACGAACGCGCCGCCGGTGACAATCAGCGCAATCGCCAGGCCTCCCAACAGTGGCACCGCGTCGCGATGCCATCGATCGCTCTTCGGCCTGGCCACGACCCCGAACATCAGAGCGACACGCCGCGACAACGGCACGAGGCCCAGCCCTGCCAGAAAGGACACGGCGGCGTACACGACAAGAGCAATCATGGTGCTGTCAAAGACGGCCGCTCCCGCCGCGCCAGCATCAGTTTGTGGACCAGCCGCAATTTCACGGCGACGAATGCGAGACGGCCCGCGGCGCCTGCATGCTTACGAAAGTATCGATTGGCGCTGTCGTCAATCGCCACGACTGACGTGCGACTCGCCCGGCTGGCGCGGCCCCAGAGGTGCATGATTGATGCTCCCGGATGATACATCCTGCGCCAGCCAGCATCGTGCTGTCGCTTTTCTCTAGATCCGCGTCCTCCCAATCCAGGAAGAGCCCTCCATCCATCCCGCCGATGGCTTCGAACGGAGACCGTCGGATCATCCTCGAGGCTTCCCGAGACCCATTCAACCTCAACAGGCTTGGGCGTCGACGGCCGGCTCATTTAGAGGCGCACGGCAGGCGACGCAGTGGACGGGTGTCAATGGGCACATCAAGAGCCCATCGTCGAGCTTCGGGGGCAAAGGCTTGCTCCCAGGTGAGGCGCAGCGGGAGGCTGGAATACAGGGCACTCGAATGTCGGCGTCAGATCTGCGATCTCGTCGCGGTGCTCGCTCCGAACCAGCAAGCGAACTTGGTCGCGGCGCGAGGTCGCCCATGTGGCGACGAACCCGAACGCGAGGGTCAGCAACCGGCCGGCCTGGCAGCCCTTGCAAACGTCGAGTTGACTCCCCAGGACGATCAGCGCGATCGGCAGCACTATGGCGATGGGGATCGGGCGTGTCCGGATAGCGTCGCGAATGCGCCTGGACGGGAAAGCCGCTCGAAAGTTCTGCGGATCTGGTCGCGCAGATGCGCCCTACAGGCGCCCTGCAGAGGGCTCTGCCATCGACCGCGATCTCAGACGATCGAGATCGGCGTCGACCATCATTCTTATCAGACGCTCGAAGCTCACCTCAGGCGTCCATCCCAGGACCGTGCGCGCCTTCGTCGCGTCACCGACCAGCAGATCGACCTCGGCCGGGCGCAGGAACCGTGGGTCCTTGACGACGTGGTCACGCCAGTCGAGTCCCACGTGAGAGAACGCGACCTCGACGAGGTTCTCGACCGAATGGCTGACGCCGGTTGCCACCACGTAGTCGTCGGCGTGCGGTTGCTGAAGCATCAGCCACATGGCTTTGACGTAGTCACCGGCGAATCCCCAATCGCGATGTGCGTCGAGGTTGCCAAGCGCGAGCGTCTTGCTCAACCCCAGCTTGACACGCGCTACGCCATCGGTGACCTTCCGGGTCACGAACTCCAAACCGCGCCGCGGCGACTCGTGGTTGAAGAGGATGCCGGAACAGGCAAACAGCCCGTAGCTCTCCCGGTAGTTCACCGTGATGTAGTGCCCGTAGACCTTTGACACGCCATACGGGCTTCGCGGATAGAACGGCGTCAGCTCTGTCTGCGGGACCTCGCGCACTTTGCCAAACATCTCGCTCGACGACGCCTGATAGACGCGGATCGACGGATCGACGTGCCGCACCGCTTCGAGCACCCGCGTCACGCCCTGTGCATTGAACTCGCCCGTCAGGAGGGGCTGGTCCCACGACGCGGGCACAAACGACATCGCACCGAGGTTGTAGAACTCGTGCGGCTGGATCTCGCTCAGGACGCGGATGAGCGATAGCTGGTCGAGAAGGTCAGCCGGCACGAGGGTGATCCGAGTGAGCAGATGCTCGATGCGCCAGTAGTTCGGTGCGCTGAGCCGCCGCGTGATCCCCACGACTTCGTAGCCCTGTGCGAGCAACAGCTCCGCAAGGTACGAGCCGTCCTGCCCGGTAATACCACTGATAATCGCCCGTCGAGCCATAATCCTTTGGAATCCTATAAGGTCACGGTACGCCCGTCAACGTGGAACGACCGTGCTAGCGGCTGCGCGCCTTCATCGCGGCCCGCGTCTCGCGATCCACCTCCTTCTTCCTGATCGCGTCGCGCTTGTCGTGCGCCTGCTTGCCCTTCGCCAGGCTCACGGCCACCTTCGCCTTGCCGTTCTTGAAGTACAGCCGCAGCGGCACCAGCGTCATGCCCTTCTCGACGGTCTTGCCGATCAGCTTGCGGATCTCCTGTCGGTGCAGCAGCAGCTTGCGCCGGCGCGTCGGCTCGTGGTCGGCGTAGCCGCGATGCGAGTACGCGCTGATGTGGATGTTGTAGACCCACACTTCCCCCGTTCTCGACGCGCGCGAAGCTGTCGCGCAGGTTGACGCGGCCTTCGCGAATCGACTTCACCTCGGTGCCCTGCAGGACCACGCCCGCCTCGAAGGTCTCGAGGATGTGATAGTCGTGCAGCGCCTTGCGGTTCTCGGCGACGATGCCGCTGCGCCTGCTCGCGTTCGGTCTGCTCGGCCATGGGGCGATGTCCGTCGGGTGCTCGATGCGCGGGCCAGGCGGGCGCGCCAGCCGCACGGCCTCGACCATCGATGCCCGTGATCGGCGTCGCCCGGTGCCGGCGATGTCGAACGCCGTGCCGTGATCGACCGACGTCCGGACGATCGGCAGCCCCAGCGTGACGTTGACCGCCTGCCCGAAGGCCAGCAGCTTCACCGGGATCAGCCCCTGGTCGTGGTAGCAGGCGACGACCGACGTCGAACTCGCCGCGGTGGCGCGCGGAGGAAGACGGTGTCGGCCGGAAACGGGCCGGACACGTCGATGCCGGCGGCAGCGGCAGGCCTCGACCGCCGGCGCGCAGCACCTCGTCGTCCTCGTGGCCCATCAGGCCGTGCTCGCCGGCGTGCGGGTTCAGCGCCGGCGACCGCGATGCGCGGCGCGCTCGCAGCCGAAACCGCGGCAGCTCGCGCGCCGTCAGCCCGATCGTCCTCTCGACGAGCTCGCGCGTGAGCAGCGCCGGCACGTCGCGCAGCGCCACGTGCACGGTCGCCAGCACGACCCGCAGCGCCGGCGAGTGGAACATCATCGCGACGTGCGGGCTGCCCGTGAGGTGCGCCAGCAGATCGGTGTGCCCGCTTCCACGGCACGCCGGCGAGCGCGAACGCTTCCTTGTTCACGGGCGCGGTCGCGATGGCGTCGACGCGCCGCGCCGTCGCATCGGCGACCGCGCGCACGATCAGCGTCGTAGGCGGCGCGGCCAGCCTCGGCCGACAGCCGCCCGGGGGTGAATGCGCAAGCCGGCTGGCGGCCCGTACAGGACCGGCTCGCAGACCTCGCGCACCCGCGGACTCGGCCGCCGCGGCGGCAATCTCCGGGCCGATGCCGGCGGGATCGCCGACGGTGATGGCGATGCGGGGCAGAGGCATCACGCGATCGTATCAGACGCCGAATCGCGCGCGGACTACGGCGCGAGGCGTGCGCGCGGCTTCGTGAGGATCTTCACGCGTCGAGCCGCAGCTGCCGCAGCCGCCCGTGCCACACCCGCCGGTCCCGCAGCCGGTCGGGTTGCCGCAGCCGCCCTCGTCGCCGCAGCCGCCGCCGCGCTCGCCCTTGGCGTTCGGCAGCTCGTAGCGCAGGCAGCACTTGAGCCGGCCGCACAGGCCGGACAGCTTCGACGGGTTCAGGCTGAGGTCCTGCTGCTTGGCCATCTTGATCGACACTGGCTCGAACGACGGTAGCCAGGTCGTGCAGCAGAGCGGCCGGCCGCAGGAGCCGTAGCCGCCGAGCATGCGCGCCTCGTCGCGCACGCCGATCTGGCGCATCTCGATCCGCGTCCGGAACTCGCGCCGCGAGCTCGCGCACCAGCTCCCGGAAGTCGACCCGCGCCTCCGCCGTGAAGTAGAAGATCAGCCGCGAGCCGTCGAACGCCTGCTCGACGCGCGACAGCTTCATGGCAGCTCGCGCTCGCGGATCTCGCTGCGACCGCGTATTGCCGCCCTTCGCGCTCTCGTGCTGGTGCTTCAGCCGCGCGACGACGTCGTCCTCGGCGACGCGCCGGACGACGCGCAGCGGAGCCGTCGTCGGCAGGGCGGCGCGTCGCGGCGACCTCGGCCGGCACAGACGGTGCCGATCGCCGGGCCGTGGTCGGTCTGACGACGACCGGGTCGCCCGGAGCGGGGGCGGCAGGTCGTCGGAAGCAGGAAGAAGTGCGCTCGCCCGGCAGGCAGACGAACCGATACGTCGACTGACCGGCGGGTTCCACGCAGGATCCGATCTATGAACGGCCGCCGTCGCGCTGGTGCGCGTCGGATGCCTGCAAGTCAGACCAGCCAGTCGGCGACGATCTTCGGGCTGGCGTTGCGATCGAGGGCGCGAGCGCGCGGTCGACGGCGGCGAACGCCTGAAGCGCCGATCGACGCCGAGGACGCGCCAGCCGAGCCAGTGCCGGCTCGAGGTCGGCGTTGGCGAGCGCCAGCCTCGCGACTCGTCGCCAGGGCGCCCAGGTCGCGGAGCAGCGACGAGCGGTGGAGGTGCGGGCCAGCGAGTCGCGCTCGCTGGCCCGCCCCGCCCTTGCCGACGATCTCGCGCGTCGCGTCGAGCCGCTGCCGCGGGTCCCGGGACGTCGGCGACCGACGCCAGGACGCGCTCGGCTGCGGCCCGCGCCCCTCGACGCCGTCTCGGCGGTCTCGCGGGCCGCCAGCCACTGCCGTCGCGACACGGCCGCCACGGCGCGCGCCTGCGCTTCCGACGGCGTGCTCGCGCATCAGGCAGTCGGCCACGTCGGCGGGGCCAGCGGCGCGAACCGCACGCCGGGCACCGCGACCGGACCGTCGGCAGCAGCCCATCGGGCTGCGCGGTGACGAGCACGAACACCGACGCCGGCGGCGGCTCCTCGAGCGTCTTCAGCAGGGCGTTCTGCGCGTCGGCACCAGCGCGTCCGCGTCGTCGATGATCACGACGCGCGCCGGCCTCGAAGGGCCGTAGGTCGTCGTGGCGGATCTCTTCGCGGGCTGTCTCGATCGTGATCGAGCCGGTCTCGCCAGGCGCGACGACCGACGTCGGGGTGCAGGCCGCGGGCGATGCGGCGGCAGGGTGCGCACTCGCCGCACGCGTCCACCGCGAGGCTGTCGGTCGCCGGCACCGGAGTGGGGCAGTTGAGCGCCTGCGCGACCGCCAGCGCCGTCTCCGCTTGCCGACGCCCTCGGGACCGGCGAAGATGCAGGCTCGGCGGCAGCGTCCGCGCGGCGACGGCGCGCGAGAGCAGGCCAAGCGGCGGCGTGGCCGAGGACGTCCGGAATGGCATTGCAGGGCGAACTCGCCACGGATCGTAGCCTCGCGATCGAGCTGGCGCGCTACTTCGGCGTCGAGGTCTCGCCGGGCGGCTTCTGCTTGTCCTCGTCCTCGCCCTTGCCGAACAGGCGGGACCAGAACCCGCGCTTCTTCTTCTTCGGCGTCCTCGGCCGGCTGGCCGGCGCCTCGTCCGCCGGATGCGCGCTCGGCGGCGGCCGGCTCGGGCGCGCTCGCCGGCGCCGACTGCGCGGGCAGCGCCGGCGTCGGCGCCGAGGCCGGCGTCGGGTCGTCCTTGCCGAACACAGCCGGCCACGTCGCCGAAGAAGTCGCGCGCCGGGGTGCAGCGGGCAGCTTCGTCGGCTGCCTTGCCGCGACGAAATACTCCGTGTAGACCATCGAGCGGCGGACATTCCCCGCTGTCGTCGACGACCTCCACGGCCGCGCAGCCCTCGCCGGGGAGCTTGCCGGACATGCGGCAGACCGTCGACGCCGACCAGCCCTTCGGCGGCGTGAACCACTCGGGCTTGTCGCCCTTCGTCGCCGCCTTCATGAACGCGCCCACAGCGGCACGGCGATTTCGCCGGCGTAGCCGTTGGCGATGATGGTCCGCGGCTGGTCGAAGCCGACCCAGACGCCGGTGACGAGCTTCGGCGTGTAGCCGACGAACCACGCGTCCCGTAGTCGTTGGTCGTGCCGGTCTTGCCCGCCGCCGGCAGCCGTGAAGCCGAGGCGGCGCGCGCCAGGCGGTGCCGGAGTTGATGACGTCGGCTCAGCATGCTGGTCATCAGGAACGCGGTCGCTCGGTGACCACGCGCGTGCGTCGACGGGCGCCTCGTAGAGCACCGCGCCGTCGCGGTCCTCGACCCGGCGGATCAGCATCGGCGCGGCACGCATGCCGTGTTGGCGAACGCGCGTAGGCCGCCGTCATCGCCTCCAGCGTGACCTCGCCGGACCCGAGCGCGAGCGACGGCACGCTCGGCACGGCGCCGACGCCGAGCTGCTTGGCGTCGTCGACGGTCTTCGGGATGCCGACCTCCTGCAGCAGTCGCACGGCGGCGCGATTGCTCGACGTGCGCAGCGCCGTGCGCAGCGTCATCTCGGCTCGGCGAGTGCTCGTCCTCGGGCATCCACTCGCCCTGGAGCGTCTCGATCGGGTCGTCGAGGCGATCGACGATCGTCGCCGGCGAGTAGCCCGCTTCGAGCGCCGCGGCGTACACGAACGGCTTGAACGCCGAGCCGGGCTGCCGCTGCGCCTGGATGGCGCGGTTGAAGCGGCTCTCGCCGAAGTTGCGGCCGCCGACCAGCGCGCGCACGTGCGCCGGTCTGCGGATCCAGCGCCACGAGCGCGGCCTGCAGAGCTCGGCGGCCCGTCGTCGGCGGTGTCTTGCTCCTTGCGCGCTCGCGCGCCGGGCGCTGCTCGACTTCGGTCGAGGGCTCCTCGATCAGCGCTCGGCCGCCTGCTGCATCGCCAGTCGATTGTGGTGTACACCCGCAGCCCGCCCTGGTAGACGCGCTGCCAGCCGAACCGCTCGACGAGCTCCCGCCGGACCTGCTCCTTGAAGTACGGGCCGTGCGGCTCGTCGCGGCGGAGCCCGTCTCGAGCACGACCGGCTCGGCTCTCGCGCCGCCTCGGCTTCGCCGGCGTCGATGACGCCGTCGCCACCATCGCCTGCAGCACGACGTTGCGCGCGCGATGCGCGCGCTCCATGTTGACGGTCGGCGCGTACGCTCGACGGCGACTCCACCAGGCCGGCGAGCAGCGCGGCCTCGGGGACGTCAAGTCAGTCGCGTGCTTGCCGAAGAAGCCGAGCGAGGCCGCCTCGACGCCGTGAGCCGTCGCCGAAGTACACCTTGTTGAGGTACAGCTCGAGGATCTCGTCCTTGGAGTACATCGCGCTCGATCGGCAGCGAGGATGACCTCCTTGAGCTTGCGCCGGTACGTCTTGTCGAGCGTGAGGAAACTCTGCCGGGCGAGCTGCTGGGTGATGGTGCTGCCGCCCTGGGCCCGCGCGCCCGTGCGCAGGTTGGCCAGCACGGCCCCGCCGATGCGCACGTGTCGACGCCCCGTGCTCGTAGAACCGCTGGTCCTCGATGCGAGACGATCGCCTTCACCAGGTGCGGCGACATCCGCGACAGCGGCACCTCGATGCGCTGCTCCTTGAAGATCGTGAAGACCGGCCGGTCGGCGTCGAAGAGCGTCGTCGCCTGCGCCATGTCGCCGACGCGGCGCAGTCCTTCGTGATCGGGCAGGCGCGGCGGCAGTCCCACGTGAACCAGGCCAGCCCTGCGAGAGGAGCCCGCGAGCCGACGACGCGGCGACGACCCCCGCCGCTGCGCGCCGCCGCCGGGCGGGCCTGCGGCCGCCGGCCCAAACCACCGACCCCATGCCTGACACGCTCGGCCCCACGGTTGGGCCCGCTCATGACAACGCGCACAGATCCGCTGTCACGGCCTTAGGCCTTCCGTCTTCGGCCTTCAGCCGTCGGGGGTAATTCGGATTCAGACCGGCAAACCGTCGACCCCCAACCGTGGGCGTACATGATGCGATCGTGATTATTCAACCCCCAATCCCCAATTCCCCTATCCTCCCGCCATCGCGCCGACGACGAGGAACGGCTCCTTTCCGGTCGCCACGGCTTCCGGGAGCGGCGTGTCGGGCGGTTCGTTCGAGAGGTCCTCCTCGCAGGCGAAAATCGGATCATCGGCCGCCGCTGCTTCGTCGCGTGGTCGCGGATCGTGCCCCGGAGCACGGGATTCTCGCCTCGAGCGCGTCGAGGATCGCCCCCTGCGTCACTGGCCCGGGACGTCGAGCATCACTTCACCCCCGACGCGCGCCAGCGTCTTCAGGTGATGCGGGAGGAACGACGCGAATCGTCGCAGCGTCTGGACCTCCACCGACAGGACCGCGGCAGATCGCGCACGATCGGCGCCCAGTGTCGCCGCCGTTGGCCGAGCAGTACACCTGGCCGCCGGTGGTGCCGAAATAGACGCCGCACGAGTCGAGCGAGTCGACGGCCATGGCGTCGCGCAGGACGTTGACGTAGCAGTCTCTCTGCGGCAGGCCCTTGGTGAGCGGTTCCCATTCGTTGCCGCCGGTGCGGCTGCGGTAGACGCGGAGCTTGCCTTCGGGCGGATAATGCTCCGAGTCGCTCTTGATGGGGACGACGTAGATCGTCTCGGGTTCGTGGGCGTGGACGTCGATGGGGAAGCCGAAGTCGGTGGGCAGGTTGCCGCTGACCTCGCGCCAGTTGTCGCCGGCGTCGTCGGTGCGCATCACGTCCCAGTGCTTCTGCATGAAGAGCACGTCGGGGCGCGACGGTGCATGGCGATGCGGTGGACGCAGTGGCCGACTTCGGCGTTCGGGTCGGGGATGCACTCGGACTTGAGCCCGCGGTTGATGGGCTTCCAGGTCTTGCCGCCGTCGTCGGTGCGGAACGCGCCGGCGGCGGAGATGGCGATGTACATGCGCTTCGGGTTCGTCGGGTCGATGAGGATGGTGTGCAGGCCCAGCCCGCCGGCGCCGGGCTGCCCACTGCGAGCCCGCGTGTGGCGGCGCAAGCCGGGCAGCTCGTTCCACGATTGCCGCCGTCGGTGGTGCGGAACATCGCGGCGTCCTCGACGCCGGCGTAGACGGTGTCGGGGTCGGTGAGGGACGGCTCGAGGTGCCAGACGCGCTTGAACTCCCAGGGATGCGGCGTGCCGTCGTACCACTGGTGGGTGCCGGGGACGCCGTCGTAGACGAACTCGTTGCCGACGGGCTTCCACGTCTTGCCGCCGTCGTCGGAACGCTGGATGATCTGGCCGAACCAGCCGCTGGACTGCGACGCGTAGAGGCGGTTCGGGTCGACCGGGGAGCCCTTGATGTGATAGATCTCCCAGCCGGCCGAAGTGCGGGCCGCTGACGTCCCAGCCACGTTCCGTCCGAGGTCAGGATGAAGGCGCCCTTGCGGGTGCCGACCAGTACGCGAACGCCGCTCATCATTCGCTCCTGTTGCGACCTCGACAGTCACTCACTGAGTCGTTTCACTCATTCTAGATAAACGATCGGCAGGTGCAACGGGACGTTCGGCCGGTCAGGAAGAAGTCGCTTCGGACGCGTCCCGCCGCATTACGAAGCTGGTGGGTCGACTGCCGGTTCTGGCATTGCGGGGGCCCAGCCGTTCCACCTCGACCGGGATCCGGGCGCAGATCGCGCGGTTCGCTGGCACGCCTCTTGTCCCCTGGGCCTGCCGGAGGTCACCGATGCGTCGTCATGTTTTCGCGGTCATCGCGCTGCTCTGCCTGAGTCCGGTGTGGCTCTATGCACAGGGCCCTGCGTTCACGGTCGGCACGCCATCCGCCGACGTCCACGCGGCGCCAAGTGTTGCGAGCCCGGTGCTGGGACAGGCGCAGCGGGGCGCCGTGCTGCCGGTCACGCGCGAGCTCGGCAGCTGGGTCAAGGTGGCGTGGCCCGCGGCAGGCGACGGCATCGGCTACGTCCACGTGAGCCTGGGCACGACGACCGGCGGCTCGCCGAGCGGCATCACCAGCCTCGCCGGCACCGCGTCCGCGCTGCCGATTTCGAGCGCCGCGGCGGCCAGCAGCCTGGTGCCGACGACGGCGAGCGCGGCGTCGGTGACTCCGGGCTACGTCGTGGCGCCCGCACACGTCGTCGGACTCGGCGGGCAGATGGGCAACGCCGCGTTCGGATCGGGACTCAGCACGCGCACGTGGATCACCGATCGGGTGGGCCTGCAGCTTGAAGTCGCCCGATCGCCGCTCACCGATCCCGTGCTGGCCGATCGCCGGACGGCCGTGCAGTTCTCGCCGAGCGTGCTCTTCGCCCTGCCCAACCTCCTGACCGACTACGTGTGGGTGCGGCCGTATCTCGGCTCCGGGCCACGTCTGCTGCGTCAGACCGTCGGCATCGGCCCGCAGGCGAGCGGCCTCGCCCTGTCGCAGAACAGCTTCGGATTCCAGGCCTTCGGCGGCAGCGAGCTGACGTTTGCCAGCATCCCGCGGTTCACGCTGAGCGCCGACCTGCGATACGGGTGGGTCCAGGAAGGCGAGGTGTCCTCCGAGCTTGGAGGTCCTGGCGTCGCGGTGTCGGCGCACTGGTACGTCAAGTAGCGGCGAGCGACGTATACTTGGGCCCGGTCGGGCGCACCTCAACCGTGCGCCGCGCCCGGACATGCCAGCCACCTCCAGCGCGGCCGACGTCGCGACGGCATCACCAACGCTGCCGGCCTCTGGCCAGCCGCTCGTCTCGATCGCGGCGCGGTCCCTGTGGCTGCTGTTTCTCTTCAACGCCGTTCTCCTCACCGCGACGCTCTCCTGGTTCGGCGCGCCGGAAGGCGAGACGATCGTCCAGCCGCTGCGGCGATTTTTCCTCGGATACCAGCAGACCGACTCGTGGCGGCCGATGGCCGCCGCCGAGCAGTACCTGAGCGCGCCGCACGACCGGCCCGTCTACCAGGAAATGCTCGACGTGCGGAAGGTGAAGTTCCAGTACCCGCTCACCTCGCTCCTCTTCACGCGGCCGCTGAATCTCGAGTGGCTGACGATCGTCTCCTGGTTCAGCGTGGTGGCGATGGTCGTGTCGAACTGGTGGATCCTGAGGCGCGCCGGCGGCGGCACGTCGCTCGAGTTTCGATCCGACGACCCGGCCGTCGGTCTCGCGATCGTCGGCCTGACCTTGAGCTTCTATCCGGTTGCCGTCGCGTACTCGCTCGGCCAGATCCAGGCGTGGATCAACGGCCTGCTGGCACTGGCGCTTCTCGCGTGGCTCAGGCGCCGCGAGGATCTCGCGGGTGTCGCCGTGGGGTTGGCGTGCCTGATGAAGCCGACGTACCTGCTGCTGGCCGTCTGGGGCCTGCTGCGCTGGCGCGTGCGATTCCTCGTGCCGATGGCCGGCGTGCTGTTTCTTGGCGGCGCGGCGGCGCTCATCGCGTACGGGGTCGCCGACAACGTCGACTACCTGCACGCGATCCGCACGATCGGCCGGCAGGGCGAAGCGTTCCTGCACAACCAGTCATTCAACGGCCTGCTGAACCGCGTCCTGGAGAACGGCGACAGCCTGAGGTTCAACCGCAGCGCCTTCGCGCCGTTTCATCCGGTCGTGTATTACGGGACGCTCAGCGCGTTCGTCGGGCTGACCGGCCTCGCGCTCTGGCTGCCGGTGCGCTTTCGCGCCGCCGGCAGCACCGCCGACTTCGCGATCGTGCTGTTGACGCTCACGATGACGTCGCCGGTCGCGTGGACGCACCACTA
>CAVRDA010000022.1:0-140675 GCA_963719755.1 Vicinamibacteria bacterium | reverse complement strand
CCGCCGGGTCCCCCCTCTACGAGCACTTCGGCGAATTCGCTCCGGACGTCCGTCCCCTCGCTCGCCCTGGCGCTCGTCCTCTTCTGGTACCTCGGCTCCCCGGTTGAGTTCGACCCCGCCGGCGTATCGGCTCGCCTCGAGGCCGCCTTCGCCGCCCTCGCCGATCCACTTCGCTCCACTGGCGCTGGTCCTCGCGCTCGCGATCATGCGCTGGCCGCCCTTCGTCGCCATCTTCCTCGGAGCGCTGGCGGGCGGCGTCCTGGCCGTCGTGGACGCGCCCGACCGGGTCGCCGCCTTCGCCGGGGCGGACCTGCCCCATGGCCTCGCGCTCCTGAAGGGCGTCTGGGCCACGCTCTCCGGAGGCTACGTCTCGGCTACCGGCGAGCCCGCCATCGACCAGCTGCTCTCGCGGGGCGGCATGGCGAGCATGCTCGGCACCGTCTGGCTCATCCTCGTGGCGCTCGCCTTCGGCGGCTTCATCGAGCGGGCAGGTGTGCTTGAGCGCCTGATCGGCCCGCTGATCGCGGCGGCGCGGTCGGCCGGGGCGCTCGTCGCGACCCTCGTTGCCGCAGCCTTCGGCACCAACCTCCTGGCCTCGGACCAGTACATCGCCGTGGTGCTGCCGGGACGCATGTTCCGTCCGGCCTTTGAGGCGTCCAACTCGCGCCCGTCGTGCTGTCGTGCTCCTCGGCGACTCCGCCGCCGTGACCTCGCCGCTCATTCCGTGGAACGGCTGTGGCGCCTACATGGCCGCGACGCTCGGCGTGGCCACCGCCGCCTATGTTCCGTTCGCCTTCTTCAATCTCATCAATCCACTGGTCTCGATCGGCTTCGCCTTCCTCGGCTTGCGGATGCTGCGGAAGGTGGAAGCGAAGCCGCACTCCGACGTGACCGCTCCCGAAGGACGACCAGCCCTGAAACAATGGGCGGGCCCATGTTCCCGGCACTTCGCCGATCACTCTCGCCGCCGTCTGCGCCGCAAACTGCACCGAGGCGGAATGCCGTCAGACCATTTCCGCCTTTCAGACCCTGGCGTTTCGTTCTTCACCCACGCCATCAGCAGCTCATAGAAGATTCCCAGCAGGATCGGCCCGAGGAACAGCCCGATCAGGCCATACGACACGGTGCCGCCGATCACGCCGAGGAGGATGACGAGCATCGGCGTGGACAGTCCGCGTGCCATCAGGATGGGCTTCAGGACGTTGTCGATCACCGGGATGACAATCAGCAGAAGCGTCAGGATCAGCGCCGGCCCGGTGTCCTTCGCCGACCATGCCCAGATGATGACCGGCAGCACCACGGGCACCGGTCCGACCTGAACGATGCAGAAGATCAGCACGAGGAAGGCGATCACGCCGGCTGCCGGGACACCGAACAGAGTCAAGATGAGACCAATGAGAAGCGCCTGAAGCAAAGCGACGCCGATCACCCCGCGCGAGATGTTGCGGATCGTCGCTCCGGCCAGATCGACGAAGTGCGCCCCGCGATCGGCCGCGATGCGGCGGGCGAAGGTCTTGATGACATCGCCCAGCCGCGGGCCTGGGACGAAGAGAAAGCCGGCAATCAGCACCGACACGGCAAATCCGAGCATGCCGAAGCCAACTCCCGCGATCTTGCCGACGATCGCGCCGGCCGCTTGCAGCAGGGGAGGTCCGAACCGCTTCACCGCGGCTTCGAGATTGCTGGAGGCGAGGCTCCACGCCGCATGGACCTTTTCGCCGATCACCGGCCAATCCCGCACCGACTCGGGAGGCCGCGGCACGGCCACCGTCTGGTTCTCGAAGTCAGCGACCAGCTCCAGCGTGGTTTCGGCGACGTTGACCGTGACCGCCCCAAGCGGGGCGACGATGATCACGAGGCCCAGCAGCGTGATCAGGGTCGCCGCCAGCCCGCCGCGACCACCGAGAAGCTTCCGCAGCGCCGCGAAGGCCGGATAGAGCGCCACGGCGAGGATGACGGCCCAGATGACCATGATGACGAAGGGCGCGAGCAACGTCAGCGACAAATAGGCGAAGAGGCCGACGACGGTCAGCCTGATCACCAGGTCGGTGAACTTTGCGTCGAAGGATTGGCCGTCAGGATTCATGTCCGTCGCGGCCGTGGGCCCGAATTGATCGTTCTGCATGATGTCCCTCTCTGCCGGCTCGCGAACACTGCGCCCCCAGGTCCGCCGGGATACCCAGGACAGGCGGTGCGCCGCTGCCTCGACATCCGCTTCACGCGAGAGACGTGGCGGCCCGGAGCGGTTGCGTCATAATGCCGAAAGATCTCGGCGGGAGGAACCCATGTCGATCATCGAAGCCTACCTTGGCCTTGTCGCCCGCTGGCGATGGAGTTTCTTGCTCGCGTTGCTGATCGGGTCGTTTGTGCTTCAAGCGCTGCTGCCAAATGGCCCTTCACCCGGCTCACGGGATTCACGCTCTTCATTCTGATATTTGGAGGGGCGATGTACGCCGGGCGCACCGGCCCCTGGGCGACGCGCGGGGCGGTGGCGCTCTTGCTGGCGACGCTCGTGCTCCAGGTCCTCAACGTCCTCGGCGTCGCCACTCTCGAGGGCCCGCTGACGGTCCTGGCCCTGATGATCGTCCTCGGCGCGCTCGTCGCGACGTTCGCCGAGCTCGTGGGCAACCGCGAGTCCACGGCCGACAGCCTGGTCGGCGCGATCTTCGGCTTTTTCGTGATCGCCGCCGCGTGCGCTCTGCTGTTCCGCCAGCTGGAAGGCTCGCATCCCGGATCGTTCCGCCTCCCGGAAGGCGGGGATCTCGACACGCAGATGCTCTATTTCAGCATCGTGACGGTGACCACCGTCGGCTACGGCGACATCACCCCTGCGACGTCGATCGCGCAGATCTGCGCCGCGCTCGAGGCGGCGCTCGGCACGCTCTACATCGCAATCCTGATCGGTCGTATCGTCGGGCAGCTCGCACCCGGACTGGAGCGATCGGGCTCGGTGCCGACTGAACGCGCGCCGTCGCATGCCGGCGTGGAGAGCGATTTCGGTCCACCTTGAAGACCGGTCGGCTCCAATTCCTACCGAAGCTCGGCGCCTCGAGCGGACGGTGACCCGTCCCGCCAGCCCAGCATCGCCAGGATCAGCGCGCGCGCCCAGACCGCGTAGAGCACGCCCAGGATCGAGTAGAGGCACCAGTCGAGCGTCTTCGACAGCGTGCTGCCCTCCGCGGTCCCGAGCAGCACCCAGACCAGGGGAATCGCCAGCGCGACGGCGCCCTGATGCCGACCGCTGAAGGCTCGGGGAACCACCAGGAGGCCGAGGAACGCCATGGCCAGCAACGCGGCGCCGGGCTGGGGCCAGAAGGTGTAGAGCACCGAGAAGGCCACCGCCACCGCGCCCGCCATCAGCGCCGAGAGCACGCTCTCCGCGCCGGTCTCGCGCACGTCGCGGCGGCTGAGCGAGACCAGCACGATGGCGATGGTGAAGAGCACCCGCATCGCCGAGGTCAGGTTGAAGGCCAGGAGCAGCGTGAACGCCGGCAGCATCACCAGCGCCGCGACGGCGGCGTTGCGCGTCCGCTCCAGCGGGTCGCCCGGCGGCGGCGGAGGGGCCGCCCGGGCGGCGACGCGACGCGCCGGAAACAGCGCGAAGGCAAGGTAGAGGCCGGCGACGGCCAGCACGCCGTTGAGCGCGAACGCCCCGGAGAGCGCGCCGCCGGCCTGCTCGGACTCGCCGGTGGCGATCGGGAGCATGATGGCGAAGGTCTGCAGCAGCACGCCGACCAGCGCGGTCTTCGGCACCGCCTGCAGCCGGAAGGCATGGAAGAGCACGAGGCCGACGAACCCCACCATCAGGTAGGGGTACTGGCTCAGCACCCCGGCAATGCCGGCGAAGGCGAGCGGCAGCAGCGCCAGCAGCAGCGCCAGCAGGACGACGACGCCGAACGGCGGCGGCGCCGGCATCTTCAGCGTGAAGGTGGCGAAGAGCATCGCCGCGACGAAGGGCAGCGGCGCGCCCATCCACACCGCCACCCCGTAGACCAGCGGCGTGACCAGCGCCACGCGCAGCACCTGCTGCGCGTGGCCGGGGTCAGTAGACATAGGAGATCAGCGCCCGGACGCGGATCAGGAGCTTCCAGAGCGGCCGCAGCCAGTCGGCTTCCTCGGTATAGACCATCACCGTCGCCTGCGAGCCCAGCCGCACATTGGGCGGCCGCTGGTCCGGCGGATCGAACTGCAGCCGGACGCCGAACCGCTGCGGCTCGGCGAGCCACTGTTGCTGCGGCGGCGTGTCGACCAGCCCGCCCGGGGCCGCCGCCTGGTTCACCGTCATGATGCCGCCGGCGAACGACACCAGCCGCGCCGGCCAGACCTGCCCGGGGAGCACGTCGAGCACGACCTCCGCCGCGTCGCCCACGTTCATGTTGCCGAGCTGGTTCTCGCGAAAATACCCGATGATCCAGGCGCCCTGCAGGTCGATCATCGTCAGGACCGGCTGCCCGGCGGTGGCGGTCTCGCCCGGCCCGAGGCTGAAGTTGGTGACCCGGCCGCGCGTCGGCGCCACGATCTGCGTCTGGCTCAGGTCGAACTGCGCCGTCTCCAGCGCCGCCTGCGCGGCACGCAGCTGCGGGTTGTCGGCGCCCGCCGGCCCCAGCGCCTCCTCGGCGCTGCGCAGGTCGGCCTCGGCCGCCGCCACGGTCGCCTCGCCCGAGGCGACGGCCGCGATCGCCTCGTCGCCCTGCGCCGCCGGCGTCACGCCGCGCGCCACCAGCTCCAGCGTGCGCTCCGCCTGGGCGCGGCTGTTGGTCAGCACCGCCTCGGCCTCGGCGACCCGCGCCTGCGCGGCGGCAACGTCGGCGGTCGATGCCCCGATGGACTGCCCGACCTGCGCGAGATCGGCCTCGGCCGCCTCCACCGCCAGCCGGAAGGGGGTCGGATCGATCTCGAAGAGCAGCGTGCCGGCTTCGACGATCTCGTCGTCGCTGACCGCGACGCGCAGCAGCTCGCCCGATACCCGGGAGGAGATCGGCAGCACCAGCCCCTCGACCGTGCCGATCGAAGAGACCGGCGCGGTCCGGTCGCTGGCGATCTGCAACGCCAGCAGAAACAGCAGAGCCGCCGCGACGACGATCGTCCAGCGGCGCACCGGATCGCGCGGCGCCTTGGCTTTTCCGCCGGGAGGGTCGTGGGGATCGGCGCTCTCGGACATCTCGATCCGCTCGATCAGCACTGTGGGAACGGTGACGATCGGGCCGGAAGGGTGGCGTGTCAAGCACGGCCCCGATCTCTTGGGCAATGCCCCGGTTTCGCCTTCGAAGGCGTCGCCGGCTGCTGCGCCTCGCTGCGCGGCCTGCCCTCGGTCGCCAAGCCATCGGCGTCAGAGTTGCGAGTTCGATCGGCAGGAGCTTCAACAGATCGGCGACGAGGCGGCGCGGAAGCCGGTTTCGGGCTCGTCCGGCAGCGGACGATGGCGCCGTCCCGCACCGTTTCCCAGACGACCCCGCCATTCGCGTCCCGACCGCCAACACGTCCAGATCGCGACAGTTGGTGATGGTGTTCACGCCATAGTAGATGTCACCGATATTGCGGTCGCCTACGATCGCCGCCGCACTGTCGGCGACCATCAGCGGGCCGCTTCGTGAGCTGGGCCTCGCCCCGAGGGGTGTCGGAGCGCCGAAAACGACCCGGAAGATGTTAAGCTTCGTTGGTGAGTCGCTTGCTCTGGGTGGGATATGGCACGGGGCATCGCAGGACTTCTTTTTCTGGCGTTGGTGTGTCTGGCGCGGCGCGGATGCATCGGCGCAGCATGTGCTCGAGGAAAGCAACCCCGTTGAGCTGACCGACGCTGAGCGCACCGAGGATGCGCTGATCGCGGCGATGATGACCCCCTGGACCGGCGACCTCGACGGAATGGTGGCGCGGGGCTTCGTGCGGATGGGGGTGACGCAAGAGCCGGTTTCCTTCGTCTATGACGGCCCCGAGCAGCGCGGGATTGCCGTCGAGTTCGGCCGCGAGTTCGAGGCGCACCTGCGGGCGACGCTCGGCGCTGGCGCGCAGACGCTGACGGTGGCGCTGATGCCATTGACCCGTGACACGATGATCGATGCGCTGGTCTCGGGGCGGGTGGACGTGCTTGCCGCCAACCTCACGGTGACGCCGAGCAGGGCCGAACGCGTGGACTTCGCCGAACCGATGCTCCGCGACGTGCGTGAGCTTGTCGTGACCGGTCCGGCGGCGCCGCCCGTTGCGACGCTCGACGATCTCGCCGCGGTGCCGGTTCATGTCCGCCCGTCGAGCAGCTACCACGAGCATCTCGTCGCCTTGAACGCGGCCCGGGCCGAGGCGGGAACGCCGCCGATCCCGATCATCGCGGCGGACGAGGCGCTCGAGGACTACGATCTCGTGGAGCTCGTCGACGTCGGGGTCATTCCCGCCGTGATCCTCGACAGTCACAAGGCCGAGCTCTACGCCCAGATCTTCGAGCACCTTGCCGTGCACAACGACCTCGCAATCAACGAGGGTGGCGAGATCGCCTGGGCGATCCGGAAGGGCTCGCCGCAGCTCATGGACGCGACGAACGCATTCGCTGCGAAGGCGCGCAAGGGAACCGAGCTCGGCAACATCCTCTATCGCCGCTGGATCGCCGACCCGACGCGGGTCGTGAACGCAATCGCGCCGGGCGAGGACGCGAAGTTCGTCGAGACAATCGGCTTCATCCAGCGGTACGCCACGACCTACGACTTCGATCCCGTGCTGATCGCCGCACAGGGCTACCAGGAATCCCGTCTGGACCAATCCGAACGCAGTGCAGCCGGGGCAATCGGAATCATGCAGCTCATGCCGGCTACCGCGCGTGATCCCAACGTAGGCATCCCCGACATTGAGGTGGCCGAACGCAACGTCGAGGCAGGCGTCAAGTATCTTCGGCATCTGCGCAGCGAGTACTTCGATGATCCCGCAATCGCGCCCTTCGACCAGGCTTGCTTTGCGTTCGCCGCCTACAATGCCGGGCCCGGTAACATCCGGAAGGCGCGGGCGCGGGCGGCGAGCATGGGCCTCGACCCCAATGTCTGGTTCGGCAACGTTGAGGTCGCGGCGGGCCGCACGATTAGCCGAGAGCCAGTAGTCTACGTTCGTAACATCCTGAAGTACTACACTAGCTACAGGATATTCCAGGCCAGGACAGGCGCGGCGGCACATTCCGATCCTGGCTGAAGGCGGTGGGACTTCCTCAGCCAGCCGGTCCGGAGTCTTCGAACCGGCTGGGGCCCGAGGGTTTAGGCGGACCTGATTGCGGCCCTAGGCTGTCCGACTGCGGCTGGCGCCGGCACTCGCAATCACGCCGTATACTACCGCCGGCCTCTCTCCCAGTCGTCGAGCCGAGCGTAGATTGCCACGGCGATGCCGCCGAGCGCGACGGCGACTAACAGCCACCGCAAAGTGTCGAGGTAGGGCACCAGCGGCAGGATCGCGCCCTGCGTCTCTGCCAGCACCTCCTGCGCCACCTCGACTCCGGCGGCGCCGACGGTGGCGACCCCGGCCGCGCCGCCGCCCTTCAGCGTCCGGCTCTCCGCCAGCTCCTCGCGCGCCGGCGGCGTCTCGGCCGCGAACGCGGTCGCCCGCTTCGGGAATCGCTCGCCCCAGCTGCGCGCCGGCCCGAGGTCGATATGCATGAACCCCGAGCGCGGGTAGAAGCCGAAGCCCTGGAACCCGATCGCCCGCGCCGCCGCCTCGAAGGCCTCGGGATCGTGGTTCGCCATGGCGATGTCGAAGGCGATGCCCTCCATGTGCTTCGATGCCTTCGCGCCGCCGACGGCGCGGTTGTGCTCGGGGCTGCGGTAGGCGGAGCGCATGATCAGCGGCTTGCCGAGCCGCACGCGCAGCGCCTGCAGCTTGTCGAGCGCCGCCTCGTTGACGAGCAGCTTGCCGGTGCCGCGGCAGGCGATCTCGGCGGGCGAGAAGTTCGGCCAGCGCCAGGCGGCCGTCGGCACGTCGCGCCAATGGGTGTAGAAGGTCATCGGGTCCTCCGTGGACAAGAAAAGGCCCGCCGATCTGGCGGGCCTTGGGGTGGGTGAGGAGTGGGACGCGGCACGGGCCAGGCCCGGAAAACAAAACGGCCCGCCGCACGAGGCGACGGGCCAGTCCAACAGGGAGGTGCAGGGCCGCATCGCGGCGCCCGCGCGCAGTCAGCTAGGTCGGCCGATCACTCGCGCCCCGCCGGCCGTCGAATTCGACCGCGACTGTCCTTTCGCGAGCATCACCGTCCCTCAGGCGCGCTTGATCCTGCCGCATCGGCCATCTTGTCGGCGCGAAGCCCGACAGTATTGCTCGCGCAGCATCCGCGCCGCGATGCGCGTCGATCACTTCGCTTCTTGGCGTGACCGCCGACGCAGAGGACCAGGATGCCCGAAGACAAGAGCATCGACCGCGGCGAGCTCCTCGCCCTCACCGCCGAGATCGTCGCGGCGCATGTCGGCAACAACGCCATCGCGGGCGCGGAGCTCGGCGGGCTGATCCAGTCGGTCTTCGACACGCTGCGGGGGCTGGCTGCGGACGAGCCGCTCGTTGCAACCGAACTGACGCCGGCCGTGCCGATCCGGCGCTCGGTGACCGACGACCACATCGTCTGCCTCGAGGACGGCAAGAAGCTGAAGATGCTGAAGCGGCATCTGATGAGCGACCACGGCATGACGCCCGAAGCCTACCGGGCGAAGTGGGGGCTCAAGCCCGACTACCCGATGGTGGCGCCGAACTACTCGGCGCAGCGCCAGGCGCTCGCGAAGCAGTTCGGCCTCGGCCGCAAGCCGGCCCCGCCGCCGCCCGCGCCCGAGCCGGAGAAGCCCAAGCGCCGGCGCAAGACCGCGGCCTGATCACGGGTTCGGCCCGAACCAGCGCAGCTTCATCGCGAGCCCGGTGAAGCGCGATCTGGCGCCTACACCGAAAACTCCGCCACTGCCACGGACGCTAACTGAAAGAGCATTGCATGAAGAATCTCGACTCTGGAACTAATTACGCTCGCTTCGCATTTGGGGACCTTACAGTGGTCGCCCTTCGAGATGGCTATGTTGACATGCCGCCTAGCCGATTGCGTCAGGCGAGTGGTCGGGCTTTTGGATCAGACCTGCCGGCTCAGGTGACATTGGTCGAAGGACGCCTCCGTCTATCAGTCAATGCCTTTCTGATTGTTGATCGCGACCAACACACCCTAATCGATACAGGAGCGGCCAACGCTTGGCTACCGACGATGGGATTGCTGCTTCGTGCATTGCATGAAGCGGGGGTGGCGCGAGAGAGTATCGGGACTGTCGCTTTCACTCACACGCATGAAGACCACGTCAACGGGTTGGTGGCCGCCGATGGGTCGGACGCGTTCCCCAACCTCGATCGGCTACTTGTTCCGCAGGAAGAAGTTTCGATGTTCGACGAGTATGAGCGATTAGCCAGATATCGGCAGCGGCGCTTGCCGTTCGGGGATGGATTTAGAATCGACAGGAGTATCACCGCCATCCAGGCGCACGGCCATGAAGTCGGACATACGGTATTCCAGGTATCTTCCCGAGGCGAGACTCTGTTGATCTGGGGCGACATCATACACGTCCCATCGATCCAGTTCGAAAATCCGGAGCTGAGTTGGGAGCTGGATGCCGATCAATCTCAAGCGCGATCAACCCGACAACGGATGCTGCGTCTCGCGGCCCAGCCAAACTTCTTTGTAGCCGGTGCACATCTTGACTTTCCCGGCGTCGGCACAGTCGCCGAATGCGGTGACGCCTTTCGCTACACGCCCCTATAGCGAGCATCGAGAAACTGCCGTCGACCCTATCGCCCGATCATGGCGGGGGCAGCGCACCCAGAGGTCGCCTCACCTCACGGGGACTGACTCGTTCGCGTGGGGGATGTAGAGCGACCTCGCATCGCGGCGGAGCGCGCGGCGGGAGTCATCCCGCATGTAGAACATGTGACCACCGCGATACGTCTGAAAGTGCACTTGATCCTGCATGTCGGCGGGCAGTTGCCGCAGGATCAGCTCGCTCGCGAAATAGGGCGTTATCAGGTCGGTGTATCCGTGAACGACGAGGACCCTTAACCCAGGATCGAGCGCCAGGACCCGCCGCAGCGCGCCAACAACCTCGGGCTGTCCGCGGCCCTCGCTCCAGTCCCAGGCTTGGCTTACGCCCGCGTTGAGCAGGAGGTAGCGCCGGTCGGGAAGCCAGTCGAGCGTGTCACGGTAGTGGGCGAGCATGGCGCTGGTCAGCGGCGCGGTGAGGGCATCGAGAACCGGGTCGGCCGAGCGCCGGCCAGGCGACGCGGGGAAGGGATCGGTGCCGGCGACCGTGCCGTCATAGATGCTCGCCGACCGACCTGCATCGCGGAAGATCTCGCGAGCAAAGAGCTCCATGTCGACGCGACCGTCGGCGCGCGCAACTACCTTGCGATCCAGGCCGGTTAGCTCGGTAACACGGTCGACCATGCGGGCGACGGCCGCCTCGTCGCTAAGCCCCTGAAGGAAATCGGTGACGTACGGCCCGTCGGCGTAGTCCTCGGCAGCTCGCAATTGCTCGGGGTCGAACCGTCCCTCAGCTTCCATAGCGGTGGCAGCCAGCGAGGGAAGAAGCGATGCGGTCGGGAGTGGGGCGTGCTCGGGCTGGAGCCACCAGCCGAAATCCAGCACCGACGAGACTAGGATCAGGCCGCTCAACGCCACGCCGAGATCGGTCTGCAGCTTTTCCGCTACCAGAGGGCCACGGAAGCCGCCGTAGCTTTCCCCGACGAAGAACTTGGGCGCGCGAAGTCGGTCGTTGTCGGTCAGCCATCTCAGGATGAAGTCGGAGAGCGCATCGGCGTCGCCGTCGATCGAGAGATACCGATCGCGCAGGCGGTCGTCGGGGTCGACGAGACGACTGAAGCCGGTGCCGACCGGATCGACGAAGACGAGATCGGTGAAGTCGAGCCATGTGTCCGGGTTGACGATGCGCTCCACCGGCTGAGAGGGGACGATGCCGTTGACGTCGATCGGCACCAACCAAGGTCCCAGAGCCCCTAAGTGCAGGTAGGCCGAGGATGCTCCGGGCCCGCCGTTCACGACGAAGGTAACGGGGCGCCGATCCGGATCGCTTCCGTCGAGACGGTAGGCAACGAAAGCGATGTCTGCTTCCGGTCGGTCCTGCGGGTCCGTGAGGGTGATCGCTCCAGCGGTTGCCGAGAAGGCAAGGTGTCGGTCGCCGAGCGTCAACTCGTGGCGCGTAGTCCGCGCCATCGGAAGTCGCAGGTCCGGTATTGCCGCCTCAGCCGGCTCGGCCGGTATTGCCTCATCGGCCTCCGGCGCGCCCTTCTCCGCGCGTTGTGTCGCCGGGGGCGTCGGCGCCTCGGAAGGCACTGTCTGCGGCAGAGCGGCAGCCGCGCTCATGGTCGCGATCAGGATCGCGGCCAGGACTTGGACCGGAAGTCCGTGCCAACCGCGGTTAAACCCGTTGCGCCGCGCAGCCACCAAGACGGTGAAAATAGGTGGCATGCCAGTTCTCTCTCTTTGGGATCAATCTCGGCAAGATCGGCGCCCGCGTCCAATGACGACTTCGTTCAGGGGCGCCCGGCCGGTGACGTGACCAATGATCCCTACCCGAGTGTGGGCCTGGCAGAACCGGCCGAGGCGGCGTACAGGCGATCTCGGAACGCACCTCGCTAATCATGCTCTCCATGGGCGCGGGCACCGGCTGCGACGCGCAGTATCCTTTCGCCGAGGACATCCTCGGCCAGAACCGAGGGCACATGGCGTCCGACCGGCTGCAGCAGGAGCGCATTGCCGCCTTCAAGGAATACGTGGCCGACGTGAACTCCGGCGCCTATCCGGAGGACAGGCACATCGTGAAGATGGATCCCTCCGAGCCTTCGCAGCTTCATCAGGCCCTTGCGCAACGGGCAGCGAATTGGCAATGACGGATAAAAAGAAAACGACGGGAGGAAGAGCCGCGATGCGCTCGCCAACGGCTTCAGGCGATGGTGAGTAATCACGCCTCGGCGGTCGGCGCGGCCGCGGGGAGAGGCGGCCCGGCTGCAACGATCGCCTCTATCCTGCGTGCCCGCGAGTTTGGCATCTTCGCCTTCCTCGTGATCGTGTCGCTGCTGATCGGCCTCGCGCGGCCGACGTTCTTCGGCACCGGCAACCTGCTTGCCATGGGCCGGCAGATGGCCGAGCTGACCATCATGGGCGTCGCGATGACGCTCCTCATCACCGCCCGCGAGCTCGACCTCTCGGTCGGCTCGGTATACGGGCTCTGCTCGCTCAGTATGGCGGTGATCGCCGAAACCTACGGCATCAATCTCTGGATTGCCTTCGCGATGGTCATGGTGCTGGCCGCGCTCCTCGGACTGATCAACGGACTGATCACCACCTACGGGCGGATCCCGGCGTTCATCGTCACGCTCGGCACCCTCTACATCCTGCGCGGCATCGCGCTTGTTGAGTCGCCCTGGCCGATATCCGGGCTCGAGAACGACCGCTTCTTCGCTGTCTTCGCCGGCGAGATCGGCGAGATCCCGGTGCAGATCTTCTGGATGATCGGCTTCGTCGTGATCGGGGCGGTGGTTCTGCGGCGCACGAAATTCGGCTACCATGTTCGCGCCACGGGCAGCAATCCGGCGGCGGCCGAGCTCTCCGGCATCCGCGTGCGGCGGGTCAAGATCTGCGCCTTCGTCCTGACCGCGCTGACCGCCGCCTTTGCCGGCTGCATGAGCTTCGCCCACCTCGGCTCGGCCTCGCCGCTCGCCGGCACCGGCTACGAGCTCACCGTCATCGCGGCGGTGGTCATCGGCGGGACCAACCTGTTCGGCGGCTACGGCACGGTCATCGGCACCTTCCTCGGCGCCGCGCTCCTCACGATCATCCGCAACGGCCTCGTGCAGATCGGCGGCGAAGGCCGGCTGCAGGACGCCTTCCTCGGCGCGATCATCATCGTCGCCGTCCTGATCCATACCCACGTCAGCTTCGAAAGGCGAAAAGTGAAATGAGGGATTCGATGAGGAAAGCACTCGCAACGGGCGCCGCGGCGCTGCTTCTGACCGCCTCGGTGAGCGGCCTCCCCGCGCCGGCGCAGGCGCAGGACGAGCCGCTCGACATCACCTTCGTCACCCATGATCTCGGCGCCGGAATCTTCGCCCCGGTCCGACTCGGAATGGAGGACGCCTGCGCGCAGATCGAGGCGAACTGCGAATTTCTCGGGCCCGCGACCTACGATCCGGCGGCGCAGGTGGCGCTGATCGAGGCGGTGATCGCCAAGCAGCCCGACGCGATCGTCACCACCCGCCCCGATCCGGCCGCCTACAACGACGCAATCCAGAAGGCGCTCGATGCCGGCATCCTGGTGCTGACCTTCAACACCAACGACCCCACCGCCGACGCGAAGAACCCTCTCCCCTTCGTCGGCCAGAACTTCACCAACTACGGCAAGGTCTGGGCCGAGGAGGTGATCAAGGCGATGCCCGACGGCGGCACCATGGCGATCACCAACTGCTGCTTCGGCCACTTCGCCCTCGAGGAGCGCATCCGCTCCTTCAAGGAGACCCTCGCGGCCGAGGGCGGCGACAAGTACCAGGTGCTTGACGTGATCAACACCACTGCCGACGAATCCAAGGTCTACGCCGCCATCGAGGCCTACTACGCGGCGCACCCGGACATCAACGCGATCTGGGGGGTGGACTACTACTCCCACGTAATCGCCCAATTCGTCGAGAAGAACGACCTGCAGGGCAAGTTGCTCACCGGCGGCTCCGACATGGGACCTGGCAACGTCAAGGGCATCGAGGCGGGCTATGTCGCCTTCGGACTCGGCCAAAACCCTTACATGCAGGGATACTACCCGGTGATGATGGCACATCACGCCAAGAAGTACGGGATCCGCCCGATCGTCATCGACACCGGGACGGACGTGGTGACGCCGGATAACTTCTCCGAGTACAACCCCAAGTACCGCTGACAAGGGTCAGCCGCGGCGCCGGCTTCCGGCGCCGCACCCCCCGAGCCGCAGGCGGTGACCATGACCCCCGACGCTCCGGCGCCGATCCTCGAGTTCGAAGGCGTCACCAAGACCTTCGGCGGCATCCATGCGCTCGAGAACGTCAGCCTCGCGATCCCGCGCGGTGAGGTGCACGCGCTCGTCGGCGAGAACGGCGCAGGCAAGTCGACGCTGATCCGCATTTGCGGCGGCGTGCTCCATCCCGACGCCGGACGGATTCCGCTTCGACGGCGAGGAGGTGGCCTTCCGCAACACGCTGGAGTCGCGGATGGCCGGGATCAGCATCGTCCACCAGGAAATCCCGGTCTGCGATGACCTGACCGCGGCGGAGAACATCTTCCTCGGCCAGTCGCTGCCGCGCCGCGGAGGCCTCGTCGAATGGGGTGAGGTCAACCGCCGCGCCGCCGAGATCTTCTCGCGTCTGCGCGTCGACATCGAACCGACCGCCGTGGTGCGAACCCTCTCGATCGCGCACAAGCAGATCGTTGTCATCGCGCAGGCCCTGTCGACCGACGCCAGGCTCGTCATTCTCGACGAGCCGACCTCCGCCTTGAGCAAGCAGGAGGTCGAGAACCTCTTCGAGATCATCGCCCAACTCAAGGCCCAAGGCATAACGGTCGTCTACGTGTCCCACCGGCTCGACGAGGTGTTCAGCGTCGCCGACCGGATCACCGCGCTCCGCGACGGCCGCTACGTCGGCACGATCGAGCGGTCCGCCGCCACCGCCGACCGGATCGTGCAGATGATGGTCGGCCGCGAGATCACCAACCTCTTCCCCAAAGTCTTCCACCAACCCGCCGAGCACCCGCTGCTGACGGTCTCCAGCCTGACCGTGCCCGGCGTCTTCGAGGACGTGAGCTTCGAGGTCCGCGGCGGCGAGGTGCTCGGCCTCGTCGGCCTACAAGGATCTGGCACAAGCGATGTCATGCGGGCGCTCTTCGGCCGGTACAAGCAGATGACCGGCGAGGTCCGGCTGCGAGGCAAGCCGATCGAGCTTCGCTCCTCGCTCGACGCGATCGGCAAGGGGATCGCCTACGTGCCCGCGGACCGGCAGGCGGAGGGCCTTTTCCCGGGCATGTCGGTGGTCGACAACGCCTCGATGCTCGCTCTGCCCCGCCTTTCGAAGTCCCTCGGCTGGATTGCAGACAGCGACCTGGCCCGGCTCGTCGGCGCCGCGATCCGGCGCTTCCACGTTCGCACCGCCTCGATCTCCGCCCCGGTCCTCAGCCTTTCCGGTGGCAATCAGCAGAAGGTGGTGATTGCCCGGTCGCTCTCCCTCGACCCGCTCCTCATCCTCCTCGATGACCCCACGCGCGGCATCGACGTCGGCGCCAAGGCCGAGGTGCACCAGATCCTGAATGAGCTCACCGCGCAGGGCTGCGGCGTCATCCTCGTGTCCTCGGAGCTACCCGAAGTCCTCGCCATGAGCGACCGCATCGTCATCATGTACAAGGGTCGGACCCGCGCCTGTCTCGACCCCCGCATGGTCGGTCACGAGCAGGTCATGGCGCATCGCGACCGGCGCCGACACAGTCGAAGGCTTGGAAAGGGCAGAGAGCTAATAGCTCTTATCCACTCGAACACCGGAGGAATACTGATTCACTCGGCGGTATGAGCAAGTCCTGTCGTGCATGGGAGTGGAATGTCTGTTGCCACCTCTACTGCTCATTCCTGCCAGTGGATGAGCATCTGGCGGAGAGACAGCGATTCGAGCCCTGGGCGGGGTCATCCACAACGGGTTTCTAGACCGTTGAGCAAAAAGGTTACAAGGGATGAGAGCCTGCGGTATACGGCGCCGATTGCTCGAAGACGTGGGGCGGCGAACAGCAGGTTAAGTTGGTTGCGTGCCCCCGATTTGAACCTGCTTTCCCGGTGGAGGTCGCCGTCGCTGTCGTAACCCAGAATATGCGGCTCCACGACCCGATGCAGATACTTATACGTAAATGACAGAAGGCGCTTATCGCGGATCGCCTCGCAAATGATGGCTTGAGCCTGCTGCATGGCTACCCGCCCCCCGATGGCATGGTAGCACAAGAGCGTCGAAATTTCAGGCTGTCTGCCGGAGGGGACGGTACGGCTCCGGTGCCCGTCCGACATGCTGCTCGGCTCAGGCGGGCGGCAAACTGTCACCGCCGAAATTCAGAACGTAGACGAGGGCAGCATGATGTCAGCCCACATCGGCTCTATTTCCGCGTCTCCGCAGGCGAGTTCTTATAGCAAACCATGGAACTTGCGCGCGAAATTCCCATTTTGGGTGCGCCGTCTCTAATCGGTCGTGTGGCTGGCTGAGGAAGGAGGATTCGAACCTACGGTACACGATCCAAAAGCCGTTGCCTCACCCGCAGCCTTCGCTGGACTTTGGCTTGCCGAAGAGCGTGAGTGTCTGAAGGCCCCGGCCCTCCTGGCTCCGGCCCTCCTGGCCTGGCCCTCCTGGCCCGGCCCGCCCGACAGCGTCCGCTAATCGGGCCTTCGGTCAGTGGGAGGCCGCGCAATCCCGCGCCGCCTCTGACAGAGGGACCGAAGTCATGCCGAAGCTCTCCGACACCCAGGCGGTTCTGCTCGCGGCCGCCGCCGCCCGCTCCGATCTGAGCGTCCTGCCCCCGTCCGAGACGCTCACGCTAAAGGGCGCCGCCCTCGAGCGCACGCTGAGCGCGCTGATCCGCCGCGGCCTGATCGCCGAGACCGCGGTCGAGCGCCGCTCCAGGAAGTCGAAATGGGTCGTCGAGGAAGATGTTCTGTTCTGTCGCTGCATCTCATCAGTACGTATTGCTGTGAGCAGATTGAGGTCAGCTATGTCCTGAAGCAGTTCATCACCAGTGGGGTCAGGGTGGACTGCTACTTGTCTGGCAACGAGCGCACGCTCGATACGGCGATGGACAAGATGATGCTTGCGTTGCAGGCGATGGCCGACGAGACAGAACGAGAGAAGGCGCGGGAGCGGACCTACGCCGCCATGAAGCGGAAAGCGATGTCCGGCCACGTCACCGGCGTCCGGTGCTTTGGCTACGAGAATATTGATGTCTGCGGAGCCGATGGCGAACGCCTGTATGTCGAGCAGCGCATCAACGAGACCAAAGCGGCAGTTGTGCGCCGCATCTTCGCGCTCACGGCTGCTGGTTATGGTGTCACCCGAATCGCAAAGGTCCTGAACGCCGAGGAGGCGCTCTCCCCGAGGGCACAACAAGGGAGGCCCCACGGATGGTGCGCCTCATCGGTGCGCGAGGTGCTGCGGCGAGCCCGCTACCGTGGCGTCTTGGAGTCGGGGAAGACGAAGAAGCGGGACAAGTGGGGACGGAAGCGACCGACGGACCAGCCCCCATCCGCACGACTCACAATTGCCGCGCCGCATCTTCGGATTGTCGCGGAAGACGACTGGAACGCCGCGCATGCCCAGATGGCTGCAAATTTCGGACGCTATGCGAACGAGAACAGCCAGAGAGGGCGATCGCCTGGGAGCGGTGCGAAGTATCTCCTCGCGGGGTTACTGCGCTGCGGGGTGTGCAACGGAGGACTCGAAGTTCGCAGCCGGAAACACGGTACGAGGCGCGTGTTCTTTTACGGGTGCTCGTCGTTCCAGCGAAAAGGCTCGCACGTTTGCTCGAACAACCTCACCGTGACCATGGAGTCCGCAAACCTGGCGGTGCTCCAGGCGCTGAAGGCTCAACTCCTGGCCCCGAACATCATCGAGGAAGCAGTGACGCAAGCCGTGGCGGAGCTGATGGCTCCGCGCGGCGAATCGTCGGGAATGGCGTTACGAATCGAGCTACTCACCGGAGAGGCTAAAAGACTGGCCGAAGCCGTCGCCAAGGGGGGGGATATCCCAGCCCTAGTCACCGCACTCCAGGCAAAGGAGGCGGAGAGGCAGCAACTTCAGGAGCGATTAGCGGCGGTGCGAACGCCCGCGAGACCTGTGGACATCGACGAGATTCGGGCTAGCCTTCGGCAAGCCGTTCGTGAGTGGCGCCGAACACTGACGAGCCACACCGAGCAAGCACGCATCATGGTACAGACGCTCGTGGACGGTCGTCTCGTGATGCAGCCCCGGGGGGACGACGACGGCCAGTTTTATGAGTTCTCTGGTGCGGGAACGCTGGTGCCCGTGGTCAGCGGCGCCGTTCCACATAAATTGGCGTCCCCGACGGGATTCGAACCCGTGTTTTAGCCTTGAAAGGGCCACGTCCTGGGCCTCTGGACGACGGGGACTTCAGGTGAGAAGGCCGCGCTCGCGCGCAACCTGTCGATTTTAGCTGAAGCCCCGCCGGTCGCGCAAACTGACACCATGCGGAACCCGATCGCGCGATCGCTGACGAGCCGATTCGCCCGTCACGTGAAGCGTGCCGCCGTCGCCCTCTTACGGCTTCAAGCTGAAGACGACCCCTCACCCAACCAATTCGCGCCCGAGAACGCGGTCGCGCCGAGAGCAAGGGTGGCGACGAGCGAGACATGGCGGAGGGACGGCATCGCTTCCTCCCTCGAGGCTCGGAATGAAGCCGGCACATGCTACCCGCGAAACGAAGGCGCAAGTCCCGCGGCCGACCAGCCCGCCGCGCAAACTCTGGCAGACGCCGAGCGCATATAATCCGCCGGCATGTCTGGCGTGTAGATACTGGTGATGCGAGGAGCACCTCGATGATTCGTCACCTGACAGCTGCCTGCGCGCTGATGATGCTGGTTGCGCTGGCCACGCCTGCGACGCCGACGATGCCCGCCAGCGGCACGAGCGCCAAGGTCGCCGACGCCGCGTCGTCCGAGAGCGGCGCGCAGAAGAAGGGGCGCTACAAGAAGACGGCGACCGCTGCTACTTCGACGCCAAGGACGAAGGCCCGGACCAGTGCACGCCGCCGAAGCCGCGCTGATCGAGTGAACCACGGCCGGGCTCCTCATCACGACGAATGGGAGCCGGTCCCGCCATGCGCATTCGCCCCGAAGCACCTGCCGACGTCGATGCCATCCGCGCCGTGAACGTCGCGGCGTTCGAGAGTCCCGCCGAAGCGGCGCTCGTCGACGCCCTGCGCGGCATCGCGTACCCGTACCTGTCGCTCGTCGCCGAAGACGATGGCGCGATTGTCGGGCACATCCTGTTCACGCCGGTGCAGGTGCCGAACGTGACGACGCTCGTCGTGGGCCTGGCGCCGATGGCGGTGCTGCCGGGGCGCCAGCGCGCGGGCATCGGCTCGGCGCTCGTGCGTGCCGGCCTGGACGGCTGCCGTGCGCTGAACGCAAGCGCCGCGATCGTGCTGGGGCACCCGGAGTACTATCCGCGGTTCGGCTTCGTGCCCGCTGAGCGTTTCGGCCTGATGAGCGAGTACGACGTGCCCGCCGACGCCTTCATGGCGCTCGAGCTGCAGCCCGGCGCCCTCGCTTCCGCAACCGGCATCGTCAAGTACCATCCGGCATTCAACGCGCTGTGAGTGCGCCGCCGCCGAGCAACGGGACGAGCCGATGATGAGGAGCTGATTCGAGAGGCGGGCCACTCGAGCGGAGGAAGGGCGCGCCGGCGGGCGACGCCGGCGCGCCGGATGGTGCGAAGGTTAGAGCACGCGCACGTTGGCCGCGCGCATCTTGCCGTCGGCCTCGGTGTACTTGACCGCGACCTTGCTGCCGGCCTTCACCAGGTCGGTGATCGACAGCGACTTGCCCATCGACTTGGTGGCGTCGCTCTTGTGCGACCCGCCGGCGGCGGTGAGCTTCGTCTTGGTGTCGACGACGAACGTCCAGTCCTTGCCGTCGGCGTCGGTAACCGTCAGGCTGTCGGCGGCCACCGTCTTGACCGTGCCCTTGGCCTCTTTCGTCGTGTCCGAGGCGAAAACCGGAGCGGAGATCCCAACCAGCACCAACGCAAGCACACCAGCGATGAAACGACTCATTCCGAGCCTCCTTTAGAGGATGACGTACGACGCCATCCTACGCCTCCGTGGCCAGCTCTACAAGAGACCCCTGCGGAAGCAGGCCCGGACCGCGCTCGATCGCTGCAGCTGTCGCCGCCCTCGTCCGATACTCACGGGTTGGAGCCATGGACGACCCGCGCGACCAGCCGCCGCTGCCCTTCGATCCGGCCGTGGAGCTCGTGAAGAGCGACCACCACACCGTGCCGCCGCGCGAAGTGTCGTTCGACGCGTTCACGTCGCTGCTGTTCGAGGAGTTCGCTCGCCGAACAGCCGCCGTCCGCGAGCGAGACGCCCGCTAGGAACCTGACCAACCGGGCCAACCCGACACCACCCGACCAACCGCAACCAACCTGACGCAACCCGACCGAACCCGACGGAACCTGACCGAACCTGGTTAGGGCTCCACCACGACCTTGACGGTTGCCGTCAACCCTGACGGCAGCTCCGCGACCGCATCCATGTCCTGCGGCACGAACCGCTCGCCGTACCGCAGGTTCAACAGCCGGTAGTTCGGCAGCGCGCGGCCGGCCATCTGATTCATCGCCGTGTTGCCGACGCGCACGCGGATCCGGTTCGGTCCCGCCACGAGCGCCCGCGTGACGTCGAGCCGATACGGCGGACACCACACGCTGCCCACCCGCGTGCCGTTGACGTCGACGACCGCGGCCTCGCGCACCGGCCCGTCGAACCAGGCGCGAAAACCGAGCCGCCGCGGAGTTTCGGCGACGGCCGTGCCCTCGCCGAAGTCGAGCCACACGCGCCGCTTCAGGTCGGCTGCCGTCACCGTCACCGTCGTGTCGTACGTCGCGACGCCGGAGTGGAAGCGCGTGGTGCCGCGGCTTTCCCAGCCGGCCATCGCCTGCGCGGGCAGCGTCCACGTCTCGCCGGCGGCAGCGACCGTCCAGGGGCCGACCGGCCGCGACGACGCCGGCCGCGATGCGCGCGGGCGACCGGCGGCGCCGGTCTCGGTCGTGCGCAGGAGGAAGCGCGACTCGAATGGCGCCAGCGACATCGCCACATGGCCGCGCGCGTCGGCGCTCTCGCGTACGACGGCTGCCGTCAGCGGATCCCACCACTCGACGACGCGCCGCGGCGCGTCGATCTCCACCTGCAGCTCCTGCGACGCGTTCGTCGTGTTGACGATGTAGAAGAGGGACGCGTCTCCCAACCGGCGTTCGATGACGCCGATGCCCGGCGCGATTGACGTGTCGTCGGCCGCGGGCGTGCCGGCCGATCGGATCGCGATCGGCGGTCGAACCCCCGCATGAAGCGCGCGACGGAGCGCCGCGCCGCTGTCGGCGGCGACACTCGCACGTCCCGATCCCCCGAAGAGCGCCGCAGCTCGCGTGGCGAACGTCGAGCGCGCGTCGGCCGACTGGCGGCCTGGCGGCCGCGACGGCGCCCGTCCCGTCGCGATGACGAGCCCCCCGCTCTCCGCGAAGCGCGCCAGCACGTCGAGCGTCTCGGCTGGCATGGCCTCCACCTGCGGCACGACGACGGCGCGGTAGCGGCCGGCGCCGATGCGCATCGCGCCCGATTCGATCTGCGCATGGCGCACCAGCGCCTCGTCGTCCACGCCGTCGAATCCGTAGCCGGCATCGAGAATGGACCCGACGATCCCGGCGCCCAGCCGCTCGCGCACGAGATCGAGCAGATGCATCTTGCCGAGCGACGCGTGCGCGTACGCGTCGTGCACCGGAAGGTAGAGCGCGACGTCATTGCCAGGCCGGCCTTCGCGCAGCGCGGCGCTCACGCGCTGGAGGTAGCGCGAGATGTCGGGCATCGCGATCCACCACGGATTGCGGTCGTTGAAGACGCCGGCGGCGTAGAAGCGCCAGCCGGGATCGTCTTCGCCCTCCGGGGTCGAGGGCCAGCCGTGGCCGATGAGCTGTGTGATGCCCTGCAGGAAGTGGCGGTCGGCTTCGGCCTTGACGTCGAGCGGGGTCGCGCGAAATGCCGGCGAGTGGAGCCACGTCCAGGTCTCGCTGCTGACGACGGGCTTGTCGAACAGGTGGCCGGCCGACGACGCCCAGCGCGTCGCGGTCAGCTCGCGCCAGTTGTGGCCCTCCCCTTCCGGCAGATCGGCCCGCGCGTTGCTCGACACGGTGGCGGGCGGGATGCCGTAGCCCTGGATGCGAAGCCGGGTGCCGCGCTCGCGCGCCCACGCCGCCAGCGGCGTGATGAAGCGCTCGTCGAGCAATTCGGTGAGCGTGCGGCCCCAGTCCTCGCGAAGCGCCGCGCCGTCGAGACCCGGGTCGCTCGCCAGGCGCGGCAGCAGCGGCGTCGGATCGTATCCACGCCGGCGCGCGAACTCGCTCGCGAAATCGGGCGACCAGTCCGACTCGTACACCTCGAGGCTGTCGCAGAAGATCGCGAATGGCGGCGCGCCGCCAAATGGCCGTAGCAGCCGTGTCCCGACCTGCTCGAGATAGCGATCGAGCGCGGCGCGGTCGTAGTGGCTCAGCACGTAGCCTTCGGCGCCCACCGCCGGCCGCTTCACCATCATCCCGGTGCGGCTCGCGATGAAGACCCACACCTGCCGCGCCTCGGGCAGCGCCGGCAGCGTCACCGCGTCGGCATCGGCGGGCCACGGCAGCGGCTGCATCCTCGCCGCCGCAGTCGAAGGCTCCGCATCGGGCCCGACAAACGCGCCAATCCAGTCTTCCCCCGTCGTCATCGCGGGCCGGACGACGCGCGGCGAGCCGGGCGGCACGGTCACGCGCTCGAGCCGCAGCCGGCTGGCGGCGTCCTTGACGGCAACGGTCGCCCCGCCGTACGGCCATCCGCTGCCCAGCGTCAGGTCGAGCCGAAGGCCCAGCGCCCGCGCCTGCGGTGGCCGCGCCGCCGAGCAGGTCCAGGAACTGGTCGGAGAGAAATGGCGCGTTTACGAGCCCGCGTTCGCGGTCGTCGAGCGCCAGCGGGTAGACAGGCTGCACTTCGACGCCGCCGATGCCCCCCTCCTTCATCGCGGTGAGGTCGCGGGCGATCTGCCTGGGCGTGACGGCGCTGCCGAACCACCACCACCGCATCATCACGCGCGCATCGTCTGGCGGCGTCAGGAACTTCTGGCGCGCATTCCCGACAGGATCCGGCGCCGGCTGCGCCGCGACGCTCGCCAGCGCCAGCATGATGGCGGCGCAGACGACGCCGTGGACGCGGCCGCTACTGGACATCCACGCCGACGCGATCGATTTCCGGTTCGTTTGTCCTGGGATTGTTGCCGACGAAGATCCACCGGACGCGGGAGACGATCTGCTCACGAGACACGAACCCCTGCTGCCGGCTGTCGAGGCTGCCATAGCGGTTGTCGCCGAGGACGAAGTAGTGATCTGCGGGCACGCGAATCGGTCCCCAATCTCCGTAGGTCGGACTATACCCTCGGCGCGGTGCATCGTCGGTGAGGAACTCGCGCTGCCAGGCGAACTCCTCGCCGGGCACGAGGACCAGGCGTGCCGGCCGAAGCGCGGAGCCCTCCACGTCGAGTCCGTTCACCAGCAGCATGAAGTTGCGCATCTCCAGGCGATCGCCGGGCATGCCGACGACGCGGTGCGTGGCGAGTATGCCGTCTTTCGTGCGCCACGCCACCACCATGCGGCGGCGGACCGCGCCGCGCAGGGGCGTCGCGACGACGCGGTCGCCCGACTGCATGGTCAGGCTCATCGCCTGGCCGTCGACCGTGTAGACCTGCACCACGCCGCTTCATGAGGGGCGAGACGACAAGGGGACGAACCAGGAAGAGCATCGCGGCGACGTAGGCCGCGAGCACGTACCAGCGGCGGCCTGGTCGCGGACGTTCGGGTTCCGCATTCCGGCTCAGGTGCCAGGCGTCGATGGCGGGACACAACGCGAACAGCAGCACGCCCATCGTCAGGCCGGCCATTCGGGCGGCGCGCGAGCCGGCCGAGGTCAGCGCCAGCAAGACGAGCGCCGGCCACGCAAGGGCGACGATCGATATGGCGAGCGCCGCGTAAGGGATGTCCCGAATAGAGCTGTCCGGTGCCTGGCACCACCGCGCTCAGGAGCGCAGCCAGCCAGGCGCGCGGCGCGGAGCGCGCGGGTTCAGGGGTCGTGAAGAGGGTCGTGACGCCGTCGGCCACGATTCACTATTACCGATCTCCATCCGGTCTGCAGGTCCGGGTCCACCGCGGATCAGCTTGCCGCGCGTTCGTTCGCCGGCAACAGCATGTCGAACATCGCGCCGCCCGGCTCGCCGCGCGCGACGGACACGCGGCCGCCGTGCCGCTCGACGATTGCCTTGACGATCGACAGGCCGAGACCGCTGCCGGTGGCGCCGGCGGCGCGAGCCTGGTCGACCTTGTAGAAGCGATCGAAGACGTGCTGCAGGTGTTCGTCGGGGATCCCGGGCCCGCTGTCTTCGACGCGGATCCGGATGTCGGCGCCATCGCGCGACGCCGTCACCGTCACGCGACCGCCGTCGGGCGTGTGCCGCACGGCGTTGGCAACCAGGTTCTGGAGCGCCTGTTCCAGCCGGCGGCCATCGCCGCGCACGTGGTCTGCGCGGGGCTGGATCTCCGTGCGCAGCGTGATGTGCCGGGCCGCGGTCACCACCGCGTGCCGCTCGGCCACGCGCTCGAAAAGCCACGAGACGGGCACATCGGAGGTCTCGATCTCGACGCCGCCGCCTTCCAGCCGCGCAAGGTCGAGGAGATCGCCAATCAGCGCCTCCAGACGGAGCGTCTCCTCGGTGACGACGCGGAGGTAGCGGTCGCGCGTGACGGCGTCGGTGACGACGCCGGGCATGGCCAGCGTCTCCAGGTAGCCGCGCATTGCCGTCAGCGGCGTCATCAGCTCGTGCGACACGTCGGCGAGCAGCTGCCGCCGCACGCGATCGGCCTGCTCGAGGTCGGCGAGCCTGGCTTCGAGCTCCCCCGCCATCGAGTTGAACGTCTCGGCCAGCGCCGCGATCTCGTCGTGCCCGCCGACGTCCGCCCGCGCCGACGTGTTGCCGGCGCCCAGCGAGGCCGCGGCGGCCTGCAGCGAGCCGAGCCGCCGGCGCGTCGGCGTCATGATGAAGAAGAGGACGCCGAGCGTGCCGACGACCAGCAGCAGCGCTCCGGCGCCGAGCAACGCGGGGCCGTAGGTCCGAACGCGCGGCCTCGATCGGGCCGCCTAGCGACAGCACCACCACGACGCCGCGCACCTCCCCGCCGACACGGAGCAGCGGAAACCGGCGCGACCGGAAGCGCCCGTCGCGGCGATCCTCGTCGGCGTCGTCACCCGCGGACGCGAGCACCCGCCGCGCGGCCGACAACGCGGGCTCCGGCACGGAGAAGCGCCGGTTGCGTGACGACGCGGCCGTCGGTGAAGACGACAAAGACGTTTTGCGGGACGCGGCCGAAGGAGTCGCGCAGCAGCGCCTCCGGATCGGCGCCAGGCTCGGCCTCGAGCGCGGCGCCGAGATCGGAGGCGACGAGCCGCGCCAGGCCAATCGGCGGCCTCGCGAGCACCGAGCGGTCGGATTGCCCGACGACCCACAACACGAGCCCCGCCTGCACGGCCAGCAGGACGACGATCAGGCCCAGCGTGCCGAGCGCGACGCGCCAGTAGAGCGAGCGATACCAGGCCGGCGCCTGCGTGACGGCGTGGTACCGGCGCGAGCCGTGACGGCGTCAGACATCGGCGGCCTTGTAGCCGGTGCCCCAGCACGGTGAGCAGCCAGTCCGGGTTCGGCGGCGTCGCGCTCGATCTTGCGGCGCAGCCGCTTGACCAGCGTGTCGACGCTGCGCTCGGTGACGTGCGTGTCGCCCTTCCAGACGCGGGCGATCAGCGCCTCGCGGCTGAACACGATGCCGGGATGGCTGGCGAGCAGATACAGGAGGTCGAACTCGCGGGCGGTCAGCTCGATGTCGCGGCCATCGACGCTCGCGGCACGCCGGGCCGGGTCGATCGTCACGGGACCAAGGCGGGCCACCGGCTGGTCCGATCCTGGCGAGGTCGCGTCGCCGATTGTGCGCGTGCGCCGGACCAGCGCGCGCGCCCGCGCGATGAGCTCCCGTACGCCGAACGGCTTGGTGAGGTAGTCGTCGGCGCCGCTGTCGAGGCCGAGGACCTTGTCCGATTCCTCGCGGCGCGCGGTCAGCAGCAGAACGGGCGTCTCGGCGTTCGGGCCGCCGCGGCGCATCGCGCGCAGGACGGTGATGCCGTCGAGCCCCGGCAGCATGATGTCGAGCACGACCAGGTCCACTGGCTCGGCACGCAGGCGGTCCAGGGCCCGTTGGCCGTCGGCGACGTCGATGACGTCCCACCCGTCGAGGCCCAGGTGCAGCCCGACCAGCTCCCGTATGTGCGGCTCGTCTTCGGCGACGAGCACGCGCCGTTTCACTTCGTCCGGCACGAGCTCCGCCTCGGCCGATGTGACACGACGCCTCATCCGGTCAGTCTAACCAACGATCCCGCATGGAATTGGCCTGCCACGGATTTTTCACATCTGCGCCACGGGCGTGCCATGGGGGGAACGTCAAATATTTCAGATTGCGGATTGCGGATTGGCGATTACGAATTGGCCGATTGGCGATTGAGGGAGAAACGACCATGTCACGACTGACGAAGGTGGCTGCGGGCATCTGCAGCCTGGGATTGGCGGCAATGCTGGTGGCGCCGGTGCTGGCGCAGGGGCCGGATGGCGACGGCGGCAAAGGACGGCGCGGGTTCCGGCATGGCGGGATGGGCATGGGGCGCGGGGTCGACGGGCTGCCGCTCCGCGGTCTCGACCTCACCGACGCGCAGCGCGAGCAGGTGCGCGGCATCGTGTCGGCGCGCCAGGCCGACTTCAAGGCGCTCGGCGAACGGTTCCAGGCGGCGCGTGCCGCGCGAGCACGCAGCGGTCACGCGCATCCCGGTGGACGAGAACGAAGTCCGCGCGCGCGTGACGGAGCTGGCCGCGGTGCAGGCGGACTTCGCCGTCCTCCGCGCCCGGATCCACGAGCAGGTGTACCAGGTGCTGACGCCTGAGCAGCAGGCCAAGGCGAAGACGCTCCAGGCCGAGCGACAGAAGCGCCGCTCCGAGCGTATGGAGCAGAGGAAGCAGGAGCGGCAGTAACGGTCCGGGGTCCAGAGGTCCGGGGTCCGGGGTCCGGGTCCGGGGTCCGGACACATTCAGGCGAACGGGAGATCGAGTCATGAGTCGCAACGTCTGGGCCTTCGTCGCCGGGGTGACGGTTCTCGCGGGGGCGGGGACCGCTTATTACCGCCTCGGTGCGAGCACCGAGCGGCCGAACGTGGTCACGGGCGTGGTCAGCCGCGGGGCCGTGGTGGAGACCGTCGAAGCCACCGGCACCGTGGCGCCGATGGACACCGTCGAAGTCGGCTCCCAGGTGACCGGCACCATCAAGACGCTGGGCGCCGACTTCAACAGCCGCGTCTCCGCCGGCCACGTGCTGGCGACGCTGGATCCGGCGGCGCTGCAGGCGCAGGTGGACCAGGCGGCGGCGACGGTGACCCGGCTCGAGGCAGAAGTGAACCGCGCTAAAGTCTCGCTGGCGGACGCAGAGACCAGGCTCACCCGCGCCGAGGCGCTCGGCCGCGAGCAGCTGATCTCCGCAGGCCGACTACGACACCGCGAAGACGACGCGCGACGCCGCGCAAGCGGCGCGTCGTCTCGGCGCAGGCGCAGGTGGTCCAGGCACGCGCTTCGCTGGACCAGGCGCGCGTGAACCTGGGCCACACGATCATCCGGTCGCCCTCCGACGGCGTCGTGCTCGCGCGCAACGTCGAAGTCGGCCAGACGGTGACGTCGGGGCTGCAGACGCCGACGCTGTTCGTCATCGCGCGCGATCTGCAGAAGATGCAGCTGCAGGCCAGCGTCGACGAGGCCGACATCGGCCGCGTGCTCACCGGGCAGCCCGTCGTCTTCACCGTCGACGCGCACGGCGCGCGCACGTTCGAGGGCCGCGTCTCGCAGGTCCGGCTGCAGCCGGTGGTCGCGCAGAACGTCGTCAGCTACACGACGATCATCGACGTCGACAACCCCGACCTGGCGCTCAAGCCGGGCATGACGGCGACCGTGCGCATCGAGACGGCGCGCAGCGACGACACGCTGCGCGTGCCCGCGGCGGCGGTCCGCTTCCGCCCGACCGCCGACGTGCTCCAGGCGATGGGCCACGCCGACCAGTCCGCGCGCGCGCCGCGCACTCAGCGGGCGCGAGGTGCGCAGCGGGACCGCGCCGCGGAGTGACGCGCCGTCCAACCGCGGAGCGGTCTGGACGGTCGCGGATGGCCGCCTCGATCGCGTGCCGGTCGAGCTCGGCGTCTCCGACGGCTCGTTCGTCGCCGTCACCGGCCCGCGACTCACCGAAGGCACCGCCGTCGTCACCGGCGTCGCGTCGGCCGCGGTGCGCCGCGAACGCCCCGGCGGCGTCGTCTCCGCTGGTGCCGACCGGGCCGCGGCGTCAGGGGCGGCGAGGAAACTGACCATGGCTGCACCCAGCGTCGCATCTCGTTCGACACGATTGTCGTCACTGCCCTGGAGGCGCTGCGCCGCAACGCGCTGCGCTCGGGGCTGACGGCGCTCGGCATCATCATCGGCGTCGGCGCGGTCATCGTGATGATGGCGATTGGCGACGGCGCGCGCCAGTCGATCGAGGCGCGCATCCGCAGCGCCGGCACGAACCTGGTGATCGTGATGCCCGGGTCGGCGACGGTCGGCGGCGCGCGTCTGGGTCAGGGCGCGGTGACGACGCTGGTCGCAAGCTGACGCCGAGGCGATCGGCCACCTGCCCGGCGTCGCCGCGGTGTCGCCCGGCGTGAACACGCGCGCGCAGGTGGTGGCGCCGGCCGGCAACTGGTCGACGCAGGTGCAGGGCGCGGGCGAGGCGCTGTCCGCGATCCGCTCGTGGGATCTCGAAAGCGGCGGGTTCCTTTCGGCCGCCGACGTCTCGCGCGCCGCGAAGGTGGCGGTGCTCGGCGCCGTCGTCCGCGACCAGGTGTTCGGCGCGGGCACGGACCCGACCGGTCAGACGGTCCGCATCAACAACCAGCCGTTCACCGTCATCGGCGTGCTCGCCCGCAAGGGCCAGTCGGCGATGGGACAGGATCAGGACGACACCGTGATCGTCCCGTTCACGACCGTGCAGAAGCGGCTGACCGGAACGACGCACCTTGGCAACATCACCGTCTCGGCGGCCGACGAGCGGCAGGTTGCCTCGGTGGCAGACGCGATCGCGGCGCTGCTGCGCGAGCGCCATACGCTCACCGATGGCCGAGCCCGACGACTTCACGGTGCGGACGCTCGAGGAGATGGCGAGCGTCATGACATCCACGACGACGACGCTGAGTTATCTGCTGGCGAGCGTGGCGGCGGTGTCGCTGCTCGTGGGCGGCATCGGCGTCACCAACATCATGCTGGTGTCGGTGACCGAGCGCACGCGGGAGATCGGGCTGCGGATGTCGCTCGGCGCGCGCCGCAGCGACGTGCGCCGGCAGTTCCTGGCGGAGGCCCTCGTCCTGAGCGTCGCCGGCGGCCTGGCCGGCATCGTCCTCGGCGTCGGCGCGGCGTGGGCCTGAGCGCGGGGCTGCACTGGTCCACAGCCGTCTCGCCGCGCGCGATCGCGCTGTCGTTCGGCTGCGCGTTCGCGATTGGCGCGTTCTTCGGCTGGGTGCCGGCGCGGCGCGCGGCGGCGCTCAATCCAATCGAAGCCCTGCGATACGAATAGCTAGACAGTCTCTTCCTCGCTCATCCGCGGCAGGTGCGGGTGCGGCACGAGATCCATCTCGGTGTCGACGAACCGCTCCGACAACTTCGTCGAGAACCAGAACGCCAGGCCCAGCACGCACAGCAGCGTCAACGCCAGCACGAGCATCAGCGATCGGAACAGCGAGGACACGGGCGCGAGCGCCCGTTCCTCCGACTGCCACGTCACGACCGCCCACGGCAGGTGCGGATAGGTGGCCGACAACTGGCAGGTCGCGACGCCGATCACCTGCTGCTCGCCGTTGGCGGCGGGCGCCGTGAACGAGAAGCGGGCCGGGCCGGGCTGCTGCCCCGGCGCCTCGAGCCGCTCCTGCAGGCGTGACGACGCGAAGAAGCGAGCCCGCGGATCCACCGCGCCGCGGCTGAACACGACCGAGCCGTTGCGCCGCACGACCATCGCCTCGCCGCTGTCGCCGAGGTCGACGCCCGCCACCGTGGCCAGCATCTCGCGGATGTCGGCGACGGCCTTCAACACGCCGGCCGGACGGCCGTCTTCGCTCGGCACGGGCACCGCGATCTCCATCGCGTACGTCCGCGCGCTCTCGTCCCACCGCACGTCGCTGACCGTCGCCTCGCCGGGCCCGCCCTCGATCATCACGCGGCGCCACCAGTCCTCGTCGGCCTGGTTGTAGTCGCTCGTGAGGTTCGAGGCGGCCACCAGCCGCCCCTCGCGATCGGTCAGCAGCAGCTCGCGATAGATCGGGTCTTCCCGCGTGATGTCGGTGAAGTAGCGGGACGCCGGATTGCCCAGCACTTCGGCAACCATCGGATGCTTCAGGTCGATGGCGGCGAAGCGGCGGTCGAGTTCGGCCAGCTCGGTCGCCACGACCGGGCGCTTCGGCCCGCGCACCGCGACCATGCGCACGTCGGGCACCCGCGCCAGCAGCGACACGTCGACGATGCGGCGGTAGACGTAGGCGTCGATCGCCGCCGCCGACTGCTCGGCGCGCTGCGCGAGGGTCTGCCCGAAGGCTTCGCGCAGTTGCGAGCGGCCGCGCTCGATGACGAAGAACGATCCGATGAGCAGGACCGGTATGCCCACCAGCAGGAGCGTGGTGAGCACGCGATAGTTGATCCCGCGAAGCCGGTGCGGCATGGCGTCCTCCTGATCGGATGATGCCGTGGGGATGCTGCTGCAGCCCAGTCTCTGCCTCGTCCGGACGGATGTCAACTACCCGGCCGGAGGGCCGCTGGGATGGGACCGCGCGGGGCGGGGACGGCTAACGTCGCGGCTTCAGGAAGATGTACCCGAGCACGACGGCGGCGCCAATCAGCCACCACTTGGTGTTGCCCGTGTCGACGAAGTCGGTGACCCGCATGATGCCCGACCAGATGCCGGCCACCATTCCATCCAGGAGACTGCGCTCGACGAGGGCCTGTGCGAGGAGCATGTGGCTGAGATGATAGCCCAGCCCAGCTGAGCTGGTACGGTAGACTTTGCCCCGTGCACACCACCCTCGACCTGTGGTCCATGTTGTTCGTGTTCATGCTGTCGACCTTCGTCGGCTTCCAGGTGATCCAGAACGTCTCGCGGCTGCTCCACACGCCGCTGATGTCGCTGACCAACGCGATCTCGGCGATCGCGATTGTCGGCTCGATCATCATCGCCGGCGAAGAGAAGGACACGATCAGCCTCATCCTCGGCTGCGTCGCCGTCGCGGCCTCGATGACCAACATCGTCAGCGGCTTCCTCATCACCGACCGGATGCTGAAGATGTTCCGGGAGAAGGGGAAGCAGCAGTGACGCTCGTCGAGCACCTGACCCAGGCCAGCTACCTGGCCGCCGCGGCGCTGTTCGTCTTCTCGCTGCGGTGGCTGAGCAGCCCGAAGACCGCGCGGCACGGCGTCGTTGCCGGCGTCGCCGGGATGACGCTGGCAGTCGTCGGCACCCTGCTCCATCCCGAGATCGTCAGCTACACGTGGATCGTGGTCGCGCTGGTCATCGGCACGATGATCGGCGTGCCGCTGTCGTGGGTGCCGCTCACCGCGGTGCCGCAGCGAACGGCGCTGTCGCACGCCTTCGGCGGACTGGCGGCGGGCCTGGTCGGGACCGCGAAGTACATGCTGTGGCTCGAGGACGGCGGCCTCACCTCGTTCCGGATGTTCGCGATCATCGTCGAGGTGCTGCTCGGCTACCTGACGTTCACCGGCAGCCTGATGGCCGCCGGCAAGCTCCAGGAGGTGCTGCCGACGCGGCCGATCACCTACCGGAACCAGAACGTCCTCAACTTCCTGCTGCTCGCCGTGGCGATCGGGTCGGGCCTGTACCTGGTCTGGCGTCCGGAGACCTGGCAGCTCTTCCCCGTCGTCATCGCGCTGTCGCTCGCGTTCGGCGTGCTGCTGATCCTGCCGATTGGCGGCGCCGACATGCCGACGGTGATCTCGCTGCTGAACTCCTACGCGGGCCTGTCGGCGGTGGCGATGGGCTTCGTGCTCGACAACAAGCTGCTGATCACGGCCGGCGCGCTCGACGGGTCGTCGGGGTTCATCCTCTCCGTGATCATGTGCAAGGCGATGAACCGATCGTTCACCAACGTGCTGTTCGGCGCGTTCGGCCAGGTGTCGGCCGTGCAGGCGGCAGCCGAGGCCAGGGCGGTCAAGAGCGCGACGCCGCAGGACGTCGCCGACATCCTCGAGAACGCCAGCAGCGTCGCCGTCGTCCCCGGCTACGGCATGGCCGTCGCCCAGGCGCAGCACCGCGTGCGCGAGCTGTACGAGCAGCTCTCGAAGCGCGGCATCGACTGCAAGTTCGCGATCCACCCGGTCGCCGGCCGCATGCCCGGCCACATGAACGTGCTGCTGGCCGAGGCGGAAGTCCCCTACACCGCGCTCGCGGAGATGGACGACATCAATCCCGACATGCCGCAGGTGGACGTCGTCATCGTCGTCGGCGCCAACGACGTCGTGAACCCCGCGGCGCGCCATGACAAGGCGAGCCCAATCTACGGGATGCCGATCATCAACGCCGACAAGGCGAAGACCGTCATCGCCATCAAGCGCTCGATGAACCCGGGCTTCGCCGGAATCGAGAACGAGCTGTACTACGCCGACAACTGCCTCATGGCGTTCGGCGACGCCAAAGCCGTCCTCGGCGACGTCGTGAAGGCGCTCTCAGGCGAGGGCGGAATTCATTGAAGATTGGCGATTGCGGAATGCGGATTATGAGGCACTGCGGACCGAAGGTCGAACATCCGTAATCGGCGATCGCCCATCGCCAACCAATCCGCAATCGGCAATCCGCAATCGGCAATTCACGGAACCCTGGTGGGAAACGGCTCCATCAGCTCGACTCGCGTCCCGTCGGCGTCGAACAGGTTCAACTGCCATTTGTTGTTGCGGCCGATGCGCGGCTTCTGGAGCGGCGCGGGCGAGGCCGCATGGCGAGAGCGCACGACCTCCCACGCGGCCTGGATGTCGGGCACAAGCAGGCAGGCGTGGTGCTGCGAGCCGAGCTGCTGCCGGGTCGGCGGCTTGTCGTTCAGCATGTACTCCACGTAGTCCGTGCCGTCGGGCACGCGCATGTTGACCCAGCTGACGCGACCCGGGTCGGCGCCGCCCCGCCAGGTCTCTTCGAACCCCAGCACGTCGCGATAGAAGGTGTGCGCGGCGGCCTCGTCGCGCACCGCGACGCCGGTGTGGTAGAGCCGCGTCGACAGCGGCGTGCGCGGCGACGTTGGCGGCGCCGCCACGACCACGTCTTCCTGCACGAACTCGATGGCGTGACCGTCCGGGTCGCGCGTCCGGAGCGCCATGCGGCCGCAGCCCTGCTTCGCCGGCCCCTCCACCGCGACGCCGCGGGCCTCGAGATAGATCTTCATCGCCGGCAGGTCGCTCGTCGCGAACGAGACGTGCGAGAGGCGGTCGTCGACGCCGGCGGCCAGGCCAGGCTCGAGCAGCAGCGTCTGCCGCGTGTTCACCCGCACGATGAGCGGATCGGCCGCCGCCCGTCCGATGACGACCGGATAGCCGAGCAGCTCGCCGTAGAAACGTTGCGCGGCGGCGACGTCGCCAATCTTGAAGGCCACGTGGTCGATGCCGACAAGTGGCGGCCGGGCCGGCGCGGCCTGCGACGAGAGCGCAGCGAGACCCAGCGTGAGGATGAGCGCGACAAAGGGCATCGGGTTCTACCGTTTCGTGAGGAACGCGAGCAGATCGGCCATCTCCTGCGGCGAGATGACCTTGTCGAGATCGGAGGGCATCGACGACTGCGGCAGCATCGTGATCTGCTTGATGTCGGCGCGCTGAACCAGGATCGGCTGGCCCGCCTGGCGCAGCGTCACCGTCGTCGGCGTCTGCGCGGCGAGCGTGCCGGCATCGGTCCGGCCGTTGGTCCGCTCGATCTGGTACGTCTCGTAGCCCTGCGCGATCGCCTGGTTCGGCGAGAGCACGTCCACCAGCAGCGCCAGCGGCGGCCGGTGCCGGATGCCCGAGAGATCGGGACCGAGGTCGGTTTCCGCGCCGCCGCCCACCTTGTGGCAAGCGGCGCATGCCTTCGCGAACACCGCCGCGCCGCGCTCGCTGCTGCCGCCCTTCTCCACTGCCGCCGCGTAGCGATTGACGATGGCGGCGCGGGCCTCGGGGCGATCCTCGAGCAGCGCTCGGGCATCGGCCCGGAGCCTGGCGTCGCGGTGCATGATCAGGCTCCGCTTCTGCCCGAAGTTCATCGCCCAGCTCTGCACCGTGCCGGCGCGGAGCGCGTCCACGAGCATCCGCTGCCTCGCCGGGTCCGCGAGCAGGAGATCGACGGCCGCTGATCGCGCCGCCGGCGTCAGCCTCGGCCACACGCGCAGTGCGAAGCGCCCGACCTCTTCGCCCGGCACCGTGCTCAGCGCTCCGAGCGCCGCCACCTGCACGGCCTCGGGCTCCTGCGGGTCGACCCACGCCTCGAACTGCGCCGTGCGGTCCGCGACGCCGCCGAGCGACGCCAGGGCCACGGCATCGGCGCGACGATCCGCGTCGGCGGCACGATCGGCAGCCGTCGCCAGCGCGCGTGCGACGGCGGCGGCAGCGGCCGGGTCGTCAGCGGGCTTTGCAATCGCAAGCAGGTCAATCGCCGCGCGGCGCACGTCGTGGCTCGGTCCTTCCGCCAGTCCGGCAAGCGGCCCGCGGCTCGATCCCGAGCAGGCTGCCGCTGGCGCCGCGCAGCCCGCGCTCGATGCCGCTCAGCGTCGCCGCCTGCCACCACGCATCGCGGTCGCCGCCGCCGGCGACCCTGGCGATCACGCCGCGCACGGCGTCAGCGCTGCGCGAGGCGGCGACGGCCGACGCCGCCAGGCCGAAGAACGCGCGGTGGCCGGGCGAGTCCGCGGCGCGCGCCGCGCTGCCGGGCGCCAGCGCGGCGTCGAGATAGATCCCGGGACGGTCCGGTCCCGCCGACAGGGCCGCCACCTGCATCCATTCGTCGTCAAGGCTCGCGAAGAGCAGCCGCTGCTGGGCCTGTCGCGCGTCGGCCGAATCGAGGCCCCCGAGCGTCGACACCAGCTGAAAGCGCACGCGCGGCTCGGTCTCCGACACCGCGCGCGCCAGCACCGCCGCCTGGAGCACCGCCGAGTCCGCCAGCAGCGGCTCGGCCAGCTGCAGCGCGTTCTCGCGCACGCCGGCCTCCGAGTCGCCCAGCGCGCGCAGCACCAGCTTGTCGTCGAGGAGACCAAGGCCCTGCAGCGTCCACAGCGCGTGCAGCCGCCCGAGGGGCGAGGCGCCGGTCTGCGCGAGCGCGGTCAACGCCGGCGCCGCTTCGGGCGGCCGTCGATCGAGGAGCAATCGCTGCGCGGTGCGCCGCCACCAGAGGTTCTCGTTCGACAGCGCGTCGACCAGCGCCGCGCGGTCGGCGCCGCCCAGCCGCGGCGAAGCGGCCGCGGGCGCCGCGCCGTCGGGCACGATCCGGTAGATGCGCCCGCGATCGCGCCCGAGCGCGAACTGCGCCGGATTGGTGTGGAACTCGCTGGCCGTCCACTCCGGATGCTCGATGCGCGCGCGGTAGTAGTCGATGACGTACAGCGCGCCGTCGGGACCGACGTAGAAGTTGACGGGCCGGAACCAGGCGTCGGTAGAGGCCAGGAACTCGCGGCCCTCGCTGCCCCGCCGCGCGATGAACGTCGCGCCGTTGCCCTCCACCACGTCGCGATGCACGACGTTGTGCACCGGCTCGGCGACAAACGCACTGCGGGCGTAGTCGCCCGGAAACAGGCCGCCCGTGTACAGCGTCAGGCCGCAGGCCGAGGTGAACTCCCCCGACTCGGTCAGCAGCTCGAACTGAGGGTTCACGGTAATCGGAAAGACGCGCGCCGCGCCGCCGTGGTCCGAGATCATCTGCCGGGCCGCCGACACCGGCAGCTGCGGGTTGCGTTCGAGATAGCGGGCGGCGACGACCTCGTGGCGGATGTGATCGTTGTTCTCGGACGTGAAATAGTGGCCCCACTCGTCAAACGTGTTGCCGAACTGCGTCTCGCTCGATCGCGGCTCGATGCCGGGCGGGTCGAGCCGCACGCGCACCGTGTGGCCGCGCGGCTCCACGCCTGGCACCGATGGCGCCGCGGGAAACGTGAGCGGCTTGCCGCGGTCGCCGAACAGCTCCGGGAAGATCAGCGCGCCGCCGCCGCCCGAGTAGGCGACGTGAATCCAGTTGTCGAGGCCGTACAGCGGGCTGTTGACGCTGTGCTGTGGGTTAGTGACGGCAAAACCCGTCACCAGCACCGTCCGCTTCTCGGCACGGCCATCGCCATCGGCGTCTTCGAAGTAGATCAAGTCGGGCGCCGCCGTGACCAGCACGCCGCGCTTCCATCGCATCACGCCGGTAGGCAGCACGAGCCCGTCCGCGAACACCTTCGACGAGTCGGGACGCCCGTCGCCATTCGTATCCTCGAGCAGCTTGATGCGCCCGGTCGGCTTCGTGTCGAGCGGATACCCCGGCATCTCGACCACGAACCACCGGCCGTTCTCGTCGATGTCCATGGCCACCGGGCTGACGATGTCCGGTTCGCTGGCGACCAGTTCGATCCGGAAGCCGGGCTCGAGTCGAAACGTCGAAAGAGCCTGCTGCGGGGCGAATGGCGGATGTGACGCTTGACGGTTGCCGGTTGACGATTGACTGGTAACAGCGGGTCGGCCCGGCACGAGCGCCGTCAGAACGAGGAGGATCGCGAGTCGAGTCATCGATTTGAAGGCCGCGCGAAGGCCGTCGACGCGCGGTGAGCAGATTGTCGCAGATTTCTGACGCCGTCGGCGTCAGAGGGCGCGGAGGCGAATGTCGCGAAGGCCGGCGCGCGTGCGATAGGAAGCGATCCCAAGCGGCCGCGAGGCATCGACTTCGGGCCGGATGCCGATGCGCTTGCCCGCCGTGGCCACATCCGCGATCGGCTCGTCGTCGAGCCAGGCGCGGATGTGTGTCGTCGTCACGGCGACACGCACGCGGTACCAGCGGCGGTCCTCGAATCGACGCTCGCTCGTGGTCTCGTTCTGCGAGGCGTCGGCGCCGTCGAGGCTCGAGAGGCCCACGGTCGTGCCGCCCCAGCCGCCAAGGATCAGCGAGCAGTGCGATGCGGCCACCGGGAACGTGAGCCCGCAAAAGAAGTCGCTGCCCGCCAGCCGCGACGCCTCCAGCGCCACCTCGTAGGCCATGGTCGGCGCCGCTCCGGTGTACGTCACGCCGGTGAGCGGGTCGCCCATCTCGAGGACGATTGCACCGTCCCTGACGCGCACCGGTCCCTCGCCGCCAAACGCGGTCTGCTCCCACTGGCCGAGCGTCTGGCCGTCAAAAAGCGGCGTCCACGGTGCCTGCGCACGCGCCGGTCGCGTCGAGATCGCCGCCGCCAGCACCCCGCCGGTTACTTCCAGCCACTCACGCCGAGTCATCGGGAGGATCGTAACAAACCTGGCGACATGTAGGTCTGTAGGTCGTGGTGAGGTCTGTAGGTCTGTGGGTAGTCTGTGGGTCTGTGGGTTGTGGCGCTACGCCTCGAGCACCTCGCGCACCTTGGTCGCCAGCTGGTCGGCGGTGAACGGCTTCGCCAGAAACGCGGTGCCGGGGTCGAGCACGCCGCGCTGCGCGATGACGTTGTCCGTGTAACCCGACATGAACAACACGCGCAGCCCGGGCCGGGCAGCCGCCAGACGCTCGGCGACCTCGCGTCCCGACACGCCTGGCATCACCACGTCGGTCAGCAGCACGTCGATGGGCCCGTGGTGCGCCGCCGCGCGCGCGATTGCCTCGGCGCCCGATGCCGCATCGATGACCACGTAGCCGTCGCGACGGAGGATGCGTGCGGCAAGGGCCCGCACGTCGACCTGATCCTCGACGAGGAGGACCGTCTCGGTGGCCACCGGCCGGCGTTTGGCCGCCGGCGCCGGCGGCGCGGCGGCGATGGGCGCGCTGGTGGACGGCAGGTAGATCTTGAACGTCGTGCCCTGCGCTTCGCTGTAGACCCAGATCCAGCCGCCGCTCTGCTTGACGATGCCGTAGGCCGTGGAGAGGCCGAGGCCTGTGCCTTCGCCCGGTCCCTTCGTCGTGAAGAACGGCTCGAACACGCGGGCGCGCGTCTCGTCCGTCATGCCATCACCGCTGTCGGTCACCGCCAGTTGCACGTAGACGCCCGGCGTCATCCCCGGCCGGTCGCCGATGTGCTCGGCATCGAGCGTGACGTGCCGCGTCTCCATCAGCACCTGGCCGCCGCGCGGCATCGCGTCGCGCGCGTTGGTCGCCAGGTTCATGATCACCTGCTCCATCTGCCCGGGATCGACTACGACGGCGAGCGGCTGGGCGTCGAGCTGCACCAGCAGATCGATGTCCTCGCCGATCAGCCGGCGCAGCATCGGCTCGAGCCCGCGCACCACTTCGTTCAAATCGACGACGCGCGGCTGCAGGACCTGCTTGCGGCTGAACGCCAGCAGCTGCTGCGTCAGCGTGGTTGCGCGCTCGGTGGCACGGCGGATCTGCTCGACGTGCGCTGCCATCTCGTCGGAGTGCCCGGTCGTCTCCGACAGGATGTCGGTGTAGCCGGCGATGACGGTGAGCAGGTTGTTGAAATCGTGCGCGACGCCGCCGGCAAGGCGGCCGATGGCTTCGATCCGCTGCGCCTGACGCAGCTGATCCTCGGCCTGGCGGCGCTCGTCCATCTCCCGGCGCAGCGAGAGGTTCGCGCGTTCGAGCTCGGCGTTCGAGATCGCCAGCTCGCGCGCCCGGCCCGCCAGCTCCCGCTCGGCGCGCCGGCGCTGCACGACGTTGACCACCAGGGCGCCGATCACCAGCGCCTGCAGCACGATGAACGCGAGCGTGCCCCAGAGGAGCGACCGGTACGTCTCGTAGAACGACACCACCCGGTTGACGACGATCGCCGTCGGCGGCAGGCTCGACGCCGGGATGCCCCATCGCATCGCCTGCGCGTAGTCGATCACGTACCGCGGCCGGTCGTCGGACTCGCGCGGGATGTCGGCCGGCGACGTCCCTTCGAGCACCCGAATCAGCATCCCCGCCGCGCGCGTGGCGTGGCCCGGGCCGGCATTCTCGCTGCCGGCGAGCAGGCCCTGGCCAAGCTCGCTGACGGCGGCGCTGTAGACCGGCGCCTGCGCGGCGGCGGCGATCTGCTCCAGCGCTTCATCGCGCGGGAAATAGCGTCCCGTGTAATCGCGCGTGAACGCCGTCGTCATCACGGCGTCGCGCGCGGTGGTCGACCGCAGCTGCTCGAGGATCAGCTCGAGCGGAAGTCGCGCGCCGTCGAGATAGACGAACTCCAGGTCCGGCCGCTTCGCCGCGATGCCGCGGTACTCGTCGAGCTGCACCGCGGCAGTCGGCGTCGCGTCGCCGACGACGACGATCCGTCGCGTCTCGGGGCGCAGCGTCGTCGCCAGGCTGACGATGTCGTTGGTGAGGAAGATCTCGCGCACGCCGGTATACGTGCGGGTATCGGCGCTGGCGATCAGGGCCTCGCTGTTGATGCCGAGGAAGACCACCGGCACGCCCGGGAAGAACGCCTCGTGCCGCTTCACCAGGAACGCCAGCGCCGCGTCGTCGGCGGCGACGATCGCGTCGAAGGTGCGGCCAGCGTACTTGGAGCGCAGCAGGTCCTCGAGCCGCCGCTCCTGCTCGGCGCCGCTGACGCGGCGGGTGTCCATGTCCTCGACCCAGAGCTCGACGGGATATGGCTGGGCGTCGAGCGCCGCGCGCGTGCCGCGCACCAGATCGTCGGACCAGTCGAAGCCGTGATGGTAGGAGTTCAGGAAGAGGACGTGCCTGGTCGGCGGACCGCCGCCGCGCAGGCTTGCGGTCGTGCCCAGCGTCAACAGCGCCAGCAGGCCGCCACTCCAGAGAACACGCCGGAGTTGGAGAGCTCGCGTGCAGCGCATCGTGCTCGGCCATAATACGACATGCCCGTGACCGGCCACAGCCTGCTCGTGACGACCGCCGACTCTCCCGGCGTGCTCTCGCAGATCACGCATGTCATCGCCGCGCACGCGGCCAACATCCGATCGATCGAGAGCCTTGGCCCCCGCGACGACGGGTTCACCGTCTACCTCGAACTGGACCCGGTCGAGCGCTACGACGAGCTGCGGTCGGCGCTCGGCGCGCTGCCGGTGGTGCGGCACATCGAAGAGCCGCCACCGCTGATGGCGGTCTACGGCAAACGGGTCATCATCATGGGGGGCGGCGCGCAGGTCGGGCAGGTAGCGGTTGGCGCGATCAGCGAGGCGGATCGCCACAACATCCGCGGCGAGCGCATCTCGGTGGACACGATTCCCCTCGTCGGCGAAGAAGCGCTGGCCGGCGCCGTGCGCGCCGTGGCGCGGCTGCCTCGGGCGCGGGTGCTGGTGCTGGCCGGGGCGCTGATGGGCGGCGCCATCACCGAAGCAGTCAAGGACCTGCAGCGGGCGGGCGTCCTCGTCATCAGCCTGAACATGGCGGGCAGCGTCCCCGACGCTGCCGATCTCGTCGTCACCGATCCGCTGCAGGCCGGTGTCATGGCCGTGATGGCGATTGCCGATACGGCGAAGTTCGACATCACGCGACAGCGGCAGCGCAGGTACTGAGGAGCGCGGGCGATGTCCCCGTCGTCAGCAGGTGGGGCCACGCCGCCCTTGAGCAACCGGGGATGCCTGACGGACAATGTTCTGTCGATGACTCGCCGCCTGCTGTCACCGCTTCTGGCGTCGTTGTTCGCGACCTCGATCGTCGCGGCGGCCGAGGCACAGGTCCCGGCTGCGCCGGGCGCGAACCCCATCAGTTACACGCACGACATCCGCCCGATTCTCGAGCTGAAGTGCCTCGAGTGCCACGACGAGACCGAGCGCGAGGCCGGCCTGGTCCTGACGTCGGTGGCGGGGCTGCTCGCCGGGGGTGAGGAGGCGGGTCCGTCCATTGTGCCCGGGAAGCCCGACGAGAGTCCGGTCATCGAATACCTCACCGGCGCGCGCCGGCCGAGGATGCCGAAGAACTACCGGCCGCTCACCGACGCGCAGATTGCGCTCTTCCGGCAGTGGATCGCCCTTGGCGCAATCGACGACAGCGGGTCGGCGGGTCCTGGCAGGACCGATGCGCTGTCGGCGGCGGGCGTCCCGCGCTTGATGCCGGCCCACGACGTGAACGCCGACACCGCGCGCGCGCTCGACACGGCGCTCTTCAGCGACGACGCGGAGGAACTGTTCGTGCTGCGGCGCCAGATCCGGCTGGCGCGGCTGCCGCGCGTGCCCGACCCGCCAGCGGCCTACCCTGGGTCCGACAACCCGATCGATCACTTCGTCGCGGCACGGTGGCGCGCCGCCGGTCTTCCGGAGGCGACGACGCCGCCGCCTGTCGTGGACGATCGCCGGTTCATCCGGCGTGCGTCGCTTGACGTGATCGGCGTGGTGCCGACGCCCTCCGAGATCGCGCAGTTCGAGGCCGACACCCGGCCCGACAAGCGGGCCCGCCTGGTGGAATCGCTGCTGGCGCGCCGCGCGGACTACGCCGCGCACTGGACGCCGTTCTGGGAGGACGCCCTCGGGAGCCAGACGACGCGGATGCAGGGCGGCATCCCGACGCGCGGCAACTACCACGACTGGATCTTCAGACAGTTCGAGGACAACGTCCCCTTCGACGTCTTCGCCGCCTCGCTGATCGACCCGTCGATGCCGCGCCACAAGCCGTCGATTGAGGTCAACGCGAACGGCAAGCGCTCGCGCTCCGGCTACGTGCTCAACAACACGCCGACCGACACCATCCAGAGCGCGGCGAATGTCGCGCAGGTGTTTCTCGGCACGAGCATGAAGTGCGCGTCGTGCCACAACCACTTCCTGAACGACGAGTGGCCGCAGGCGCGGTTCCTGGCGTTCGCGGGGCTCTTCGCCGGCGCCGACCTGGAGCTCGTGCGCTGCGAGAAGCGCACCGGTCAGATCGTCCCGGCGCGCTTTCCTTTCGCGCTGCCCGAGACGCCGGAGGCGGTGCCGGCATCCGAGCGCGCCCGGCTGCATCGCGCGGCGCTGCTGCTCACGGATCCCACCAACCCGCGCTTTGCGCGTGCGTTCGTGAACCGGCTGTGGCGCCGTTTCGTGGGACTCGGACTGGTCGAGCCCGCCGACGACTTCCGGCTCGATCGGGTGGCGAGCGATCCGGCGCTGCTCGACTGGCTGGCCGACGACTTCGCGCGTCACGGCTACGACGTCACGCACACCATCAAGCAGATTCTCACCAGCCGCACGTATCAACACCGCTACGACCCGGCGCGCGAGGATCACTTCGACGTCCAGAAGCCGGATGCGCCCCGTTACTTCCGCTCGCCGACGCTGCGCCGCCTCACCGCCGAGCAGTTCATCGACAGCGTGCGGCTGGTCACGCGCGGCACGCTCGATCGCCGGGAGCGCGTGTACCAGGATCGGATCTCCACCGCGCTCACGCGCGCGCTCGGCCGGCCCGCCTCGCGCAACGAGATCAGCACGGCGCGTTCCGAGGACACGGCGGTGCTCACCGCGCTCGAGCTGATGAATGGCCCCGAGCTCAGCTACCTGGTCTACGGCAGCCCCCGCCTGGAGGCGATGGCAGCGGCGACCAGGCCGCGCGATCGCGACGCGGCCATCGACGCGCTCTACCTGTCAGCGCTCGCCCGTCGGCCGGCGCCCGCCGAACGGCGCGGCGCCGTCACGTACCTGTCCGCGAGCCGCGCGCCCGGCGCCGCCGCTGCGGCGCCCGCGGCGGACGAGGTCATCTTCGATGACGCGCTGCCGGACGGGTCCAAGGCCGACGGCACCGGCGGCGCGGCGGCGTGGGCCTGGGTGGATCCGCCGGTAGCGGCGCCGAACGGCGCGAAAGCCCACGCACAGTCGAACGAGGGGGACGTCACCTCGCACAAGGTCACGAGCCTGGCCCCGGTGACCCTCACCGAGCACGACCGCCTGGTGACCTGGGTGTACCTCGACCCGGCGCGCCCGCCGCGTGAGATCATGATCGAGTGGTTCGCCGGCACGGAGTGGGAGCATCGCGCCTACTGGGCCACCGAGGAGCGATCGGATCGGCTGCCCGAGCCGCCCCATCGCCGCTGGATGGGCCCGCTGCCGGCGAGCGGCGGCTGGGTGCGGCTGGAAGTGCCGGCCGGAGAGGTAGGTATCGGCGAAGCGACGCCGGTCACGGGCTGGTCGTTCGTGCAGGTGGGCGGCGTCGCGCTGTGGGACGCGGCGGCGGTGCGCCGCGTCGCGGACTCTCCGTCGACGGCGGCGCTCGGCGATTTGCTGTGGGCGCTGCTCGCCGGACCCGAATTCACGTTCATCCAGTAGGAGCGCATCGCCATGACCGCCATCAACCGGCGTGACTTCATCAAGGGCGCTGCAGCTGCCGGCCTGGCCGGCGCGTATGCGCCCGGCGCGTGGGCGTCAGAGCCGCAGATCACGCGCGGCTCGGCCGACTCGCTGATCGTCATCTGGCTGCCCGGCGGCATCGCGCAGACCGACACCTGGGACCCCAAGAAGCACACGCCGTTCACGGCGGGAATGAAGGGCTCGGATCTCCTCGGCACGTGCCCGACGATTCCGACGGCGGCCGACGGCGTCTCGTTTGGCGCCGGCCTCGAAGAGATCGCCTCGGTGATGGATCGCGGCGCCGTGCTGCGCACGCTGACGAGCGACACGAAGTTCGGCGCGATCCACCTGAAGGCGCAGTACTACGCGATGACCGGCTATCTCTTCCCCGCCGGCGTCAAGGCGCCGAGCCTCGGGGCGATGGTCGGGCGCTCGCTCGGCCGTCGGCACAAGGACGTGCCGCCGTACATCTACGTCGGGCGCGACATCGACACCAGCGACGAGGAGAAGCTGTTCATCAGCGAGTATCTCGGGCCTGGCTTCTACGGCGTCAGCCACGCGCCGTTCATGATTCCGGACGCGCGCGAGGGCGTGGCGACGCTCAATGCGGTCGGCGGCATGCGCCCGGATCGGCTCGATCGGCGGCAGGCCTACCTGCGTGCTGTCAGCGGGATGACTGAGGCCCAGCTTCGCGAGGCCAACCGCGTGAGGGACTACCTCCAGGTGATGGAGGACGCGCGCGCGATGATGGACTCCCCGGTCAAGCGCGCCTTCAAGCTCGAGGAAGAGAAGCCGGAGATCCTGGCCGCGTATCAGCCAAACGCCGGGCCGTACGACGTGCAGGACAAGTCGTACTACTACGGCAGCCGCTTCGGCAACGGGTTGCTGCTCGCGCGCCGCCTGGTCGAAGCGGGCGCACGCGTCGTCCAGGTCGAGTATCAGTACGGCCCGTTCAAGGGGTTCGACATGCACGAGAACGGCTACTCGCGCATGGTCGAGATGAAGCGGCAGATCGATCGGCCGATCGCTCAGCTCATTCGCGACCTCGATCAGCGCGGCCTGCTGGACCGGACGCTGGTCGTGGTCGCGACCGAGTTCGGCCGCACCATCGCGAGTCAGCCGGCGGCCGGCGTCGAGCCCGATGGCTTCGCCGAGCGCCACACCGGCGAGTCGCTGGTGCTCGACCACGAGAGGATGTTCGGGTTCCACGGGCACTTCAGCAGCACCAACTGCATGCTGTTCTTCGGCGGCGGCTTCAAGCGCGGCGTCGCGTACGGCGTCACCGCCGATCGCCATCCGATGGTGCCGGTGGAGCGTCCCGCTCGCCTGATCGACGTCTTCGCGACGATCTTCAAGGCGCTGGGCATCCCACCCGACTGGTCGTACGTGACGGAGGGCCGGCCGTTCTACGTGACGAAGGACGGCAAGGGCCGCCCCATCGACGCACTGCTCGCCTGATCGTTCACGGCGTCGCCGACCACACTCGGGCTTGACGCCGCCCGGGCCGGCGGCACATCGTCTTGCCGTGCCTGGGAACAACGGTCTTGCGGGGCTGAAGCCCCGCCTCCACTGCGGCATCAGCCTGATCCTCGCGCTTGCCCTGGCCGGCATCGGCTGCCAGTCCCGGAACGACACCGGAAGGAACGCGGCGATACGAATTGCCGTCGTGCCAAAGGGCTCGACGCACGAGCACTGGCTTCGCGTGCGGACCGGCGCCGAGAAGGCCGCCGCCGAGCTGCGCGCGGCCGGGACCAGCGTCGACGTGATCTGGAAGGCGCCGCTGCGCGAGGACGACCGCGAGCAGCAGGTACAGGTCGTCGAGGGCTTCATCAGCCAGGGCGTCAGCGGGCTGGTGCTGGCGCCGCTCGACAGTCGCGCTCTCGAGCGGCCGGTCGAGGAAGCGGCGCGCGCCGGCATTCCAACCGTCATCTTCGACTCGGCGCTCGCCAATCCCGGCAAGGCGGTCAGCTACGTCTCGACTGACAACGGCCAGGGCGGCCGCCTGGCTGCCCGCCGCATGGGCGAGTTGCTGAAGGGCCACGGCCGCGTCCTGATGCTGCGGTACCAGGAAGGCTCGGCGGCCACCGAGGAGCGCGAGCGCGGGTTTCTCGACGAGCTCGCGAAGGGCTTCCCCGGCATCGAGGTCGTCTCGTCGGATCAGTTCGCCGGCGCGACACGCGACACAGCGAAGCGCACGTCTGAGAACCTGCTCAATCGCTTCGCGCAGCGCGTCGACGGCATCTTCACACCGAACGAGTCGTCGACGGCAGGCATGCTGCTCGCGCTCCAGGACATCGGCAAGGCCGGCGCCATCACCTTCGTCGGCTTCGACTACAGCTCGGCGTTCCTCGATCCGCTCACGCGCGGTGAGCTGAAGGGCTTCGTCGTGCAGAATCCCGTGAACATGGGCTATCTCAGCGTCAAGACGATGGTCGATCACCTGCAGGGGCGCGGCGTGCCGAAGACCGTCGACACCGGCGTGATGATGGTCACGGCCGAGAACCTTGCCGATTCGTCGGTGCAGGCGGTCATCAATCCGAAGTGACGAATCCACCTTCAGCCCTCACCTTCAGTTGTCGGCCGTCAGGAATTTCGCCGATGCGGAGATGGGGCGCACATCTGCGTAATCACTGAGGGCTGAGGGCTGAAGATCGAGGGCTGATATGAGCGGATTTCTCGACAACGTGAACCGCGCGTTCGATCGCGCCGCGGCGTTCACCAGCTATCCCCAGGGCCTGCTCGACGAGATCAAGGCCGGCAACAGCCTCTACCGGTTCGAGTTTCCGCTGCGACACAACGACGGATCGATCACCGTCGTGCAGGCCTGGCGTGCCGAGCACAGCCACCACAAGCTCCCGGTGAAGGGTGGCATCCGCTACAGCGCCGACGTCAACGAAGACGAAGTGATGGCGCTGGCGTCGCTGATGACGTGGAAGTGCGCGATCGTGGACGTCCCGTTCGGCGGTGCCAAGGGGGCCGTGCAGATCGACCCGAAGAAATGCACCCCCGAGCAGCTGGAACGCGTCACGCGTCGCTACACGCACGAACTGGTGAAGAAGAACTTCATCGGACCCGGCGTCGACGTGCCGGCGCCGGACTACGGGACCGGCGAACGCGAGATGGCGTGGATCGTCGACACCTACCAGGCGATGACGCCGAACACGAACACGCTGGACGCGCTGGCGTGCGTCACGGGCAAGCCGGTCAGCCAGGGCGGGATTCGCGGCCGCCGGGAAGCGACCGGACGCGGGCTGTTCTACGCGCTGCGCGAGATCTGCTCGCACGCCGAGGACATGGCCGCGCTTGGCCTGTCCGCCGGCCTCTCCGGCAAGCGGGTCGTCGTGCAGGGCCTCGGGAACGTCGGGTACCACGTCGCGAAGTTCTGCCAGGAAGGCGGCGCGATTCTCGTCGGCCTCGCCGAGTACGAGGGCGCCATCGGCAATACCGGCGGCCTCGATCTCGAAGCGGTCGTCGCCCATCGGCGCGCGACCGGATCCATCCTGAATTTCGCCGGCGCCACCAACCTCGTCAAGTCCACCGACGCGCTGGAACTGGCGTGCGACGTGCTGATACCCTCCGCGCTCGAGAACCAGATCCGCGCCGACAACGCCCCTCGCGTGCAGGCGAAGATCGTCCTCGAAGGCGCCAATGGACCGACGACGCCGGAGGCGGAAGAGATCCTGAACGCCAAGGGCGTGATGGTCGTCCCCGACATCTACGCGAACGCCGGCGGCGTGACGGTGTCGTATTTCGAATGGCTGAAGAACCTGTCGCACGTCCGGTTCGGGCGCATGGAGAACCGGTACCGCGAGGCGTCTCAGCTGCGGATGTTCGCGTCGATCGAGCAGGCGACGGGCAAGAGCTTCACCGACGCCGACCGGCGTGCCGTCGTCCAGGGCGCCGACGAGCTGACGCTGGTCAACTCCGGCCTCGAGGAGACGATGATCGCGGCGTATCGCGAGATCAAGACGGTGCGGCAGAACTTTCCGGCCATCACCGACCTCCGGACCGCCGCGTTCGTCGTCGCGATTGAGAAAGTCGGCCGGTCGTACATGGAGTTGGGGATCTTTCCGTAACGGAGCACGTGCTACGTGCTTCGTGCTGCGTGGCCACGTGCGGTGCTGAGTGCCGAGTGCTGCGGCTGCTGCGTGCCAGTGCCGCGCTGGTGCCTCGGCGGCACCCGGCACCGCACGTGGTGCGTGGCACGCCGCACCGCACGTAGCACGGTGCACGAAGCACGCAGCACGAAACAAGTGCCGCCTTACCGATCCCGGCGCAGCACCCAGTCGGCGATTTCCAGGAGGCGATTGTCGAGCAGTCCCGCGTCGGCCAGCGCGGCTTCGGCGCGGGCGCTGCCCTCGGCGGCCAGCGCGCGCGACCGCTCGAGGCCGAAGAGCGCCGGGTACGTCGGCTTGTCGTCGGCGGCGTCCTTGCCCGCCGTCTTGCCGAGCGTGTCGGCGGCCCCTTCGACGTCGAGGATGTCGTCGACGATCTGAAACACCAGGCCCAGCTCTGACGCGAACCGATCGACGGCGGCGATCTGTGTGTCCGTCCCCCCTGCCATCACGGCGCCGGCGACGGCGGAGGCACGAATGAGCGCGCCGGTCTTGCGCGCGTGCATCGCCTGCAGGCCGGCGGCGTCAATCGTCGGACGCGCGCGGCCGGGGATCCGGGCCGACCCGGCAGACTCCAGATCGATCGCCTGCCCGCCGACCATGCCGCTTGCACCGGCGGCCGTGGCAATCGTCTCGATCGCCCGCAGCTTTCTCAGCGCGAGCTCCGAACGGCCGCCGGCCGCGGGCTCGCGCGCCAGCAGCGCGAAGGCCTCGGTCAGCAGGCCGTCGCCCGCGAGGATCGCGATGCCGTCCCCGTACACGACGTGGAGCGTCGGCCGGCCGCGCCGCAACGTGTCGTCGTCCATCGCCGGGAGGTCGTCGTGCACGAGCGAGTAGGTGTGGATCAGCTCGATGGCGCAGGCGGCCGGCATCGCGAGCGCGACCGCCTCGTCGCGCGTCGCGGCGGCGTCGGGTCCCCGCGGATCGGCAGAGACGACAGCCTCGGCGGCGGCGAGCGTCAGGATCGGGCGCAGGCGTTTGCCGCCGGCCTCGAGGCTGTAGCGCATGGCCTCGTCGAGCAGCGCCGGCGTCGCCGGCTGGCCGGGCAGCCATCGGCCGAGCGCGGAGTCGATCGCCTCGCGGTGCCGCCGCACGTAGTCCTGGAAGAGCTCCGACGCGTCCTGTGTGCCCGCCGGCATCGACATCCTCAGGCGCCGATCTGCGCGCGCACCTGCTCGGCCTGCCAGAGATGCCGCCGCTGATGCGAGGCGATCAGGCAGAAGGCGGCGTAGAGGTTGTACTTGATGCGGGCGTCGAACGGCGACGCCAGGCGGATGCGATCGACGGCGAGACCGGCCGACCGATCGATGCGGACCTGCAGCTCCTGCTGGAGGTAGTCGAAGCGCTCCAGCGTCTCGTACATCGGCTCCACCGCCGCCGGCGCGAACTCGCCCGCCGTCTTCGTCTTCATCTTGTACGGCGGCTCGAGGGTACTTCACCATCGCCCAGCCGATCAGGCCGCGGCTGTAGGGTCCCGGCCGTTCCAGCTTTCGCGCGCGGAGGTTCCGGATCGCGTCGTCGAGCAGCGGCACGAACCGCTCCGACGTCAGGTTCAGGTGCATGACGCACTCGCCGATGGACCACTGCTCCGGCGCCGGCCGCCGGGCCCATGCGCCTTCGTCGAGGCCCTGGCATAGCGCGCGGGCGCGCTCGCGGGCGTACAGCAGTTCTTCCTTGACGACGGCGAGTTGGGGAGCAAGGGGCGGTTGGACGACGGCAGTCAACGGGCCCTCCTCATGGAGCCAGCCGCGTCAATTGTAGTCCAGCCGCGCTGGCTACAGCTCGTCCTGTGAGTAGTGCTCCAGCAGCACGCCCTGCGAGTTCACCGCCGGCTGCCCCTCTTCGGGCTGAAGGCGGACGTACTCGCCGTCCGGCTGCAGCTGGGACGCGCGATCGGTATCGCGCAGCAGGGCGTCGAGCACGACGTGGCGCAGTTGGTGACGGAGATCGGGATCGCGCACAGGGCACAGCACTTCGACCCGTCGATCGAGGTTGCGCTCCATCAGGTCGGCGCTGCCGATATAGACCTCAGGCTTGCCGCCGTTCTCGAAGTAGTAGATCCGCGAGTGCTCGAGAAACCGCCCGACGATGGATCGTACCGTGATCGTCTCGGAGACACCGGGGACGCCCGGGCGCAGGCAGCAGACGCCGCGCGTGATGAGGTCGATGGGCACGCCGGCCTGCGACGCCGCATAGAGGCAGCGGATCATCCCGGGATCGGTAATCGCGTTGTTCTTGAAGATCAGCCGCGCCGGCTGCCCGGCCTTCGCGTGCTCCACTTCGCGCTCGATGAGTGCCCGCATGCCGGATCGCAGGCTGACCGGCGCGACGAGCAGCTCGCGGTAGGCCCGCTTATTCGAATAGCCCGTCAGGTAATTGAACACCTCCGACACGTCGTCCAGGATCGCGGCGTCCGAGGTGAAGAACCCGAAGTCGGTGTAGACCTTCGACGTCGCGGCGTTGTAGTTGCCGGTGCCGATATGCGCGTAGCGCCGGATGCCGTCGGCCTCCTTCCGGACGACCAGGCACAGCTTGCAGTGCGTCTTCAGGTTCACCAGCCCGTAAACGACATGGATGCCGGCCTGCTCCAGGCGGTTGGCCCAGATGATGTTGTTGCGCTCGTCGAAGCGCGCCTTCAGCTCGACGAGCACCGCCACCTGCTTGCCGGCTTCCGCCGCTTCGATGAGCATGTCGACCAGCGGCGAGTCCTGGCCGATGCGGTACAGCGTCATCTTGATCGCGACGACGTGCGGGTCCTTGACCGCCGCGCTGAGGAACGACTCGACGCTGTGCGAACGACTCGAACGGGTGGTGGACGAGGTAATCCTGATAGCGGATCTCGTCGAAGATCGCCTCGGTGTCGTGCCCCGCCCACAGGTGACGCGGGACAAACGGCGCGTCCTTCAGCGCCGGCCGGTGCAGGCCGGTGAGCTCCATCCAGTCGGCGAAGCCCAGCCGATCGGACGTGCGGACGACGACGTCTTCGTCCACTTCGAAGTTCTCGACGAGGATGTCGAGCACGCGGCGCGGCATGCTGGCTTCCACCTGCAGCAGCGACAGCGCGCCGTAGCGGAGCTGGCGCAGGCTGCGGTCGACGCTCTCGAGCAGATCGTCCGCCTCGTCTTCCTGGATCACCATGTCGGTGTCGCGCACGATCCGGAAGAGGTGCGCGCTCTTCACCTGCGTGCCCGGGAAGAGCTCGTGGATGTTCAGCCTGATGACGTCCTCGATGAAGGCATACGTCTGCGTCGGCCGTTCCGAGGCCTTCGCGGCTTTCCGCTCGGGGATCGCCACGAAGCGCGGGATCTTGTCGGGCACCTTGACGCGCGCGAACTTCGTGCGGTTGTTGTGCCGCACGACCACCGCGAAGCTGTGACTCAGGTTCGAGATGTGCGGAAACGGGTGCCCGGGATCGAACGCCAGCGGGGTCAGCACCGGCCAGATGTGCGTCTTGAAGTACTCCGCGAGAAAGACCTTCACCTCGGGGGTGTAGTCGGTCGGTTCCAGGAACCGGATGCCGTCGCTGTCGAGCAGCGGCCGCAGCAGCTCCTGCCAGCACGTCGCCACGTCGTCCAGCATCTGCGTCGCGCGCAGGCGGATGGCGCGCAGCTGCTGCTCGGCGTGCAGGCCGTCGGGCGAGGTGCCGTCGACGCCGGCGCGGTACTTCTTCAGGAGCGTCGCGACGCGCACCATGAAGAACTCGTCGAGGTTGTCGCTGGTGATGGCGAGAAACTTCACGCGCTCGAGCAGCGGATGGTCCGGGTCGTTCGCCTGGTCCAGCACGCGCTGGTTGAAGGCCAGCCAGCTCAGCTCGCGGTTGATGTACAGCGTCGGATCCGCCAGGTCCGGCGTCGGCGGCGGAGCCGGTGCAAGCGCGGGCGCGGGCGCCGGCGGCGTCTCGAGGGCAACATCGGGCGGCGAGGAACGCTGAGGCATCGTCGGGGTCGCGAATGATAGCAGAGCGGTGTGACAAACGGCCCAGCTGGACGTGCCGGGCCCCTTCCAATTATCGGCTTAAGAGGCCTCGCCCACAGCGCTATCAGGGCGGGAAGCCGAAGGCGAGCTTGATCGCCTGATATTCGGGGTGTACGGCCCCGTCGGCGGTCCGGATGACCAGGGGCGGCTCGACCCAGGTCCGGCCCCTCAGGCCGTCCGGCAGGTCGGCGGCGCGATGCATGACGAACAGGCCGAGCAGCGGCTCGGCCCCTTCACGGAGCACCACCGGGCGCTCGCGCACGATGGTCAGGCCGGCCCGGCCCGCCGCCTCGAGCACCCGGCGGCGCTGGCCATCAGGTTGTGGGAAGACGCACGCGAAGACGCCGCCAGGCGCCAGGTGCCGCACGGCCGTCTCGCAGTAGTCGCCGATGTCGCCGCGCAGCTCGAACCGGCACGCGACCTTCTGCGGATGATCGCCTTCGATCCCCGATCCCTGCGGGAAGTACGGCGGGCTGCCGAGGACCAGGTCGAAGGCCTCCCCGTCCGCCAGGATCGATCGGTCCCGAAAGTCCCCGCACCGGATGTCCATGCGCCCGGTGAGCCCGTTGAACGCCGCGGACTTGCGCGCGAGCGCGACACTCGGCTCCTGCGCTTCGACAGTCACCAGGCGCGCGCCGGGCAGCCGCCACGCGGCGATGGTGGCGACGCTTCCGATGCCGCTGCCGAGATCGAGAATCGATCCCGCCGAGGGACACCACGTCGTCCCGTACCACGCCGTCAGGACGTCGTCGGTCGAGAACCGATGGCCATCGCGCAGTTGAAAGAGGCGGAAGTGTCCCGAGATGTAGTCGAGCGTCTCGGCGTCCGGCACATCCGGCAGGTCGCTCGCACCGGGCGGCACGGGGCCGGGGCGGATCCAACCTTTGAAGACAGTCACTTCGAGTTACGAGTTACGGGGATGGATTCCAGGGTCCGGGGTCCAGGGTCCGGTCCACGGTCACAGGGATAGCGCCTGGCGGATGGCGGCCACCTGCGCGTCGGGCGTGAGCGACAGATCGATGTTCACGGCGTCGCGCGGCGGCTCGAGCGTCGCGATCTGGCTCTCGAGCAGCGCCGGGTTCATGAAGTGCCCGCGCCGGCCGGCCAGCCGATCGGCCAGGACGCCTGGATCGCCGGTCAGGTGCACGTAGTGGACGTTCGGCAAGCCGCCGGAGAGCACGTCGCGATAGGCCTGCTTCAGCGCCGAGCATGTCACGACAGCGCCAGTGCCGTCGGCCAGCGCCTGCTCGATGACGCCGCGCAGCGCGCGAAGCCACGGCCAGCGGTCATCGTCGGTGAGCGGGATGCCGGCGTGCATCTTGGTCTTGTTGGCCGGGGGATGATAGTCGTCGGCCTCGTGGAACCGCCAGCCCAGCGCCTCCGCCAGCCGGAGGCCGACGGTGGTCTTGCCCGCGCCGGTGACCCCCATCAGGATGATGACCATGGCCAATTGTAAGTTGACGGTTGACGGTTGGCCGATTGACGGCACGATGTAACATGGCGTCACGCGAATGACGCTGGAGCCGGGATGTGAGTGGATCGTGGACGCGGGCGGCTGCCATGCCGAGGCACTGCGCTCGCTGGACGCGCTTCAGTCGCTTTTCGACGAAGTAATCGCCGACCTCGGCCTCCAGCCCGTGGCGCCAGCCGTGTGGCATCGGTTCCCCGGCGCGGGCGGGATCACCGGCGCGGTGATCCTCAGCGAGTCGCACCTCACCTGCCACACGTTCCCCGAACGCGGCTTCGCCGCCTTCAACCTGTATTGCTGCCGCCCCCGGGACAGCTGGCCGTGGGCCGACCGCCTCGCGGCGTCGCTCGGCGCGGCCACGGTCCGCGTCACGCTGCACCGTCGCGGCGAACCGGTCGCCGACGCGGCAGCCCCGCTCACCCTTTCCACAAGTCGATAGGCCTGGCCACCTTCGGGTGGAACGGCAGCGTGACCTTCGCGCCGGACTTCGCCGACGCGTAAGCGGCGTACATGATCTCGAGCACGGCCCGGCCGTCTTCTCCGGTGACGAGCGGCGTCTTGTCCTCGCGCACGCAGTCGATGAAGTGCTGCAACTCGTGCGGGTAGCCCTGGTTGAACACCTCCTCGAAGATCGTGAACGTCCATCCCTGCGTCGAGCCGGCCTTCTCGGCCGCGTAGCCGTAGCCTTCCTCACTGTAGGTCTGCGCAGCATTGCCGTGGAACAGATCGGCGTACGACACGCCCCTGGTGCCGTATACCTCGATGCGATCCTCCATGCCCCCCGGCTTCGCCCAGCTGTCCTCGGCCAGCCCGATGACGCCGTTCTCGAACTCCACGATCGCGACGACATTGTCCTCGCCGCGCGTGCGCTCCTTGTGCCGCACGGTGTCCATCGTCGCCCACACGCTTCGGACCCCGGGGTTGCCGCCGAGCATCCAGCGGAACCACCCGAACGCGTGACATCCCATGTCCATCAGCACGCCGCCGCCGGACTGCGTGACGTCCCAGAACCAGTCGCTGTGCGGCCCGGAATGTTTCTCCAGCTGCTTGAGCATGTAGACGTCGCCGACCGCGCCTTCGGCGACCAGCTTCCGCACGCGTTCGTACTTCGGCGCGAAGCACAGCTCCTCGGCGTACATCAGCTTGCGGCCGTGCTCGCGGCAGACCGCGATCATCTCGTCGGCCTCCTCGAGCGTGACTGCCAGCGGCTTCTCGACGATCACGTGCTTGCCGGCGCGCGCCGCGGCCAGCGTGACGCGATGGTGCAGGAAGTTCGGCAGGCAGATGTCGACGACGTCGCAGTCGGCCTCTGCGATGAGCGCGTCGATGTCGGTGAAGGCCCGCGGGATGCCCCAGTGTTTCGCGACACGGTCGGCACGCTCCGCCGAACGGGAATAGATGGCGGTCACTTCCGCGTCGGGCACGAAGCGCGTGTAGGACTCGAGATGGATGTCGGCGATGAAGCCGGCGCCGAACAGGGCGACTTTGGTACGGGGCAACGAACTACTCCTCGACCCGATCACGGGTTCACGGGTCTACAGGTTCACGGGTTCACCGGTGCGGCATCGATGCGGCATGAGAGAGACGTCAGCGAGCCGTTGGTGTTCATGCGATCGACCTCGGGGGCGAGGGCACTTTCGATGTTCACGTCGAGCCCGTAGTCGACGTAGACGTCGATGCGCGCGCCGGGTTGGCGTGACGTCGAGCTCCACCTGGCGGCCGCCGTTGGCGTTGCGGAACCGCAGCGTCGCGGTGCCGGCGCCGAAGACGGGGGCCGCGCCGTCGAGCGCGAGGCGAATCCACGACGGATGCTCGCGATCGCGGTACGACAACCGCCATGGCTGTTCCGCCGCGGGCCGATCGAGCACGAACTCCCGCCCGGCGGCGCTCGCGGTTCCGTTGCAGATCACCGTCCCGGCGGTGATCGTCGCCGCCTGCGCGAGCAGCGCGAACAAGACCGCCCACATCATCCGAGCAGTATAAGTCGCGCCCCGAACGGCGTGTTACACTCACCACGCCAGTGCCCCGGCCAACGTACAGCGGTCCATCGGGATTCGGGGTATGACCATGCGCTACACCATTGCCGTCGCCCTTGGCGCCGCCGTCCTGCTGGCTGAATCGTCGCCGCAGGCGATCGCGCGGCAGTCCTTTCTGAAGAACCAGCCGGTGCGCGTGAACGTGGCCGCGCGCGCGAGCGCCGCCATCTCGAAGCCGCCGCAGACCGTGGACGTCACGCTGACGGCGACGCCGATTCCCGGCGTCCACGTCTACGCGCCTGGCAACCCGAAGTACATTGCGGTCGCGACCACGGTGACGCCGGTTGCCGGCATCGAGGTTGGCGCGCCGGTGTTTCCCGTGGCGGAGGACTACTTCTTCGCCCCGCTGAAGGAAGCGGTGAAGGTCTACTCGAAGCCGTTCGAGGTCCGCGTGCCGCTCAAGGTCACCACTGCGTTCGTTCGCGGCCGAGGCACGTTTCCGACCGACGCGGTGACCATCAAGGGCACGCTCGACTACCAGGCGTGCGACGACAAGGTGTGCTTCCCGCCGCAGCGCACGCCGTTCTCCGTGGACGTGCCGGTCCAGCTGGCGAAGCGTTAGCTATTGACCGAGCGCGTCCACCACGCGCTTGAAGAACTCCGCGCCGTTGCCCTGGTGCCATCGCCACACCACGACGATGTCGTGCTCGGGGTCGATCCAGATCGTGTTCGAGCCGAACCCGACGGCGGCGAACGCTGACGCCGGTGTTCCAGGCCACTGCTTCTGGGCTGTGTTCAGCCACCAGAGGTAGCCGTAATCCTCCTTGCGTGGGCTCGGTGTGGTTGCCGCTTGCACCCATCGCTCGGACACGATCGTGCGGTCGCCCCAGCGGCCACGGCGCAGGAACAGCAGACCGAACCGCGCTGCGTCGCGCGTGTCCATCCACACCCCGCCGCCCCACCGCGTTCCGCCGCTCACCGTCGGCATGTCGACGCCGTCCACCTTCACGACCGCGTCCTTGTAGGGGATCCACTGCCACTGGCCGCTCGCGCCGATCGGCGTCATCACCTCGTCGCGAAACACGTCGGGCAGCGGGCGCTTCCACACCCGCAGCAACGAAATCGCGAACCGGTTCACGCGCACGTCGTTGTATTCGTAGTACGCGCCCGGCGGCTCCAGCGCACGCGGCTGCCGCGCGCCTTCGCCGAACTCCTCGACGCCGAGGAACGTGTGCGGCTTGCCGAACAGCTCGCCCTCCCATTCGCTGGACTGCGTCGCGTGCTGGCGCCACGTGATGTCGCGGTTCTGCGGAGAGTCGTAGCCGCCGTCTCGCACCTGGTCGCCGACGCGGCCGTCGATGTCCTCGATCAGGCCGCGATCGAGCGCCACGCCGAGCAGCGTCGACAGCATGCTCTTCGCGGCGCTGTACACCGGCTCGACGGCCGACGTGTCGCCGAACTCGGCGACGATGCGGCCGTGGCGGAGGATGAGGCCGTTGGTGCCGCCGCGCTGCGCAGGCAAGGGCCCGAGCGGCCGGCCGAAGATCCGGACCTGGTCGGAGAAGTCGCGGGGGCGCTGGGTCTCGTGAGTCGCGCGAACTCGACCGCCTCTGCGAGCTTGGCCGGATCGAAGCCGGCCGCTGCCGGGTCAGTCGCCGTCCAGTCATTACCCGGCAAAGGCACGTAGTCCGCGGTCGAGCCCGCAGGAGCCTGGCCGGAGAGCGTCAGGCTGAGGGCCGCAATGGTGATGGTCAGGGCAACGAGTAGCGGTCGGAGGCGCATTGCGCCTCATCTTCGGCGAAGCCCGCTCGTCGGAGCAAGGCGGGAGCCGCTGCGTCGCCAGGTTGTAGATCCAGTGCGACGTGTCGAAGCGGAAGTCCTTGTCGTTGGTCGCCTGGGGAACTCCGGCAGGGTTCGGGCTGTTTGACCGGGCTTCGACTCTTCAGTCAGACTCGCCGGCCATGCCCACCCCGATCCTCGAGCGCCGCTTCGGCCTGCTTCAGGCCACCGCCCTGAACATGTCGAACATGATCGGGATCGGCCCGTTCATCACGATCCCGCTGCTGATGACGGCCCTCGGCGGACCGCAGGCGCTGCTCGGCTGGCTCGTCGCGCTGCGTCATCGTCGTCGCCGACGGGCTGGTCTGGTGGAGCTCGGGGCGATGCTGCCCGGCTCGGGCGGGTCGTATCGCTACCTGCGGGAAGGCTTCGGCTCGCAGACGTTCGGCCGGCTGATGGCCTTTCTGTTCATCTGGCAGTTCATCCTGAGCGGCCCGCTGGAGATCGCGTCCGGCTACATCGGCTTTGCCAACTACGCCCGCTACATCCTGCCGGAGCTTTCCCGCACGGGCGCGATCGGGCTGGCCGCTGTCGTCGGCATCGTCAACATCGCGCTTCTCTACCGGCGCATCGACTCCATCGGCACGCTGACGGTGACGCTCTGGGTGGGCACCCTGGTGACGACGCTGGCGGTGATCGTGACCGGCGCGTTCAACTTCAACCCGGCCATCGCGTTCGACGTGCCGTCGGGCGCCTTCCAGTTCTCCACTGGCTTTCTCTTCGGCCTGGGCGCCGCGGCGCGGGTCGGCATCTACGACTATCTCGGCTACTACGACATCTGCTACATCGGCGACGAAGTCCGCGATCCCGGCCGCGTCATCCCGCGATCGATCCTGATCAGCGTCGCTGCCGTCGCGGCGATCTACATCGCCATCAACCTGTCGATCATCGGCGTCGTCCCGTGGCGGGAGTTCGTGCCCAATCACGCGCACCCGCAGTCGGACTTCATCGTCTCGATCTTCATGGAGCGGATCTACGGATCGAACGTCGCGACCATCTTCACGCTGCTGGTGCTGTGGACCGCATTTGGCTCGGTGTTCGCGCTGCTGCTCGGCTATTCGCGCATTCCGTATGCCGCAGCCACCGACGGCACGTTCTTCCGGATCTTCGATCGCGTGCATCCGGAGAAGCACTTCCCGCACTTGTCGCTGCTGCTCATCGGCGTCATCGCGATTGTCGCGAGCACGCTTCCGCTCGGGCTGGTGATCGACGCGCTGATCACGACGCGCATCATCGTGCAGTTCATGGGACAGGTCGTCGCGGTCGCGCTCCTGCGCCGGAACCGCCCGGACCTGGAACGGCCGTTCCGGATCTGGCTCTATCCGCTGCCGAACCTGGTGGCGCTGGCGGGATGGATCTTCGTGTTCTCGACGGCGGGCGCGACGGCGATCCTCTTCGGCCTGCTGACGCTACTCGCCGGGCTGGCCGCGTTCGCGCTCTGGACGTGGCGCACCGGGCAGTGGCCGTTTCGCCTCTCGACGGCGGGCTGACAACCCGTCAACCACCAACCGCCCAACGGCTGACAATCACCGCGCGGCCCCTTCGGGCCGATTCGTGCAGCGCGACGAGCGCCGCGACGTTGCCGCGGCTGTCCGCCAGGGTCATGCGCTGTGGAGACCCATCCAGCGCCGCAGCCTCGAGATCCTGCACTTCGCCCAGGTAGAGCGGCCCGGCCTCGACCTCGATGGCCTCGACCTGGTCGCCGCGAGTCAAGAGCAGCGTGCTCGACACACCCGGCTTGAACGGCGTCCCAATCGCAAGCACGCCGTCAGTTCCGGCCACTTCCATGAAGGTGCGGAAGTGCGCGCCGAAGCCGCAGTCGAAGACGCCGACGACGCCGCCATCGAACAGCATCGTGCCGGCGAATGCCACGTCGATGCCGCTCTCGTGCCGGACAGCCTGGCCGTTCACGATCCTCGGCTCGCCGGCGAGCAGGCGCGCGTAGCTGACCGGATAGCAGCCGACATCCCAGAGGCTGCCGCCGCCCCACTCCGGGTTGAGGCGTACATCGCCGACGCGCGTCAGCGTGAAGGTGAAGGCGCCGCGCAGGCTTCGCACGCTGCCGATGGCGCCCCCGCGCACCAGTTCGGCGACACGGCCGGTCAGCGGATGATGGCGGTACATGAACGCCTCGGCGACGACGACGCCGCGATCCGCGGCGGCGGCCGCGACGCGTTCGACATCGCCTGGCGTCAGCGCGATTGGCTTTTCGCAGAGCACATGTTTGCCTGCCGCGATGGCGCGGAGCGTCCACTCCACGTGGAGATGATTCGGCAGCGGCACGTACACCGCGTTCACCCCATCGTCGGCCAGCAGCGCCTCGTAGCTCCCGTACGTGACAGGAATCTGCCACTCCGCGGCGTACGCGGTTGCGCGTTCCAGCGATCGGCTGGCGACGCCGATCAGGTCGCTGCGCGCCGAGGCGCGGATGGCGGGAATCACCGAGCGGGTGATGCGAGCCGTGCCGAGCAGGCCCCACCGGAGCAGTGGCGACAACATCGGAATGTTCACGTGGGCGGGAAGCGCGGCGGATTGTATCAGGGTTGCGCGAGGCGGGCCGCGGCCATCGCGACTGGAACCACCTGTTCGGCCGGCAGGCTGGCGGTCACCGCCGCCAGACGCGGGCCGTCCCGCCAGAAGACCACCACGGTGCTGCCCTTGTAGTGGACGAAGAACCTGCGGCCATCGCGCGTGCGGACGTCCGCCGTCGGCGGCAGCGTGTCGGCCGAATCGGTCACGGCATGCCAGACGAGCAGCTCCTGCTGCGTGTTGTGGTAGATCGCCAGCGCCGCCGGCACCGAGCCGAGGGTGACGTGCGTGCCGCCCTCGAGCGTGTAGCCGAGCGCATCGAGCGCGGGCACGCGCACGGGACCGGGTGCCGCAGCGGAAAGCGCCGCGGAGAGCCGCGCCGCGTCGGCCTCGACCGCGGTTGAAGTGACGAGGCCGCCGGCGACGCGCATGAAGCTCTCGGAAACGTAAGCCGGCAGGCCCGGATCGCGGAACAGCGACAGCACGAGGCCGATCACGGCGACGACCGCGATGCCGACCACCAGCAGCACGGGGCCGGCGTTGGCGAGCGGACGCTCGCCGTGCGGCTCGGCGGAACTCGAGGACATTGTGGGGGTCCGGCGCGGCTGAAGCCGCGCCCTCCTAGCGACGGCGCTCGCGCCTCTGCTGATACAGCTCGCGGTCGGCGTGTTCGAGCAGCTGATCGATGGTCAGCGTGCTGTCGGGCTCGAAGCGCGAGATCCCGACGCTGAGCGCCAGCCGATAGCCGCGCGAGCGGTGCGCCTCGTTATGCGCGTCGAGCTGCTGCTCGAGGCGCGAGATGAGCATCGGCCCGCACTCGGCCGCCGCCTCGATGGGAAACACGGTGAACTCGTCGCCGCCGAGCCGCGCGATGATATCGGCGCTCCGGAAGCTGTGGCGGAGGATCTCGGCGGCGTCGGCCAGGGCGCGATCGCCCTCGAGGTGGCCGAACGTGTCGTTGATCGCCTTCAGGCCGTCGAGATCCGCAAACAGCAGGAACACCCCCTGCTTCTTGCGGACAGCGAGCTTCAGGTGCCGCTCGGCGAGCGTCAGGAAACCGCGGCGGTTATACAGCTTGGTCAGATCGTCGATGATCGTCAGACTGCGCAGCGCCTGTTCCTGCTCCTTCCGGTCCGTGACGTCGCGGGCAATGCAATGGATCTCGACCGGTGTCCCGTCGCGCTCGACGAGGCGCGTGCTCACCTCGAGCACCTTCCGCTCGCCGTACTTCGTGATCACCTCGAACTCGATGGTGACGTCCTGCCCGTCCCGCGCCTGCCGCTGGATCAGCTCGTCCACGAGTGCGCGTTGCGGGCCAGGCACGAAGTCGGCCACGCGCATTGTCATCGCCTCGGCGGCGGTGAAGCCGGTGAGCCGCTCGCCGGCGCGGTTGATCGACGTGATGCCGCCGTTGAGGTCGCAGGTATAGAGGATGTCCGCGGCGTTCTCGAAGAGATCCCGGTAGCGCTGCTCGCGCGCCTCGAGCTCGCGCTCGCGCTCCCGGCGCGCCGTCACGTCGATCATGGTGCCGGTGACCGCCGGTCGCCCGTCGTGCTCCGTCCGCGTGCTGTACACGTCGAGCTCGACGCGGCGGCCGTCTCGCCGCACGCCGTTCATGACGTGCGTGCTGGTCGGCGTCTCTCCCGAGATTCGCTGCCGCAGCCGCTCCTTCACTGCGGCGCGCTCGTCGGGGTCGATGAGCGCATCCACCGAGGGCAGCGCCAGCAGGTCGTCCACCCGGTAGCCGAACAGCTCGCCCAGCCGGCGGTTGGCGTAGACGATGCGACCGTCCTGCACGACATAGACGCCGACGAGGGCCTGTTCGACGAGGGATTCGTAGGTCGGCAGCGCGCGCGGAGAGCGGTCTGGCATCGTCATCGAGTCTCGATCACTGGCGAATCACCGTCTGGACCACCGGGGGCGACTGGCTGGGCAAATGGCGGGAATCACCGTCATAGGTCGCGGTCACCGTATGGTCGCCGATCGCGAGACTCAATGTCACGAGAACTGCGGTGCCGTTGCGGACCGGGACCCGCCCCAGCACCGCGTTGTCGGTCCTGAACACGACAATGCCCGTGGGCGCCCCGTCCTCGGAGGCCCCCGAAACCTGCGCGGTCAACCGTACCGAGCGTCCCACGACGGCCCGGGACGGCGATGCGGTAAGAAGCAGTTGCGTGGGAGTGCGAACCTCCGGTGCGGGAGCCGGCGCGGGGGGCTCGGAGGTGGGGGGAGCCTGGGATTCCACGGCCGCCGGAGCCGATCGCGGGGCTCGCCGGGTCGGCCGCGTGACCGCCGATGACGGCGGCGATACAGGATTTGACGGCGGTAACCGCGGGACCGACGCGGCCGCGGGCGGTCCGGCGTCGCCCGCGGTGCTCGACCCGCCGCCGGAACTGCCGTCCAAAGATCCGCCCGTGCCGCCCGACAACAGGACGCGCTGTCCCCACCCCTTCGATTCCATCCAGGCGACGGTCCGCTGGACTGGGCCCGGCAGCCGCTGGAGGCTGCTGCTGGCGAGATCGCCCGAATTCAGCAGCCAGATAGCGACAAGCACGGTGCCCGTGAGCCCGAGCGAGAGCGCGCTCATCGCCCAGCCGGAGACCGACTCCCCCTCCGTCAGCCAGTCGCTGATCGCCCGAATCGCGAAACCGACGAGGATGATGACGAAGACGACGCCGAGGAGGTCGATGGCGTATCGAAGGAGCGCAATCAGGAGGGCGACGCCAGCCAGGGATCCCAGGCCCACGAGCCATCGCGGCACGTCCTCGCCCGACTGCGCAGACGGCAACCCGGTCTCGAACGAATCTGGTGCGCCGCCCTTATCTCGTTGAGCCATCGTTGTTTGCCGTCTGAGGTCGACGGCAGGCGTCATGATGGAGCCCGCCAACTGAGCCACGCAAGCTCAGCCGTGAGCGCAGCTCCACGATTCTGTATCAATCGCGACGCGTTCGCGCGGTTGGGAGACGCGAACCGCAGCGCGGTCCTCAGACGCTACCGCCAGCGGAAGATGCGCAACGCGACGACGAAGCCGGCCAGTCCCCAGGTAGCGAGAATCGCCAGTTCGCCGGCGATCGCTGGTGCCGTCGCGCCTTCAAGCATCACCGCGCGCAGCGCGTCGTTGAGCGCCGTCAGCGGCAGCGCCTGGATGAAGGGCTGCATCGCGGCCGGAAAATTCGCCGAGGAAAAGAAGACCCCGGACAGCACCCACATCGGGAGCATCACGAGGTTCAGCAGGCCCGAGACCGCCTCGATCGTCCGCGCCCGGCTGGCCACCAGCAAGCCGATGCCGCCGAAGGCCACCGCTCCCAGCAGGCAGGTGCCGGCGAGGATCCAGACCGGCCCGTGCAGCGGCACGCCAAAGGCGAAGTACCCGAAGAGCACGAGCGCCCCGACCTCGATCACCAGGAACACGAGGCGCCCGAACAGCTGCGCCAGCAGGTAGTCGCGGCGCCGCATCGGCGAGGCGATCAGCCGCTTCAGCAGCTTGCGCGTTCGTGCCTGCACGATGGAGAAACCGAGTCCCCAGAGGCCAGTGCTCATGATGTTCATGCCGAGCAGGCCGGGCAGCAGCCAGTCGATGTAGCGCGAGCCGATCGCCTCGATCGGCGCCTCGCGCGCGGCGAACGCGTCGGTCCGACCCGCTGCCCGCTGCAGCACGTCGTCGACGGCCCGCCTGGCGAGCCGGCTCTCGGCACGCGTCGGATCGAGGTGGTAGACCGGGGGCGACGCGGGCTCGACGACCACCTGCACGTCGGCGCGCTGGAGCGCTCGCGCGACTTCATCCGGCGCCAGGTCGCGCACCGTCATGCCGGGCGCCCGCCGCAGCGTCGCGGCCACGGCGCTGTCTTCGGCGGCGCGCACCACGCCGACCACGATCGGCTCCTCGCCCCGCGACCTGAACGCCACGCCGAGCGCGCACGCCATCAGGATCGGGAACACGAAGACCCAGAACAGCGCCTCGGGCTCGCGCACGAACTCGCGCAGCCGCGCCAGCGTCAGCTCGACGAGCGGTGGATAGGCGCCGCCGCGGTCACGCATCGCGCAGATGCCTTCCGGTGAGCGCGACGAAGACGTCTTCGAGCGTCGCGCTGTGCGTGGTGAGATGCGACAACGAGGCGCGGGCTCCCGCCAGGTACGACAGCAGCGCCGGCACGGCAAGGTGTACTTCGGACGTGGCGAGCGACCAGGCGCCGTTCTCCAGGCGCGCCTCGCCGACACCGGGCAGCCTGGAGAGCGTCGCGGCGTCGAGTGCCACGCCGTCGGCGACGGAGAACTCGACGACGTGCTCGGCGCCGAGCGTGCTGATGAGGGCCCGCGGCGTGTCGAGCGCGATGACCTTCCCGCGATCGACGATCGCGACGCGGTCGCACAGCAGCTCGGCCTCGTCCATGTAGTGCGTCGTCAGCAGGATGGTGCCGCCGTCCGACCGGTACCGCGCCAGCAGGTCCCAGAGCTGGCGCCGCGACTGCGGATCCAGTCCCGTGGTGGGCTCGTCGAGAAACAGCAGGTCCGGCGCGCCGACCAGCGCGCACGCCAGCGCCAGGCGCTGCTTCTGCCCGCCCGAGAGCTTGCCGACCCAGGCGCTGCGCTTGGCGTCGAGCTCCACGAGCTTCAGCACCTCGTCGATCGTCCGGCCGCTATCGCAGAACGATCGGAAGACGCGGATGGTCTCCTCCACCGACAGCTTGTCGGTCAGCTGCGTCTCCTGGAGCTGGATGCCAAGGCGCCCGCGCAGCTCGCGATCCTTCCCGGTGCCCCAGCGCTCGCCGAGCAGCTCCACCTCGCCCTCGTCGGCCGTGGTCAAACCCTCGAGGATCTCGATCGTCGTCGTCTTGCCGGCGCCGTTGGGCCCGAGCAGCCCGAAGCACTCGCCGCGGCGGACGTCGAGATCGAGCCCGGCGACCGCGACGAGATCGCCGAAGCGTTTGACCAGACCGCGACAACGGACCGCAGGGGACATTGAGAATTGGCGATTGGCGATTGACGATTGACGATTGACGAAATTACGCGGATTGGAAGGCTGTCACGCGGATTGCGGATTTGTCGCCGCCATGTGATACGAGTGAAGTCATGCGTCCCTTCGTCGTGCAGTGGCTCGTGGCGGCTGGCATCGCCGCGGGCACCGTTCAATCCTCATTCATCGCTCCGGTGTCGTCAACCGCTCTACTTCAACCGGCAGCCGCCTTGGATGGGTTCCTGCCGGGGCGGCGCGTGCTGCTCGACGCGCACAACGCGTATCCCGATCGCGGACGCTACGCCGATCGGCTCGAGGTCGCGCTCGGGACCGGGCTGCCGGTGGCGATCGAGCAGGACCTGGCCTGGTGCCGCGGCCTGAACGGCGGCATGCTCGCGCCTCGCGTGTCGCACGAGACCACCTGCGACGGCCGTGAGCCGACGCTCGAGGAGTATTTCTTCGCCCGCATTGCGCCGGTCCTGGACTCCGCGATGGCGGCGGGGCCCTCGCCGGCGTGGCCGCTCATCACGCTGAACCTCGACTTCAAGACCAACGAACCCGAGCACCACGTGGCGGTGTGGGCGCTGCTCGGCAAGTATCAGCGCTGGCTGACGACGGCGGCGAAGACGGCCGACGGATCCGTGGCGCCGCTGGTGCCCGGACCGCTGCTGGTGCTGACCGGATCGCCCGACCTCCAGGAGCAGGCCTTTCACACCGCCGTGCCGGCCGGCGAGCGCCTGCGCCTCTTCGGCGCGATCCACGGCGTCGTGGCCGCCGACAAGACGGATCCGGCGCCGCCGCGCGCGACGCCGGCGACGAACTATCGCCGCTGGTGGAACCATCCGTGGAAAGTCGTCGAGCGTGAGGGACAGCCCGCGGCCGGCCCGTGGACCCCGGAGGACGCGGCGCGCCTGACGGCGATCGTGCAGGACGCTCACGCCCACGGCCTCTGGATCCGCTTCTACACGCTCAACGGCCTGACAGGCGAGCACGAAGGCTGGACGTCCAGTTACAACTTTGGCAGCCGCGACGCCGCGGCGGTGCGATGGCGCGCGGCCATCGACGCGGGTGTCGACTTCGTGGCGACCGATCAGTACGCGGACTTCGCCGCGCTGCGGCGGCGCTGACCTTCAATCCGCAATCGGCGATCGCCAATCCGCAATGTAGACTATTCCTCCTATGCCGACCGAGAGCATGGTGGTGATCGCCCCAATCGACCTGTTGCCGCGACTAGTCGAGCGGCTGCAGTCGCAGCCAGGCGAGCTCATCACCTGCCCAGACAACGACATCCCGGCAGCGATCGAGCGCGTGGTCGAGCTGAAGCCCGATCGCGTCGCGCTCGAGCGGCTTTTTGCCGCGACCTCGCGAGGCGCGGCGCTACTGGCGCGGCTGAAGGCCGATCCTGCCCTCGCCCACACTGAGTTCCGCATCGTCTCGCACGACAGCGACTACTGGCGCGTGTCGCCGCGGCGCCCGGCGCCTGGGGACGCGATGCCACCGGCGCCGGTCACGCATCCGGTCTCGAGCGACGCGCCGCCGCTCGACCAGCACGGCACGCGGCGCGCGGCGCGGATGGCGATTCACGAGGGCATCGAGGTGCTGGTGGATGGCAGCCCGGCGCGGCTTGTGGACCTGTCCGCCATCGGCGGCCAGGTGCTGTCGCCGAGCGTGCTGAAGCCGAATCAGCGCGTCCGCGTCTCGATGGTGGACGGCAAGGTCACGCTGCGCTGCCAGGCGACGATTGTCTGGGCGCGCTTCGAGCTCTCGCGCGGCGAGCTCGGCCCCCGCTACCGGGCGGGCCTGGAGTTCTCGGGCGCCGACACCGACGGCATCGCCGAGTACGCGCGGAGGCATCAGCGGAAGAATTGACGATTGACGATTGACGGTTGACGATTGACGGTTGACGATCGCGTTTAAGGGATTTGACACCGCTTACCGTTGCGTTTTGCTTCCTTCTCGCGCTGCAGTCGAAGGCGTGCGGTCTTCACTGAGCTGACCGCGATTGCCGTGATCCAACTGAACTCGCGTTCCAGACTCTGCATTCTGCCGTCAGGCTCGCTGGCAAACCGCGTGGCACGCAGCAGCGCCAGCCACAAGGTCGACTCGTCGGCCTACTCTTCGAGCTTCTTCATCTTGGCGATGAAGTCGCGCGTCGTCGCTGCGCGCGGCACGCCGCTCGATACTGCGCCGGCACCGACGCAGCCGCTGTCGACCAACTGAGTTCCAACGGCCATTCGACGCGCCTGCGGGCAACGCGCGCACGAAAGCGACCGTCCAACGCGCGAGGGCGAAGTACATTGCCGAGAGCTCGTCGAGTGACATGGCGCTGCCCAGAGCAGGCGCCATGCCCACCGGTTGATCAGAGTCGAGGCCTGGAGCGGGAGCTCGGGAAGGCGTACGCGATGAGTCGCATCGCCGACCGCGTAGGTCCGCCTGGATCCTGCGACGGCTACGCGGAGCGCGCCCGCGCACGCACGCGCGCATCGCAACCCGTAAACCGTCAACTCGTAAACCGTCAACCCGCAACCGTCAATTCTTCGTCTCTCACAATCGTCTCCTCCCGATCCGATCCGGTGGAGATGATGGCGGCGGGGACGCCGGTGACGTCCTCGAGGCGGCGGACGTAGGCCTGGGCTTCGCGCGGCAGGTCGTCGTAGGACTGGGCGCCGCGCGTCGGCGCGCTCCAGCCGGGCAGCTCCTCGTAGATCGGCTCGCAGCTGGAGAGCAGGCTCAGGTCGGCCGGGAAGTCCCGGATGACGGAGCCGCCGCAGCGGTAGCCGGTGCACAGGCTGACGGACTCGAGGCCGTCGAGGACGTCCAGCTTGGTCAGCGCGAGCGCGTCGATGCCGCTGACGCGCGCGGAGAAGCGCACGGCCACCGCGTCGTACCAGCCGCAGCGGCGCGGCCGGCCGGTGGAGGCGCCGTACTCCTGGCCGCTCTCGCGCAGCCGGTTGCCCATCTCGCCGAGCAGCTCTGTCGGCAGCGGTCCCTCGCCGACCCTCGTCGTGTAGGCCTTGACGACGCCGAGCACAGTGCCGACGGCGCGCGGCGGCACGCCGAGGCCGGTGCAGACGCCGCCGGCCGACGCGTTCGACGAGGTCACAAACGGGTAGGTGCCGTGATCGATGTCGAGCAGCGTGCCCTGTGCGCCCTCGAACATGATCGCCTTGCCCCCGGCCATCGCCGCGTTCAGCATCACCGACGCGTCGACGACCCACGGCCGGAGGCGCTCGGCGTACGCCAGCAGCTGGTCGTAGACCTGCTGCCAGTCGAGCGTGGTATCGATGATGACGCGGTTGCGCGCCTTGACGTTCTCGCGCACGCTCTCTTCGAGCGCGGCCGGGTTTGCCAGGTCGCACACGCGGATGCCCCGGCGCGCGATCTTGTCTTCGTACGCCGGCCCGATGCCGCGCGAGGTCGTGCCGATACGGCGCTCGCCGCGCCGGGCTTCCGACAGCACGTCCAGCTCGCGGTGATAGGGCAGGATCAAGTGCGCGCGATCGGAGACGAACAGCCGGCCATTGACGTCGATGCCGAGCCCCGCCAGTTCGTCGACTTCGGCAAACAGCGCCTGCGGGTCGACGACGACGCCGTTGCCGATGACGCACGAGACGCCGGCGTGCAGGATGCCCGACGGGATCAGGTGGAGCACGAACTTCTGGCCGCGCACGTAGACCGTGTGGCCGGCGTTGTGGCCGCCCTGGTAGCGGGCAACAACGGCGAACCGCGGCGTGAGCAGATCGACGATCTTGCCCTTGCCCTCGTCTCCCCACTGCGCGCCGATGACGGTGAGATTTCTAGCCATGGTCAAAGCACGCCATCGTACACCAATCGGCGCGGCACGTCACCCGGATCGCCGGTGATACGATGCGCTCGTGCCTGATTCCGTAGAGCTCGACGGCGCGTCGCTCACACGCGACGCGGTCGCGAGGATCGCCGACGAACGCGCGGCGGTCGCGCTCACCGACGCGGCGCGGGCCCGCGTGCGCGCGTCCCGCGAGGTCGTTGATCGGCTGGCAACCGGCGAGGCCGCCGTGTACGGGATCAACACCGGTTTCGGATCGTTTGCCGACGTGCGCATCCCGGCCGAGGCGCTCGACACGCTGCAGGTGAACCTGCTGCGCAGCCACGCGGCCGGCGTCGGCGAGTGCCTGCCGGTGCCGGCGGTGCGCGCGATGATGGCGCTGCGCGCCAACGTCCTGGCGCGCGGGCATTCCGGCATCCGGCTCGAGACGCTCGAGCTGCTGCTGGCGATGCTGAATGCCGCGGTCCACCCCGCCGTGCCGAGCCGCGGCTCGGTCGGCGCCAGCGGCGATCTCGCGCCGCTGGCGCACCTGGCGCTGGTGCTCATCGGCGAGGGCGAGGCGCTGACGGCCTCGGGCCGCGAGCCCGGCGCCGCCGCGCTGGCGCGGGCCGGCCTGGCGCCGGTGCGCCTCGGGCCCAAGGAAGGGCTGGCGCTCATCAACGGCACGCAGGCGTCCACCGCCGTCCTCGCGCTGGCGCTGGTGGCGGCCGAGCGGCTGGCGCGCGCCGCCGACGTCGTCGCGGCGATGTCGATTGACGCGCTGCGCGGGTCGACGCGGCCCTTCGAGGCGCGGATTCACGACGCGCGGCCGCATCCGGGCCAGCGGATGTCGGCCGCCAACCTCACACGGCTCCTCGCCAACAGCCCGATCAACGCATCGCACGCCAACTGCGGGCGGGTGCAGGACGCGTACTCGGAGCGCTGCGCGGCTCAGGTGCACGGCGCGTGCCGCGACGCGCTGAGCTTCATCGCGTCCACGGTCGAGATCGAGGTCAACGCCTCCACCGACAACCCGATGGTCTTCGCCGAGACGGGCGACATCGTCTCGGGCGGCAACTTCCACGGCGCGCCGGTTGGCATGGCCGCCGACCTGCTGGCGGCCGCCGTCACGCACGTCGCGACGATCAGCGAGCGGCGCGCCGAGCGGCTCGTCAACCCGGCGCTCAGTGACCTCCCGGCGTTCCTCACACGACACGGCGGCGTCGAGTCGGGGCTGATGTTGGCGCAAGTAACGGCCGCCGCGTTGGCATCGGAACTGAAAGCGCTGGCGCATCCGGTCGCGGTCGACACAATCCCGACCTCGGCGAACAAGGAAGACCACGTGAGCATGAGCATGGCCGCGGCGTTGAAGGCGTCGCGCGCCGTGGAGCTGGCGACGTGGGTCGTCGCGGTGGAGCTGCTGTGCGCGTGCGAGGCGATCGACCTGCTGGCGCCGCTCGCGACGTCGCCGCCGCTTGCGAAGGTGCACGCGCTGGTGCGGACGCGCGTGGCGCGCCGCGACGGCGATCGGCCGCCGTCGCCGGATATCGAAGCGATCGCCGCGTTGATAGCCGCCGGCGCGCTCGATCACATCGTCGGCCCGCTCGTCAACTGATAAATATTTCGTTACACGATTGACAAGGCGCGTCGAGGTCCATACCTTCTAACCTCCCACTCGCCACGCGCACGACCTCGCTCGCACAATGACTTCCGGGACGCGAACCATTCGGGCGCCACGCGGCACGACGCTCTCCTGCAAAGGCTGGCAGCAGGAGGCCGCCCTCCGCATGCTCATGAACAACCTCGATCCGGAGGTGGCCGAGCGTCCCGACGACCTCGTCGTCTACGGCGGCTCTGGCCGCGCGGCGCGCGACTGGGCGTCGTTCGACGCGATCGTCGAGGAGCTGCGGCAGCTGGCACACGACGAGACGCTGGTGGTGCAGTCCGGAAAGCCGGTGGCGCGCTTCCGCACGCACGCCCACGCGCCGCGCGTGCTGATTGCCAACGCGCTGCTCGTGCCGCACTGGGCGACGTGGGAGGTCTTCCGCGATCTCGAGCGCAAGGGCCTGACGATGTACGGCCAGATGACCGCGGGCAGCTGGATCTATATCGGGACGCAGGGGATCCTGCAGGGCACCTACGAGACGCTGGCGGCACTGGCCAGGCGCCATTTCGGCGGGTCGCTGCGCGGCCGCACCGTCGTCACGGCGGGGCTCGGCGGCATGGGCGGCGCGCAGCCGCTGGCCGTGACGATGAACGGCGGCGCGGCGCTGGTCGTGGAGGTGGACGAAACACGGGTCGAGCGGCGGCTGGCGACGCGGTACGTCGACGAGGCCACCGACTCGCTGCCCGATGCGCTCGAGCGGCTGGGCCGCTGGGCGAGAAACGGCGAGGCGCGATCGGTCGCCCTGATCGGCAACGCCGCCGACGTCCTGCCAGCCCTGGCCGCCGGCGGCCCCCTGCCCGACGTCGTCACCGACCAGACGTCGGCCCACGACGCGCTCAACGGCTACGTGCCGCCCGGGCTGTCGACGGTGGAGGCGGCCGTGCTGCGGGAGCGCGAGCCCGACCAGTACATCGCCCGGGCGATGGCCGGCATGGCGGCGCACGTCCGCGCGATGCGCGCGCTCCAGGATCGCGGCAGCGTGGTGTTCGACTACGGCAACAACCTGCGGGCGCAGGCCGAGGCCGCCGGCGTCGCCGACGCGTTCCGCATCCCCGGCTTCGTGCCGGAGTACATCCGGCCGCTCTTCTGCGAAGGCAAAGGTCCCTTCCGCTGGGTGGCCCTTTCGGGACATGCTGACGACATCGCCGCGACCGATCGCGCGGTGCTCGACCTCTTTCCCCACGACGAGGCGCTGGCGCGGTGGATCCGGCTGGCCGGCGAACGCGTGGCGTTTCAAGGACTGCCGGCACGCATCTGCTGGCTTGGCTATGGCGAACGAGCGCGCTTCGGACGTCGATTGAACGAGATGGTACGGACGGGAGAAGTGTCGGCGCCGATCGTCATCGGGCGCGATCACCTGGACACCGGGTCGGTCGCCTCGCCCAATCGTGAGACAGAAGGGATGCGCGACGGCAGCGACGCCATTGCCGACTGGCCCATCCTCAACGCGCTGCTCAACGCGTCGGCGGGCGCCACCTGGGTGTCGGTGCACCACGGCGGCGGCGTCGGCATCGGCTACTCCCTGCACGCCGGCATGGTGATTGTCGCCGACGGCACGCCGGAGGCCGACGAGCGGCTGGATCGCGTGTTGACGTGCGATCCAGGTCTGGGCGTCGCGCGGCACGCCGACGCCGGCTACCCCGAGGCGCTGGCAACCGCGGCCAGCCGCGGCGTCGCGCTGCCGATGATCGCCGGCCGCGCCGGCAGGACGGCGAGCGCGTCATGATGACGATCGCCCGCCCGCAGTTCGAACGGCGCGTCCTGGCGGCGCTGGACGCGACGCCGCCGCGCATCCCGGTTCTCGTCGGCGGCTGCGGCACGGGACGCACGCACCTGCTGCGCGGGCTCCGCGAGCGGCTCGGCGCCGATGCCAGCCAGTACGTCGACGTCGAGCGCTGCGCCTCCACGCCAGAGCGACTGCTGCGGTCCGTGATCGGCGCGTCGCCGTTCCTGGCGGCCGACGTCGGCCTCGACGCCGAGTCGCCGCGCATCGCGTTTGACGCGCTGCTCTCGTTCTTCCAGGGCGCGCGCGGCCCGGCCGATCGGCCCGTGACGTTCCTGCTGGACGAGGCGCTCGAGTTCCGCACCTTCGAGAACTTCCCCGGCCTCCGCCATGTGCTGCACGACCTGATGACGGGCCTGACGCAGTCCACCAACCGCTTCGTCCTGACCACGCGGTACGTCACGCGGGCGCTGCGCTTCTTCCGCGATCAGGCCGACGCCGTGGAGATGATCGCGCTGACGCCGCTCTCGCCTGACGAACTGCGATCGGTCGTGCCGGCGTCGTGGGCGGGCGATTCCGAGGTCGTGCGCGCGGTTCACGCGCTCAGCGACGGCCACGCCGGCTACGCGCAGGCCATCGGGCAGGCGATGGTGTCGCTCGGCGGCGCCGATCCGATCAGCGCGCTGGCGTCGCTGCTGGTGCCGGAGGCCCCGCTCGCGCGCGAGATGACCTACTCCTACGAGCTGCGCCTGCACCGGGCCCGCGGCTACGGCGCCCTCAAGGGCATCCTCGACATCCTCGCGCACGAGGAGCCGCTGACGCTCACCGAGATCGCGCAGCGCCTGCAGCGCACGCCAGGGTCGACCAAGGACTACCTGTCGTGGCTGGAAGACGTCGACCTGGTCTCGGTGCACCGGAAGCGATACAGCTTCGCCGATCCGCTGCTCCGCCTGTGGGTGCGCCTGCACTGCCGCCCCGAGCCGCCCGAGGAGAGCGAGGTCGCCCGCGAAGTGCAGGATTACGCGCTCACCCGCCTGCCGCAGGCCGAACCCGCGCTGGTCGGAGCGGGGCGGCGCAGCGGGATCATCGAGATTGACTAGGAGTTCGCGGAGTTGCCCGTGCTGGGTGCTTCGTGCTGCGTGCTGCGCCCGGTGCTGCGTGCCTCGTGCAATGTGCTGCGCTCAGTGCACCGTGCACTCGGCGTAGCACCCGGCACGTAGCACCGCCGGTGCGTGGCACGTGGCACGTAGCACTAGACGCAGCACCGTGCACGGTGCACTCAGCACTTCGTCAACGCTTCCTTAGCGGCCGCCTGCTCCGCCTCTTTCTTGGTCCGCCCCTCAGACTCCGCGAGCACCTCCGCACCGACGCGCAGCGTGACGTGGAAGCGCTTGTCGTGCTCCGGGCCGACCTCCGCGGTCACGACGTAGACCGGCAGCGGCCGCCCCGAGGACTGCAGCCGCTCCTGCAGCGCCGACTTGTAGTCGCGGAGGAAGTCCGGTGAGCGGACGTGGTCGATTTCGTCGGCGAGCTCCGTCAGCAGGAACGCGCGCGCCGCTTCGATGCCGCCATCGAGATAGAGCGCGGCGATCACCGCCTCGCAGCCGTCGGCCAGCAGCGCCTGCTTGCGGCGTCCGCCGGTCTTCTCTTCGCCGCGGCCAAGCAGGAGGTAGTCGCCGAGGCCGATGCGCTCGGCCAGCGCCGCCAGCGCCGCCGTCGAGACCATCGCCGCCTTGGCCTTGGACTTCTGTCCCTCCTGGAACTGCGGAAACTCCCGGTACAACAGGTCGGCGACGACGAAGCCGAGCACGGCGTCGCCGAGAAACTCCAGCGACTCGTTGTCGACGACGCCGCCGGTCGCGTCCTCGTGGGCCTTGGACTTGTGGGTGAGCGCGTGCTCCAGCAGCCCGGTATCGCGGAAGCGGTAGCCGAGCCGGCGCTCGAGGGCGGCGAGCGCCTGGCCGAGCGACAGGACGACGCCGGCCGGCACCTGCTCGCGATGGTCGGCGATGATGCGCCGGGCCTCCTCGGCAAGCTCCGCCGGCACCGCGACGCGGACCTCGACCAGGCCGTCGACGTTGAACGGGAAGACCGAGGGCGCCGGGCCGGCCGACGGAATGGAGTCGATGCCGTGCGTGTCGAGCAGCCCGCGCACGATGCTGGCCTCGATCTCCGAGTGCGTGCGAAAGACGACGGGCCAGTCCATCAGAATTGGCGATTGGGGATTGAGGATTGACGATTGGTCGAAGCGGCGCCGACATGGCGTCGTGGACGACCCGGCCGCCGACGATCGTCAGCGTCGCCTTTGTCGTCAGGATCTCGCGCGGCGGGATGTCGAAAAGGTTCTTCGACAAGACGACGAGGTCGGCCAGATAGCCCGCCTTCACGCGTCCTTTTCGCGACTCTGCGAACTCGCCGTAGGCCGATCCCGCCGTGTAGAACTCGATGGCCTGGGCCAGCGTCAGCCGCTCCTCGGGAAACCAGCCGCCGTCGGGCGTGCCGTCGGGGAACTGCCGCGTGACCGCGGCGTAAAGCCCGAGCATCGGGTCGAGCGGCTCGACGAACCAGTCGGTGCCGAAGGCAATCCGGACGCCGGCGGTCACGAACGACTTGAAGTCGTAGGCCTCGGCGGCGCGGGCGCGGCCGATGCGCTTCTCCGCCCAGCGCATGTCGTCGATGCAGTGGGTCGGCTGAATCGAGGCGATGACGTCGAGCGCCGCGAAGCGTGCCTTGTCGGCGTCCCGCACGACCTGCGCGTGCTCGATGCGCGGGCGCCAATCCTGCCACCCGGAGGCGCGCATCCGCGTCAGGATGTCGAGGACGGTCGCGTTGGCCTTGTCGCCAATCGCGTGCACGATCAGCTGGAAGCCGGCCGCGTCGGCGTCCCGCATCTTGCGCTCGAGCGCCTCGGGCGACTCGATCAGCAGCCCGGAGGTCGACGGGTCGTCCGCGTACGGCGCGTAGAAGGCGGCCGTGCCCGACCCCATCGCGCCGTCGGCAAACAGCTTGATGCCGCCGATGCGCAGCCAGTCGTCGCCAAAGCCGGTGCGGATGCCGGCGGCGACCAGGCCTTCGATGCGCCGGTTCTGGTGCGACGTGATGCGGACCGGCAGCTCTCCAGCGGCGCGCAGCTGCTGGTAGGCGGTCAGCTCCGTCGCGCTCGTCGTCATGTCCTGGATCGTCGTGACGCCGAGGCGTGCGGCGTGGCCGAGCGCGGCCCGCGCCTTGGTCATCGTCTCCTCGAGCGTCGGCGGCGGCACGGCGCGCGTGACGAGGTCCATCGCGTTGTCCTTGAGGACGCCGGCCGGCTCGCCGCCGGCATCGCGGACGATGGCGCCGCCGTCGGGGACCGGGGTGTCGCGGGTGATGCCGGCGAGCTTCAGCGCAAGGCTGTTGGCGAGCGCCATGTGCCCGTCCAGCCGCTGGACGAACACCGGGTGGTCGGGCGTCAGGGCGTCGATGTCCGCGCGGGTCGGCAGCGACTTCTCCGGCCACGCCTCGTGATCCCAGTAGCCGCCGAGAATCCACCTTCCCTTCGGCTGCGTCTTCGCGTAGGCCTGCAGGCGCGCCCCGAGAATCGGCGGCGCTGGCCGCGCCGCGCAGGTCGACCTCGACGAGCGCGGTGGCGCCGTCTACGAGGTGCACGTGGCTGTCGTTGAAGCCGGGCACCACGAGCCGCCGCTGCAGGTCGATGCGGCGGGCATCGCGGCTGGCCCCCGCGAGCACGTCGGCCGAGCGTCCCACGAGCGCGATCCGATCGCCGCAGATCGCGACCGCCTCGGCCCACGGCTGCGCGGCGTCGACGGTGAAGATCCGCCCGTTGTGCAGCACGATCTCCGGATCGCACCGTCCCGCCTCCGGCGCCGACGCCGCCGCCCCGCAGAGCGTCGCCGTCACCGCGAGCACCCGTACCATCGACTTCCGCCTGTGCCGCTCGACCCGCATCGATCCTCCCGGAGTTCACCCGCTAGACCCGCGCGACCTGCACGACCCGCCAGACCCGCGCGACCCGCCCAACTTACGTGACCTGCACGACCTCGGCGACCTCGCCGATTTCGGCGACCTGTTCGCCATCCACTTTCAGCAGGATCAGCGTCATGTCGTCGTGGGGGCCAGGCGCGGCGGCGAAGTCCTTCACCTCGCGCAGAATGCGCTCGCGCAGCTCGTCGAACGGCAAGTCGGCGTGATCCTCGAGCAGGCGGCTCAGGCGGTTCTCGCCGAACAGCTCCTCTTCCTCGTTCATCGCCTCGCTGAGGCCGTCGGTGAAGAGCGCGAAGATGTCGCCCGATTCGAGCGGCACGCACACCTCTTCGAGCGCGGCGGCGAACTTCTCGCCGGCATCGAGCTTCAACCCGAGCACCATCCCGTCCGGCACGAGGATACGCGCCCGGCGGCTGAGGCCACGGCCCGCCAGATGGATCAGCGGCGTGTGGCCGGCCCTGGCGTAGGTCATCGTCCGCTGGCCCAGATCGATCACCGCGTAGGTCATCGTGATGAAGCTGCGGCTGTCGAGGTTGTCGGCGAGGATGCGATTGGCCGCGATCATCAGGTCCCGGGGCGAGGTGTGAATCTGGCTGAGCGAGAGGATCAATCCCTTCAACTCGGCCATGTAAAGCGCCGCGGACGTGCCCTTACCCGACACGTCGGCAATGAGGATGCCGATGCGACGCTCGTCGAGCGGCAGGAAGTCGTAGTAGTCGCCGCCGACTTCGCGGGCCGGCGAACAGTGCGCCGTCATCTGCAGCCCGGGCATGTGCACCGGCCCCTGCGGCAGCAGCGACATCTGGATTTCTCGGGCGATGCGCAGTTCTTCCTCGAGGCGCTTCTTCTCTGCCATCTCGGCGAGCAGCGACGTCAGCCGGCTCGTCATCGTGTTGAACGAGGTGGCGAGCTCGCCGAGCTGATCCCGCGCCTTGACCTCGATGCGATGCGAGAAGTCGCCGTGCTGGACCTGGACGGTGCCGACGAACAGCTCGTGGACCGACCCGGTGATGGATCGGGCCAGCGCCAGGCCGAACACCAGCGCGACGAACTGGATGATCAGGAAGAGCACCGCGACCACCACGAGCACGAAGATGATGGTCTGGCCAAAGCTCATCGCGCCCATCCGCGCCGGCTGGAGCCGGTTGTAGATCTCGCCGATGCTCATGCCAATCGACATCATCACGCCGTCGACGCGGCCGGTCTGCCAGTCGACGAAGTCGAGCAGCACCACCCACGGCAGCTGCAGCCGCTGTCCCGCCGTCGGCGCCGTGGTCGCAATCGCCATCACCGGCGCGCCGCCGCGCGCCGGCTGCGGCTGCATGCCACGCGGGCCGACGGAAAGCTCGCGGAGCTGAATGCCGGTGTCGTCGCGCAGCCGGCCGGCCGACGACTCGTTCACCGGCAGGTCGAGCACGACCGCGAATCGCGGCGCGACGCCGTCGGCAAACACGACCGCGCGCACCGCCAGCTGCGTCTGCACCGGCGCCGCGGCATTGCCGGTGCGCACGTTGTAGGCGTTGAGCCCGGCCCAGCCGTCGCATGGCACCCAGGCCGGCACCTGCGACGGCGGCTCGGCGTGCTTCCACGGCCCGGCCACCACCGCGCCCGGCAGCCGCGGCAGCGACGACCGGGCGGGCTCGGCGCCGGGACACGTGCGATTCACGGGAATGACGGCCACCGACGCGTCCGGATATCGCGCCGACAGGATCGCCTGCTTGCGTTCGAGCAGCGCCGTCGCGTCCTCGTCCGAGGTGAGCCGCGCCAGTTCCGTCGCGCTCCCCCTGGCAAGAAACATCGCCTGCTCGGCGGCGCTGCGCACGCGGGTGGTGAGCACGTACTGGCTGACGCTGCCGAAGAGCAGCAGGCCGCACAGCAGGCAGAAGCTGACGATGAGCAGCGCCGGCACGAGGCCGACGAGGATGTAGGAGATGATCAGCTTGCGGCGGACGCGCCAGAGCAGGTGCTGGCGCGCCAGGCTGATGAGCCTCGCGACGAAGTACGCGAGACCGATGAGCAGCGCCAGCGTGCCGAGGCTGCCCACCACCTCCACCAGTCCGACCGGCCCGATGAGGCTGCGGCTGACGATCGACGCAAGCTTGACCGAGCTGCCGATGAGGACGGCGCGGCCCGCCCACGTGCCGACGAGCGCATGCAGAACCGGGTTGCGCCCGACGGGCGAAGCGGCGGTGGCAGTCCGCCCGCGGCGGGACAGGGAAAACCTCACGAGATGGGTCCGTGGCGCAGAGGGCTCAATGATATCGTAACGTCGTGAAACTCGACGCGACCGCGCGCTTCGCGACGCGCTGCATCCATGCCGGGCAGGAGCCCGACGCCTCGACCGGCGCCATCATCACGCCCATCTTTCAGACCTCGACCTACGTCCAGGACGCCCTCGGCGAGCACAAGGGCTACGAGTACGCGCGGACGCAGAATCCCACGCGCGCCGCGCTCGAGGCCAATGTCGCGTCGCTCGAGGCGGGACGCGCCGGCTTCGCCTTTGCCTCCGGCATGGCGGCCATCGGCGCCGTCTCCTCGCAGCTCGAGGCCGGCGACCACGTCGTCGTCACCGACAACACCTACGGCGGCACTTTCCGGCTGTTCGAGCGCGTGCTGCGGCGCTACGACCTGCACTTCACCTACGTGGACACCGGCCGGCTCGATCTCGTGGCGGACGCGTTCACGCCGAAGACGCGGATGCTGTTCGTGGAGACGCCCACCAATCCGGTGCTGGGCCTCACCGATCTGGAGGCCGCGGCGAGGCTGGCCCACGACCGCGGCGCGTCGATGGTCGTGGACAACACGTTTGCCAGCCCGGCGCTGCAGCGGCCGATCGAGCTCGGCGCCGACGTGGTGCTCCACAGCACCACGAAATACCTCAACGGCCACAGCGACAGCGTCGGCGGCATCGTCGTCGCGAGGCGGGACGAAGACATCGAGTGGCTGAAGTTCTACCAGAACGCCGCCGGCGCGATCCTCAGCCCGTTTGACTCGTGGCTCGTGCTTCGCGGCACCAAGACGCTGGCGATCCGCATGGCGCAGCACAACATCAACGGCCTGGCGCTGGCGCAGTATCTCGACGGCCATCCGAAGGTCCAGCAGGTGTTCTACCCCGGCCTGCCCTCGCATCCGCAGCATGCGCTCGCCGCGCGGCAGATGGCCGGGTTCGGCGGGATGCTGAGTTTCGAGCTCGGATCGCTGGAGCATGCCCGCCGCTTCCTCAATCGCGTACGGCTGCTGGCATTGGCCGAAAGCCTCGGCGGCGTGGAAAGCCTGGTCTCGCATCCCGCCACGATGACCCATGCCTCCGTGCCCCCCGAACGACGCGCCGCCATCGGCATCACCGACGGCCTCGTCCGCATCTCGGCGGGCATCGAGGACGTGGACGACCTGCTCGCTGACCTGTCGCAGGCGCTTGACGCGGTGTAGGGGGAAGCGTGGGAGCACGTTCCCACGCCTCTACGCCCCTTCCTCCCACTCGGTCTGTTCCCGCAGCCAGGTCAAGTACGCCTCGGTTCCGCCAGCCACCGGGAGGACGATGAACTCCGGGAGGTCGTACGGATGCAGCGCGAGCAGGCGCGCCTGCAGGTCGACGAGCCGATCCTGGGACGTCTTGATGACCAGCTGCCGCTCGGCTTCCACCTCGACTTTCCCACGCCAGCGATAGGTGGACTGCATCTCGGGCAGTACGTTCACGCAGGCCGCCAGCCGCTCTTCGACCAGGGTCCGGGCGATGGGCGCCGGATCCGTGGCGGCGTCGAGGGTGGTCAGGACAATCACGGCGCTCATACGGCTTCCCTTCCAGGAGAGCTTGTACTTTTTGCGCGAGTGCGGTACAACGGTCGCGCTTGTACTTTGGCGTGAAGTGCGGTACAAGCGCACTAAGCGCTTGTACTTTTCTCGCGTCTCGGATATTCTCGATCAACGCCGATGGCCGACACTCGCGTTCGAGGCGCCGCACGTCGCGGCCAGCCGCCCCGCCAACCCGCCCAGCCCGGCCGCGGGCGGCGAGTGCTGCGCGCGTTCCTCTGGATCGGCGCGGCGCTGCTGCTGGTGGAGTCGATCTTCGGGCAGCGCGGCTTCACGGCGATGATCGAAGCCCGGCGGCAGCACCAGGCCCTGCAGCAGTCGCTCGACCTCCTGCGTGCGGAGAACGCCGACCTGCGCAGCCAGGCCCGCCGCCTGCGCGAGGACCCGACAGCCATCGAAGAAGTCGCCCGCCGCGACCTCGGCCTCATCGCCCCCGGCGAGAAGGTCTTCATCATCAAGGACGCGAAGCCCGCCAAGTAGCCCAATCCGCAATCGCCAATCCCCAACTCCCAATCCCCAATCGCCAATCCTCAATCGCCAGTTCTCGCATCGGCATCCCCTTGAAAGTCCGGCATTATAGCGATGAGATCGGGTGAGGAGTCGCAGATGGCCAAGAATGGGAAGCTGTTCGAGACGAAGAACGACCTGCCGAAGAAAACGCGCGCCAGCGTCGTCGCGCTGCTCAATGCGCGGCTGCTCGACGCCATCGACCTGCACCTGCAGGCCAAGCAGGCGCATTGGACCGTGAAGGGTCCGCAGTTCATCGCCCTCCACGAGCTGTTCGACAAGGTCGCCGACGCGGCGGAAGACGCCACCGACGAGATCGCCGAACGTTCGGTGCAGCTCGGGGGCGTGCCGGTTGGTGCCGCGAGGGCGGTGGCTGCGGGCTCGAAGCTGGCGCCGTACCCGCTGACCGCGGTGGACGGCCGCGCGCATGTCGACGCGCTCTCGACCGCGCTGGCGCGGTTCGGCGAGCTCCTGCGGAAGGGCATCGACGAGGCCGATTCGCTCGGCGACAAGGACACCTCCGATCTCTTTACCGAGCTGTCACGGGAGATCGACAAGTACCTGTGGTTCGTGGAGGCGCACAACCAAAGCTAGGCCGCGGCTGAGCGAGCCGCGCTATGCTAGAGCTGATGCGTCGCGCCCCCGCTCTCATACTCACGCTGCTCGGACTCATCGTCTCGCTGCCGGACGTCCCGCAGGCGCAATCTCCCCGCCCGCGTGCGACGCCGCCGCGGGCGCCCGAAGTCCGGCTGGTGCTCCTGATTGCCGTGGACCAGATGCGGTACGACTACCTCACGCGGTTCCGCAGCGAGTTCACCGGCGGCCTGGCGCAGCTGCTGACCCGCGGCGCGACCTTCACGCAGGCGTACCTCGATCACTACCCCACCGTCACCGCCATCGGCCATTCGACGATGCTCTCCGGTGCGACGCCGGCGCTGAGCGGCATCGTCGGCAACGACTGGTACGACCGCGCGCTCGGTGCCAGCGTGACCAGCGTCTCGGACCCGGACACGCAGGTGGTCGGGGGCGCGGGCCAGGGCGCCTCGCCCCGCCGGCTGCTGGTGACGACGCTCGGCGACGAGCTGAAGACGGCTGCTGGCCATCGCCAGGCCGACGCCGCGCCGAAGGTCTTCGGCCTGTCGCTCAAGGACCGGTCCGCGATTCTGCCGGTCGGCCACCGCGCTGATGCGGCCTACTGGCTGGACACGAAGACCGGCGCCTTCATCACCAGCACGTACTACCGCCCGGCGCTCCATCCGTGGGTGGAGGCGTTCAACGCGAAGACGCCGTTCAACGCGTACGCAGGGCGCAAGTGGGAATATCCCGGCCAGCCCGCCGAGGGCCGCACGATGCCGGCCCAGGCGGGGGCGCAGCTGTACAACGCCGTCTACGGCAGCCCGTTCGGCAACGAGGTGCTGAAGGACCTGGCGATCGCCGCGATCGAGAACGAGCGGCTCGGTCAGCGCGGCGTCACGGACCTCCTCAGCGTCAGCTTCTCGTCGAACGACTCGGTGGGTCACACCTACGGACCCGACAGCGCTGAAGTCCACGACATGACCGTCAGGACCGACCGCACTCTCGGTGAACTCCTGGCGAGCGTCGAGGCGCAGGTCGGGCTCGATCGCACGATCGTGGTGCTCACGGCAGACCACGGCGTGTCGGCCGTGCCCGAAGTGTTGAAGGAGCGCAAGCTGCCCGGCGGACGGCTGAAGGCCGACGAGCTCTTCGGGCCGATCTCCGCCGCGCTGACGGCGAAGTACGGCGAAGGCAAGTGGCTGGTTGCCACCGCCGGCACCTCTCCTTATCTGAACCACGCGCTCATCGCGGAGAAGGGCCTCGACGCCGCCGAGGTCCGGCGCGTGGCCGCTGCCGCCGCCAGCGGCGCCCCGCACGTTGCCCGCGTCTACACGCGCGATCAGCTGCTTACCGGCGAGGTGCCGCCCGACACGATCGGCAGGCGCATCTCGCGCAGCTACAACCTCCAGCGATCGGGCGACCTCGAGATCGTGCTCGAGCCAAACTGGCTGCGCTCCTCGAGCGGGACGACGCACGGCACGCCGTACTGGTACGACGCGCACATCCCGCTCGTGCTCATGGGACCGCGGATCAAGGCCGGGCAGTACTACCCCACCGTCGCGCTGAACGACCTCGCGCCGACGCTGGCGTCCCTGCTCGGCATCGAGAATCCCAGCGGATCGTCGGGCCGCGTGCTCCTCGAAGCGATCGCTCCGGCGCCGGCCGCCCCGCCGACGCGCGGCTCCAACTAGCGGATCACTGTCTGCTGGCATTCCAGGGCTGGCGCGGCGCGCCGCGGCGCGGGTATAGTGGCGCGCCATGATTGACAGCGCGGCCGGCCGCGTCCGCCGGCCACACGTCCCCATCATCGTCGCGGCCCTGGGCTATTTCGTCGACATCTACGACCTGATCCTCTTCAGCATCGTCCGCGATGCCCAGCCTCACGGCCCTGGGCCTCTCGGGCGAGGCGCTGCTCGAATCGGGCGTGCTGCTGCTCAACATGCAGATGACGGGCATGCTGGTCGGCGGCATCGCCTGGGGCGTCATGGGCGACCGGCGCGGCCGGCTGTCCGTGCTCTTCGGGTCGATCGTGCTCTACTCGCTGGCCAACATCGCCAACGGCTTCGTGCACGACGTGCCGACCTACGCCGCTCTGCGCTTCATTGCCGGCGTCGGCCTCGCCGGCGAGCTCGGCGCGGGCATCACGCTGGTGTCGGAGATCCTGCCGAAGGAAGTTCGCGGCTACGGCACGACGATCGTCGCCAGCGTCGGCATCCTCGGGGCGGTCGTCGCCGTGCTGGTCGGCGACACGTTCGACTGGCGCATCGCCTACATCGTCGGCGGCGTGATGGGGCTGGCGCTGCTGGTGCTGCGCATCGGCGTATTCGAGTCGGGGCTGTTCGTAGGGGTCAAGCAGACGGCGGTCTCCCGGGGCAACTTCTTCGCGCTCTTCCGCAACCCTGCACGGACGCGGCGCTACTTGAGCGTCGTGCTTGTGGGCCTGCCGATCTGGTACGTCGTCGGGATCCTGATCACATTCGCGCCGGAGCTTGGCGCGGCGCTCGGCGTGACGCCGACACCGCGTGCGGCGCGCGCGGTGCTGTTCGCCTATCTGGGGCTGACCGTTGGCGATCTCGCCAGCGGCCTGCTGAGCCAATGGATTGGCAGCCGCAAGAAGGCGCTCGGGCTGTTCATCGGCCTGACGACGGCGTTCGTGCTGATTTACTTCGCGCCGTTCGCCAAGTCGCTGACGGTGTTCTACGCGATCTGCTTCGCGCTCGGCGTCTCCACGGGCTATTGGGCCGTCTTCGTGACGGTGGCCTCGGAGCAGTTCGGCACCAACCTGCGCGCGACGGCGACCACGACGGCGCCGAACTTCGTGCGCGGCGCCGTGGTGCCCGTGACGCTGCTCTTCCGTGCCTTGCGCGACCCACTCGGGCTCACGACCAGCGGGCTCGTCGTCGGCCTGCTGACGCTGGCCATTGCCGTCATCGCGTTGTGGGGCCTGGACGAGACGTTCGGGCGGGATCTCGACTTCGTCGAAGACTGATCACGCGACGGCCGGCGGTGGTGGAGCCACCGGCCGCCGCGTGACAGCCATCGGAGGGCTCGCCTTCCGGCTAGCCGACCTTCAGTTCGTTCACGACGGTGTAGCCCGGCGCCTTGGCGCGGGCGATCCGTTCTGCCGACGCGCGCTGCGCCTCGTTCGGCACCGAACCGCGCAGCGTGACGACGCGTGCCGGGCCGTCGGTGTCGACGTCGATGCGCGTCGCGTCGACGGCCTTCTCGGCCATCAGCGCGCCCTTCACGGATGCCGTGGTCGTCGCCGCATCAGCGGCCTTGACCGTGTCGCGCTTGGCTTCAGCGGTCCCTTCAGCGGCGCGCTCCGCCGCCTGCTTGGTGGCGTCGGCCGCGTCGCGCGCAACCTCCGCGGTCTTCTCGGCCGCCCGGTCCGTCGCCTCGGCGGTCTTTTCGGCCGCCCGCTCCGTGGCGTCGGCGGCCTTCGCGCTCGCCTCCTTTGCCTGCTCGGCGGCGATCTCGGCGTCCTTCTCGGCGCCGGCCCGCGTGTTCTCGCACGCAACGGTCGCGAGGAGCGCACACCCCGCGAACACGTACGTCATCAGTCCAGTTCTGCGTCTCATAAGTGCCCTACCTCCTGGGAATCCTGCACACCCCAGAGAGATCAATGCGTGTGCCAGCTACGCGCGCGTGCGGAGGCAACGACTTACAGGCGTATGGCTGGGTTCGATCGGGGTAGAAATTTCACGTGTGGCCGGGCTTCGGGCCACCGAGCGGGTTCAGATCTGCAGCAGCGCGCGGGCCTGGAGGAGATCGCCGGTCTCGAAGCCCTCGGTGAATCTCGCGTAGGTCGCGGTCAGCCGCGCGTGCGAGCGCTCGCGATCGTCGGGCGTTCCCCGCTCCGCCAGGCGGTGGAGGTCCATCGCCGCGCGGAGTTCGAATGCGAGCGCGCCCTGCGAGGCGGCGAAGGTCAGCGCAGCCTCGAAGCTCTCGCGCGCCGCGTCGTCGTCGCGGCCCAGGAGCAACTGACCGCGCACGCGGTGCGTCTCGGCCATGTAGAAACGTTCGAGGGTCCGCTCGGCGTGCTCCACGGCCTCGTCGACGGCGGCAAGTCCTTCCTCGACCGCGCCGGCCCGGCAAAGGACGTCGGCCAGAAAGGTCAACCACATGCCGCGCAGAAGCCCCGCACTGATCCGGCGCTGCGTCTGCAGGCTGTCGCGCAGTTCCGCGACGGCTTCGTCGAGGCGGCCGACATGCGCCAGCGCCAGTCCGCGGAAGCAGCGCCCCCACTCCAGTTCCTGCGCCAGCCCGTACTCGCGGCACAGCGCGATCTCGTCGTCGGCATGCGCGATGGCCGCATCGGGCTCGCCGCGCAGGAGCCTGATGTTCGAGGCCAGACAGACGGCGAACACGAGGCTGATCGGCTGGCGCAGCCGCCGTGCCGTGGCGACCGTGTCCTCGATGCGATGCATCGCCTGATCCGCCAGTCCCCGGAACCAGAGCGGCCTGGGCGAGAGGCCGAGCGCGATGACGCCGGGATCGAGGCCATAGGTCGCGGTGTAGAGCGGTCCCTGCTGCGGCACGTAGCGCCGCACCGCTTCCTCGAAGTGCTCGCTCGAGGTGATCGTGTTGCCGAGGAACTCGTTGACCGAGGCGACCATCTGGTGTGCGCCGACCAGGAACACGTCCGTGCCGATCTCTTCGGCCTGCCGCAGGAGCTGCTCCGCGTACGGCTTGAAGACACGCAGGTCGCCGCGGATGGCGTAGAACATCGTCAGTCCCCACATCGCGGGGAACAGCTGCGGCGGGTTGCCGAGCTCCTGGCAGATGTTGCGGCAGCGCGTGTAGATCTTCTCGAGCTCGGTCGCGGCCCACCCTTCGACCGAGCGCAACGAGAGGCCGAGGACCATCAGCAGTCCGAGCTCCTGCTGTTCCCGCGCCGGGCCGTCCGGCATCATCTTGACCATGTCGAGGCCGCGGCGCGCCAGGACGACGGCTTCCGGAAACGCGAACAGCCCGGCCGCGTGCTGCGCCGCCTCGAAGAAGTAGGTGGCCGCCCGGGGGAAATTGCGCGCCGTCTCGAACAGCATCGCCAGCTCGGAGGCCAGCGCGCGATCCTTGTCGCCGGCGTGCGTGACCATCGACTGCGCCACCTTGCCAGACAGCGATGCCCGGCGCGTCGGCTGGAGCGACGCATAGAGCGCGTTCTGATAGAGCACGTGGACGAAGCGGCAGCGCACCGACAGCGTGTGGTCCGGCAGCTCGCGGTCCTCGACCTTGCGGATCATCGCGTGCACGCGGACCAGGTCGTCGAGCTGCTCTTCCACGTCCGCGGGATCGGCGCCGATCGCGTCGGCGACGATCGCGGAGTCGAACTCGTGTCCCTGAACCGCGGCAGCCACCAGCAGCTTGCGATCGCGCTCGTCGAGCCGCTCGATCTTGCGCTCGATGGTCGCGCGCACCGAGTCGGGCAGCTCGCGTTCGATCTCGGCGATCGACCGTGCCAGCTCCCATCGTCCGTCGTTCTGGATGAGCGCGCCGCGGTCGCGCAGGTAGCGCAGCAGGTCCACCATGAACAGCGGGCTGCCTTCGGTCCGGGAATAGACCAGCGCGCCAAAGTCCGGCACGAAGCGGTGCTCGGGAAACTCCAGCGCCAGGTAGTGGTCGACGTCGTCCCTGGTCAGAAACTCGAGCGGCAGCTCGCGCAGCACGCCGCTGGCCTCGAGGTCGGAGCGGATCCGCAGGTACGGGTGCCGCGCCAGCATCATCTCCGACGGCCGGTAGGTGACGAGCACCATCACGCGCATGCCGGACAGGCGGCCGCCGAGATAATTCAGCACGTCGATGGTCGAGACGTCGGCCCAGTGCAGGTCTTCCAGGAAGAGCACGACCGGCCGGACGCGCGAGATCTCCTGGAGCAGCACGCCCAGCTCCCGCTTCATCCGTTCCTGCGAGGCGCTCTTGACGTCTTCGTGCATCTGCAGCGCCGTCGTGCTCTCGGTGGAGAGCGGCGCGACCTGAACGAACCACACCGGAGCGGTCTGCTTCAGCACGCTCGTGAATGCCTCGCCCGACCCGCCGTGAATCAGGTTGTCGAGCGCCTCGAGAATCGGCATGTACGCTTCGGTGCCCGCCAGGCGCTCCGAGCACTTGCCGCGCGCGATGACCGGGTGATGTGGACCGGCGACGATCTCGGCGAGGAAGTCTTCCGCCAGGCTGGTCTTCCCGATGCCGGGCTCCCCCGCCAGGGCCGCGAAGCAGCCCCGCTCGGCGGTCATCGCCGTGAACGCGTGCCGCAGCGCATCGCGTTCCTTTTCCCTGCCGACGGTCCGGCGCCGCGCCGCCACGGCCGTTGCCGCAGCCGTCGGCCGATCCTGCCCGAGCAGCGCGTCGAGCTCGCGGGCGACGTCGGCGGCGGTCGGGCGCATCGCCTTGTCCTTCGCCAGCATGCGGAGGATCAGGCCGTCGAAGGTCGTCGGCAGCTCGGGATTGTGGCGCGAGGGGGCCAGCGGGTGCAGCCGCACGATGGCGTGAAGCTGGGCCAGGCCGGACTCGACGCTGAAGGGCCGATGCCCGGTCGCGATCTCGTAGAGGACGATGCCGAGGGTGAAGATGTCGGAGGCGGCGTCAACCGGCTCGCCGCGCGCCTGCTCCGGCGACATGTAAGCGCCCGTGCCGAGGATGACGCCGGGGTTCGTGCCGAACTCCGACTCGCCGTCGCGCGTCGCCTCGGTGGTCGTGACGCGCGCCAGACCGAAGTCGAGCACCTTGACGTAGCCGTCGCGGCGCACCATCAGGTTCTCGGGCTTGATGTCGCGATGGATGATGCCGTGCGCGTGCGCGGCGGTGAGGGCGCGCGCCGTCTGCCGGCCGATGTCGGCAACGGCGTCGAGGGCCAGCTTCTTCTCGCGGCGCAGCCGGACGCGCACGGTCTCGCCGTCCACGAGCTCCTGCACCATGAAGTGGCCGCCCTGCTCGGTCTCGCCCACCTCGTGAATCGTGACGATGTTCGGATGATTCAGCGCCGAGGCGGCCCTGGCCTCGCGCAGGAACCGCGACACCGCCGGGTCGCTGTCGCGCTTGCGCTCGGGCAGGACCTTGATCGCGACCGGCCGGTCGAGCCGCAGGTCGTAGGCGAGGTAGACCTCGCCCATGCCGCCGCGCCCGATCAGCTTGTCGATGCGGTAGTGGGCGATCTGCAGTCCGGTCATCGGCGGGGCGTCGGCACGCGCGTCACAGGCGCTCGGCTACCGTGACGTCGGTCACGCGCATCTTGCCGCGGAAGTATCCGAGGCCCGGCGTCTTGCGCTCCTGCGGCGAGGCGGCCAGCGGATTCATCGACGGCAGCAGCTTGACGATCGGCAGCGCATGATACGGGTTGAGCGCGGAGGCGCCGGTGAACGTGGTCGTGCCACGCGCCGACCAGAACGTGCCCTCCTCGAGCAGCCACTCGCTCCGCACGAGCTCGCAAACCGACGGCGTGAGCGGATCGGCCGGATTCGGCAGCACGCGCAGCGAGAAGTAGGTGATCGGCAGCGATGTCAGCCACGGCACCGGCTGCGTCGGCGTCAATTCCGCCGTGCAGACGCGGACGCCCGCCGGGCACTCGAGCGTGCTGCTGACGACGGCGCCTTCGTCGAAGGTGATCTCGCCCATCCGCTTCGGGAAGCCGCCGATCTCACGCCCGGCGACCAGCGCCTGGTCGTTGGTCACATGGAGACGGACCGCATACGCCCCGGGCTGGCCCTTGTAGGTGACGGCAAGGGTCTGCGCGACTTCGTTGTAAGCGCCGACGGTGCTGAACGGATACTTCGCGTAGATCATCTCGGCCAGCGCCAGCGTGCCTTGCGAATCGACCGTCACCAGCTCGAGCGGCGCCGGCAGCAGCGCGGCGGCCCTGGCCGCATCGGTCAGATACGGGAAGAGCATGATCCGGGTGTCCTCGTAGAAGAGCGGCGGCGGCAGATAGAGCGGCGCGTCCACCGGCATCGAGTAGCCGAACTTGTCCTTCGTCAGCAGCCCTGGGGTGCCCACAGCCTCTCTCCTCTCGGTCACGAATCCGGGAAACAGGCACGATACGATCTGTCCGCGCGAAGATCAACGGACCATCGCGAGGAAAGGGCGCCGTCCGAACGGCCGTGCGGGCCTGCGGATCCTGGCGGTGCGGCGTTGACACTCGGTCGACCGACGCGTCATCATCGCGCGGCCTATCCCGTGACTCCTCTTCCCGACCGTCCCGGGCCCGAAGCGGCGGACATCGCCGCCATCGTGGCCACGCTCACGGCGGCGCTCGATCGCGACACCTCCTCGGGCGCCCTCGTCAGGCGCGACGCGCACCCGAAGCACCACGCCCTGCTCCGCACGGCCGTTGTCGTCGGCGACGACGTCCCCGCCGATCTGCGTCATGGCGTCTTCGAGCGGCCGCGGCGGTTCGAAGCCTGGCTTCGCCTCTCGAACGGCGCTCCACGTGTGCAGCCTGACGAGAAGAAGGACCAGCGCGGGTTCGCGCTGAAGCTGACCGGCGTCGAGGGTCCGAAGCTGCTCGAGGACGAGCGAGACGCGACGACGCAGGACTTCCTGCTGGCCAGCGCGCCGCGGTTCTTCGTACGGAACGTGCGCGACTACGTCGCCTTTGCGGAGGCGACGTCGAAGCGGCCGCGGGTCCGCGCGCTCGGGTTCTTCTTCGGCCTGAATCCGCTGGCGTGGCGGCTGCACGAGTTGAAGGCGCTGAAGAGTTCGCTGACGCACACCGAGGACCTGCTGGCCACGCGCTACTGGAGTCAGGTTCCGTCCCGGCTCGGCCCTCACGTAGTCAAGTACTCCGCGCGTCCACTCGAGCCCGCCGCGCCGGCGGCCGTGGACACTGGCCCGGACTTCCTGCGCGCGCGGCTGGCCTCACATCTGGCTACGCAATCGGCCCGCTTCGAGTTCCTGGTGCAGCGGCAGCGCGATCCGCGGCGGCAACCGGTGGAAGACTCGACCATCGAATGGCTGGAGTCCGAGGCGCCCTTCGAGTGCGTCGCGACGATCGAGATCCCGGCGCAGCGGTTCGACTCGCCGGCGCAGATGGCGCTGGCCGAGCACCTGTCCTTCACGCCGTGGCATACGCTCGGGGCGCACGAGCCGCTCGGCGGCGTCAACCGCGTGCGCAAGGCGGTCTATCAGGCCATCTCGGCTCACCGCCACGCGCGCAACGGCGTGCCGCGGCGCGAGCCATCCACTCTCGACCTCACCGAGCCGGTCACCATGTAATGCGCGGACTCCGGTCATGATCAAGAAACTCTCGAAGCTGCTGTTGTGGATCGTCGTCGCGCTGGTCGCCCTGGTCGTGGGCGTCGCGCTGTCGCGCATCGACTTCGATTCCGGGCCCGAACCGGCCGACGCGCCGCCGCTTGCGGCGCGGCCCGCGCCGGAGGGCTTCAACGGCCTCACGGCGGAGGAGCGCGGCGCCTACTACCACCTCTCGGAAGGCGGCGAGCTGTTTCCGCTCGACTGGCTGCTGGCGCTGGAGGTGGAGTTCACGGCGCCCGACGGCACGCGCCAGCGCCGGCCGTTCCTGGACAACATCGAACGCTACGGCATGCTGCCGGACCCCAGGAGCCCGCAGAACCCCTACGCGCTGCCGGTTGGCGTCACCTTCGGCCGATCGAAGCTGAGCGGGAAGATGATGATCGGCCTCAACTGCACCGCCTGTCATGTCGGGCAGGTGGAATACCAGGGCAAGGCCGTCCGCATCGACGGCGGACCCAGCATGGCCTACATCAACAAGTTCATCGTCGACATGATGCTCGAGACCGACGCCACCCTGACGAACAGCCGCCGGCTGAAGCGATTCTGGCGCCGGGTGCGGGAATTTCGCGCGGCACGACGCGCCCTCGGCAAAGACGGCGAGGCGGGCGACGAGGCGCCCGCCGACGACGAGGGGATGTTCGCGCGGCTGCGTGAGCTCATCACGTCGAACCGCGGATTGCTGAAAGCCAAGGCCGACGCGATCCGGAACGTGCCGACGCTGAAAGCCGCGGCGGCATTGAGCACGATCGACGGCTACGCGCGGACGGATGCGTTCGGCGTCGGACGCAACGAGCTGTTCGGCCTGACCGCGATGAACGGCCTGCCGTCGGATGCGCCGGTGAGCTTCCCGCATACGTGGGGCATGCAGCACACCGCATGGCTGCAGTGGGGGGCGAACACGAACTCGGTGATGGAGCGCAATATCGGACAGGCGCTCGGCGTCGGCGCGGTCTTCGACCCGGTGACGTTCCGCAGCTCCGTGCGGCTCGAGAACCTGCACCGCATGGAGCAGCTCACCTACAAGCTCACGGCGCCGGCCTGGCCGGCCAGCTTCCCGCCGGTCGATCAGGCGAAGGCCGACCGTGGCAAGACGCTGTTCGTCGAGAACTGCGCGCCCTGCCACCAGACCTGGACGACCGACGGCTACATGCGCGTCTACAAGCTGTTCGCGCTGCACGAGGTCGGCACCGATCCGGCGACGGCGCTCCAGTTCGAGAAGCCGGTCAAGCTGGCCAACGGCGACGTGCTGCCATTTCCGTACGCCGCGCTGACGCTGATCAAGGGCGTGAAGGATGCCGCCTATCGCGAGCGGCAGTTCACCCAGGCGCAGATCGACGAGTGGGAGGAGCGCGCCGTGCGGCGGGGCGAGGCGATGAACCCGACGTTCCGGGCGCCGCTGCTCGATCACGAGAAGTGGCCGGACACGCGCGGCCGGAAGGTGTACCGCGCGAAGACGCTGGTCGGCATCTGGGCGACGGCGCCCTTCCTGCACAACGGCTCGGTGCCGACGCTCTACGACCTGCTGCTGCCGGCCGACCGGCGGCCTGCCCGGTTCAAGGTCGGCACCCACGAGTACGATCCCGTGAAGCTGGGGATCCAGACCGATCAGGCGAAGGTGCAGCGCCCGCCCGGGATGCTCGACTACGAGCTCGACACGCGGCTGCCCGGCAACTGGAACACCGGCCACGAGTGGCGGTTCTACCCGTCGCTCACCGACGTCCAGCGCTACGAGATCATCGAGTTCCTGAAGACGTTCAACGACGAGGGGATGATCGGATCGGCCGCAGCACTCCGGACGTCAGACTCCAGACTACGGACTCCAGACCCCAGTCCGTAGTCCGGAGTCCGGAGTCCGGAGTCCGGAGTCCGGAGTCCGGAGTCCGGGTCAGTGCCTCACGCCCGTCCCTCGATCGTCCGCGCCGGCGACGGCTGCGGCGCCGGGCCGTGGCTGTGCACTGGTGCCCTGCCGGTCAGCTTCGCCGACAGCCAGTCGCGCCAGTCGGTGAGGATCTCGTAGATGGTCGGGATCACCAGCAGCGTCAGGATCGTCGACGTGATGACGCCGCCGATGACGGCGCGTCCGAGCGGCGCCCGGAAGTCCGCGCCTTCGCCGGCGCCGATGGCAATCGGCATCATGCCGGCGATGAGGGCGAAGGTCGTCATCAGAATCGGCCGCAGCCGCACGCGGCCCGCCTCGATGATCGCCTCGCGCCGCCGCATGCCCCGCTTCCTCCGACCACTTCGCGAAGTCGACGAGCAGGATCGCGTTCTTCGCGACGATGCCCATCAGCAGGATCACGCCGATGAGGCTCATCAGGTTGAGCGTCGTGTCGGTGACGAGCATCGCCAGCATGACGCCGATGAGCGACAGCGGCAGCGACAGCATGATGGCGAGCGGCTCGAGGAACGAGCCGAACTGCACGACGAGCACGAAGTACATCAGCAGCACCGCGAGCCCGAGCGCCGCGAAGATCTGCCCGAAGACCTCCGCCTGGTCCTCGCTCTCGCCGCCCTGCCGCAGGCTGTAGCCCGACGGGAAGTCGACCTTGCCCGTGATCCGCGTGTTGATGTCCTTCAGCACCTCGGTGAGCGCCCGGCCCTGCGTGTTCGCCTGCACCGCAATCACGCGCTCGCGATCGAGGTGGTCGATGCGGGCCGGCCCGACGCCGGTGGTGATCTTCGCCACCTGCCCGAGCGGCACCGCGACGCCGCGGCCATCCGGGCCGGGCACGAACAGCGGCAGCGCCGCCAGGTGACGGACGCCGCTCGCGCGCCTCGGGCGAGAGCCGCACCTAGACGTCGCGGGTCTCGCCCGACGGGTCAATCCAGTCGCCGGCGTCGAGGCCGGCAAACGCGACGCGCAGCGTCTGCGCCACCTGCCCGACGGTGACGCCGACCGCGCCCGCCAGGCCGCGATCGACCGCGATCTCGAGCTCGGGCTTCTGCCCTCGCGTCGACAGACCCGACGTCCACCGCGCCCGGCACCTGCGACACCTCGGTCCGCACGATCTGCGCCAGCCGGTTCAGCTCGCGGCTGTCGGGCCCCTGCAGCTGCAGCTGGATCTGCTTCATGTTCTCGAAGTTACCGCTGCCAATCGACGCGGTCACGCCGCCCAGGTTCACGAGCTGCGCGCCGCAGGCCGGCCTCGATCGCCTTCTGATGGCGCTCGCGCTCGGACTTCGGCTTCAGCCGGACGAAGACGATGCCCTCGTCGACCGCCTCGGTGCGTCCGCCGATGGTCGTGTAGGTGTAAGCGACCTCGGGCACCGCGCGCGCCAGCCGCGCCGCTTCCTCGGCCTTGACCTTCGTGTAGTCGATGTTCGACCCGGGAGGCGTCTCGATGTTGATCAGGAACTCCGACTGATCCGACTCGGGCAGGAACGCGCCGCCGACGATGCCGAGCGCCGGCAGCGCCAGCGCGCCGATGAACGAGGCCAGGGCGAGCGCCGCCATGGAGAAGCGGTGATCGAGCGCCCAGCCGATGACCCGCTTGTAGCGCTCGGCCTGCCGGTCGAACCAGTTGTTGAACCGGACCAGCAGCCGCCCCAGCCACGTGCGCTGCTCCAGCGTCAGGTGCGGATCGGGCCAGTACGCCGACAGCATCGGGTCGAGCGAGAACGACACGAACAGCGACACCAGCACCGAGCAGGCGATGGTCAGCGCGAACGGCTTGAACCACTGGCCGGCGAGGTCGCCCATGAACGCCACCGGCACGAACACCACGACGATCGAGAACGTCGTCGCGGCGACGGCGAGGCCGATCTCGTCGGTGCCCTCCTGCGCGGCGGTGAAGTGGTCCTTCCCCATCTCCACGTGCCGCACGATGTTCTCGCGGACGACGATCGCGTCGTCGATGAGGATGCCGATCGACAGCGAGAGGCCCATCAGCGACATCGTGTCGAGGGTGAAGCCGAGGGCCCAGACGGCGATGAACGAGGCCATCACCGACACCGGCAGCGCGAGGCCGGTGATGACGGTCGACCGCCACGAGTTCAGGAACAGGAAGACGACGAGGACGGTGAGCGCGGCGCCCTCGATGAGCGCGCTCTGCACGTCGGCGACGGAGTTGCGCGACGCGCGGTCCGGCGTCGCGCGCGGTGATCGAGCTCGACGCCGGCGGGCAGCGACTTCTTGATCTCGTCCACGCGCGTGCCGACGCGCTCGCTGACCTCGGTCGCGCTGTAGCCGTCGGCCTTGATGATGTCGATGCCGACGGCGTCGCGGCCGTTGAAGAGCGCCGCCGTGCGCGGCTCCTCGGTGCCGTCCCTGCGCTTCGGCGACGTCGCCGAGCCGGACGAGCTGGCCGTTGCGCTGCGCGATGACGATGCGGCTGAAGTCGGCCGGCGTGTCGAGCCGCCCGAGCAGCCGGATCGTCCGCTCGTCGAGCGCGCCGTTCAGCCGCCCGACCGGCGCCGCCAGGTTCTGCGTCTGCAGCGCCTGGACGACCTCGCCGACGCCGACGCCGGCGGCCTGCAGCGCCTGCGGCTTCAGCTCGATCGTCATCTCCCGCTCGATGCCGCCGACGACGCGCACTTCGGCGACGCCGGTGACACCGCGCAGCTGCCGCGTCAGCCCGGGATCGGCGATCCGCGTCAGGTCGCCGCCGGACAGCGTCTCCGACGCCAGCGTCAGCTGGACGATCGGGAAGTCGTTCGGGTCGAACTGCGTGAGGATCGGCTCCTCCATCTCGGTCGGCAGATCGTTGCGGATCTGCGAGATGCCGTCGCGGATGTCCTGCGTCGCCTCCTGCAGGTCCTTGTCAAAGTTGAACTCGACCGTGATGACGCCGTAGCTGTCGAGCGCGCTGCTCTGGATCTTCTTCACGCCGCTGATCGCGGAGATCTGCTCCTCGATCGGATCGATGACCTCGCGCTCGACCGTCTCGGGCGACGCGCCCGGGTACGGGATCGCGACCGAGACGATCGGCGGCGAGACGTCCGGGAACTCGTCGGTCTTCAGCTGGACGAGCGCGAAGATGCCGAACACCACCAGCGCCAGCATCTGACGACGGTGATGATCGGACGCTTGATGGCAAAATCGGAGATGAACATCGGCGTCAGTCTCCCGCGCCCGCCGGCGCCGCGGCGCGCATCTTCACCGGCGTCCCGGGCGTCATGCCCTGCGCCGCGCCGACGAGCAGGACGTCGCCCTCGGCGACGCCGCAGGCGATCTCGACGCGCTCGGTCTGCGTGTCACGCAGCCCCAGCGTCACCGTGACCTTCTCGGTCTTGCCGTCCTTGACGCGCAGCACCCACGGCGCGCCGCCGCGCTCGTTGACGGCGGTCACCGGCACGACCAGCGCCGTGCCTGACTTCCTGCGACGACCCGCCCTTCCGCGAAGAGACCCGCGACCAGCCGGCCCTGCGTGTTCGGGATCGTCGACGAAGATCGGCACCTGGCGGGTGGTCGGATCGGCCATCGGGCTGATCCGCTCGATGCGTTCCGGCAAAACTCTGATCGGGATAGCCGCGGACCTCGAAGTTGACCGTCGCGCCGACGCGGATCGCGCCAAGCTGCTCGGACGGCACCGACGCTTCGAGCCGCATGCTGGACGGGTCGATGATCGTGTAGAGCTCGGTGCCGGGGCTGACGACGTCGCCGCGGTTCACGTGCGCGTCGGGCGACCACGCCCGCCATCGGGCGCGCGCACCGTCGCGTCGGCCAGCGCCTTGCGCGCCGAGGCCAGTCGCGCCTGCGCATCGTCGCGCTGCGCGCGGGCGGCGATGGCGGCGTTGCGCGCCGACTTCGAGCTCGCGCTCGGCGAGCGCGCCGCCCTTCACCAGCCGTCTCGGTGCGCGCCAGCTCGCGCGTCGGCCACCGCTGAGCGGCTTCGTCGGCCGATCGGATCATCGACTCGGCCGAGCGACGCGCGTCCTCCTGCGGGCGCGCCTCGATGCGCGCCAGCAGCGCGCCCTGCTTCACCGCGCTGCCCCTCTTCGGGCACGACCTGGAGCACCGACGCCGCCGAGCTCGGCGCGGACCGTGGCCTCGCGCTGCGCGCGCAGGTCGCCGGAGATCGAGCGGGCCGACGCTGATCTCGTCGGACTTGACCGCGACGACGTTCTCGCGGCCGATGTCGATGACCGCAGGCGGCGTGTTGGCCGCCGCCGGACTCTCGGCGCTGCGGCAGGCCGCCGCGGCGCGGCAGCGCCGCACCGCGGCGAGACCAGGGCGAGGCGTGATGAGACGTTCAACCACCGAGCCATGACTTACCGTCCTCCCGAAGTGCCGGCGACGCCGGCGGCACCAACCCGGGCTGGTGCGGTTTGCGTGCGATCCTGCGTCTGCGACGTCGTGCTGCTCGCGTTCTGCACGGCGCTGGCGCTGGTCGCCGACCAGCGGCAGCTCGGGCAGCAGCGCGAAGCGGATGCGGCGCACCTGCAGGTTGCGTGCGGCCTCGGCGCGCGTGACCTGCGACTGCGCCAGCTGCAACCGCGCATCGGACAGCTCGAGCTGTGTCGACAGGCCCTCGCTGGTAGCGCAGCTCGGCAATCTCATAGGCGCGCTGCGCCTGCTGAATCGTGCTGGCGCTGGTCTCCCACTCGACCGCGGGCGCCGAGAGATCGGAGCGCGTGCTGGCGCGGTCCAGTGCGGCCAGTTCCCCGGCGAGCCGCTGGTCGCGCCTTCGCCTCGTCGACCCCGGCGCGGGCAATCGTCTCGTTCGGCGCGGATGCGGCCGCCGGTGAGAATCGGCAGCGGTCATGCCGATCCCGACGGTCCAGTTCTGCCGCCAGTCGGTGAAATCGGGCACGGAATTGCGGGTAGTCGACCACGCCGTAGTCCGAGCGGAACGCGAACGCGGGCTTGCGCTCCGACCGCGCGACGTCACACGACCTGATCGGCGACCTTCACGCTCGTTGCCGACCTGCGTGACGGCCAGGCGGAATCGGCGTCGCCGCCTGCGTCTCGGCCTCCGCCAGCCGCGCGGCGAATCGCGGCGGCGGCGCCAGCGCCGGCTGCGTCGAGGTCGGCCGTCAGCGCCAACGGCTGGTCGAGCGGCAGGTCGAGCAGCTGCTTCAGCCGCAGGTAGGCGACTTCCCGGTTGTTGCTGCGCGCGGACGACGCTCGGCTGCAGCGAATCGCGCGCGACACGGGCACGGAGCAGCTCGAACTCGGAGACGCCGCCCTGCCGTGCGCTGCTCGGTCGTCACCGTGAGCGATCGATCGGCCTGCGCATAGGTCTCCTCGGCGATCGCCACCAGCCGATCGGTCAGCGCGGCGTCGTAGAACGCCTCGGCGACGTCCAGGGTATTCTGCGCTTGGCCGACGTCACGTCAGCAGCCGCGTTGTCCCTGCCGAAGCGCGGCCTGCCGCTCCTGCGCCTTGATGCGTCCCGCCGGCATAGAGCACCTGCGAGAACGACGAGCCCGAGGCGATAGACGTTGGCCTGACCGAACGGCAGATTGGAGAAGTCGACGTCACTGTCACCGCCGCCCGACCCGGCTCGCCGGCCGTCGTCGAACAGGCCCTCGAATTCGGACTTCAGCGTGCGGTCGTAGGACGCCGCGCCGTTCAGCTGCGGCATGCGCTCGCTGCGGGCGAGCTGGCGACCGCCCTCGGCGCGCGACACGCCGGCCGTCGCGATCGCGACCCGCTCGCTCGTCTTCTCGGCAATTCGCCAGCGCATCGTCGAGTGTCAGGGTGCGGGCGGCGGGCGTCGGGGCTGGGGCGGCGCGGTCTGGGCATCGGCGTCGGCCGCGCCGGCAAGGGCGCGCAGCAGCGCAAGGACAACGACACGATCAACGGATGACACGAACACTCCTCAGGACCGGGAACGGGACGCGCGCACCGGCGCGCCCTTCTCCACGCCGATTGCGCGGAGGAACAACGACAGGTAGTGGCGGACGGCGTCGCGCTCGCTGTAGCCGTAGCGCTCGGGCGTGCAGTCGCGGCCCAACACGTCGGCGAACATCGTCCCCATCAACATGGAGGCGGCGGCTTGCGGGTGCCAATCGCCGGAGGCGAGGCCCGCGGCCTTCAGGCGCTTCAGGTAGTCCTGCAGCAGCTCGGCAATGCGCGTGGGTGTGCGACACGCCATGCGGGTCGCTTCGGGGTGTTCCGAAAACTCGCCCATGCAGACGCGGATGAGCGCGCGATGTTCCCAGAGCGCCTTGTAGTGGCTGCGGCAGAACTCGGTGAGCTCGGCCTCGGGATCCGACGGGACGTCGGGCAGGCGGGACTCGAGCACCTGCTCGGCCTTCCAGGCGAGCGCCTCGTGCATCAGCGCTTCCTTCGAGCCGAAGTGCCGGAAGAGCGTCACCTCGTTGACGCCTGCCTCCTGGGCGATGCGCTTGGTCGTGGCGCCGCGGATGCCGGAGGTGGAATAGACCTTCAGCGCGGCCTGCAGCAGTAATTCGCGAGCGTCCATCTCACCAGAATAGAGATCCGACCAACTGAATGCAAGTGCTTACTTTCACCTGAGACGGCAGGCCGGGCAAAAAGTTCCTGCCCGTGAACGGTTGGGGGGAATTTCCTGCGGAATCGATGCGAGTCCGTGCGGCGCCCGGCGCCGCCGCACGACCCGCAGCCAGCTCAGCGGGCGGACATGCCCGGTTCCGAGATTGCCTCCACAATCGCGCCGGTCGTCGAGGGCTGCGCCAGCCGCGTGGCGACGTCGGCCTGCGCGATGATTCCGGCAAGCCGCCCTTCCTCATCCACGACCGGAATGCGCCGCAACTGGTGCTCGCCCATGGCCTGCAGCGCCTGTTGATAGACGTCGGTCGCATTGCACACGACCGGCTGCATCGACATCACGTCGCGCACCGTCGTCTCGCGGGGTTCGCGGCCTTCGGCAACGACCCGCACGGCGAGATCGCGATCCGTCAGCATACCCACCAGCCGCTGGCTCGAGTGATCGGCGACCACGGGGATGGCGCCGATATCCTGCGCGCGCATCATGCGCGCGACATCCACGACGATGTCGTCGGGCACACAACACACGGGTGAAGGAGTCATCACGTCGCGGCAGTTCATAGCTCAACCGTCCTCTCCGGCGCGTCATGCGCCAGTCACTCGTGCTGCAAGATCTGCCGCAGTGCCGGGGTCGGCCGGGCACCGTCGTCGGCGCAGCTACAGTCGAGTTTCCCCGGCCCGACACATCAGGTACCTTCTTTCGCATGCCTCGACCGTGACGTGGTCGGTCGGTCGAAGTCCCGCCCGCTGAGATCGCCCGCATTTCTCGCCGTATCAGTGGAATAGCGAATCGGCGCCGGTGGCACAGCTGTTGAAGCTTCTGGGTCCGGAGCGCGCACATCGCGCGCGGGAGGACCGTGATGGAGAGACTGACACGCGCGATTGCTTCGGCTGGAGTCGTCTTCGGACTCGTGTTGAGCCTGGCCGGCGCGGCACAGGCGGCCGATAAGCCGGATTCCTGGGTGACGCTCAAGACCAAGCTGGCGCTGATGACGACCGAAGGCGTCGATACGTGGGACCTCAACGTCGACACCAAGCGACGGGTGCCGTGACACTGCACGGCAAGGTCGCCAGTGACGCCGCGAAGAAGAAGGCCGAGACCGTGGCCTCCGGCATCGAGGGCGTCAAGACCGTGAAGAACCTTCTGCAAGTGGTGCCGAAGGAGAACCGCGAGGCTGTCGAGGATGCCGACGACGTCGTGAAGAAGAACGTCGAGAAGGCGCTCGAAGCCGACGCCGCGCTGGCCGACGTGGACGTCGCGTCGGTGAACAAGGGCGTCGTGCTGCTGCGCGGCACGGTCGACACGCTCGAGAACCACGTGAAGGCGGTCGACACCGTCAGCCGCGTGCGCGGCGTGCGCCGCGTCTCGACGGAGGTCAAGACCAAGGCCGACACCGAGTAGACGATAGCCGGGCGCTTGTCGCGCTCACGTCAAGGAGAGATATCCATGAATGCGGACATCATGAAGGGCAAGTGGCTGCAGCTGAAGGGCGAAGCGCGCCGCCAGTGGGGCAAGCTCACTGACGACGACCTCGATCAGATCGAGGGCAACGCCGAGAAGATGATGGGCAAGCTGCAGGAGCGTTATGGCTACGGCCGTGACGAAGCCGAGCGCGAGCTGGACGCGTTCCTGAGCCGCCAGCAGATCACCACTTAGCGTTTCGTTCGACCGGTGACGGGCGCGACTCACGTCGCGTCCGTCACCTCCGACAAGCCTTTCCGCTCAGCACGTCCCCGTCCCGTCTCATCCCGAACCCATGAACACGAGTGACAGCACCGCTCCGAGTGTGTTTGCAGCACACTGAACAAGACGGCCAGGTAGATATTTCGCTTCCAATAGACGATGTACACGACAAGCTCGAGCGGTATCCAACGACAATCCGATTAAGTAACGCGAGTCCAGGCCGATAGCCGCGACTGACGACGTGCGGGCCGCGATGATGCAACACGTGACGACCAGTGCACCGGGCAACAGGTGCAAGACGGCGGAACGGCGAAGGGAATGTTGCGCAGGACGCTCGGCGTCGTCGGTCATGGACGTTACAGGTCACTAATCTCCCAGCAGCTCCGCCAGCGGCTTGAGATCGTCGACCCGGTCGGCGACCGACTTCATCGTCATCAGCAGCGGCACCGCGAGGAGCATGCCGACGACGCCCCAGAGCCAGCCCCAGAACAGCAGGCCGAGAAAGACCGCCACCGGATTCATCCCGGCCATGCGACTCACGAGCAGCGGCGTGATGAACATGCCCTCGATCGTGGTGATCGTCAGCGACGCCATGGCGACGATCGTCGCCTGCCGTACGGAGTCGAACTGCACGAACCCGAAGGCAAACGCGGCGATGGCCACGACCGTCGGCCCGAAGTAGGGGATGGTGTTCATGACGCCGGCAGCCAACCCCCAGAGCGCGGCGTACTCGACGCCCAGCCACCAGAACGACAGCCACGTCGCCACGCCGACCAGCGTGCCCGTGATCACCTGGTGGATGAGGAACATCGACACCTGCTGGCCGACCTCGTCGAGGATCTCGACGGTGATCCTGCGCTTCGACAGCCGGGCGCCGGCCAGTCGCACGACCTTGCGACGATAGAGGTCGCCCGACGACAGCATGAAGAAGGACAGGAACACGATGAGCAGCGTCTGCCCGGCGAGCGCGAACAGGTTCTGCCATCCGAGCCAGACGTACTGCTTGACGTCGATGGCCGGCGCGACGACCTCGACCGGCATGGGCTCGCCGGCCTTCCGGCGCTGCGTCCCGCCGTTGGCGGCATCCGCGACAGCATCGGCCGCCGACTGCAGTTCGCGCACGACGCTCTGCCGCGGTCCCACGGCGCGCTCGATGACCTCGCGCAGCCGCTTGGTCGCGGCCGGGACGCTTTGCAGCGCGCCGGTCGCCTCGTCGGACAACTCGTAGCCCAGCACGCCGACGCTGGCGAGCACGCCCGTTACGACCAGCAACGAGGCCAGCGAACGCGGCAGGCGCCACCGCGTGAGGTTATCGACGATCGGATTCAGGGCGTAGCTGACGAGGACGCCGATGAGGACGGGGACGACGAGCGAGCGGCTGAAGTAGAGCGCCGCCAGCACGATGACGCCGGTCAGCAGCTTCACCGCCAGCGGCGATTGACGACGTCGGGGCGCCGGCTCGGTCTCGGACATTGGGGGACGATGGTTGCCGGCGACAGTCGTGCGGTCAAGGGCCCGCCCGCGCGCCCGTAGAGCCGGTATGCCCGGCGCCTGCGGGTCGCGCGAGACGGATCCGCCTGCCGCCTCGTGTGGTAGGCGTCAGGCGCTCGGATACGGGACCTTCGGGAACGCGTCGGTGTAGCTCTCCGCCGTGGACGCCACCGTTTCGCGCGTGCGGTCGTAGGCCTCCCGGCCGCGGTCGACGGCTTCCTTACCGCGGTTCATCAGCTCGTTGGCCTTCTCGGTCGCCTGGTTGTAGGTGCGCGTCGCGCCCTCGCGCAGGCGTTCACCCGAGGCCGCCAGCTGACGGCGTGTCTCTGCCCCGGCCCGCGGCGCGAGCACGACGCCGAGCGCCGCGCCAACAGCCGCGCCGCAGAGCAGGCCGGCAAGGAATCCACCCTGACTGGACATCGCACGATCGAATTCGTTATGCATTCTGATTCTCCTTCACGCTACTGTCGCGCGTTCGGCGCGGACGGGCACGGTGACGGGTGCCTGGGGTTTGTCGTTGAACGATCGCAGGCACGCGCCGACGGCCCGCGCGGCGCCGACGATCGGCCAGAATCGATCCGAGATGGCGTGCCCCGCCACCTGCGCGGCGTTCTCGAGCCCGTGCACCTTGGCCCGCACCACGTCGTCCACGCGGCGCACGCGCGCCGTCATGTCCTGGAGATCGTCGATGATGAGCGAGGCGCGCGCGGCGAGGGGGGCGAGATGCCGCTCCTCGATCGCGTCGATCTTCGCCATGATGCGGCGATAGGTCACAAACAGGCCCACCGCTGCGCCGAGCAGCAGCAGGGTTTGGATGGCGCCGGCGACGGCAAGCACGGCGATCCAGATGTTGGTGGTCTGCAGATCGGGCGTCATCGGGTGCCTCGCTTACTCGCCTCGCGGCGCATGCGTCACGCGTGTCATCGCGGCCAGCGAGTCGCGCCCCTCCGCGTACGCAACCCGCGCCTTGTCGGCCGTGTCGCGGAGCTTCCGCAACTCTTCGGCCCACGTGTCGAGCATCGGCTCGAACCGCGCGCGCAGCTGTCGGCCGGGCTCGGTGAAGTACAGGTAGCCGAACGCGAGGCCGGCGACGGCCCCAAGCACCATCGTGCTCGCCGGGCTCAACCGCAGTCCCATGGGGTCGCTGTCCCACCCCGCGTCCGAATGGCTCTGCCTCACGTCGGTCGTCACGCTCGTCCTCCTTCGCGGCCGCCCCTGAGGGCGCCTGACAATCGACTCACAAGGGTTGTGCCAAGACGCGATTTGTGGACCAGCTCGGGGATTTTGCGGGCCCTCGAGCACTGAATACCGTTGGGGTCCGATGGATCGGTGGCGCGCGTCTGAGTAAGAAGTGCACGAGCTGGTCACTTCTCCGTCACCACGGAGATCTGCCCGCTGCGGCGCGTCACGCTGATGCTCACGTCGTCGCCGCGGCGTTCGCAGAACAGATCCATCTCCGCGTCGTCAATGGCCAGGCGGCTCAGTCGGAGCCATTCGAGCGACTGCGGCAACCGGGGACTGCGGAGGATCACCCGGCGGCGCGGTCCGTCGATCTCGAGCCCGAGCAGCGCTTGCACGATCAGGAAGGCCGAGGCCGAGGCCCACGCCTGTGGGGCGCATGCCGTCGGATACTGGGTCGGCGACTCGCCTGGCCGCCGCGGGAAGCCGCAGAAGAGCTCCGGCAGGCGGCGGAGCTCGAACGCCTGCGCCGAGTCGAAGAGCGCCTCCGCGATCATGACCACCTCGTCCTTGAAGCCGTAGCGCGCAAGGCCGAGCGCGATGAGCGCCGTGTCGTGCGGCCACACCGACCCGTTGTGATACGACATCGGGTTGTAGCGCGCTTCGCCGGCGCGGACCGTCCGAATGCCCCACCCGGAGAACATGTCCGGCGCCATCAACGTCGCCGCGACGCCGCGCGCGCGATCGGGCAGCGCGATGCCGCTCAGCAGGCACTGCCCGGCGTTGGACGAGACGACGTGGCAGGGCCGCTTGTGCCCGTCGAGCGCCATCGCGTAAGTCCCGAGATCGCGGCACCAGAACTGCCGCTCGAACCTCGCGTGCAGCCGTTCGGCCTCGCGGTGCAGCTGGCGCGCGCGGGGCTTGTTGCCGAGCGCCGCCGCCAGTTCGGCGGCGTGGTGCCTGGCGGCGTAGGCGTACCCCTGCACCTCGCTCAGCGCGATCGGGCCCTCGGCCAGCGTGCCGTCGTCGTGAAAGATCGAGTCGTGGGAGTCCTTCCAGCCTTGCTGGATGAGTCCCCTGTTGGTGGCGCGCGCGTACTCGATGAAGCCGTCTCCGTCCGGGTCGCCGTCGCGGTCGAGCCAGCCGAGCGCCGCGTCGATGTGCGGCCAGAGCGCCCGGATCGTCGCGCGATCGCCGGTTCGGTCGAAGTACTTCCCGGCGAGCAGCACGAAGAGCGGCGTGGCGTCCACGCTGCCGTAGTAGCGGCCGAACGGCACTTCCCCGAGCGCGGCCATCTCGCCGCCGCGCGACTCGTGCAGGATCTTCCCGGGCTGGGCGTCGCGGGCGGCGTCGACGGTCGTCGCCTGGGTCGCTGCCAGCGTGCGCAGTACTCCGCGTGCCAGCGAGGGGTCTGCCCAGAGCGCGGCAAGGGCGGTGATGATGCCGTCGCGGCCGAAGATCGTGCTGAACCACGGGATGCCGGCGTACGGGTAAGGCCCCTCCGGCGGTCTCGGTGACCATCATCGCGACATCGGCCCGCGACCGGTCGAGCCACTCGTCGAACAGATCGCTCGACGTGCGCACCTGCGAGAACCGATCGCGAATGCCATCGTTCGACGCCGTCGCCCGTGCCAGCCCCGCGTCGAAGGCCTCGTCGAGCGGGCCAAGGCGCCGTCCGTTGCACGAGACGGCCGCGAGGACATCCGAGCGTTCTCCAGGCAGCATCGCGATCTCGAACCGGCAGGCGCCGTCGTCGTCGAGGCGCGGTGCCGGTCTGGCCTGCAGCACCGTCTGGCGCGTCAGCCCATCCAGCCCCTGGTACGCCAGCACGACGCCGTCTCCAGCCACGCGGTTCGGCAGGCGCTGCCCCTGGCGGGCACGGCGCGTGCCGCGCACTTCGAAGAGATCGCGGAAGTCGGCGTCGAGCGCGAGCTCGAGATCGAAGGCCATCGGCGAGAGGCCGTAGTTGGCCAGCGCGATGCGTGTGAAGCAGACCCCCTCCCAGAGAAACACCGTGCGCCGGATGTGTAGCGACCCCTTCGGCCAGAGCTGGTCGTCGTCGACGCGGATGTCCGGGTTGGTCAAATCCACGGTCAGCACGTGGCTGGCCGTTCCGAGCGTCGAGCTGAGCATCAGCGGCCGGCGTCCGGCGATGCGCAGCTGCCAGCGCGACAGGTGCCGCGTGCCGTCGTGATACAGGCCCCCCTGAGGCCCACCGGTCGTGATGTCGCCGTGGACATCGAACACGGCAAAAGTGTCCGCGTGCTTGATGACGCGTGTCTGCTGGCCCTGGCGATCGGTGTCCGCGAGGATGTAGTAGTCGCTGGGATTGTCGACGGACGTGGTCACGCGCTGACCTCCTCGAGGAGCCCGTAGTCCTTAGACCGCGTCAACGCCCCGTAGATGGCGACGTAGTCGCGGGCCATCCGCTCCGCGAGGAAGCGCCGTTCGAAGACGGCACGACAGGCGTGCCGATCGGCATGGCGCGCCGCATTCGCCGCGGCGACGGCGTCGTCGAGGGATGTCACGATCCAGCCAGTGACGCCGGGATCGATGAGTTCCGGCACGGATCCCTCGTTCCAGGCGATCACGGGCGTGCCGCATGACATCGCCTCGATCACCACCATGCCAAACGGCTCCGGCCAGTCGATGGGAAACAGCAGCGCCTCGGCCCCGCCAAGGAGCACGGCCTTGGCCGCCTCGTCGATCTCCCCGAGATAGCTCACCATCGGGTCGTCGAGCAGCGGCTGGATGACGTCGGCGAAGTACCCGCGATCTGCCTTGTCCACCTTGGCCGCAATGCGCAGAGGCCGGCCAGCCCGTCGTGCGATCTCGATGGCCCGGTCGACCCGCTTCTCTGGAGAGATCCGGCCAACAAACGCGAGATAGCCGCGCGCTGTCGGGCTGAAGGGCAGCAGGTGTCCGGGAATGCCGTGATGGACCGTGCCCCGCCAGTTCAGCGCCGGCAGCGGCGTGCGCTGGGCGTCGGAGATCGAGACGAGCGGGAGCGTGGCGAACTCCCGCATCAGCGGTTTCAGATCGGCGATGTCGAGCCGGCCGTGCAGCGTCGTGAGGTGGGGGCGGCCGAGCCGCTGCGCCAGCGGCATGTGCAGGAAGCCGGTGTGGAAATGGAGGACGTCGAACTGGCTGGCGCGCTGCGCGACGAGCTCGATCAACCGGACGTGGTGTGCCAGCTGGTCACGGCACCCGGGATTGAGCCGGAGCGACCGCTCGGATCCGGCAACCAGACGCGCCTTTGTCTGCGAGTCGCCGCTGGCAAAGAGCGTGACCTGATGACCCATGCTCGACCAGCGCGTCGGTCAGATAGGCCACGACGCGCTCGGTGCCGCCATAGGCCACCGGCGGAACACGCTCGAAAAGCGGCGCGACCTGAGCGATGCGCATCAGCGATGCGGCTCCGTGCGAGCCGGCGTGCGTGTGGCGCCGCCACCACCACGCGCCGGCCCAGCCGAGCAAGATGCCGCCGACCGCCCACAGGCGCCGGCGAGGTTGAATGAAGTCGCGCTCGTGGCCGTAGGCCATTGGCTCACCCTTGAACGCCTTCGTGACGGCGCTCGCTGGCGTCGGGCACCGGTCGCGGATGGCGCCACCGTCCCATGCCCAGACCGACGAGCAGGAACGCGGCGGCAAGCGCGAGACCGCCGACGATCATTCCGCCAGGGCCGACGTACGGCTCGGCCCATGCCATGTCCGGACTGAGCCCATTCCGTTCCGCGCTCAACGCCAACGCCAGGAGCCCGGCCGCCGTCGCGCCCAGAATCACGGCCGCCATCAGCATGACTACCCGACCCATCTGTACCTCCGGGACTCGTATTCCAAGGAGCGTGCCACCGGCCGATCGCGGTCTGCCTGAGGCGCGGCGCCGCAGCCACATGGAGAGTGTTGGCGTATGGATCAACTGGCAGCACAGACATGCACTCTCCCGATCGAGTGTCAGCGGTCATCGGTTCGCAGTCGAGGTGGCGCCAGGCCGGTAAGTCCCGAACGACCAGAGGAATCCCTCGGGGTCTCGCGCGGTATAGCCGCGGCTGCCGTAGGGCGTGTCCTCGATCGCGATCACGACCTCGGCGCCGGCCGCGCGAGCGCGTGCGTAGTGGGCATCGACCTCGTCGGTAGCGACACAGACGCCATGTGTCTGGCCGTTCCAGATGGGGCGTTCCGGCACTGAGGCCGCGGAGTCCAGCATCACGTAGCCGGGATCGACGAAGAGCTCCGCATGCGCGATGGTGTCGCCCGCCCCCGGCACGACGAGCTGCTCGACGAACCCGAAGGCTCGCTGAAGAAAGGCGATCGCGGCGCGACCGTCGCGATAGTGCACGTCGGGTGTCACGTCGGGACGGCCCTCGTGCGACGGGCGGTAGGTGCCGAAGCTCCAGAGGTGTCCCTCCAGGTCCCCCGCCGTGTACTCGCGCGCACCGTAATCGGTGTCGGCGAGCGGCCGCAGAATCGTCGCGCCGGCCGCAACGGCGCGTGCGTGATGTGCGTCGGGATCGGCGACGGCGACGTAGACCCCGGTGCGCACGCGCGTCCACGGGTTCTCCGAGGGCGGCGCTGTCGAGCCGACCATCACGATGCCGTCGCCAAATCGCAGCTCGGCGTGAGCAATCGTGTTTCCGGGGCCTTTCGACGACGCATGGACGACGGCCCCGAACGCTTCGGTCAGCCACCGCATCGCGGCGGGCGCGTCGGCGTAGCGAATGGACGGGAAGACATTGGGCGTGGACATTGGCGCTCCTTTCGAAATCGCCACCAGCCTAGCGGGAGCCCGGAACCGCCGTCTTGGAGAAACTTTACCTGGCGCCAAGGTACGCCGATGGCGTTGTCCCGGCAAACTTCCGGAAGTCGTGCACGAGGTGGGACTGGTCGTAGTAGCCGTGCGCAACGGCCAGGTCGGGCCAGCGCATGTCGCGGCGCGTGCCGAGCCCCGCGATCAGGCGATGGAACCTGACGATCCCGGCGAACTGCTTCGGACTGACGCCGACATGTTCGCGGAACTGCGCGATGAGGTGCTTCTGGCTCCAGCCGACCTCCCGCGCGAGCGACTCGATTCGCAGGGTGCCGCCGCGCTGCCGAAGCAGCCGCCAGGCCCATTCGACCTCCGGCGGCGACTCGATCGTGCGCGCCACGCGCGCGAGAATCGCCGCGTCGATCAGGGCGAACGCGGCTTCCCACGTCGCCGCCTCGTGAAGACGCCCGACCAGGTCGTCGGCATCGTGACCCAGGAGGTCTCGCAGCTCCACCACGCGGTTCGCGATCGCGTGCATGCCGACGCCGAGGAACCGCCGCGCGCCGAGCGCGGTGAAGTTGAGCTGAATCCCGCGTGTCGGACCGAGCGACGTGGTCACCACCGCCGCGTCGTGCAGCCCCGCGGCGAAGACCTGGCAGGCCCGGCTGACGGACGCGGGATCGCGCTGATCCACGACGCGAATCGCCGGCCCGAGTCCGATGATCACGACGACGTCGGGGTGCGGCAGCTGGCGCTGCGGCGGCGCGACTCCGAGCTCGGAGTAGCCGCAATATCCAGCAATCAGCGACCGCAGGCGCGCGTCCGGCTCGCCCCACGCCATCCTCCACTGGCCGGGCATCTCCGTGTGCCGAATTCGACGCGGCGGTGAGTCAGGCATCGAGGTCTAGGTACTCTAGCATCCGTCGCGCGTGCCGGCGTTACCTCAGCGCCCGCCTCCTGACCGCTGGGAGGACGGCGGGCCGGTATACACTCGATCGGTCCACCGGTCCGCTCGGTGGGTCCAATACTTCGAATGGCAGGACCGCTGCGCATTGCCTTCCTCGGATGCGGATACATCACACGCGTCCATAGTCGTCATCTGGGCGCCCTCGGCGATCGGATTGCCGTCACCTACGCGAGCCGCGATCGATCCAGGGCCGACGCGTACTGCCGGGAGTTCCGCGGCGCGGCCAGCTACGACAACTACGACGCGGCCATCGCCGACCCGGCGGTCGACGCCGTCGTCATCGCCGTGCCGCCGCGATTCCACCTGCCGCTGACGCTGCAGGCCCTGGCCGCCGGCAAGCACGTGCTGGTCGAGAAGCCGGCCTATCTGCACACCGAGGACTACCTCACGGTCCGCGACGCCAAGACGCGGGCGAATCGCGTGGTGCTGGTCGGCGAGAACGACCACTACAAGCCGCTGGCCGTCACTCTCCGCCGCCTGCTGGCCGACGATGCGATCGGGGAGATGGTGTTCGCGCACTTCGCGACGCTCGCCAGGCGCTTCAAGACGGCCGACGACTGGCGCAACGACGAGGCGATGGCCGGCGGCGACGCGTTCTTCGAGGAAGGCATTCACTGGCTGCACCTGGCAGGCAGCCTTGGTCCCCGCATCACGCGCGCTCATGGCTACCGACCGCGGAGTTCGACCGGCGGGGCCGACCGCCGCGTGAAGAGCATGATGGTCGCGTTCGAGTACCGACAACCACGCCGTGGGCTCGCTGTACTACTCGCGCGAGGTGCCATCGCTGCTGAAAGGGCTGCGGCTCTCCAAGCTGTACGGCCGCGACGGCATCATCACCTTCGAGTCCAACGGCGCGTTCGTGCTGGCGCGCGGCAAGGGATGGCCGCGGCTGCTGTTGCCGGGCATTCGCGACATTCGCGGGTATCGGGCGATGTATCGCGACTTCCTGCGGGCGATCCGCGACGGCGTCGTCCCGGAGATGACGCTCGAGCGCGCGATCGACGACCAGCGCCTGATGGACCAGATCTACGCGTCGCTCGACACGTGATGCAGACCTTCCACTACGACCTCGTCATCATCGGCTCTGGCGCCGGTGGCGGGACGATGGCTCGCGCCCTCGCCGACACCGGCGCGCGGATCCTGATCGTCGAGCGCGGCGACGTCGTGCCGGTCGAGGAGGCCAACTGGAGCCCGCGGGCCGTCTGGCAAGACGGGCGGTACCGGTCGACGGAGCTCTGGCTGAACGCGAACGGCCGGGAGTTCTCGCCGCTCACCCACTACAACGTCGGCGGCAACACGAAGTTCTGGGGCAGCGTGCTCTACCGGCTGCGCCGCGAGGATTTCATGGCGATGGAGCATGCCGGCGGCGTGTCGCCGGCGTGGCCCATCGACTACGAGACGCTCGCGCCGTATTACGCCGAGGCCGAACGGCTTTATCAGGTGCACGGCGGCGTCGGCGACGACCCGACGGAGCCGCCTCGCGATGCCTACCCGTATCCGCCGGTTCCCCATTCTCCCGAGATCGCAGAGATCATCGCGAGGCTCCGCGGCATGGGCCTGCACCCCTCGCCGCTGCCGCTGGGACTGATCCGCCCGGGTGAAGACGGCGGGTGCCAGTTGTGCGGCACCTGCAACTCGTTCCCGTGCCGGATCGGCGCAAAGAGCGACGCCGAGACCTGCGGCGTGCTCCCCGCGACCCGGCACGCCAACGTCACGCTGTGGACCAATACGTTTGCCGAGCGGCTGATCGCATCGGCCGACGGCCGGCGCATCGACGCCGTCGAGGTGACCCGCGCCGACGGCCCGGCGCGAGTCAGCGCGCCGGTTGTCGTCGTCTCGTGCGGCGCGGTGAACTCCGCCGCGCTGCTGCTGCGTTCCCGCGACCGGCATCCGGACGGCCTCGCCAATTCCTCCGGCCTCGTCGGCCGCCGCTACATGGCGCACATGGCGACGATGATGCAGGGGTTTCACCCGTGGCGGGTGAACCACGCGGTGTTCCAGAAGACGGTGGCGATCAACGACTTCTACCTGCGCGGCCCCGACTCGCCGTACCCGCTCGGTCAGATTCAGTCGCAGGGCCGCACCCACGGCGTGATGGCGAAGGTCGTCGGCGATACGATCGTCCCGGGGATTCCGCTCGGCGCGTATGACTGGTGGGTGGAGCGCGGGGTTGACTGGCTGGCGATGTCTGAAGACCTGCCGTCGGCCGACAACCGGGTCACGGTCACGCCGGAGGGGCGGATCCGGCTCGCCTACCGGCCGAACAACGTCACCGCGCACGTGGCCCTCGTCCGCGAGGCGAAGCGGATCCTCCGTCGGCTCGGCTTCTGGATCGTGATGACGCACTCGCACCAGTTGAAGAACACGACACACCAGTGCGGCACCCTGTGCTTCGGCACTGACCCGCGGACGTCGGTGCTGGATCCGTACTGCCGCGCCCACGATCTCGAGAACCTGTTCGTCGTGGACGCCTCGTTCTTCCCGTCGTCGGCAGCCGTCAACCCCGGGCTGACGATCGCGGCCCAGGCGCTGCGCGTCGCCGAGCACATCCGCGCCGGGCATCTGAGGTAGACCGGAGATTCCATGAGAGCGCAGTCGTTCAGTCACGTCGGCATCACCGTCGCCGACTTCAACCGCTTCGTGCAGTTCTACTGGGACGTCTTCGGCTGCCCGCTGGTCGGCGTCTCCGACACGCCGCCGGCGCGCGTGCGCAGTTTCTTCGGCGTCGACGGCGACGAGCCGCGGTGCAAGATCGGGTGGATTCGCGTCCCGGGCGGCGGGATTCTCGAGATCTTCGAGTTCCAGCCGCAGCTGGCTGCCTCGGCCATCCCGTGGAACCGCGTCGGGTTGACGCACTTCAGCTTCAACGTGCGGAACACGCAGAAGTGGTACGACTATCTGGTGAGCAAGGGCGTGGAGTGCCTCAGCAAGCCGGAGCAGTCGCCGCGCGGCCACTGGTTCTTCTTCGCGAAGGACCTCGACGGCAACCTGATCGAGATGATCGACCTGCGGCACATGTACTACGTCCTGAAGTGGCTGGGACCGGTCGGCGGGTGGCTGTTCAGGCGCGGAATGTACAAGCAGTACTACCAGGCACGTTGAGGTCGCCGACGTCATGAACAGCCTTCACGGTTTTCCACTGCCCGAGCCGCGACTGGCGCCGCGGCTCGATCCTGCATTCCGCCCGGCGGTGCTTGCCGTGCGCGCCTTCGATCGGCTGGTGCGAACGACGCCAGGCGCCGTCCCGGTGCGCATCGCCATCGAGCAGGCGGACGGATCGGTATTTCGCCACGAGATGGCCGTCCTGCCCGAGAGCCACGCGCAGGCGGCGGCGAACGCGCCATTTGTCGAGCGCCTGGTGAAGTTCCTGCTGTGGTCGCGCGGCGGCTGGCGGATCCACGTCGACGGCCCGCCGGCGATAGTCGCGCGGCTCGCGGCGCACTATCGCGACACCGAGACCGGGCGCTTCGACGCGACGCTGGTCGGCGAGCAGATGTTCGATCACCCGCTCGAGGTCGTGCACACGCGCGAGCTGCCCGCCGAGCGCGCCGAGACGCGGCCGCTCGGCCGGCACCTCGACGGCTGCCGCATCGGCTTCGATCTCGGCGGCAGCGACCGGAAGGTGGCGGCGGTGGTCGACGGCCGCGTCACCTTCAGCGAAGAGACGGTGTGGGACCCGTATCACAAGCCGGACCCTGCCTATCACTTCGACGGCATCATGGACTCGCTGCGGAAGGCGGCTGCGCACCTGCCGCGCGTCGACGCCATCGGCGGCAGCGCCGCGGGGGTGTACGTCAACAACCGCGTCAAGGCCGGCTCGCTGTTCCGCGGCGTGCCCCGCGATCTCTTCCAGGCACGCGTGAGCGATCTGTTCCTCGACGTGAGGCGAGCCTGGCACGACGTGCCGTTCGAGGTCGTCAACGACGGCGAGGTCACGGCGCTCGCCGGGTCGATGTCGCTCGGCGAGAACGCCATTCTCGGTATCGCGCTCGGCACCAGCACCGCCGCCGGTTACGTCACGCCGGACGGCAACATCACCTCGTGGCTGAACGAGCTGGCCTTCGTGCCCATTGACTACAACCCCTCCGCGCCAGTCGACGAGTGGTCGCTCGACTACGGCGTCGGCTCGCAGTACTTCTCGCAGCAGGCAGTGGGCCGTCTCATGCCCGCGGCGGGGATCGCGTCGCCCGACGGCATGGGGCTGCCGGAGCGGTTGAAGCTGGTGCAGGAGCGGATGGCCGCCGGCGACGAGCGCGCCAAGGCGATCTACCAGACCATCGGGACGTATCTCGGCTATGGCGTCGCGCATTTCGCCGCCTTTTACGATCTTCGCCACGTGCTTGTCCTCGGACGCGTCACGTCCGGGCCCGGCGGCGACGACATCGTCAACGGCGCGCGCGAGGTGCTGGCGATCGAGTTCCCGGAACTGGCCGGCACCATCGCGTTTCACGTGCCCGACGAACAGGACAAGCGACACGGACAGGCGATTGCGGCGGCCAGCCTGCCAGCGCTCGCGCGCTGACGCCGCGGGGCCACACTCCACCTTCTGCGTCATAGGCCGCGGTCGCAGCTATCGGACGCCCGGGCTTGCCGCGGGCGTGCGGTACATGGCTGACCTTGACGCGGATCTCCTCGATACAGCAGAGTCTGGGGGCATGGCGCAGTCCCCAAGCACGTCGAATCAACTCGAGCAACTGCTGCTGCTCGTCCTCGTCGTGCTGATTGCGCTCGGCGTCTACCTGACGATTGGTTAGGCGGGGCCGTTCACGGCGCGGGCTCGATCGTCACCGAGGCGTTGTAGTCCGGCTCGCGCGAATCCGGGTCGACGAGGTCGCCTTCGAGCAGGACGTTCCCCTCGGGCCAGTGCACCTCGAGATTGCCCGGTTTGATGCGAGCTTCCCGCAGCCGGCCGCGCAGGGCGCCGCGGGCGGAGCGCAGGATCACCGGCGCGCCGCTTGCCAGGCGACTCCTTTCGAGATCCTCCCGGCTGATGAGGATCTCGTCCCTCGCGGCGCCGGTGAGCGGGTCCACCTCGCGCTGCACCATCGAGTTGAATTGCTTGCCGCGGCGGGTCGAGACGGTGTACCGGCCGTCCTCGCGCTCGCGGCCCGGCAGCGACGACTGCGGCAAACCGGGCCCGGCCGTCGGGCGTCGCGAAGGTGCCGTCGGCAAAGAGCGCCGGCCCGCCCCACTGCACCTGATCGCCTTTCGCCTGGAGCCGTTCGATACCGGAATACAGCGGAATCGCTCGCGCGATCTCGCGGCGAATCGCGGCCGCATCCTCCAGGCCAACCAGTGATGCCCGTTCCGGCCACGCGCGCGCCATGACTTCGCGCAACACCCACCACTCCGGCCTGGCCGATCCGATCCGCCGCCCGGCAATCTCCGGCGAGAAGATGATCCGGCGTTCGGTCGACGTCTCCGTGCCGCCGCCCGGCGATTCATACCTCGTCGTTGCCGGCAGCAGCAGCACGTCGCCGTCGCACTCGGCCAGCATCGACGACGACACCACGATGTCCTGGTGGACACGGAGCCGCGGACGACGGAGCGCGGCGCGGGAGCGCCCTTCATCGCCCAGCGTCTCGAGGAAGTTGCCGCCGACGATCCAGAAGAGATTGACAGCGCCGGCGGCCGATTGCGCGATCATCTCGGTCGCCGTCCACCCGGCGGCCTCCGGCACGGGAAAGCCCCACTGCTCTTCCCAGTGCGCCGCGGTCGCGCGATCGGCGCGAGGCTGGCAGCCCACCTCGGCGCCGCCCTGGACGCCCGAGTGCCCGCGAATCGGCACCAGGCCGCTGCCGGGCCGTCCGGGAAGCCCGCGCGCGAGGCCGACGTTGACCAGTGCCTTCACGGTGTCGACGCCGTGCGCGTGCTGCGTCAGCCCCATGGACCAGACGAAGATGGCCTTCGGCCTGGCGATGAGCAGGTCCGCGAGCTGTTCGATGCGCTCGCGCGCCATGCCGCTCTCTCGCACGATGCGTTCCCACCCACCCACCTCCGCCTGCCGGAGCGCCTCGTCAATGCCCGCCGTGTGATCGCGGACGAAGGCGGCATCGATGCCGCCGCGGTCGCGGAGCGCGAGCAGCACGCCGAGGAGCATCGCAAGGTCGCCGCCAGTGTGGACGTCGAACCAATGGTCGGCCAGCGCCGTCCCTCGCAGCGCGCTTTCGGCGATGGACGGAATCCAGTAGCGCTCGAGCCCGGGCTCGCGGTACGGGTTCACGACGGCGATCTCGGCGCCGTTCTTCTTCGCGTAGTGCAGGTACTTCGTGGTGACCGGCTGGTTGTTGGCGGCGTTCGAGCCGAAGAGCACGATGAGGTCGGCGTCGAGCCAGTCGCGGTAGCTGCAGGTGGACGCGGCGTGGCCGAGCGTCCCCTTCATCGCGACGGTGGACGCTGCGTGGCACAGCCTGGCGGAGTTGTCGACGTGGTTGGTGCCGAGAAACCGCGCGGCCTTCTGCGCGGCGTAGTAGACCTCGTTGGTGGTGCCGCGGGAGGTGAGGTAGAACGCCAGGCGTCCGGGGTCGTTGGTGCGGGCTTCGCGGCTGATGCGGTCGAGCGCCTCGTCCCAGGCGATGACACGGAACCCGGCGTCGCCTGGCTGCCGGAGCATGGGCTCGGGCAACCGTCCCAGCGCTCGCAGGTCCCGCGACGAGCGGGTTGCCAGCGCCGCTGCGTCGGCGAGCGCGCCGGTCTGCAGTGCCGGAGCGGTGTTCAGCCGCATGAGCTCGAGGCGCACCATGCAGAGATGCGTGCCCGGAAGCGTCCAGTCCTTCAGACCGGAGGTCCCCAGCGCACAGCCATCGCAGACACCCTGGCTCAGGATCCGCCAGGCGAAGGGCAGCTGGTCGCGGTTCTCCCAGCCGACCTTGAGCATCTCCACGTAGTGATGCGGCTTCTGCGCGCCGAGTCCGAAGAGGGCCATGGGCTCTCCGGATCATACGGCCGGCGGCGGCGCCGGATCACGCGGCTGCCCGTGTCAGCGGCGCGTGAGAGTAATCCGGTGCCGTCCCTCGCAGCGGCCCTTCAGGGCCGTGGACTGCCACTGACAGCTCATATAGTCCGACGGCGGCGCGTTGAGCTCACAGACGTCGACGAAGCCATCGAGAGGCGCGGAGATGGTCGACACCTCCGAGGTCGCCACGGATGCCTTCGCTTCACCGCCGATGCCCAGGTAGGTCGTCGTCCCGAGCTGCTCGGCAAGACCCGCCGAGCCGTGCAGGTCGCCGAGGGTGAATGAGAGATAGTCCCCGGCGACGCCGATCACGAAGTTGTTGACTCCGGCGAGGGCGGGTGCCGACACGGTAACCGTGTAGTGCGAGTCCCCGGGGGTGTACACGGTCTTGTACGGCGTCAACGTCGCCTCGTAGGTGCGGGTACGCAGTTCATCAGGTAGCACGGTGCAGTGGTCGGCCGCGGTGAAGGTGAGCTGGTAGCGTCCCGTCAGGTCGGCGTGCGGCGCCTGGCTCTCGAGCGAGAAGTAAATCCACCATTGCGGGTTGCAGCGGTCGCATCGGGCCGGTAGCGGCAAGGTGACATCGGAATGACCACTCCTCGACGCGCGAAACTGCGTGCTCTCGTCGAATCGCCCGCTCAAGCTGTACTCGCCGCTGCCGTCCGTGACGACGAACCTCCCGGCATCCGGTCCATTCACCACTTCGATGCGCGCGCCCGGCAGCGGCCGCCATGCGGCGTCGGTCACCTGGCCGGCGACGCTGACGCCGGTCGACGGAGCTGGCGGCGGCGCCGGAGCGGGCGCGCCGGCCTCCGGCATTGGCGACGGCCCGACGGGCGGCGTACGCGACGAATCGCAACCGGCCACAGCGGCAGCCAGCAGAACTACGCAGACCCCGTGTGGCAAACAGCGAAACATGGCGGCACCCCCGCGGACTCACCCGCATAGAGGTAAACGCCAGGCGCCCTAATCCTCAACGCTACGGCGCGCCGTCGTCGATGTTCAGCTGTTTCGCCAACCGCGCCATCGCACGGGACACCGTCATGCCCGCCGCGGCGTTGGACTTGCCGAGCTTGTGGGCGATCTCATCGGTCGTGTAGCCCAGTTCGAGGCGCCACACGACCACCTGCCGGTCGACCGGGCGCAACCGGCTCAGCGCTTCGAGGAACCGATCGAGTTGCTGGCGCATGATCGCTCGTTCGAGCGGCGACGGGTTCCAGTCCGCAATCGGCTGGTCGTCGACTTCGGTCCTGATGCCGTGCCGGCCGACACTGCGGATGTGATCGCGGATGCGGTTGAGCACGGACTGCCGAAGATAGGCCTGCAGGCCGCCAACGGTACGGTGTTGAAACTGCCTGACGCGCCTGAGCATCCGCACGAACACGTCCTGCACGACGTCTTCGGTGTCTGCCTCGTGTCGCGCGTAGTGCGGCAGGCGCCCCCGTGCCCACCGGCGGATCGAGGGCAACGCGCGCTCGATCAGGATGGTCGCAGCCTGCTGGTCGCCGCCCTGGGCACGCGCGAGAACATGCAGGGTCGAATCGGATGCGGCATCCTCCGGTGCCACGTCCGGCGTTGCCGGCTCGGATGCGGCGGAGGGCCTTGACGTCACGGCGGGCGGCTTCTTCATGCCTTTTTCAGCGGGCGACTGTTTCCAGCCGGTCCTGGGCCACAGTCAGGTGACAATGTGGGCGGAACCGTGGGCGCTTCGTGATCGGCCGGCAACTGTCTCACTTCTACGTCATCCGCACGCTGGGCGCCGGCGGCATGGGCGTCGTTTACGAGGCACAGGACACGAGGCTGCCGCGATCGGTTGCAGTCAAGGTCATCAAGGACGACCTGTCGCGCGACCGCGATGCGGTCAGGCGCTTCAAGCGCGAGGCGCGGCTCGCCTCGTCGCTGAACCACCCGAACATCTGCACGATACTCGACGTCAGCGACGACGAGTCCCCGGCGTTCATCGCCATGGAACTGCTCGAGGGCTCGAGCCTCAAGGCGCGCCTGCTGGGCGGGCCACTCGCGCTCGGCGCCGTCGTCGATATCGGGCGGCAGGTGGCTGATGCACTGGGGGCGGCGCACGATAGCGGCATCATCCATCGGGACATCACCCCAGGCAACATCTTCCTGACCTCCGGCGGGCTGGTGAAGCTGCTCGATTTCGGGCTCGCCAAGCATTTCCCCACTGCCGGCGGCGACGGCCAGACGACGGACGATCTGACACTCAGCGGCGCGATCGCCGGGACGATCTACTACATGTCGCCCGAGCAGCTGGCGGGTGAGCCGGTGGATTCGCGGTGTGATCTCTTCGCGCTCGGCGCCGTGCTCTACCAGGCGGCCACCGGCGCGCGGCCGTTCGACATCCAGCCGCGGAGCGCGCTGATCACGGCGATTCAGACAGAGCCGCACGTGCCGCTCGATCAGTTGGCGCCGCACCTGCCAACGCAGTTGTCACGGATCGTGGACGTGCTGCTGGCCAAACGCCCCGAGGATCGCTACCAGTCGGCACGCGCGCTCGCGGCCGACCTCGACGCGCTTCGCGACCAGATCGCTCCGGCCACCGCGCCGACCATCGAGGCTGGACCCTCCACGATTGCCGTGCTGCCGTTCGACGTCATCGGCCGCGCCGACCCGCAGGCACAGGCGCTCAGCGACGGCCTCGCGGTGGACCTGGCGAGCCGGTTGAGCCGGGTTCCCGGCGTCACGGTGGCGCCGCGCACGTCGGTCCGCGCGATGAGCGGGCAGCCGATTCGCGAGATCGGCCAGCGGCTGGGCGCGCGACTGGTGATCGAAGGCAGCATCCAGGCCGAGGACGGCCGCGTCAGGGTCACCGCGACGTTGATCGAGGCGGCGCGGGAACGGGCGGCACTACCCTCGCTGGTCGTCGAACGCGCGTTTGAAATGCCGCTTGCCGCGCAGGACGAGATCGCGGACGCCATCTGCGACGACATCGTCGCCGGGCTGTCGCGCGCGCCGCGCGTGCGCGACTCACAGGACTCCGAGGCATTCCACGCATTCAAGCGCGGCCAGCATCATTGGCGTTCGTGCTTCGGCGGCGGCTGGCGCCACGCGATCGAGCACTTCCAGCACGCCATCGATCGCGATCCCCAGTTCGCGCTCGCGCACGTCGCGCTGGCCAGTGCCTACAACTTCCTGGGCTTCTACGCGCTCGTGAAGCCGGCGCTGGCCTTTGCCGTCGCCGCCCGCGCGGCCGAGCGCGCGCTCGCCATCGATCCAACGCTCGGGGCGGCACACACCGAGATCGCGCTCGCGAAGTTCGGCGGCGACTGGGACTGGGACGGCGCCGAAGAGGCGTTCCGGCGGGGGCTGGCGCTCGACGACTCGAGTCCGCTCGCGCACGTCCACTACTCGTGGCTGCTGATGCTGCTCTCGCGCAGCGACGCCGCGTTCCTCGAAGCCGAGCGCGGCCATCAGCTCGCTCCGTCGTCGCGGCTGGTCGCCGCCGCCCGCGCTCAGACGATGTACGTCGGCGGGCAGTATGAGGAGGCCATCGCGCTCTGCGCCGAGTGTCTGCGCGGCGATTCGGACTACGTCTTCGCGATCCACGTGCGCGGGCTGTGCCACCTGGCCGCGTCGAACCGCGAGGCGGCGGTCGCTGATCTCGAGCGGGCCACGTCGCTGAGCCATCGCGCGCCGTTTTATCTCGGCATCCTGGGCCGCTGTTATGGTGAGTTCGGCATGCGGACCGAAGCCCTGGCGCTCATCGAAGAGCTCGGCCGGCAGTCGCCCGACACCTACGTGCCGCCGCAGAGCTACGTCTACATCTACGCCGGGCTCGGCGAACGCGAGCGCGCGCTGCAGTACCAGGAGAAGGCTTACGAAGACGGCGCGTCGCCGTTCAACTACTTCTCGCCCTGCATCCGTGCGCTCTACGCGCTGTCGCCGAATCACAAGAAGCGGCTCGAGCAGATGCGGCTGGTGCTGTAGCGCCGCGATATCATACGAGTCACGACCATGCCCGGCCCCTCCAACCCAATCGACCTCGACGCTGGCGCCGTCCGGCAGGTCGACGTGCTTCGCGACGGACGCGCGACGCCCGAGATCGATCACGTCGCCGTCGAGCGCCCCCTCGAAGTGCGCCTGAACGGCGCGCCGTTCGCCGTGATCATGCGCACGCCGGGAGCCGACCGTCTGCTCGTCCTCGGCTTTCTGCTCACGGAGGGGGTTCTGCAGCGCCGATCCCAGGTGACGCGCGTCGATCTCGACGACGACGCGGGCATCGCCAACGTCGTCTTCAGCCGCGAATCAGGAGATGCCGTGGCCGAAGCGCTGGCGGGCCGAAGGCAGGTATCGCTCAACTCGTCGTGCGGCCTCTGCGGCCGCCGCAGCCTCGAGTCGCTGAAGTTCGACGCGCCGCCCTGTCCGATCGAGTGGGCAGTGGACGCGGCACTCGTCGCGCGATTCCCCGAGATGCTGCTGGCCGCGCAGTCCGCCTTCGCGCGAACAGGCGGGCTGCACGCGGCGGGCCTGTTCGATCTCGACGGGCGGCTGGACGCCAGCGCCGAGGATGTCGGGCGTCACAACGCCGTTGACAAGCTGCTGGGCCGCATGCTCGACGAGGATCGGCTGCCGCTGAGGCACTCGCTGCTGCTGGTCAGCGGCCGCTCGTCGTTCGAGATCGTGCAGAAGGCCTGGATCGGACGCATCCCGTTCGTGGCGGCCGTCTCCGCGCCGTCGAGCCTCGCCGTTGATCTCGCACGGAAAGCTGGCGTGACGCTGCTCGGTTTCCTGCGCGAGGGCCGCTTCAACGTCTACGCGCATGGCTCGCGGCTGCGCGCCGCCGGACATTCCGGCTGACGAGACCCGCGCGGCGACGATGCCCGTCACATGTCGCGCAGGGCTTCAGCCCTGCCAGACGGCGCGGGCAGGCCTGAAGGCCTGCGCTACATACCCAACACACTTGAACGACGGGATTAGCTCTCACAGGCGATCTCGTAGGTGACCGCCAGCGCGAAGTCGCCTTCGCGCACGCCGTCGCCGACGACCTCGACGCGGTAGGCCTTCCCCGCCCAGCCGTCGACAACCATCTCTCGAACGCCTGCAGGCCAGGGCCGGGACGGCGACGGTCCGCCGGGACCTGGCGCCGGCTCGAACGTGTTCATGCCGCAGCCGACGTGGCCGCCGCAGTTGGTAATCGTCGCTCGCAGGCCGAGCGTCGCAGCCGCATCGGGCCACGTGAGCCGCATCACCAGGTTCGAGTGCTTCGGCGAGGTCACCTCGTAAGTCGCCGTCGCGCCGGCGCCCAGTCGGCCCGAGGCACTCAGCACGGGGCCCGACTCATCGGTGCACGAGGGGCCGACGACGCCGCACGAGGCGGCGACAACCATCAGCAGCAAACCCGCGACATATCGTGAGAGGCAGCGGCCCACGGCGATCTCCCATCCGCGGACTGTGACAACCCGGCGTCCGCTGATGGCAATGCGTCAACCGCGCCGCGTTCGGCTCACGGAGAACCGAGGTGTGAACCGCGAGCGTGTATGAGGGTCCGGGCGCCGGTAATTTCCACACTTTAGGGGACGATGCCCGATGGAAATCGCGCGTCCCTGGCACCGCGACGCTTGGCATTGCCTGTGCTGGCCGCGTAAAGGATGCCTTCCGATTTCACGACTCAGTTGGAAAGCCTCGCGCGCCTCTACCTCATCCCTATGGGCTGGCGCATCGCGGGGGCGGTGTGCATCTGGCTGGTCGGACACTGGGCGATCCGCCTGCTGCGGGCTGGGCTGACGCGGACCATGCGGATCCGGCAGTTCGACGTCACGCTCAGCCGCTACCTCGACACCGGCACCAACGTCGTCCTGCAGTTGCTGGTGCTTATCGCCGTGCTCGGCGTGCTCGGCGTCGAGACGACGTCGTTTGCGGCGCTGCTGGCCGCGGCCGGTATCGCCATCGGCGCGGCGTGGTCCGGGCTGCTCAGCAACTTCGCCGCCGGGCTCTTTCTCCTGACGTTCCGTCCGTTCAAGGTCGGCGACGAGATCGCCGCTGCCGGGCTCACGGGGACCGTCCGCGAGATCGGGCTGTTCGTCACGGCGATCGACACGCCCGATCACGTCCTGACCTTCGTCGGCAACAACAAGCTGTTCGCCGACAACGTCCAGAACTTCAGCGCCAACTCGTTCAGGCGCGTGGATCTCACCACGACGGTGCCGTCAGGGTTCGATCTCGAACACACGATGGCGCGGCTTCGGCAGGCGCTGCTGGCCATCCCGCACGTGTTGAACTCCCCGGCTCCGAACGTGGAGATCCTGACGTTCAACGCCACGGGCTCGGTGCTCGCCGTCCGGCCCTACTGCCACCAATCCCACTACTGGCAGGTGTACTTCGACGCCACTCGAGCGATCGGGCAGATCCTGGTGGCCGACCAGCACATCCGGCGCGTGTCCTAGCCAGCGCTTGGCGCTGCAGCACGCGGTCAGCCGGCGTTCTCGGCCATTCTCACGCGCACGATCTTCCGGACGAGCGCGGCCGGAATCGGATGGTCCGGCTGGAAGCGGATCATCCCCTTGCTCGTCTCGAAGCCCTCGAGCTCGGCCTTGAATGCCGCGACAGTCGTGCCGCTCATCGGGAAGAACGCGCAGTACTTCGGCCTCGCGCCAAAGCCAACCAGCACGCCATTCAGGCGGAACGCCGGCACCTGATAGCTGATGCATTCCTCGGCCTTCGGCGCCGTGGCCCTGATGATCTTGCGCAGCTCTTCGAGCGCCACGCGCTGTTCCGGGCTCACGCGGGCCAGATAGTCGTCGATGGTTGTCGGCTTTCCTTTCATCGGATCGCTCCCTCGCTGATACGTCGAACGGCAGCCGGCGGGATCGACAGCTTGCCGTATCCTTGTCAGCCATGCCCTCGGCCGTGTCCCGCCCCCGACGCCGCATCAGCGGCCTCGCCGCCGTCACCCTGGCACTTGGAGTGCTGGCGCTGACCACCCCGCTCGGCGACTCCGAGTATCCGGCATCGCGGATCGGTGCGCTGCTCGCCCTGGCCGCCATCATCGAGGCGCTTCATTCGCTCCGGCGATCGACAGCCGCGGCCCGGCGGGAGGCGACGGTCAGCGCGGTCATCAGCATGGCGATCGCGCTTTTCCTGATCAACGCCCCGCTGCTGGCAGGTCAGGCGCTGCGGCTGGTAATCGCGGGCTGGTTTGGAGTCGACGCCGTCCGCTACGCGATCGATCTCTTGCGCAGCGACGAGCGGAAGCAGCGCTCGGTTACCGGGCTGGCGGCGCTCGCCAACCTCGCCGTCGTGCTGCTGATTCTGCTGGCGCCAGGCTGGCTCTCGACAGTGGTCGTCGCGCTGGCCGGCGCGCTCCGGATCTTCGGCATCGCGTGGAACATCATCGTCGCGCCGGTGTACACCAGCGCCGAAGCCGACCAGACCGTGATCAGCGAGCTTGGGCTGACCGACTATCCGGGCGCCGCGGCGATGGCCGCCGAAGTCGAAGCCGCCGAACGGACACGCGCGCCCATCGATCGTGGCTGGATGCTCTCGTTCATCGCCACGCTCTTCGCGATCCACCTGGGGCGCATGAGCGCCGACCTTACGCTGCTTTCGATGGTCGCCCCCGCTGTGGCCGTTGCCGGCGACATGCTCATCGCCGTGCTGTTCACGCTGCTCGTGATCAACCCGATGTACCTCTTGTGGCGGGGGCCGACGCGATGGATCGAGCGGAGGGCGTGGCGCCGGCAGCTCGATCGCGACGACGCCAGCCGCTCCTGGATCGATCGCGTCATCGTGCGGTGGCTCCGCTGGCGGCTGACCATGGCCATCCGGATGCGCGAGCTGCGCTACTCGGTGCCCGCCGCGCTCGCGAGCGGCCTGCAGCGCGGGCTGCCGTTTGCCGCGATAATCGCCGCCACCGTTCCGGTCTGGGGCATGAGCTGGTATTTCGACACCGAGAACTGGGCGGCCGGCATGTGGAACTCGTGGGCCGAGTCGCGGACCGACACCTGGCGCGCCTCGATGGTCCGCGCGGTGCTGGCGTCGGAGGGCGGCGTCGCCGGCCCCACGAGCTTTGCCGTTGACCCGGGCATCGGCTCCGGCGATTTCTCGTTCGTCGTCATCGGCGACACGGGCGAAGGCGACGCCTCTCAACATGTGTTGCGCGACCAGCTGCTGACCGTGGCCAACAGCCCCGATGTCCGCTTCGTGGTGGTGTCGTCCGACGTCGTGTACCCGTCCGGCGCGATGCGTGATTACGAAGCGAAGTTCTGGCTGCCGTTCAAGGGCGTGACACGGCCGGTCTATGCGATACCCGGCAATCACGACTGGTACGACGCGCTCGAAGGTTTCGGCGCGACGTTTTTCCAGGCCGACGCCGCACGTGCCAGCATACGGGCCCGCGTGGAGTCCGACCTCCGTCTGACCAGCACGACCGATGGACGGATCGAGCGGCTCATCGAGGCCGCGGCCCTGCTGCGCAGACAATACCGCGTTCCGACCGGCTTCCAGCGCGCGCCGTTCTTCGAGGTGCAGACCGCCGACTTCGCCCTCCTCGCGATCGACACCGGCGTGATGAGAATGATCGACGAGGAGCAGGAACGCTGGCTCGACGGCGCGCTCGCCCGCGCCGCCGGCAAGACGATCATGGCGGTGGTGGGCCATCCATTCTTTGCGGGAGGCCACGACGTCACACTCGGCGACGACGAGTTCGTTCGGTTGAAGCGCACGCTGCTCGACCGAGGCGTCACGATTGTCATGGGCGGGGACACGCACGACCTCGAGTACTACGCCGAACGGCGCAGCGCCGGTGCAGTGCACCACTTTGTCAACGGCGGCGGCGGCGCGTACCTCAGCTTCGGCACGGCGTTGAGCTGGCCCGCCGCAGTGCCGACGGCCGACTGGGCGCACTATCCCAATCGGCAGGCCGTCGCGATGAAGATTGAAGCCAACTCCCCGTGGTGGAAGAAACCGGCATGGTGGTGGACCACTGAATTCAACGCCTGGCCGTTCTCGGCCGAGTGGCTGTCGGCGGTCTTCGACTACAACGTCGCACCGTTTTTTCAGAGCTTCGTCGAAGTGAAGGTCGAGCCGTCGGCCGGCCGCGTGCGCATCGTGCCGTACGGCGTGAACGGGCGGCTGACATGGAACGACCTCGGTGCGTCGGATAGCCTGCGGCCGCAAGGTGTCGCCGAAACCGAGTGGGTTGAATGGACGATTCCGATGACGCGTTGACGGTCGCCGCGCGCGGCCGCGCGAGCGTCAGGAGTCCTTAGGCTTCATCGCGGCGACGAGTGCCCCGGCGCCAGAGCCCCACCGCGACACCGTCTGAAGGGCCTGCGTGAACGGGACGTCCACTGGATGCACGCGTTCCCTTGGCAACACGTAGACGGCGCCGGCAAGCGGCGTCGGGATGGATGGCACGAACACCGTGAGGCGCCCGTCACCGAGCTCCTCGATGATGAACGAGGGCACGAGCGCGTCCTCGATCTCGGCCAGTGCCGGCTTCCACACCTTCTCCTGCGACGACCCGGCCAGCTGCTGTGTCATGCTCCGGAAGAGGGCGTAGCCGGGAATCTTCGCGAACAGGTTTTTCTCGAGCTGCTCACGGCCGGCGCGACCGGCCGGCGTTTTCACGAGGACTCCGACGACGAAGCAGGCGACCAGCACGACCAGGAGCGCCAGCAGGTGCTCGCCGAACATCCACTCCGGGAGGAGCATCGCGATCGGGCGGACGATGGCGCCCACCGACTTCATCGCCTTGAGCAGGAGCAGGATTGCGAAGTAGATCGGCGCGAGGATGAGCAACCCGGCAATCACCGCGCTCACGACGTATCCGCGGTTCTTTTTCATGCGGCGCCCTCCGGCGGCTGGTACGCGCCGACTCTACTCGCCAGCGACGGTGAGGGTCAAGCCGCCGGGCGCGTGTTACCCTCCTCCAATCAGGGGCCCGAAAGCTCGGCATCAGCCTCGTCGCGCTCCTGAGCACCGTCAGCGCGACGGCATCGGCGGCCAGGCGGACCTCGCCGCGACCGGCAACCAGCGCCGTCCTTCCGCTGAACACTCTTCTGGCTCGCCCACGACTCGATCAGCGTGCCATCGACCGTGAAATGCTCGTCCGACATCAGCCCGGTCGCGGTATTTCGTGAACACCGTCGGATTCCAGATCGGCTCGTCCATCTCATCCCAACGAACCACCGAAACAGCAGGTGGTAGTCCAGCTGCCCCATCAACAGTCGTTCACTCCGAGTCGAGTAGAAGATCTGCAGCAATTGCGCGCGTAGCAGACGCTCGGGTTGGCGGTCGTCTCCTCGCATGCGCCTCATCGAGGACGCTCGCGAGGTCGATCCCTAAACTGACCCTTTATGAGACGGGCTGCACACGCGCTCACCAGTCCAGACTCAACGGCTCAGCGTCGTCGGAACCTCGGCCCTCGATGGCGTGCGATCCGTCCGCACTTCTTCAACACAGCGACGGAAATTTTTTCTTGGACGATTTGTCGAATTCCGGTCCGGCCGTTCGTCTATATAGTGAAGGAGAAGTCATGACACAGTATTTGGTGGCTATTTACCGTCCCGAGAAGTACGACCCGGCCGTCTCAGAGGACGAAGCGATGGGCCGCGAAATAGACGCGCTCAACGACGAGATGAAGGCTGCTGGTGTCAGGGTTTTTGTTGGCGGCCTGCAACCGGAAAGCAGCGCGAGGTCGCTGCGATTGCAGCCCGCAGGTAAGGTGCTCATCACCGACGGGCCGTACGCGGAGACCAAGGAACACATTGGCGGTTTTTGGGTGCTGGAAGCCACTGACCTGGACGAGGCGCTGGCGTGGGGGCGCAAGGCAGCGGTCGCCTGTCGGGCGTCGGTCGAGGTGCGTCCGTTTCACTGACGGATGCTTGGCTGACGCTGAGCGCCGTCTCGTCAATCCCCACCCTCTTTTTTCTGGCCTCGCGCCACGCTGCCAAATCGTGTATCATGCGCGCCGTTTCGCACTGCCATGGCTAACGACGTGCGCACACCCGACGCCCACATCGCGTATCCCACGAATCGCGTGGTGGGCTCCATCGTCGACCCGAAGCACGCCCAGGCTGCCATCGAGGCCCTTCTGCACGTGGGCTTCGCCCGGCAGGACGTCGACATCCTCCACGGGGAGGAGGATCTCCACCGCCCGGATCCCACGGATGTCGAGCATCGATTCCTCTCGCAGTTTCAACGGACGCTGACACGGTCGCTCGCCGACGAGCACCAGCACCTGCGACATTACATCGAGGACGTGCGGGCGGGCCGCTGGGTGATCATGGTGCTCGCGAAGAAACGCGAACAGCAGGAGGCCGCTGCCGACATCCTCGGCACCTTCGGCGCGGAATCGATCGAGTTCTTCGGCAGATGGGCCTGGCACTCGCTGGAGCGACACCCGGCGGCGCCAACCGACGGCTCGATTCCCGATCCCACGCCCGGCCGGACGTACGAGATCGACCTCGCTGGAACAACAATACGTGTGCGGATGGACTCAGAGTCCAGGGTGACGATCCTTCGCAAGTCCGCTGGTGCTCCGGATCTGTCCCGCGTGCCGGTCACGCATCTCAAGCCACAGCTGCTGATGATCACGTGGCAGGAGGCAGACCGGACGACCAACGTGCATGTCTACGACTTCGATAGCGGCGAGGCACACGCGGTCGTGAGCTACTACAACCGCACCGTGCACCGCGCACGGGGCACCGTGCGCCGAGTGGACTAGGCTGGTCGCCGCGTCCGAACTGATTCCGAGACCCCGACACCGCCGCGCTACCCTGCCGCTTCAAACGCGATCGTCTCTGTGTGAATAGTCTTGCCTCGGCGCGGCTTGACCCTCGCCCGAGTCGTGGGTAAGATTGCGACCTCAATCGGGCAGGATTTCGGGCATTCCCTTCGGCGAATTCTTTTTTGGGGCTCGCGGATGCGGCATCACCGTTCCAGTGCGGACTCGCGGCCGGGGCAACTGTTCAGCAGCGCCCCGGAGCCCTAGCCGTTGGCCCAGATCTTCCCTCCCTGGTGGAATAAGCTCCCGATCGTGGCCGCCATTGCTGGCGCCCTCGGTCCGACGCTCGCGATCGCGGGCGTCTGGTACTACTTTTCTCCCTGGTTCACGGACGTGGGCTACCGTCCCGTGCAGCCCGTCCCGTACAGCCACAAGCTCCACGTCGGCGAGCTTGGTCTCGATTGCCGCTACTGTCACGCCTCGGTCGAGATCTCTCCGGTCGCGAACGTGCCGCCGACGCGGACGTGTATGAACTGCCATCAAACCGTGAAGAAGGACAGCGAGACGCTTGCTCCGATTCGTGAGAGCGCCGAGAGCGGCCGGCCGATGCGCTGGATTCGCGTCCACAAGCTTCCCGACTACGCGTATTTCGCCCACAACGCGCACGTGACGGCGGGCATCGGCTGCGTCACCTGCCACGGCCGCATCGACGAGATGGAGACGGTGACCCTGATGACGCCTCTCAGCATGAGCTGGTGCCTCGACTGCCACCGCAACCCCGCTCCCTACAGGCGGCCCATCTCGGAGGTCACCAACATGAAGTGGACCCCTCCCCGCGACGTCCGGGTGCTCGCAGCGCAGCTCGGCGAACGCCCCGTCAATCCGCCGACTGACTGCTCGGGGTGTCACCGGTGAGCCGGACGTACTGGCGAAGCCTCGCGCAGATCGAGGACCGCCCCGAATTCCGCTCCGCTCTCGAGCGCGAGTTCCCGGAGGGCGCGTCGGAGATTCCGGAAGGGATCACCCGGCGCGACATGATGATGCTCGTGGGCGCCTCGCTGTCGCTCGCGGGGCTCACGGGGTGCCGGCGCCCCGTCGAAGAGATCGTCCCCTACGTCAACGCACCCGAGGAAATCGTCCCTGGCATCCCGCGCTACTACGCGACGACGATGCCATTCCATCGGAGCGCCTATGGTTTGATTGTCGAGAGCCACGAGGGCCGGCCGACGAAGATCGAGGGAAATCCCTCGCACCCCTCGACACTCGGGGCCTCGAGCGCGCGCATCCAGGCGTCGGTGCTCGGCCTCTACGATCCGGACCGCTCGCAGTCGGTCGTGCTGCAGGGGAAACGGAAGTCCTGGAACGATTTCGTGGCGGCCTGGGGGCAGCTGTCCGAGGCTCATGCCGCGGATGGCGGCGCCGGCCTTGCGGTCCTCTCCGAGTCCTTCTCCTCACCGACGCTGGCGCGGCTGGTCTCCGAGCTCCGTGGCCGCTACCCCCGTCTGCAGTGGGCGACCTACGACGCCGTCAGCGACGAGAGCCGCCTCGCGGGCCTGCGGCTGGCGACCGGGCGCGATCTCGATCTCGTGCTCCGGCTCGATCGAGCCTCGGTGATTCTCGCTCTCGACGCCGACCCGCTGCACACCGACCCCGAGATGGTCCGTCACGCGCGCGGATTCGCGGATGGACGGCGGGCGGGAGCCTCAGGCGGCGGGATGAACCGGCTCTACGCGGTTGAAGGCGTCTACTCGCTGACGGGCGCGATGGCCGATCATCGGCTCCGTCTCGAGAGCCGTGCGATTGCGCCCTTCCTCGCGGCCCTTGCTGCGCGCCTCGCTCCACCTGCCGCCGGCGCCGCACCCATGGAGGGAGCCGGCGCGCCGGGTGTCGACCCGCGCTGGATCGACGCCCTGGCGAAGGACCTGCTGGCGAACCGCGGCAAGGGGTTGATCGTGGCCGGGGAACGCCAGCCCGCGGCCGTCCATGCCGCGGTCTGCGCCCTGAACACGTATCTCGGCAACACAGGTCAGACGGTCACCTACTACGAGACAAAGGACACGGCGCTTCCGAGCGTGGAGTCGTTGGCCTCGCTCGTCGCCGCGATGAAGGGGGGCACGGTTCAGACGCTCGTCATCCTGGGCGGCAATCCGGTGTTCGATGCCCCGGCCGATCTCGACTTCGCCTCGGCGATGTCGAAGGTCCCAAACTCGATCGCGCTCGGGCACACCGTCGATGAAACCTCCTCGAAGGCGAAGTGGCATATCCCGCGTGCGCACTACCTCGAATCGTGGGGCGACGCACGCGCGGCTGGAGGCCCACTCAGCGTCGTGCAGCCCCTGATCCTCCCGCTGTTCGGCGGACGTTCGGCCGTTGAGCTGCTGGGGCTGCTGGCGAGCGGCCAGGATCGTCCCGGCTACGACATCGTGCGGGAGACGTGGAATCCGATCGTGGGCGACGACGAGTTCGACAAGAAATGGAACCGCGTCCTGCACGATGGGCTGCTTCCGGGCAGCGAGCTTCCAGAAGTTGTCCCCGACCTCACCGCGCAGCCGCTGGCGGAACTCGGCCGCCTTCGCGCCGAAGGCGCTTCGGCGAGCCAAGCCGCGCCGCAATCTCCGAGCGATCTGGAGATCGTGTTCCTTCCGTCTCCCTCGCTTCACGACGGGCGCTTCGCGAATGACGGGTGGCTGCAGGAGCTTCCCGATCCGATCACCAAGCTCACCTGGGACAACCCCGCGCTCGTGAGCCCGAAGACCGCCGAATCGCTCGGTCTTGCGAGCGAAGATGGGATCGGTCTCGAGTACGAGGGCCGCTCGCTCGAGCTTCCCGTCTCGATCCTCCCCGGCATGGCGGACGGCGTGGTCGCCTTGACACTCGGCTATGGCCGTTCGCACGCGGGCCGGATTGGCTCCGGCGTTGGGTTCGACGTGTACCCGATGCGAAGCTCCAGGGCGCCCGGCTTCGGCAGCGGGGCCAAGGTCACGAAGCTCGGCGCGCACTTATCCGCTTTCGGCAACCCAGGACCACGGCAGCATGGAGGGGCGCCCCCTCGTCCGGGAGTCGACCCTCACCGAACTCCAGATCGGAGGCGACCTCCCCGCCGGCGGAAGGCGGGAGCGCGCATGCGGGTGATCGCCGAGCACGCCCCGAAGGGCGGAAAGGTCCCCGGCGCACTCGGCGTCTTCGAACTGGAACCGCATCACTTCTCGCTCTGGAAGGAGCACACTTACGATCAGGGGCCGCAGTGGGGGATGACGATCGACTTGAACGCCTGCATCGGCTGCAACGCCTGCATGACGGCGTGCCAGAGCGAGAACAACGTGCCCGTCGTCGGCAAGACCCAGGTCGCGAAAGGGCGCGAGATGCACTGGATCCGCGTCGACCGGTACTTCTCCGGTGATCCCGTCCGGCAGCCCCGAGATGGTCTTCCAGCCGGTTCCCTGCATGCACTGCGAGGACGCGCCCTGCGAGCAGGTCTGCCCCGTGGCCGCGACCGTTCACGACAGCCAGGGCCTCAACGTGATGGTCTACAACCGGTGCATCGGGACGCGCTACTGCTCGAACAACTGTCCGTACAAGGTGCGCCACTTCAATTTCTTCAACTTCACCAAGGACACGCCCGACATCCTCAAGCTCGCGATGAACCCGGACGTCACGGTTCGGGCGAGGGGGGTGATGGAGAAATGCACCTACTGCACGCAGAGAATCAACCGGGTGAAGATCGATGCGAAGCTCGCGGGGCGCGAGCTTCGTGACGGCGACGTCAAGACCGCCTGCCAGCAGGCCTGCCCCGCTTCGGCGATAGAGTTCGGAAATCTTCGGGACCAGTCGAGCCGGGTCGCGAAGGCGAAGGCCGATCCCCGTAATTACGCGCTCCTCGACGAGCTGAATACCAAGCCTCGAACGACCTATCTGGCCAAGGTGCGCAACCCGAACCCGGACCTCGAGGGCGCCCGGACCGACGCGGGAGCCTGGCACGCTCGGGAAGGACGCTACGGCGAGGCCAGCCGACATGACCGCGCCGCTCACGGCTGCGTGCCGGGCTCAGCGGCGCGTGCTCAGCGTCCCTCGCTCACCTCGTTGTCGCTCTCGGCGGCTGCGCGCGCGGCTGCACGTCGAGTCGTCCTCCCATCCACGTCAACCCGAGCATGGACGACCAGCCGAAGGTCCGCCCTCAGACGGCCAGCACTTTCTTCCGCGACGGCGCGTCGATGCGCGAGCCCGTTCCCGGAACGGTCCCGATCGGGGGGCTGAACGAGGACGTCGGCTTTCTTCACGGGCAAGGGAGCGGACGGGCAGTTCGTCGCGACGACGCCCGTGACCGTGGACGAGGCGGTTGTCGAGCGCGGCCGCCAGCGGTATGAGATCTACTGCCAGCCCTGCCACGACGCTCGCGGCGACGGCAAGGGCATCCTGTTCCAGCGAGGCAACGTCCCCACCGCGTCGCTTCACCAGGAGAAGATCCTGAAGTACCCGGACGGGCAGATCTTCGACGTCATCACGAACGGGGCTGGGTTGATGGCCGGTTACCGCTGGCCGATCCCTCCCGCGGATCGGTGGGCGATCGTCGCCTACGTGCGAGAGCTCGAGCGCAAGCGGCTGGCACGCGCCGCGGGCACGCCCGCAGGGACTAACTGAGAGAGGCGCCACGATGAACGGCGTGAATAGACGCAAAGCGCTGGTGCTTCTCGGTCCCGTCGCCGGCATTGTCATGTTCGCCGGGGCCGTGTGGATCGCGTCGACCCTCGCGAGCCGCGAATACAAGGCGCCGTACCGCGCGTCGTCGGCAACCGTCGACCAGGCGCCCCGCGCCGCGGGACTGGCCGACGAGGTGTCCGCCGCCGCCAAGTCGGCCCAGGACAAACCCTACGAGGAGGCGGCGTACCGGACCTTTCCCGTCGTCGGAAGCCGCGTCGCCATCTGGATGGTCGCGCAGCTTCACCTGCTGTTCGCGGCGTTCGTCCTGGCCATCCCGATCTTCGCGTTCATCGTCGAGGCGATCGGCTACAAGACCGGGGACTTGCGATACGACCGGCTGGCGCACGAGTTCACGAAGCTCCTGTCGGTCTCCTTCTCCCTCACCGCGACGTTCGGCGCGTTCCTGACGTTCATGCTCGTCATCCTGTACCCGAAGTTCACGAACTACTTGATGAGCGTGTTCTCCCCGACCTTTCTCCCGTACGTGCTGCTCTTCTTCTTCGAGGCCTTCTTCCTCTACGCCTACTACTACGGCTGGGGGAAGTTCCATCCCCTGGTGCATCTCGGCCTGGGGCTCGGCCTCAACATCGTCGGCACGGCGATCATGTTCATCGCCAATGCCTGGCTCACGTTCATGATGTCGCCGAAGGGAGTGTCGAGCAGCGGCGCGGTCCTCTCAGTCTGGGACGCCGTCTACAACTTCACCTGGATGCCGATCAACGTCCATCGGGTCATCGCGAACGTCGCGTTCGGCGGATCGGTCGCCGCCGCCTACGCGGCCTTCAAGTTCCTGCAGGCGAAAACCGACGAGGAGCGCGCGCACTACGACTGGATGGGATACATCGGCAACTTCGTCGCGATCATCGCCTTCCTCCCGCTGCCCTTTGCCGGCTACTGGCTCGCGAAAGAGATTTACGCCTACTCGCAGACACTCGGGCTGACCATGATGGGCGGGGCCTTCTCGTGGCTCTTCATCATCCAGGCCGTCCTGATCGGGAACCTCTTCCTCGCCGCCAACTACTACCTCTGGCTGGGGATGGGACGGGTCGAGGGCCAGCAACCGGTTCAGAAGGTCATCAAATACCTGCTCATCGGGATCGCCCTCTGCTTCATGGTCTGGGCGACGCCGCGATCGATCATCGCGACCGTCTCCGAGATGCGGGCGATGGGCGGATCGTCTCACCCGGTTCTGGGGTTCCTCGGTGTCATGTCCGCGAAGAACACCGCCGTGAACATCCTGATCCTCACGACCTTCATGAGCTTCCTCCTCTACCGGCGGACCGGGAAGATCGCAACGGTGGCGTGGGCAAAGAAGGGCCATGCCGCGCAGTTGACGATCTTCGCGGCCGTCGCGATATTCGTCATCTTCCTCGGCGTCTACGGCTACTTCGTCGAGGCGACGGTCCGCATCGGGCTCTCCGTGCCGCAGGTTCTCTCCGTCCTGTTCGCGATGGTGTCGATCACCGCGATCGACGTCTTTCTCTTCCGCGGAGCGCAGAAGACGGGCGAGGTGCGCTGGGGCAGGATTCCGGCGATCTCGCAGTACGTCCTGATCTTCATCGCGGTCACCTTCACCTGGCTGATGGGGCTGATGGGCTACGTGCGCTCCGGGCTCCGCCAGCACTGGCACGTCTACGGCGTCATTCGGGATCAGTCCGCCGACGCGTTCACGCCCACCCTTGGCTTCGCGACGCAGGTCGTCTCGGTGACCGTGCTTTTGTTCTTCCTGCTGATCGGATTTGTGTTCTGGATTACGAGCCTGCACGACCGGCCCGATTTCCAGAGGCGGACGTCATGAGGGTCCCTCACATCGTCCGAATCGGCGCTCTCGTTCTCGCGACGACGGGGTTCTATGCCTACGTCGGCCAGCTGGTGCCGCAGAAGGAAGTTCAGCCTCCGAAGGAAACGGCTCTGGGCGGCGACATGACCACGGCCGACATGGTCAAAGTCGGCCGCGAGATCATGGACGGCAAGGGAATCTGCCTGACCTGTCACACAGTCGGCAAGAGCGGCGCGCTGCGTTTCCCCGACCTCGGGGGAATCGGCGCCCAGGCGAAGAGCCGCGTGCCCGGCCTGAGCGACGTCGAGTACCTTGCGCAGTCGATGTACGAACCGACGGCATTCGTCGTGCCGGGATTTCCGCCGGCGATGCCCCCGGTCAATCAGCCTCCGATCGGCCTCACCGATCAGGAGATCCTCTGCGTGATCGCGGCTCTCCAGACGCTTGGCGGCACGCCCACGGTCACGCTCAAGACGACTCACCGCTATAACAGCGGCTCGGCTGCCCCGGGCGGGGCACCGGCTCCCGCGCCGGCTCCAGCCCCAGCTGCCGCGCCGGGCGGAGGTTCACGATGAACATCCTGGTCGTCCTCGCCGTGGCCGCCGTGTTCGGGCTCTTTCGCTTCCGTCGGGCCACGCTGCTGGCGTGGGCGGTCGCCTGGTGGGTGGGGATTTACGTCCTCATCCGATTCGGGTTCACCGCGCCGATTCCCTCGTCGGTCGTCACGCTCTACATGGGAATCGTCACGATCGCGATCCTGGCGTACGTGTCCTCCAGCCAGGAGCGCCGCGAGGAAGTGTCCCGTCCGCTCATCCGGCTCATGACGGAGAAGCGCTACACCCCGCTCCTCGGCGCGACGGTAGTGGCTCTCCCGGCGCTGGCGGCCGCGAACGTCTACATCCAGATGAACGCCCCGCTCGAGCCTCCGTTCTACGCCCGGACGGTTCACCCCGCGTCGCCGTCGGAGATCACGGTGCACGACAAGAAGATCGACCTCGATGCCGGCGAGAACCCTTTCCTGGCTCTCGAGAGGTCGAATCCGGAGGAGTTCCGCAAGCACGTCGAGAACGGGCGCAAGGTCTACTATCGGAACTGCGTCTTCTGCCACGGCGACGACCTGTCCGGCAACGGCATGTTCGTGCACGGGCTGGACCCGATCCCGACCAACTTCGCCGACAAGGGGACCATCGCCGGTCTTCGCGATACCTTCCTGCTCTGGCGGGTTCGAAGGGCGGACCCGGGCTGCCGGAAGAAGGCGGTCCCTGGGACACCGCCATGCCGGCGTGGGAGAAGTTTCTGACGGAAGACGAGATGTGGGAGGCGATTCTCTTCCTGTACGATTTCACCGGACAGAAGCCTCGCGGCAAGGAGGAGGTCGAGCACAAATGACCTCTCGCCTGATAGCACAAGGGTCGGTCGCCGTCCTGGTCGCGTTGTGTGGCCTGACGATGCCGCTGGTGCGCGCGCAGGCTCCCGACGTCGGGACCGAGGCGCAGCGCGAGTCGGGAAAGAAGCTCTACTTCAAGTACTGCGCGCAGTGCCACGGCGAGAAGGGGGACGGCGAAGGCTACGCCACCCCGCACCTGTACCCCAGGCCGCGCGACTTCACGACCGGCAAGTTCAAGGTCCGCACGACTCCCAACGGAGCGCTCCCGACCCATCAGGACCTCGTCAACATCATCAGGCGCGGCATGCCGTACACGTCGATGCCTGCCTGGCCCACGCTCGCCGACCAGGAGGTGTCCGACCTCGCCTACTTCATCAAGACGTTCTCCCCCGACTTCTCGGCCGCCGAGAGTGTTCCGCAGCCGGTGCCGCTCCCAAGCGCGCCAAGCGCCACGAACGAGTCGATCGAGGCCGGGAAGAAACTCTACGTGGACACTGGCTGCGTCAAGTGCCACGGCACGCTCGGTCGAGGCGACGGCACTTCCGCTCCGACCCTGACCGATGACGCCGGCCATCCGATACGCGCAGCAGACCTCGCGCAGAGCTGGACTTTCCGCGGAGGCTCGTCGCGCGAGGACATCTTCAGGACGATGAGCACGGGGTTCAACGGCACGCCCATGCCGGCGTTCTCCGACGCCCTTCAGCCCGAGCAGCGATGGGCGATCACAGACTTCATCGTCTCTCTTTCGGGCAGCGACGGGCCGGGCTACACCAACCTCGTCGTCGCCAGGCACGTCCAGGATCCAATCGATCTGACGAAGGGCGCCGCAAGCTTCGAATCCGCCCGTGTCGCGCGCTTTCCGATCATCGGGCAGATCATGGAGCCGGGACGCGCGTTCCACCCTCCCGCGAGTTCCGTGACGGTGCAGGCCATCTACGACGCCGAGTCGATTGCCCTCCTCGTTCGATGGCACGACATGAGCGCGCAGAAGACGGGAACCAACGGGCCGTCGCTTCCCGTGCCGCCCGAGGAGGAGGAGCACGCGCCCGGAGCACCCGCGTCGACAGGGGGCGTCTTTGGCGACGCGGAAGTCGCCACGCCCCCGGAGGGGCAGCCGCCCACGCCAGGTGGCGCCGAGCAGGCCGGGGCGGACCCGTTTGCCGAGGAGCCCGCGGCAGCCAGCCGACCAGCCATCGGAGTTCTCCGACGCCGTGTCAGTGCAGATTCCGGCGGAGGCGCCGACCGGCGCCCGCAAGCCCTACTTCATCTTCGGCGACGGGCAGAGCTCCGTGGATCTCTGGTTCTTCGACCTGGCACGCCCCGATCCGCTTCAGTTCACGGGCCGGGGAAGCGCGGACATCGCGCCCAACGACACGGGGGATCTCACCGGTGTCGCCAGCTACGACCAGGGAGAATGGTCGGTCATCTTCAAGCGGCCCCTTCGCCCGGGATCGGGCGCCGCGTTTGTGCCCGGCCAGTTCCTGCCGGTCGCCTTCTCTGTCTGGGACGGGTTCTCACGCGAGCGTGGCAACCGGCGAGGTCTCACGATCTGGTACTCCCTTTACGTCGAGCCGGAAGTTGTCCCATCGGCCGTGGGCCCGATGGTGAAAACGGCACTGTTCATTCTCGCCATCGAGCTGGTCGTGATCGGCTGGGTGCGGTGGCGTTACGGTTCTCGCGCCCCTGGGACGCTCGGCGTCGAGCCGAGCGGACCGACAGCCACCCAAGCGTGAGCTGCCCTGGGCTATCCGGAGGATCCATGTACAAGAGCATCTACGTCCCCGTCGATAACTCGGACCACTCCAACCGCGCCGTGGCCTGCGCTGTCGGGCTGGGCAAGGCGTATTCGGCGAAACTGGTCGGCTGCCATGTCTACGCGGCCAAGCTCCACGACTATCGCTTCAGGCAGATGGAGTACACGCTGCCAGAGGAGTACATCGACGAAGTGGAGCTGGAGCGCCAGCGGAAGATCCACGACAGCCTGATCACGATGGGCCTCAAGCTCATCTCCGACAGCTATCTCGACGGCATGTCGCGCACCTGCGGGGAGTCGGGGCTGGCGTTCGAGCCGCGGATGATGGACGGCAAACATCACATCGAGATCCTCAAGGATCTCGCCGGCTCGCAGCACGACCTTGTGGTGATCGGCGCCCTGGGAATCGGACGCGCCAGAGACAGCGTGATCGGCTCGGTCTGCGAACGCGTCGCCCGCCAGTCCGACCGCGATGTCTGGGTCGTCAAGCACGTCCCGGAGCCGGGCGAGGCGGAGCGCGACACGATCCTGGTCGGCATGGACGGCAGCCCCCAGTCGTTCGGCGCGTTGATGACCGCCGTCGACCTGGCGCGCACGTTCGGCAAGAAGGTCGAAGCGATCGCCGTCTACGACCCCTACCTGCACTACTCCGTCTTCAACGGCATCGTCAACGTCCTCACCGAGCAGGCGGCGAAGGTCTTCCGCTTCGAGGAGCAGAATCAGCTCCACGAGGAGATCATCGACACCGGGCTCGCGCAGATCTATCAGTCGCATCTCGAGGTGGGCGAGCGGATGGGGAGCGAGGCGGGCATCGAGATCAAGAAGACACTCCTTGACGGCAAGCCCTTCCAGAAGATCCTCGACCACGCCCGCAAGACCAGTCCCTGGCTCATCGTGCATGGGGCGGATCGGCGTTCACAGCCCGAAGGACGAGACCGGGCTGGGGAGCAACGCGGAGAACGTGCTCCGCGCCGCGCAGTGCGATGTCCTCCTGTCGACGCGCCTCGAGGTGCCACGCCTCGACGTGCGCGCTGAAGAGACCATCCGATGGACGCCCGAGGCCGAGCAGCGCATGACGCACGTGCCCGAGCAGGTCAAGGGGATTGCCCGCACCGGAGTCCTTCGCCTGGCGCTCGAGAAGGGGCATTCGGTGATCACCAACGCGGTGATCGACGAAGCCATGGATCGCTTCATGCCGAAGAGCGCGTCGGCCGCGACCAAGGCGCTGGCCGAGGCCGTGGCACTCGAGCGGGCGAAGTCCGGCCCCGTGTCGATGTGCCGGGCCTGCGGCGTCGCGGCCACGCAGAGCGGCGCCGTCAAGTGCACCGTCTGCGGCGCCACGGACTTCGAGGTGATCTCGCAGGAGATGATCGAGAAGATCGCGGAGGTGGAGGGAGGGCTCCAGGAGGAGACCACCTACGACGGGCGCAAGCTCCGATGGTCGGAGGAAGCCAGGAAGGGCCTCTGGACCATGAAGAACGCCTATCAGCGCCGTCGCGTGAAGGCGCGCGTCGAGAAGCGCGCGCGCATGATGAAGCTCGACGCGATCACGCTCGACTTCGCCCGGCAGGTGATCGAGGAGGAGACGGGGGCGCCGCTCGAGATCGCAGCCCCCTCCCCCGACGTGAGGCGCGCCAGCCTCGCCGAAGCGGCAGCGGAGGCGAGCGGCGCAGCGGGCGAAGCCAAACTCATCGCGCGGGACGAGAGGAAGAACCCGTTGATCTCGACGTTCGAATGGACGAACGACGCCGTGCAGCGGGTCTTCCGGGTGCCAGTCGGTTTCATGCGGAGCAAGACCCAGGAGCGGATCGAGGCGCTTGCGTCGGAGCGCGCCGCGGCGACGATCGACCTTGCACTCGTCGAGGAGGGAATCGAGATCGGCAAGAAGATGATGGCCGAGATGATCGCCACGTACAACGCTCCTCAGCCGGCGGCCGCCAAGCCCGCGGCTCCGACGACGCCGGCGTCTGCGGAACCCGGCGGAAGGCGGCTATCTCAACGAGGTGAGATCCAGGTAACTCCCAATTCCCAACTCCCAATTCCCAAGGAGTACGGGTCGGGTGCTGAGCGTCGCTCCGACCTTGTCTGGGAGTTGGGAGTTGAGCTCTTGGGAGTTGACGTCGTGAGTTCCTACCGCTTCTGTCGGACCGACGACATCGGGCTTCTCGTCGACGCGACGAATCGCTGCTGGGCGCCGTACTTTCCCGACGAGCCGCCGATGTCGCCGGAAGCGTTCAAGCGCTCGATCCGCGACCTTCAAGTCTGGTGCAGCAGCTGCATGGTCGCCTTCTCGGGATCCGACCCGATCGGCGTCCTGATCGGCGCCAAGCGGCCGTCCGGTACGCTCATCCACAAGATCGCGGTCCATCCCGATCATCGGCGGCAGGGGCACGGCCGTCATCTGCTCACCTCGCTCGGCTCGAAGCTCGCGATTCTCGGCCCCCCACGCATCGTCGCCGAGGTCCCTGAGGCGTTCACGCCAGCCTGCGAGCTGTTCAGCGCGAGCGGATACGTCGAGGAAGCGCTCCTGACAGACTACGTCTTGCAGCCGGGGAAATGACGTGCGGGACGCAGACAACGAGGGCCGGTTCGTGATCCCGGTCACGGTCGACGATCTCGCCGCCAACGGTCTGCTTGGAGAGGCTGACCCGCCATGTCTGCTGGAAGCGTGCGGTCGAGACGCTCACGGCCAGGAAGGACGACATTGCCGGCCTCGCCGTCGCCTCTGACGAGCGTATCGAGGCCTACGTGCTGCACTTGTCCGAGCCGGGCCAGACGACGGAGATTCTTTCGCTCCGCACGTTCGTCGAGGACGATGGAGCACGGCTGAAGCAATTGCTCTCGCGACTCAGCGCGCAAGGCATGAGGGCGTTCCGGTTCCCGAAGGTCCACCCGTCGGAGATCTCGGCGGCGTTGCTGGAGACGCTCGGTTTCCGCCCCGCCGTCGGCCATCGTCTCTACGCGGCGAAGGCGCGGTCCGACTAGCCCACCAGGGGGCACAAGGTGGGGCCAGGTCAGGACCTGACCCCATGTCCGGCGCCCGTCGTCAGTGGCCCTTCTTGACCAGTCGAGCCGAGTTCGGCTTCGGTGACGATCGCTCGACCCGATAGTTGCGCAAGAGGTCATTCAGGAACTCGTGCCGCTTCTCGCCGGCGACGAACTCGATGTCGAGCTCGCTCACCTGTTCACCAGGCGCCGGGTCGATGCTCATCTCGCCGTCGAGCTCGTCGGCAGGAATGGCGAGCGCGCGGATGTTTCCGGCGTCATCATGGCTGGCAAAGATCTTCATGGCGACTCCGTCCTTTCATGAGAAGACGACCAGGTACATCTCGTAGAACAAGACATCCTTCTGCGGAATGTTCCTGGGTGGCGTCGGGTTGTGCAGCTTGATCCGCGCTCGCCACTTGATCGCTTCGGTGTGCTCCATCCGCACCTGCTGGATCTCGATCGCCTGCGGGAAGCTGTTTTGACCGACGCTCGGCACCGCGTAGAAATACAGGGCGTGGCCGTAGATGTTGTAGTTCCACGTCGCCCACCTCGTCTCCAGCGGTTCGAGGGTTCCCTCCCATATCAAGACCTTCGACACTGTCGCCATGGCAGACTCCTTTCATGCGTGCGCGGGCACGCACTGCTGCAGGTGAGAAGAGAACAGGCGTCATTCTACCGACCCGACACCCGTCTGATGCGTCCGATTGTCATGAGGCCTTGAGGATCAGCTTCGCCGACCGCCAGTTCATCTCGTTGAGGTAGTGGTTCCTTCGCGATCGGGACACCTGAGCCGGCGCTGCCCCGCCACATTCCTGTTGTTTTCCCACACGACGTCTGGCATGCTCCCTATTGGAAACCCAATGGAGAATGGAGCGCCGACGAGATGAAGGACAAGACCGATGTGCTCCAGGGCACACTGGCGCTGATGGTCCTCAAGACGCTGGAAGTGCTCGGCCCTCTGCACGGCTATGGGATCGCACGGCGCATCGAGCAGATCAGCGGCGACGCGCTCAGGGTCAACCAGGGCACGCTGTATCCCGTGCTGCTGAGGCTGGAGCAGGAAGGGTCTATTGCGTCCCAGTGGGGAGCGTCGGATAACAACCGGAAGGCGCGCTTCTACCAGTTGACCCGTGACGGGCGCAAGCAGTTGCGCGCCGAAACCGTCGGGTGGGAGCAGACCGCCGCGATCATCGGGCGATTCTTCGCCGTGAAGGCGCAGGATCTGGAATGAGACTCGTAAAACGCTTTTTCCGGCGACTCGGCGTCTGGGCGACCAGGCAGGACGCCGACGAGCGCCTGCTGGCAGAGATCGAGGACCACCTGGCGCACCAGACCGCCGGGTACGAGCGCGCCGGACTGTCGCCGGCGGACGCGCGACGGCAGCCTGTCCTGAAATTCGGCGGGATCGAGGCGACGAGAGAACGCTGGCGGGAGGAGCGAGGGTTACCTGCGCTCGAGACACTTGTCCAAGACACCCGGCACGCT
>CAVRDA010000021.1:0-507958 GCA_963719755.1 Vicinamibacteria bacterium | reverse complement strand
GCGAGATCCGGGCTCGACTGTCGTCGCTGCGGCTCGCACCCGCACGCGAAGCCGAGATCGTCGACGAGCTTTCGCAGCATCTCGAGGACCGCTGGCGCGAACTGGTCGCCGGCGGCACCTCGCCCGAGGACGCCGGGCAGGTCACGCTGACGGAGTTCGCCCGTGAAAATCATCTCGCACGCTACCTGGCCCCGCTACGGCAATCGCACACGCCGCCTCCCGTCACACTCGGCGCGCCGGCCGGCCGGTGGCTGGCCGACCTGTGGCAGGACCTGCGCTACGCCAGGCGCATGTTCACGAAGCAGCCGGGCTTTGCCGCGACGACGGTCCTGACTCTGGCCCTGGGCATCGGCGCGACGACCGCGATCTTCAGCGTCGTCTACGGCGTGCTCTTGAAGCCGCTCCCCTTCCACGAGCCCGGGCGGCTGGTGAGCCTGCTCCACACGCGTGCCGGACGGCACGCCGGAATCACGGACCCGCCACCTACTTCACGTATCTCGACAACCAGCGGGTGTTCGAGGCGATTGGCGCCTGGGAGTCGAACGAGGTGTCACTCACGGGACGCGGCGATCCGGAGCACGTGGACGTGCTCTCCGTCAGCCACGCCACGTTGCCGCTGCTGCGCGTGCAACCGCTTCTCGGCCGGGTCTTCAACGCCGCCGACGACACGCCGGGCGCCCCGCTGCGAGCGGTCCTGTCCTACGGCTACTGGCAACGCCGGTTCGGCGGCGGCGAGCACGCAATCGGGCAGTCGCTTTCGATCGACGGCGTGCCCGCCGAGATCATCGGCGTGCTGCCGGCCTCCTTCAGGTTCCTCAGCGAGAAGACGCCGGCGCTCCTGCTCCCGATGCAACTGGACCGCGCGAGAGCCGGCTTCATCGAGTTCGACTTCCAGGTGCTGGCGCGATTGAAGCCCGGCGTCACGCTGCCCCAGGCCAACGCCGACGTCGCGCGCATGATCCCGCTGCTCCCCGAGTCGTTCGACAAGTTGCAGATGCAACCCTACGTGGGTCCGCTGGTCGACCACATGGTCGGCGATGTCGGGCACATCCTCTGGATTCTCCTTGCCGCCGCAGGCGTCGTGCTGCTCATCGCGTGCGGGAACGTCGCGAACCTGTTCCTGATCCGCGCCGAGGGACGCCAGCAGGAACTGGCCATGCGAGCCGCGCTCGGCGCAAGCCGCGGCCGCATCGCACGCGTGCTGCTGACGGAAAGCGTCCTGTTGGCGCTGGTGGGCGGCGCGCTTGCCGTGGCGTTCGCCCAGGCGGCCATCGGCGTGCTGCAGCAGATTGCGCCTGTCCACCTGCCCCGCGTGGACGAGATTGGCATCGACGTGAACGTGCTGCTGTTCACGGTGGGCATCTCGGTGCTCAGCGGCGTGATGTTTGGCCTGTTTGCCGTCGCCAGGTTCGGCACGCCTGGCATCGCGGCGTTGAAGGAGGGAGGCCGATCGTCGAGCGACGGCCCGGCCCGGCTCCGCGCGCGCAACGCGCTGGTCGTCGCGCAGATCTCGCTGGCCCTGGTGTTGATGGTCGTCTCCGGGCTGATGGTTCGGACGTTCATCGCGCTGCGACAGGTGCAGCCGGGATTCACGCAGCCGGCGGACGTCCAGACGTTCCGCCTCGATATCCCGGAGGGCGTCGTCGCCGATCCGCTGGAGGCCGCGCGCACCTACGAGCGCATCGCTGAACGCCTGGCGGCGGTGCCGGGCGTCACCGCCGTCGGCCTGTCCTCGTCGATCACGATGGACGGGGAAGACAACGGCAATTCCCTCGAGGTCGAAGACTTCCCGGTGCCCGAGGGCCAGCTCTCGCCGCTGTGGCGCTTCAAGAGCTTCGGGCCCGGGTATTTCGAGACGATGGGCAATCGCGTGGTGGCGGGGCGCTCGGTGACCTGGAGCGAGATTCACGAGGAGCGACCCGTCATCCTGATCTCCGCGGCGCTCGCTCGCGAGTATTGGAAAGAGCCCTCGAAAGCGCTCGGCAAGCGCGTGAGAATCAGTTCCCGACGACCATGGCGGGAGATCGTCGGCGTCGTCGGCGACGAGCGCGACGACGGCCTGAGCCATCCGGCGACCAAGATCGTCTATTGGCCGCTGCTGAATGACGGCTATGAATGGCGCGCGCTCGCATTCGCCCTCCGGTCGACCCGCGCCGGCGATGCGACCTTCCTGCGCGAGGTGCAGCAGGCTGTCTGGTCCGTCAACCCGAACCTGCCGCTGGCCACTGTCCAGACGCTCGAGGAGATTCAGGCACACTCGATGGCGCAGACCTCCTTCGCGATGGCGATCCTCGGCATTGCCGCCAGCGTCGCGCTGCTGCTGGGCATCGTCGGGATCTACGGCGCCATCGCGTACATCGCCACCGAGCGCACGCGCGAGATCGGCATCCGCATCGCGCTCGGCGCGCAGATCGGCGACGTCCGACGGATGTTCCTGCGCCAGGGGGCGCTGCTCACCGCGGCCGGCATCGCGATCGGCATCGGCGCGGCCCTCGGGCTCACGCGGGTGATGTCGACGCTGCTGTTCGGCGTCGGGCCGCTCGACCCGGCGACTTACCTGACGGTCTCGGCTGTGCTGGCTGCGGTGGCGATCCTGGCCACCTATCTTCCGGCTCACCGCGCATCCAGGGTCGATCCCATCGTCGCGCTTCGCGCGGAGGCCTAGACAGCTCATCCTTCGCGTCTGGCCGGGAATCGGCGCGCGTTTCGACTCGTGGAACAAGCCGTAGACGCCCTACGTCCAAGGCCGTAGACTGTCTACACTCATGGCCAAGCCACCCGAAGACCGCCGCCTGGACCTCCTCCAGGGCACTCTCGACATGCTCATCCTGCGGACGCTCCAATGGGGGCCCCAGCACGGCCACGGCATCGGCCAGGCCATCCGCTCCCAGTCCGACGATCTGCTCAAGGTCGAGACCGGCTCGCTCTATCCGGCGCTGCACCGACTGGAGAAACGCGGATGGCTGAAGTCCGACTGGGACGTCAGCGAGGCGAATCAGCGGGCGAAGTACTACCGGCTGACTGCCGCGGGAAAGGCGCAGCTCTCGCGCGAGCGGGATCGCTGGTCCCAGATGGTAGAGGCAATCGGCCGCATCATGAACCCCGCGCCCCTGAAGGACTAGCGCATGTGGCCTGACGATCGCGACCTCGACGACGAGATTCGCGGCCATCTCGCCCTCAGCGTGAAAGAGCGGACCGAGCGCGGCGAGGATCCCGAGGCCGCGCGCCTGGCAGCGCTGAGGGAGTTCGGCTACGTCCCGGCCGTCCGCGATTCGATACGGCGCGTGTGGCACAGCCGCTGGCTCGATGGGCCGCTCTGCTCGCGCAGGACATGCGAGTCGGCCTGCGCTCCCTCCTCGGCGCCAAGGCTCTCGCCGCGACCGTCGTCGCGACACTCGCGCTCGGCATCGGCGCCAACGCCGCAATCGTCAGCGTCGCCCGCGGCGTGCTGCTCCGCCCGCTGGTCAACCGTGGCGAGGACCGGCTGGTCTACATCCGCCAGCGTGCGGCCGGCCTTCGTGCGGCGAACACCACGTTTTCGGTGCCGGAGATCGACGACTTCAAGTCGCGCGTCACGACCATCGACGCGTTCGGCGATTTCTCGACGATCGACTTCACGATGCTCGGCCTGGGCGAGCCCCGGGTCGTGCAGGCCGGCGTCGTCGGCGGCTCGTATTTCGAGGTGATGGGCCTTCGACCGGTGCTCGGCCGCCTGCTCGACCAGTCAGACGACGGCCCCGATGCGGCGGCCGCCGTCGTGCTGACCCACCGCTTCTGGACCACCTCCCTCAACGGCGATCGCACGGTGATCGGCAGGATCATCAACCTGAGTCACCGAAGCGCGAAGATCGTCGGCGTCCTCGAGCCATCGGTGCCCTATCCGGCTGACACCGAGATCATCGCCAACGTGGTGACGAGCCCGCATCACCTCGGGGCGACGATGGTCACCGAGCGGACTCACCGGATGACGGAGCTCTTCGGGCGTCTCGCGCCGGGCGTGTCGCTCGACGCCGCGCGCTCCGAGCTGACCGCGGTCCATGCCGCGATGATGCGCGAGCATCCCGAGGCGTACTCGGCCAAAGCCGATATCCGGCTGAGCGTCACGCCGCTGCGCGATCAACTGGCCGCCCCGGCGCGGCCGATCCTGCTCGTGCTGATCGCCGCCGCCGGTGTCGTGTTCCTGATTGCCTGCTCGAACGCCGCCAGCCTGATCCTCGCCCGCTCGGTGCGCCGCGAGAGCGAGCTGGCGGTACGCGCCGCGCTCGGCGCCAGCCACGGCGCGCTCCGGCGGATGCTGCTGGCCGAGAGCCTGGTGCTGTGCGGTGCCGGGGCCGTGCTGGGCGTGTTGCTGGCCCGCCCGCTCGTTGCCGTCGTCGCACAATTCGCCGCGCGCTTCTCCGTGCGGGCGCTCGAGGTCACCGTCGATCAGAGCCTGCTCTGGGTCGGCGTCGGGCTGGCACTGGCCGCGGCCGTGCTGCTGGCGTACGTGCCACGGCTGCCGTCGCCGCACGTGCCGACCGGCTTCGGGCTGGCCGGCGGCGTCGTCCGGATTGCGCCTGGCACCAGCCGCCGCCTGCGGGTGCTGGCGACGACGCAGATTGCGTTCTCGTTCGTGCTGCTCGCCGGGGCCGGCATGCTGCTGGCCTCGTTCGTCGCGCTGCAGAAGGCGAACACGGGCTACAACCTGCAGCAGGTGCTGGCGCTCGATCTCCCGACGCCGTCGATCGGCATCCACGACGAGCAGGAGATGGCCCTCTACAAAGACATGACCCGGCGCATCGGCGAGCTGCCGCACGTCAAAGGCGTGGCGCTCGGCAACTTCGTGCCATGGCGTGACGCCGGCACGCTTGGCCCCGGCTTCCAGGTTGCCGCCGAGGACTACACGCCCGCCAGCGGCGAGGAGAACCCGCACGCGCGGTTGCGGGTTGTCGCGCCGGGCTTTTTCGCGGTCCTCGGTGTCCCGATGCTCGCCGGACGCGACTTCGCCGACGAAGACCGCCGTGGCAGCGAGCTGGTCGTGATTGTCACCGAGAGCGTCGCGCGGCGGCTGTTCCCGAACGGCGACGCGATGAACCGCACGCTCTGGTGGACCGATCCGGTACTTCGGCAAGCCCCAGCCGCGCCGCGTCGTCGGCATCGTGGCGGATGCCGACGACGAGTACGTCGCGGGCGGGCCGGCGCTCACGATCTACCACCCGGTGCAGCAGCTGGGCGTCGCTGGACGCCTGTTTGTGCACGCGTCAGGCGACCCGTACGCGCTCGTGCCTGACGTGAAGCGGATCATCCGCGAGATGTCTGCGGACCAGCCCGTGGAGCGCGTCGCGACGCTCGAGGACGTGCGATCGGACGTGCTGGCACCGGACCGGCTGAACGTCTTCGTCGTCTCCGGATTCGCGGGTATCGCGCTGTCGATCGCCGTGATGGGCGTGGCGGGAGTCCTGGCGCTCTCCGTGAGCGCGCGCACGCGCGAGTTCGGTGTGCTGCTGGCGATCGGATCGTCGCCGCGGCGACTGCTGCTTGGCGTCCTGTCCCAGGGCGTGGCCATCGTGGCGCTGGGCATTGCCGCTGGTATGGCGGGCGGCTATGCGGTCGGCCGGGTGGCCGCGACGTACTTCGAGAGCGTGAGCACGCTGCCCGGCGTTCTGCCCCTGCTGGGTGCCGCCCTCGTGCTTGCCGGCGCAGCGATCCTCGCGGCGCTGATGCCTGCGGTGCGGGCTTCGCGCGTGGATGTCCTGCAGGCGCTCAGGCTGGAATAGAAGGGCCCGGCTACTCATGAATGCAGAACACTCGACTCAAAGATCTCTCCGGCTGTGGCCCGGCGTGCTCGCCGCGGTGCTGCTGCCGCTGTTCAGGTTTGGCGTGCCGGCCGTGGCGCCCGAGGCCGAATTCTTCGGAATGGATGGCAATCTGATCGGGTTGCTTGGTTCAGTCGTCTGCACACTGGCGATCGTCGTGTGGTGGCTGTTCTTCAGCCGGGCGCCCTGGTCCGAGCGCCTGAGCGCCATCGTCCTGATGGTCGTCGCCGTGTGGGCGACATCGCGGCTCGTTCACCCGTCGATTGCCGGTGCGGGGATGGGGTTCCTGCTCTACGTACTCGCGATTCCCGTCATAGCCGTTGCCCTGGTGGCGTGGGCTGTCGTCAGCCGTCGCTTCTCCCCCGGGCTTCGGCGCGCCTCGATGGTTGCCGCGATCCTGCTTGCCTGCGGGATGTTTGCGCTCGTGCGGATCGACGGCGTCAACAGCAACGTCATCGGTGCGGATTTTCACTGGCGGTGGACGCCGACTCACGAGGAACAGCTCCTGTCCGATGCCGCAGACGCGGCCCCTGCTCCTGCACCTGACACTCCAAAGGAACCGCCGGTCGCCAATGCCGCCGACGCGCCGGCGGCAACGCCGGCCGCTCCATCAAACGCAATGACCGAGCCTGCCACTCCGGCCGCAGCCGACACGGCCGCCGGACCTGCCATGAGCGAAAGCGAGGTCGGCCGATCGGCATGGCCGGGCTTTCGCGGCCCCGAGCGTGATGGCGTCGTTCGCGGTGTGCGAATCGAAACGGACTGGTCGACGTCGCCGCCGGTCGCGCTCTGGCGCCGCCCGATCGGACCGGGGTGGTCGTCGTTCGCCGTCGGCAACGGTCGCATCTACACGCAGGAACAGCGCGGCAACCACGAGATCGTGTCGGCCTACGACCTGAAGTCCGGCAACCCTGTGTGGAGACACCGCGACCCGGCGCGATTCTGGGAGTCGAATGCCGGCCCCGGGCCGCGCGCGACGCCGACCCTCGGCCACGGTCGCGTCTACACACTCGGTGCGACGGGAATTCTGAACGCGCTCGACGCCCGTAACGGCGCCGTGGTGTGGTCGCGCAACGCAGCGTCCGACACCGGCACGAAGAGTCCCGTACTGGGGCATCGCGAGCTCGCCGCTGGTGGTCGGCGACGCCGTCATCGTGGCCACGGCCGGATCGCTTGCCGCTTACGACGTCGCCACCGGAAACCCGCGCTGGTTCGGCCCCAAGGGCGGCTCGGGCTACAGCTCGCCGCACCTGGCGACGATCGACGGAGTCCCGCAGGTGGTGCTCGTGAATGGACCTGGTGCGATCGGCGTGAACCCATCCGACGGCACGGTGCTCTGGCAGCACGCGTGGGGAGGCGACAGCATCGTGCAGCCTGCGGTGCTCGCGGACGGCGACCTCCTGATCGGCAGCGGCTCCGGGCTTGCGGACAAGACGGGCATGCTTCGTGTCGCCGTCGCGCATGAACCGGGGGGATGGATCGTGAAGGAGCGCTGGACGTCGGCAGGATTGAAGCCGTACTTCAACGACTTCGTCGTCCATGCGGGTCACGCGTTCGGCGTCGACGGCAGCATCCTCGCCTGCATCGACCTCGAGGATGGCAAGCGTAAATGGAAGGGCGGACGCTACGGCAATGGCCAGCTCGTTCTGTTGCCCGACCAGGATTTGCTCCTGGTGCTGTCGGATGACGGCGAGCTGGCGCTCGTCTCGGCGAGCCCCGAGAAGTTCACCGAGATCGCGCGGTTCCCTGCGATCGAAGGCAAGACCTGGAACCACCCCGTGCTGGTCGGCGACGTCGTGCTGGTTCGCAACGACCAGGAGATGGCCGCATTCCGCCTGTCCCCTGCGAGCCGCTGACCCGTTCGGGTCCCTTGCGCGCGGGCCACCCCAGCAGTAGAGTCTGTAGCACGCCCAACTCCCCGGCCCGGATCCTGAATGATCCGGTGAATGGCAAACGTCAGGGGTTGGCCTCAGGAGGACAGCATGACGTCTGGAGCATCTCGCCTGTTGATGACCGGTGCCCTCGTGGTCTCAATGGTCTCAATGGCCGTCTCCGCGTCGGCGCAGCAGCACGTCGAAGGGCAGACCGGGCCAGGCTCTTTCTATTCCCTCCACCTGCCCGCGGCGTGGAATGGCGACCTCATCGTCTATGCCCACGGCATCGTCGATCCTGCGCTGCCCGTGGTGCTGCCGACAGCACAGGACAACTTCACCACATCCGTGACACGCTGCTGGCGAGCGGGTTCGGCCTGGCGTACTCGAGCTTCTCGGAGAACGGCTTCGCGCTCAAGGACGCCATCCAGCGCACGCACCAGTTGACCGACCTGTTCACCTCGCGTTTCGGGCGTCCGCGACGTGTCCTGCTTGCCGGGCACTCGATCGGGTCGATGGCGGTCTTGCAGCTTGCCGAGACGCACTCGGAACAATATGACGGCGCGCTGGTCATGTGCGGGTTCGTCGGCGGGACGACACGCGAGATCGAGTACGTGGCGACGGCCCGTCTGGCCTACGACTACTTCTTCCCTGGCGTGATTCCCGGCTCCGTGTTCCGATATTCCGGCGGACCTGGACTTTCGGCCGCCCTCCCTTTCCGACCCGTTGGGCTCGCCGCTTTTCCAGGCCGTGCAGAACTCTCTCATCGCGGGCTTCGCGCCGCCGTTCTTCACGACCGTCCAGTTTGCGACTGCCGCCGGTCTGCCGGGGAACAACCCCGACCGAGATCGTGACGCGGCGCTGAACGTGATCGGGTTCAACCTGCGATACACGCCGGACCTGCTGGCAGCATACGCACGGGCACATCCCGTTCGACAACCGCGACGTGGTGTACCCGAACCCGGACTGAACCAGGGCATCGAGCGATTGACGGGCGATCCCGATGCGCTGAACTACGTCGCCAGTACTACACGCCGACGGCTGCGATTCGCATCCCGATCCAGACACTGCACACCGACCGCGATCCGGTCGTCCCGGTGTGGCACGAGGCCATCTACGCGCAACACGCCGATCGAGCAGGGCACGACGGACCTGCTCCACCAGACGACGGTCTCCGCGTTTGGGCATTGCGCATTCACTGGCCCGCAAATGCTCACCGCGTTTGCGCAGCTGCTGGCGCGAGTGCCGTAACCAGCAGGCGCGATCTGATTCGCCTTCAGGAGGACCGTCATGACGATCATTCTTCAAGTTCGGCTCGTGCTCGCGGCGTGCCTGGTGGCCACACCGGTCCTCGCGCAGAGTGAGCAGCCCCGTCCGGGTGACCTGCTGAAGGAAGGACAGAGCGTCGAGGTGATCGACGATCAGGGCCGGGAGATCAAGGGCAAGGTTTCCTTGATGTCGGTGGCGACCGTGCGCCTCGTGCGCGACGGCAAGACGACGGAGATCCCCTTTGACCGCATCACGCAGATTTCCCGGCCCCCTGACAGCCTGGCCAACGGCGCCTTGATTGGACTGGCCGGTGGTGCCGCATACGGCTTGTTGGGCTCGACCGTAGGTACCAGCGACTGCGACTACGACGGGCCTTGCTACAACGAAGCCGGATACATCATCGGTGCCACGCTCGTCTTCGGGGCAATCGGCGCCGGCATTGGCGTCGGCGTCGACGCGCTGATCCGACGGAACCGCGTCATCTACCGGCGCGACGCGGACGTCCAGGCGCGCCTGGCGCCTGTTGTCGCGCCGGGGGTGAGAGGCGCGGTGGTGGCAATCCGCTGGTGACCCGGTGTGCCGACAGGAAGTGTCAGCGGCTGGGACTTGCGGCAGAATAGCGTCTCGCTCCCGGAGGCGCTGATGACCCGAATCGGACTGACCGCGATCCTCACCCTGGCGTCGCTGACCGCGCTTACCGGCGCGCCGCCGCCCAAGTTCGACTATTTCCTCACGGGCAGCGACGCCGACGTCGAGACGACGCCGCAGTTCGGCCTCGGCCTGATGGGCGGCGGCACCGACGTCGACGCGCTCTTCACGTGGATGCGGGACCTCGCGGGAGGCGGCGACTTCGTCGTCATCCGCGCGTCGGGGGCCGACGGCTACAACCAGTACGTGTACGACTTCGGCGGGTTCGACTCCGTCGAGACGCTGGTGCTCAAGTCCGCCGCCGCGTCGTCGGATGACGTTCGTTCTCGAGAGGATTCTTGGCGCCGACGCGCTGTTCATCGCCGGCGGCGACCAGTCGAACTACGTGAACTTCTGGAAGGGCACTCCGGTCGAAGACGCCATCCACGAATTGGCTGGGCGCGGCGTGCCGATTGGCGGCACCAGCGCCGGCACCGCGATTCTCGGAGAGCTGCTCTACTCGGCCCAGCGGAAGTCGGTGACCTCGGCGACGGCCCTTGCCAATCCGTTCAGCCGCGACATCACGCTCGATCGCGAGTTCCTGGTGCTGCCGCACCTGGCCGGGGTGATCACGGACCAGCACCTCATCGAGCGCGACCGCATGGGCCGCACGCTGACGTTCATGGCGCGACTCCTCGCCGATGGATGGACGACCGATCCGCGCGCGATCGCCATCGATCGCGAGACGGCGGTGCTCGTCACTGCCGACGGTCACGCCACGATCGTCGCCAACCAGGATCACCCGACGCCGTACGCGTATTTCCTGCGTGGCGGCGTGCCCTCTGTCGTCTCGGCGAAGACGCCGCTCACCTACACCGGCGTCGAGGTCAAGCGCGCGTCGCCGGGAAGCACGTTCGATCTCGGCACGTGGACAGGCACGGCGCTGACGGAGTACGTGCTCAACGTCAACAGCGGCGTCGTCAGCTCGACGCAGCCGGGCGATTCGATCTATTGAGCATGCCGCCGTCTCGTCAGCCTGCGAAGAACGCCAGCCGACGCGGCGCCGCACGACTGCGCCCGGTGGGCGTGATCCGCTCGACGCTCAAGGCCAGAGGTGCGGCTCCGCGGCAGGGATCGGAAGGCGCGCCGGACGCCTGGCTCGACGTGTACGCGTGGGCGGCTCCCGGGCTCGAGGGGCTGGCCGTCGGCGACGAAATAGTCGTCCTCACCTGGTTCCACAAGGCACGAAGAGAGGTGCTCCGGGTCTACCCCAGGTCCGATCGCGGAAATCCGCTGACCGGCGTCTTCGCGACGCGAGCGCCCGATCGGCCCAACCCCGTCGGCCTGCATCCTGTCGTCGTGCGGGCAATCGACGGGAGACGACTCCGCATCGGGCCGATCGAGGCCATCGACGGCACGCCGGTCGTGGACATCAAGCCGGTGCTGAGGTGACAGGCTGCGCCATCGCATCCAGCCCTATTTCACCTTCCACTCCTGTACGCCAGCCGAGAACTCCTTCTGCATGACGATCTCGATCCTCAGCGCCGCGGTCGTGACCGGAGTGAAGGTCACCACGTTCCACCCGTCGCGCTCGACGCCGAGCGGCGCGCTCGTCTCGACAGGCGTCCAGCTGTCGCCCTTCTTGTAGAGGAGCCGCCACGAGACCGGCACGCGGACCTCGCCGTGCCCGGTGTCGTCGAACCAGTAGACGCGGCTCTCCGACACGGTCGAGGGCTTCGCGAACGTCATCTCGATCCACTCGCTGCGGCTGCCTTTCAGCGGCCACCAGTCGAAGTACGCCGCCTGATCGGCGGAGCTCTCCGGCTCGTCGCCGTCGATCATGTTGCGAGGGTTCTTGCCGCCGTCCTTGGGGAGCGGCGACACGGCAATGGCGCTGGTGGTGGCAGTCGTTGGATAGGGCGTCGGCCGCGCTGCCGCGTCCGTTCGCGCGAGCCACACGGCCATCTGGCCTCGGCCGCGATTGGCCCACGTGGCGTACGGAATCGCTGTGAAAGGCTGTTCGGCGCGCTGGACGCCGCCTCGCTCGTCGAACTTCAGTCCAATCGATCGGCCCGTGATGACCTGCACCCCGTTCAGCAGGTCCGGCCGGAACTCCGACGACAGCGCATTCACGTCGGGCAGAACGACGTTGCGGACCTTGCCATCCGGGTTGTCGGGCCATTCGGCGGCGTAGACGATCGGCCCGCGCTGCAGCGCGATCCGATCGCGATTGGCCGCGATCTGGCGGTTCGAGGCGACGCGGCGGACCGGCATCGGCAGGCTCAGGACGATGGCGTCGCCCCCTGCCCACTCGCGATCGACAGTGACGTAGCCCTTGTCCATCGTCATCGGCACGGGCTGGCCGTTGACCGTGATGGCCGCGGCGGGAGCCGAGTCGAAATAGGCGTAGAGATCGCTCGGCACTGGCTCGTTGCGGGCCCAGCCGGGCACGCGAATCCTGACGGCGAAGCGCCGGGGACGCTCGGGCGCGACGGTCATCGTGACCTCGCCGTCCCACGGATATCGCGTCTGCTGCGTCACGCGCACCCGCCCGCCGGCAAGACGCACGTCGGCCGTGCCCGCCGCGAAGAGGTTGACGTAAAGCGTGTCGCCGCGCATCGCGTACACGTAGCCGGGCACCGACGGCATGAAGCGGGTGATGTTGCCGGGGCAGCAGGCCACCCCGAACCACGCCTGGCGTGCGTGCTGGCCGTTGGATTCGAGCGGGTTCGGATAGAAGAACGTCTTGCCGTCCAGCGACACGCCGGACAGCAGCCCGTTGTAGAGCGTCCGCTCCATCACGTCGATGTACTTCGCGTCGCCTTCCATCAGGAACAGCCGGTGGTTCCAGAAGTCCATGCCGACCGACGCACAGGTCTCGTTGTAAGCCGTCATGTTCGGCAGCTCGTAGGGCTGTCCGAACGCCTCGCCGGTGCCCGACGCGCCGATGCCGCCGGTGATGTACAGCTTGCTGGTGATCAGGTGATCCCAGATGCGGCGGCCGGCGGCGCGGAGCGCCTCGTCGCCGGTGACCGCGGCGACGTCGGCCATGCCGGAGTACATGTAGACCGCGCGCACCGCGTGGCCCACCGGCTCGCTCTGCTCGATGACCTTCAGGTGCGCCTGGTTGTAGGCGAGGCCGCGCGGGTTCGCGCGCTCGCCTGCGGGCAGCGGTCCGGGGCCGCGCTCGTCGAGGAAGAACTTCGCGAGATCGAGATAGGGCTCCCTGCCGGTGACGCGATACAGCTTCACCAGCGCCATCTCCGTGATCTGATGGCCCGGCCACGTCGTCCGCTTGCCGGGGCCGAAGGTCGCGACCAGCAGGTCGGCGGCCCTGATGGCGACCTCGAGGAGCGTGCGCTTGCCCGTCGCCAGGTGATGCGCGACAGCGGCCTCGATCAGGTGGCCGACGTCATAGAGTTCGTGACTGTCGTCGCGTTCGAGGACCCACCGGCTGGCGCCAGCCCATTCATGCGGCTTCTTCGGGTTGATCGTCCGCGTCGTGTAGATGTAGCCGTCTGGCTCCTGCGCCGCGGCGATCTTCGCGATGAGGCTGTCGAGATACGCGTCGAGTTTCGGGTCGGGGACGACGCTGAGCGAATAGGACGCGCCCTCGATCACCTTGTAGAGATCCGTGTCGTCGAACGGATAGCCCGGCGGCCGCGTGTCTTCGAGCGTGCCGCCACGAAGCACCGTCGCCGCGCGCTCGAACAGCTTCACGCGTCCGGTGAGCTCGCATTGCTCGAAGGCGGAGGGGATGCTCGCGGTCCGGTTGATCTCGATGCGTGGCGCCCAGAAGACGTCCGTCAGGTGGACGTCGGTGAAGGGCACGGGTTGAATCGGGTAGTCCGGCTTCTGCCCCGGCGCGCCCTGCGAGTGCAGCACCGCGAGGCCGATCGCGAAGCCGGCCGAGAGGCCTGCGGCGAAGCGACCGATGTTCATCCGGTGAATATAGCCGGACTCGCCGCCCCGCGTTGCGGAAGCTGCAAGATCAGGCGAGCACTTCGACGGTGTATCCGCCCGGCGCCGTGAAGTAGAACGTCCACGCGCCGTGCAGCCGCGCCGGCGCATCCACCTCGAACCCGTCCTGCCGCAGTTGCCGGTTGATGTCGTCGACGCGCTGCTCGGACTCCTGGATGAACCCGACGTGGAACGTCGACGGGTATTTCACGTGCTCCGCACGGCCCTTGATCAGCGTCAGGATCATGCCGTTGTCGTCGGTCAGCACCTGGAATCCGCGGTTGCCGCCGTCCTTGGCGCACAGGCCGAAGTAGCGTTCGAGAAACTCGCGCGCCGCCATCGGGTCGGTGACCGTGAGGTTGAGGTGATTGAGCTTCATCCCGACAGCTTATCGCGCTGCGCCGTAGGTGCGCCGGCGCAGCCACGCCTCCGCTGGCCCTGTCTTTCCTCGATCGCGAAGGGCAGCCGCGAGTGCGAGCGACCCCAGCCACGTCAGCGTCGCGACGAGCAACGCCATCGAGAGCGGGCTCGGACCGCGTTGCCCCAGCGCGAGCGTAAACGGCGACAGGCACACGACCCAGACCACCGACTGCAGCAGGTACGCTGACAACGAGCGCTGGCCCAGCGCGGCGACCGCACCGATGACCCCTGTCGCCGGCCGGCGAGGTTCACGGACATATGACGCGACGAGACCGACAATCGCCGCGTAACCCGCTCCGGCGAACATCCCGCTCACCTGGTGCAGGTAGAACAGACGCCCGACCGCTTCCGCGTCAACCGCCAGCCACCCGGCGCTGACGAGCCCGAGCGGCACGCCGCCCGCCACTGCAATGCCGAGCCCGCCAGTCGCGATCAGGGCCAGCATTCGGCGATGCGCCGCCGGCGTTTCGAGGATGCGCTGGCTGGCGGCCCAGATGCCGAGCCACACGATCATGATGAACGGCAGCACCGTAAGCGTGTGTCGGGGCCACTCGTGAAGCCGCAGAACGACAGACGAGGCGAAGCTGGTGGCGGTCAGCGAAGCCACCGGCTCGAACGGCACCGCGGCCGGTGGTCCGGCGCTCGTCAGCAGGCCGGCGATTGCCACCACGGTCAGCACGAGCAGCTGAACGAGCGACGCGCCCCAGATCCAGAGCGCCGCACGCAGCACGCGCGCGCTGCGATTGACGAGGAGGATGGCGGCAGCCATGCCGACCAGGCCATAAGCGCCGAGGAAGTCGCCGAAGTACAACAGCGTGCCGTGGAGCACGCCGAGAGCGGCGAGCCACGCGTTCCTCCGCAGCAACAGGCCGCGCACCTGGTGGACCGATGCCCCCGCGTCGCGCTGACGCGCAGCCAGTTGCGCCAGGCCGTAGCCGAACATGATTGCGAAGACCGGATACGCCCGGCTATGTACAAAGGCGAACATGGCCAGGTTGAGGCCGCGCTCGATGCCCTCCGGCGCCGGCTCGAATCCCGGCTGCCCGCCGAACACGACGCCGGCCGCGTTCGCGAGCGCGATGAACAGCAGCATCGCGCCGCGCGCCAGGTCGGGCGCCAGCGCGCGGTCCGCCGCGCGGACCGGCCTGATCGACTCTTCGGCTCTTGCCACGGGTGCGCAGGTCATGACGGCATTCTCCAGTCCGGCCACGGGAATTAGTATAAGCAATATACTATATTGAATACGCAGGGACCGTGGGCGATGATGCGTCGGTCATGGCCGCCCGCCGTCCATCCAAGGAGCCTTTGACCCGGGTGCCGCCGGTCCTGCGCCGGCTGTGGGGACTCGGCGCGCCATCCCCGCTCGGCCGTCCGGCAGAGCTGGACGTCCGGAAAGTCGTCGAGCAGGCCGTCGATCTGGCCGACAGCGAGGGCCTCGACGCCGTCAGCCTGCCGCGAGTCGCCCGGGAACTCGGCTACAGCACCATGGCGCTTTACCGGCACGTCGGGTCAAAGGACGAGCTGCTCGTCCTGATGCAGGACCACGCGGCCGGCGAGCCGCCCCCGGGCGCGACCGGTCCCTGGCGCCCGTTGCTCCGCACGTGGGCCGTCGCTCAGCGCGACCTGCTGCGGCAGCGTCCGTGGATCGCGCGGCTCGCCGTCTCGGGCCCCCCGGCCGGCCCCCGACAGATCGCGTGGATGGAGTCCGGCCTGAGGGCGCTGGCGCAGACGAAGCTCCGCTGGCCGGAGAAGATCGGCGTGCTCACGCTGCTCAGCGGCTACGTCAGACACTCGACGCTGCTGGCACTGGATTTGGGCGGAGGGCGCGAGCGCTCGCGCCGCGCCAGCGAGGCGGCCGAGCGGCACTACGGCAGGACGATGGCCGCGCTGGTCGACGCCGGACGCTATCCCGAGACGGCGAAGCTGCTGGCGTCCGGATTGTTCGAACGGCCGCCGGCACGGCAGGACTCACGCAGGCCGACCCCGACTTCGACTTCGGCCTCGAGCGGATCCTCGACGGCGTCGAAGCCGTCGTCGAACCAAGAAAATCTGGGAAATCTGCGAAATCTGCGGATAGATCCTCCGCGTAATCCAGTTTCAATCGGCGTAATCGCGCGCCCCGCGCGCGCCGATGTCGAGAAGCGGCGATCGGCTCCGACTGACCTGTGAACGCGGAAGAGCCGCGTCAGATCATTGAGGAGTCAGGACGATGCCGAAGATTACGCCGTTCTTGTGGTTCGACACCGAGGCTGAAGACGCGATGAACTTCTATGCCTCGATCTTCAAGCGCTCGAAGGTCATCTCCGTCAACCGCGCCGGCGGCCGGGTGATGTCCGTGCAGTTCGAGCTCGAGGGGCAGGAGTTCATGGCCCTGAACGCCGGCCCGCAGTTCAAGTTCACCGAGGCCATCTCGTTCTTCGTCGGCTGCGAGACGCAGGCGGAAATCGACGAGCTGTGGACGAAGCTCCTCGCCGACGGCGGAGAGCCCAGCCGCTGCGGCTGGCTCAAGGACAAGTTCGGGCTGTCGTGGCAGATCGTCCCCAATGCCCTCGGCCGCATGCTGGGCGATCCCGACGGCGCACGTTCGTCGCGCGCCATGCAGGCCATGCTGCAGATGACGAAGCTCGACATCGCGGTGCTGCAGAAGGCGTACGACGGGCAGTAGTCGCGGGAAGGAGCCCGGCTAGCGCCGCTTTGCCTTCTTCCTTGCGGCGCTGGCCTTCGTCGCTTTTGCCGCGCCGGCTCTCCTGGTTGGCGGTCGTGGCTTCTTCCTGGCGGCCCGAGCCTTCGCCCGGGGACGCTTCGACGCCGTCGTCACCTTCGGGCGCGGCGCCGGCTTCGTCGCGAGGACGTCGGACAACTCGTAGGCTTCCTGGAGCCAGCCGGTGACCGGCGGCTCGACTTCGTCGCGGTGCGTGATCCGGAGGAAGTGGACCATCTTGGACCGCGACGCCGGATCGACGCGCCTCACCTGCGGCGCTCTCACCGTGCGGCCCAGGAACACGCAGACCTCGAGGAAGCTGCGCTTCGGGCGGACGAAGAAGTAGCACGACGCCCGCGAGAACATGATCGACTTGTGCGACGCGTAGACCCGCTGGTCGCCGAAGGCGAGCGCCGTCTCGCGCAGGCGCGCGTACGCGTCGCGCAGGTCCTCGGAAAGCTCGCTCGTCAGCGCCGCCTCCGTCGTCGTCCAGCAGTCGTGCGCTTCGCCTTCCTCGATCCACTGCTTGCAGTGGTAACACTGTCGGCTGGGCATCGGTGGCACCCGTGAACGGGTAACTATAAACCCGCCCGCGTCGGGTATCCTCTCGCGCATGTGGTTCATCGCTCGACTCCGCCTCGCGACAGCCGTCCTGATCGCGGCCCTGTCCGTCGTCGGCACGTCCGCGGCTGACGGGCAGACCGCCAAGCCCGACCGCTTCGCCCTTCCCGCCACAGACGACGGCCTGCCCGGTGCAGGCCCGATTCGCCGCTACGACTGGTTCCAGCAGGCCTGGCGGGAGCGGCGATCGAAGTGGGCGGCCGAGCGCGAGAAGGATCGGGGCGCCGTGGTCTTCCTCGGCGACTCGATCACTCAAGGCTGGAACGTGGGCCTTCAGTTCGCGTTCCCCGGCGTCAAGGTCGCCAATCGCGGCATCAACGGCGACACGACGCGCGGTGTCCTCATCAGGCTGCAGGATGACGTGCTCGCGCTGGATCCTGCGGCGGTGGTGCTGCTCATCGGCACCAACGATCTCGAGGAACGGGCCACGCCAGACACCATCGCCGGCAACCTGAAGCTGATTCTCGCCGCCGTGAAGGCGCACAACGCGCGCACGCCGGTGATCCTGTGCCAGGTCTTCCCGAGCGCGGCGTCGATGAAGCGGCCGGCCGATCAGATCAAGGCGGTCAACGCGCTGTACCTGGCGGCCGTGAAGAACGACGCGCAGGTGATTCCGATCGACACGTGGCTGCTGTTCGCGGACGCGAATGGCGACGCGCCGGTCGGCCGAGTTCCCGGACCTGCTCCATCCGAACCTGATCGGGTACGCGAAGTGGGCCGCGGCGCTGCGCCCGATCTTCGCGACGCTTCGCCTGATGGACACGGCGCCGGACACTTTCGCGCTCGAGGAAGGGTTCGAGAGCCTGTTCGACGGACGCACGCTGACGGGCTGGGGTTACCGCGCGACGTCGGAGGCCGACAAGACGAGCGCGAAGCGATGGCAGGCCAGCGACCCCAACGCCGCCGAATGGCCCTTTGTCACCGAGCCGGTCGCCTTCGACGGCCTGTCGTCCACCCCGGACGGCCGCTTCGTCGTGATCAACGGGCGGCTCGTAGTGACGACGCCGCCGGCGGGCCGGCGGATCCAGCAGCTCCACACCACGCGCGAGTTCGGCGACGACTTCGTGCTGCGGATGGAGTTCCGGGCGACGCCGAACGCCGACAGCGGCGTCTACGTGCGCGGCCCGCAGCTCCAGTGCCGCGACTACGCGCTGGCCGGCCCCTACAAGGACCTGAAGCGCTACAAGCCGCAGGACTGGAACGAGCTGGAGATCACGGTGACCGGCGGCGTCGCTCGCGCGACCTGCAACGGCGAGCTGCTGGAAGGCGAGCTGAAGGTGCCGGCGATTGGGCCGATTGGCGTCGAAGGAGACCGCGGGCAGATGGAGTACCGGCGCATCCGGATCAAGCGACTGCAGAAAAGTCAGTAGAAGATCCCTTTATCTCCGTGCCCGAACGCACGACACTGACGGGCACCTTCAACCTTTCTTAAGGGAATCTTGACGGCCGGTCCGCGGGCAGCGGGGCATACTGCGGGCCTGGAGGCCAGTGTGGCATCAGCCCCGACAGCAACCGCCGCGCGCGTGCCCGACAAACCCGACCGGGCGAGCGCGTCCCGTCTTGCGTCCCTCGACGTCCTGCGCGGCCTGATCATCGTCCTGATGGCGATCGACCACGCGCGAGGGTTCATTGCCAAGAGCCATCCAGGTGAGTTCTGGGGATCGAGCCTGCCCGACTACCACGGCGACTGGGTGGCATTCGTGACGCGGCTGGTCACGCACCTCTGCGCGCCAGGCTTCATGTTCCTGATGGGCGCCGGGGCCGCGCTCTTCGCGGCATCGCGCGCGCGTGCCGGCTGGAGTCCACGGCGCATCGTCGTGAATCTGGCCGTGCGCGGGATTGTGCTGATCGCGCTGGGCCAGGTCTTCGAGAACCTGGCATCGCCGTTTGCCTTTGCCGGCGCGACTCGCGTCGAGACCTACGGCCTGCGCGTGCCGGGCGCGCCCGGCCCCGTGGTGATCAGCCTCGGCGTGCTCTACGGGCTGGGTTCGGCGCTCGCGGTGACGGCGCTGCTCATCAGGCTGCCGTCGATGGCGCTCGTCGGCCTTGCTGGCGTCTGCGTGCTGCTGACAGCCTGGCTCATTCCCGGTCCCGCGCACGTCGGCGATCCGATCTCGCCGCTGGCGGGGCTGCTGCTCGTGCCGGGAATTGCCAGCCCGCTGCTGGCCGTCTATCCGACGATTCCGTGGCTGGCGCCGACGCTCGTCGGCGTGGCGTTCGGCCGGCGGCTCGAGGAGGATCGCCGCCGCGCGTTCGTCGAGATCGCAATCGCGGGCCTTGTTTTCCTGGTCGGCTTCGTCGTCCTTCGCGCCACCGGCGGCATCGGCAGCTTTCAGCCGCCAGCCGGCGGCTGGATCGGCTTCCTGAACGTGACGAAGTACCCGCCCAGCCTGACGTTCCTGCTGCTGACGCTCGGCACCAACTTCGTGCTGCTGTGGGCGATCGAGCGGGGCGGTGTGGGGGAATCGAGCTGGCTGACGCCGCTGCGCGTGTTCGGATCCGTGCCGCTCTTCTTCTTCATCACCCACCTGTGGCTGTATGCCGCCATCGGCCGGCACTTCCCGGCCGGCATGCCGATTCCACGGATGTACGCGTATTGGATGCTGGGACTCGCGCTGCTGTACGTGCCGTGCCTCTGGTACGGCAGGTTCAAGCGCCGGCGGCCGCCGAACTCCTGGCTGCGGATGCTGTAGGCCGCCAACGGAGCGAACCAGATGCCATCGAACGCCGTGAAGAAGCCGCGGAAGAAGGTCGAGACGCGGCCTGTCGCCAGCGCCGCCGATCTGCGCGCGCAGGTGAAGGATGCCCTGGCCGCGCTGGAGCGAATGAGCACCGTGCGCGACCGCGAGAACCTCGCGCGGTTCGGCATCACCGCCAGCAAGGCGTACGGCGTCTCGATCGCCAACATCCAGAAGCTGGCCAAGCGCCTCGGACGGAGCCATGAGCTTGCCGCCGCGCTGTGGGACACCGGCGTGTACGAGGCGCGGCTGCTGACGGCGTACGTGGATGAGCCTGAGCAGGTGACGTCGGCGCAGATGGATCGCTGGTGTCGGGACTTCGACAACTGGGGCATCTGCGACACCCTCTGCTTCTGCCTCTTCGACCGCACGCCGTACGCCTGGGACAAGGTCGCCAAGTGGCACGGCCATCGCGACGAGTACGTCAAGCGCGCGTCGTTTGCGCTGCTGGCAAGTCTTGCCGGACACGACAAGACCGCCGGCGACGACCGGTTCCTCGAAGGCCTCGGCTACGTGGAGCGCGCCGCCGGCGACGAGCGCAACTTCGTCAAGAAAGGGGTGAGCTGGGCCCTGCGGCGCGTCGGGTGGCGGAACGCCGCGCTGAACGCGGCCGCGCTCGAGGTGGCTGGCCGGCTTGCCGAATCCCCGAACGCCGCGTCCCGCTGGATCGGAAAGGACGCGCTGCGCGAGCTCGGCAGTCCTGCCGTCCAGCGACGGTTTGCGGCACCCGGACGGGCCCGGAAGCGCTGACGCACTCCCGGAAATAGGACCAAGGTCTCACTCCTCCGAAGCTCCCGCGGGCGTATGCTGCGCCGATGCGCCGAGAGGCGCAGCGGTTAGAGGCACAGGGCGTGGGGGGTAAGCACATGTCCAGATTCCACCGAAACGGTCTTCTCGTCGCCGCGGCAATCCTCGTCGCCGGCATCGTCGGCGCCCAGGACGTTCCGCGGCTGAACGACAACGACCTGAAGAAGCTGATCGAAGACGTCCACCAAGGCCGCGATCGGTTCGAGGATGCCCTCGACAATGATTTCAAGAACTCGATCGTGCGAGGGCCGCGCGGCGAGGTGAAAGTCGACCAGTACCTCGACGACTTGCAGGAGAACGTGAATCGCCTCAAGGAGCGCTTTTCGTCCGACTACTCGGCGAGCAGCGAAGCGCTGACAGTGCTGAGGCAGGGGACTGACATCAACGGCTACATGAAGGGGCAGCCCAACACCATGAAGGGCTCGAGCGAATGGGATCGTCTCGCCGGCCTGATGGGCACGCTCGCCTCGGCGTACGGCACGACCTTTCCGATGCCCGCCGATGGCGCTGCGCGCCGCATGAACGACAACGAAACCGCGGAGGCGGCGGAGCTGGCGGCCAAGCAGGCTGACGATGTCAAGAACGCGATCGAGCGCGATCAGGCCATCGCGCAACCGCAGCGCGACGCGCTGAAGAAGCAGGCCGACGATCTGTCCAAGGCGTGCAAGACCGTCAAGTCGCGCATCGACGACGACAAGCCTGCGACCGCCGAGGCGCGGCTGATGTTCGACAGCGCCGGAAAGCTCAGCAAGGACACCACCGCCGCCGGTGCGTCGCCGACGACGCTGTCCGCGTTCGGCCCGCTCCGCGCCAACATGGAGAAGCTGTATCAGGCCTTCGGCGTGATCCCGATGCCGCAGTAAGGAAGAGGGTTGTGGGGTTGTGAGGGTCGTGGGGTTGTAGGGAGGACTGGGGTATCTCCCTACCTACGGCACAACCCTACAACGGCCACCCTACAACCTCACAACCTACAACCCTACAATCCCTACACGTCCTCCCCTTGCTTACCGAGCGGAGCGTCTGGTATGCTCCTCTCGGTAACCGAGGGCACATGAGCAAACCCCAGGATCTCGTCCAGGGCACGCTGGACCTGCTGCTGCTGAAGATACTCGCGCTCGAGCCGCTGAACGGCCATGCCATCAGCCAGCGGCTGAAGCAGGTGTCGGGCAACACGCTGCAGGTGAGCGACGGGTCGCTCTACCCGGCCCTGCACAAGCTGGAACAGGAAGGCTGGGTGACCGCGACGTGGCGCGTCACCGAGAACAACCGCCGCGCGAAGTTCTACGCGCTCAGCCGCCTCGGGCACCGCCACCTCGCGAAGGAAACGGAGAACTGGGCGCGGCTCTCGGCTGCGATCACCCACGTCGTGAACCTCAATCGCGCATAACGCCGAAGGTAAGCCATGCGGCTCGAACACTGGCTGTACGCCCTGCCCCTCAGGTGGCGGTCGATCGTCCGCCGCCGCCAGGTCGACCAGGACCTGGACGACGAGATCCAGTACCACCTGGAGCGCCAGGTCGAAGAGCGGGTGGCTGCCGGCATGGATCGCGACGAAGCCTGGCGGGTGGTCGTGCGGGACTTCGGCGGCGTCGACCAGTCAAAGGAGCGCTGCCGCGACGAGCGCCGCGTCGATCTGATCGTCAGCGGCCTGCAGGACGTGCGATACGCGCTGCGTACCCTGCTGCGCAGCCCGGGCTACACCGCCGTCGCCGTTCTCACGCTCGCGCTCGGCAGCGGCGTCAACACCGCCGTCTTCAGCCTGGTCGACGGCATCCTGCTCGCGCGTCTTCCCTATCCGGCGTCCGACAGGCTCGTCAGCGTCAAGGCCTCGTACCCGAACGGCGCGTTCGCCGCGATGCGCGACGAAGTGCGAAGCCTCGACGTCGGCGTCTACGCCGAAGGCAAGTCGTTCACGCTCACCGGCGCCGGCGACCCGGCACGGATCTCCGGCACTCGCGTCTCCGCCGAGCTCTTCTCGGTGCTCGGAGTGAAGCCGGCGCTCGGCCGATGGCTTCGCCCTGGAGAGGACCACGCGCCGCGCGACCGGTCCGTGATCCTCAGCCACGCCATCTGGGCCACACGCTTTCATCAGGACCCCGGCATCGTCGGCCGGTTCATCGAGCTCGACGGCGTGCCGCGCGAGGTCGTCGCCGTCATGCCGGCGTCGTTCCAGTTCCCCTCGGCGAGAACGCAGGTGTGGGTGCCGCTCGGTCTCGATCCCGCGAACACCACGCACTACTGGGCGGGCGACTTCATGCCGGTCGTCGGCCGGCTTCGTCCGGGCGCGCAGATGTCGCAGGCGCAGTCGGAGCTGCAGCTCTTTCAGTCGCGGGTCCGCGCGCGGTTCCCGTGGCGGATGCCCGACGACTGGAACGAGAACCTGGCGGTGATGCCGCTTCAGGACGCGCTCGTCGGCGGCGTCCGCACGCGGCTGTTGATCCTCATCGCCGCCGTCGCGCTCGTGCTCGTCATCGCGTGCGCGAACGTCGCCAACCTCAGTCTCTCGAGGGCCATCTCCCGCCAGCGTGAAATCGGGATCCGTTCCGCGATGGGCGCAGGGCCGTGGCGCATCGCGCGGCAGCTGCTGACCGAGAGCGTCGTGCTGGCCTCGCCTGGCGCGCGGCCGCCGGCCTGCTGCTGGCGTCGCAGGCGCTGTCGATTCTGAAGCTCGTGCTGCCCGCCGATACGCCGCGCCTCGACGAGGTGCACCTGAACTGGCGCGTGCTGGCGTTCACCGGCGCCCTGGCGATCCTGACTGGCTGCGCGTTCGGCCTGGCCCCGGTCCTGCAGGCGCTGCGCATCAAGCTGCGCACGACACTTGAATCCGGCGGCCGTTCCGGCGGCCGGTCGATCGCGCGGCCGTTCAGGACCGCGCTGGCGGTGGCGCAGATTGCCTGCGCGGTACTGCTCGTCATCACCGCCGGTCTGCTCGTCCGCAGCATGTGGTCTCTCTCGCGCGCCGACCTCGGCTTCCGGCCCGATCAGGTGATCACTGCGCGCATCTCGCCGACCGAGTCGCTGTGCGACACGGCGGAACGGTGCCTCGCCTTCTACCGCACGCTCGACGACGAGCGTGCAGGCGATGCCCGGCGTGACCGGCGCTGCGTTCGTGAACACGCTGCCGCTGAGCGGCGCCGTCGCGAAGCGGTCGCTCGACATCGAGGGCTACACGGTGCCGGCATCGAAGAGCGCGCCGCTCTTCTGGATGAACGTGATCACGCCGGACTACTTCCGGCGTCATGGGCATCCGCCTCGAATCGGGCCGCGCCGTTCGCGCCGAGGACCTCGCTGGTCCGCCCGTCGCCATCGTGACCGCGTCGGCGGCGAAGCAGTTCTGGAACGGACCAGAATCCCATCGGCCGGCACGTGCGCTTCGTCGGCGAAGACCACTGGCACACCGTCGTCGGCGTCGTCGGCGGACGTGCGCGCGTTCGACCCCACCCGCAACGTGCCGGACTGGATTGTCGGCACGCTCTACGTGCCTCATGGGCCAAACGCGACGATGGAGGACGGGCGCATCGCCGCGGACATGACGCTGACGCTCCGCACGTCGCTGTCCAGCGAGCAGACGGCGACGATGCTCCGCCGGGCCGCCGCTGACATCAGCGGCGACGTGGTGGTGGACGACGTCAAGCCGATGCGCGCGGTGTTTGCCGACGCGGTCGCCGCGCCGGCCGCGACGACGTCGCTGCTCGTCACGATGGCAGGCCTGGCGCTGGTGCTCGGCTGCACCGGCGTCTACGGCGTGCTCTCGTTCCTCGTGTCCAGGCAGACCCGCGACCTCGGCATCAGGTTCGCGCTCGGCGCCCAGCGGCGCGACGTGTTCTGGCTGGTCATCAAGGAAGGCGCGATGCTCTGCGCCGCCGGCATCGCGATTGGCGTCGCCGGCGCGCTGGCGGTCACGAGGTTGCTGGCCAGCGAGCTCTACGGCATCAGCCCGACCGATCCCGCCACCTACGCGGCCGTCGCGTTTGTCGTCTCGCTCGTCACGCTCACCGCCTGCTACGTGCCGACGCGGCGGGCGATGGGCGTCGATCCGCTCGTCGTCTTGCGCGATCAGTAGCCGCGCTGTGCGCACGCCCTGGTCGCGCGACCCCCTCGCCGACAAGCCTCGGCCCGAGTGAACTCAGGGCCGGCGTCGCAGGCCGGCATCGAGCGCGTTCAGCAGCGCGCCGGTCGGGTCTTCGCCGTACTGCCAGAACATCACGCCGCCGAGACCGTGGGTGAGCACGTACTGGGTCTTGAGGCCGAGCGACTCCGGGTCGTCGTAGGCGATGAACGTCCGCCGTTCCGCGTTCCAGAGATAGGGCGCGTTCGCGGTCGCGTCCCAGAACCGCACGAAGCCGTCGCGTCCGACGACTTCCGTCGACAGCCGCCCGTACGCCAGATCCATGCGCTCGCGAGGCGCGACACCCGGCTGATAGAGGCCGTTGTTCTGCGGCGCGACGTCCGTCCATGCCCGCCCGTAGAACGGCACGCCGAGCACCAGCTTCTGCGCCGGCACCCCGGCGGCCAGGAACTCGCGCACCGCGCGGTCGGCCGACCGCCCCTTCGTCGTCGGCCGGGGAATCGAACAGGTTGGCGTGATGGCCGGCGATGCGATCGACCGAGGCGACCCGGAAGTCGTAGGTCATCAGGTTCACGAAGTCGGCCGACGCCTGCACCTTCGCCATCTCGGTGTGCTCGAGGAACCGCGGGAAGGCGCCGACAGCGAGCGTGAGCAGGTACGACCGGCTGCGCTCGCGCCCGTCCTTGTCCAGCGCCATGCGCAGCTCGGCCATCAACGCCGTGAAGTTCGGCTTGTCCTCGGGCCGGTGCGTGTTGCCGTTTCCGGGGAGGCCCGGATACTCCCAGTCCACGTCGAAGCCGTCGAGATCGTGACGCCGGACGAAGTCCACCGCGCTCGACACGAACGCCGCGCGCGACGCCGGCGTGAGCGCCGCATCCGAGAAGCCGCCAGACCAGGTCCAGCCGCCCACCGACACCAGCACCTTCAGGTGCGGATGCGCGCGACGCAGCCCGGCGAGCACCTTGAAGTTCTCGGCGTCCCGCGAGAAGCCCTCGACGACGACCCCGTTTCGGATGTTGGCAAAGGCGTAGTTGATGTGGGTGAGCTTGTCCGCGGCGATGGCGGCCGGATCGAGCAGCGTCTCCTGCGGGAACAGATATCCGATCACGGCCGGCCGGGGCGCGGCGGCGGCGTCTGGACGCCGAGGCCGAAGACGAGGAGCCACGCCAATCCGATCAGGAGGCCTCGCACGCTGCTACTTTACCGTGGTGATTTTGTCGACAACCGCCGATTCGGCGGCTCAGCGCGCCGGCTGCGACTCGACGACGGTCCAGCCGATGGCCTTCGCCTCTTTCTTTGCCCGCTCGGTCGCGCGACCGGTCAGCACCAGCTCCAGGCGCGTCGCGCCAAGCTCCTTCCGGGACCGTGCGGCAATCTCTTCCAGCACCTCCGTCGACGCCCGCGTGGCCCGGACGTAGTCGAGCGGCGCCAGCAGCGCGGCGCGCCCCTTCGACGCCGCGACGACGGCCCGCGAATCGGGCAGCAGACGCTCCACACCGTGCTTCGTGTGGAACAGCCGAAGCATCTCGGCGCTCTCGACGAAGAAATGCGCTTCGCCCTCGGTGTCGGCGGCGGTTGCCGTCTCGAGGTAGTCGGCGGCACCGGGCGCCTTCACCGCGTCCAGCGCGGCGACGAACCTGGTCTGCAGCGTGAGGGTGTACCAGCCGTTCCGGAAGAAGGCGTCAGAAGACTGCTTCGAGACGCCGAGGCCGGCGGCACGCTGCTCGTTCAGCTTCCTCAGCTCTTCGGGGTCCTTCGACCACACCAGGTCGCCGACGGTCGCGACCGCGCCGATGACCTGCGGTATGGGAACGACGACCTTCGTCACGATCGAACCCGCGGCATCTACCTCGGCAATGCTCTTCAACGCCTCCCGGAGCGTGATGTTGGTGGTGTACGGGTCCGCGCCGACCTTCTGCGCCCACCGGCGCATGGCCGACGAGACGCCGAGCACCGTCGACGCCGCGCTTTCCGCGCCCGACTCGCCGGTGTCCGCGCCGCCTTCGCTCGTGACCGCCCGCTTGCTCGCGCGTCCGAGATTCACCCCGAACCGCTTCACGCCGGCGCCGATGCCCTTCGCCGTCTCTGTCGGGTTCGTGACGGCGCTCGCCGCGCCCTTGCCGATGTTGACGATGGCGCCGCCGGCCGACTTCAGGAACACCTCGCTCTTCGACACGTCCTGCAGCGCGGCAATGGCACGGATCTCCTCGATGCGCGTCGCAAGCTGGGAACGGCCGTTCGCGGTGAACGGCCCGAAGTCGGACGTCAGCGTGAACTCGTACAGATACCCTTCGGCCTTGACGGGCGGATCGACCGTGTAGTGCGGCCCATTGATCGTGGCTGCCGGAAGAATCGCTGATGCGGTGAGCTTCGGCGGCGGCTCGTCGCCCTGCTGCGCGCCGGCTGCAGTCACGGCGATCGCCGCCAGCGCCATCGCCAGATGCCATGAACCCGTCCGTGACCGTTGCGCCATCGACCCCTCCATGCGCTATCCTCTCGCAACGCACATTGTGGCAGACGCAGGTGCAAACTCAGCCTCAGCGGCCGTTGGACCAAGGTCTAATGTTCGCGAGAGGCTGGGCTGGCCACAATGAGATGCAACGATCACTGGAGGATGCGATGAGACAGATGTTCCTGGCGAGTCTGGCTGCGGCGGCCGGGCTGGCGGCAATGACCAGCACCCCGGCCGCGGCGCAGAGCAAGACGTTGACCGGCGAAGTGAAGACAGTGGAGGCGACGGTCGAAGCCATCGAATCCGCAAGCCGTGTCCTCGTGCTGAAGAAGCCTGACGGGACCTACGAACGCATGTACGTGCCGACGGCCGCCGAGCGGTTCTCGAGCATCAAGGTCGGCGACAAGCTGAAGGCGCGCTACTACGAGACGGTCGTGCTCCGCGTCCAGGCGCCTGGCGACAAGCCCCAGGACAGCGCCGCCGCCGGAGTCGGAGAAGGCCCCGGGATCGCGGCCGGCGGGCACCGTATCCGAACAGCGCACGATCACGGCGACCATCACCGACATCAACCTCAAGACGCCATCGATCAGCTTCGAAGGCCCGAACGGCTGGAAGTACAGCTCGAAGGTGGAAGACAAGAAGGCGCTGGAGAAGGTGAAGGTCGGCGACAAGGTCGACATCACGTGGACGGAAGCCATGCTGGTGTCGTTCGAGGAAGCATCCGGTGCGCGGTAGGTACTGGACCGCCGCGGCGGCCATCGTCGTCTGGCTCGCCGCGGCGCCTTCGGCCCTTGCCCAGACCAACGACTCCTCGTGGAACGCGGAAGCCTCGGTCGGCTTCGACGTGAGCCTCAGCGGCGACTTCCTGACCGGCGCAATCGGGACGCTCGACGGGCTCCCGACCATCGTGCTGCCGCAGCCTTTCGACGAGGTCTACGGCACCGGCGTGGTGTGGTCGTTCAGCGCCGGCTACATGATCGACGAGATCAACGAGATCCGCGCCCAGTTCAGCTACCAGAAAGTTGGCTCGGACGTCGTCGAAGTCGGAACAGTGGCCGGGACCGAGCTGGTCGGGACCTTTGATGATTACAACGCGTTCAACATCGAAGGCGTCTACCGCCACTACTTCGCGCCACGCCGCGAGAAGCTGCGGCCGTATGCCTCTGGCACGTTCGGCGTCGCGATCATCGACGAAATCCAAGCCGTGTTCGCCGCGCCGAACGCCGGCGTCGTCCGTCACCAGACCGACTTCTACGATGGCACGGCAGCGTTGACGCTGGGTTTCGGCGGCGGCGCCCTCTACGCCTTGACCGACAAGGTCGACGTGAACGGGCAGATCGGCGTTCGCTACAACAGCGGCCTGTCGACGATCGACGCCTTCAGGGACACCGGTCTCGAGGACATCAACTCGAAGAGCTCGCGCTGGACGCTGCCGATCTCGTTCGGGGTCCGCGTGAATTTCTAGCGCGGTCCCGCGTTCAGTCCTGAAGGGCGAACGCGAGGATGTTGCTGCCGGACGCGATGGCGATGAACTGCCGGCCGTCGAACATGTAGGTCATCGGCGACGCGCGCCAGACCTGATTCGTCTGAAAGCTCCAGAGCGGCGTGCCGGTGGAGGCGTCGGCCGCCATCAGCGCGCCGCCTTCCTCCGCGACGATCACCAGGCCGCTCGCGGTGCTGAGCGTTCCGCCCCAGGAGTACGCCGGGCCGGGCTGCGGCAGTTCCCAGGTGATCGCGCCCGTCCTGATGTCGATGGCGCGCAGGATGCGCTGCGGCACCGGGCTCTGGCGCGGTCCGCTGCGATCCGCCGAGGTAGGGCTTGCCCGGCTGCCAGACATCCCCAGAGCGCTTCGTGTAGATGCTGCACTTCTCGAACGTCTGCACGTAGTAGAGGCCGGTGGCCGGATTGAACGACGGCGAGAACCAGTTCGTCGCGCCGTCCTGCGACGGGCAGACCTTCGTGCCTTCCGGCGACGGCTCCTGGCCCGCCACCCTCACCGGGCGCCCATCGTCGCCGACGCCGGTGGCCCACGTCAGGTTCTTCACGAAGGGGCGTGTGAGGAGCCGCGTCCCGTCACGCCGGTCGAACACGTAGAAGAAGCCGTTGCGATTGGCGTGGAGCAGCAGCGGACGCGTCTGCCCGTCCCACTCCGCGTCCACGACGACGGAGGTCTGCGTCGCGTCCCAGTCCCACAGATCGTGCGGCGTGAACTGGTAATGCCATTTGAGCCGGCCGGTCTTCCGATCGAGGGCGAGGATGCAGCTGGCGTAGAGATTGTCGCCCTGGCGATCGTCGCCGTTGTACTCCTTCGCCGGATTGCCGGTCGGCCAGTACACCGTGTCGAGCCCGGCGTCGTAGCTGCCGGTGAACCAGGTGGGAGCGCCGCCGTGGTAGATGTCCTTGCCGGCCCACGTCTCCGAGCCCGGCTCGCCAGGCTTCGGCACCGTCCAGAAGCGCCACACCTCGCGGCCCGTCTCCTGGTCGAACGCGGCGAGGAACCCGTTCGCGCCGTGCTCGCCGCCCGAGACGCCGGACAGCACGAGGTCTCCGGCGACCAACGGGGCCGACGAGGCAGCGTAGTTCTTCCGCCAGTCGTCCATCACGACGTCCCAGAGCACCTCGCCGGTGAAGCGATTCAGCGCCACGAGATGCGCGTGGTCGGTGACCATGAACACGCGATCGCCGGCCACGGCGACGCCGCGGTTGGCGCCGCCGCCGGCCACGCCCTTGGTCCGCGGCCGCTTGTACTGCCAGATCCGGCGTCCCGTGCCGGCGTCGAGCGCGACGCACTCGTTGGCCGCCGTCACATACATGATTCCGCCGACCACCACTGGCGTCACCTGCAGCAAGCCGGTGTCGTCGAGCGAATACATCCACCGCGGCGCCAGCCGCGCGACCGTCTGCTTGTCGATCTGGGTCAGCGCGGTGTGCCGGTTGCCGCCCGGGTCGCCGTTGTACGTCGGCCAGTCGGTGCTCGAGGTCACGGGCCTGAACCGCTCGCCGTCGCGACGGAGCAGCCGCACGTGGTTGTCGTCGGTGCGCACCTGCACGTCGGAGTAGCCCTCGTTGAGGACGATGCCGGCGAGTGCCGTGCCGTCGGTCAGCTGTGCCTCGAGCCGTCTCGGCGGAACGAACTCGGCCCGCCGCTGGAGGTCGCGGAGGTGGGAGACGAGGCCGCGCGAACGGACCGGCGTCAGGGGCGTCGGCGGCATGCCCTTGGTCGGCCGGCCGTCCCGGATCAGCGCCGCGAGCTGCTTGTCGTCGAGGTTGGCCAGGCGAAGGGCGATGGGCGGTCCCATGTCGCCGCCCTTGCCGTCGGCCCCATGGCAACGGGCGCACACCGTCTCGAAGACCCGTTTGCCCGCCGCTGGCGCCTGGGCAAAAGCAGAGCTGGCCGCTGACAGGGCCACCAGCACCAACGCGACTCGAACGCTGCTCCGCATCCCGGCGTGCGCCTCCGCCCGCCATTCTAGAGAAATCTTTGCGACCGGCGTCTGGCGGTGTCGATTCGGGCGGGTGCCATTCGACAACACAAGTAGAGGGAGCACCCTGGCAGGTGCTGAGTGCTTGGTGCCGCGTGCTGGGTGCGGTGCCGCGTGCGGTGTCATGGGCCGGGTGCTGGGTGCGGGCCGCGTGCCGGCTGCGGTCCCCGGGGCGGCGGCTCTGCACGAAGGGACCAGGCACGAAGCACCGGACGCGGCACGAGGCACGAAGCACGGACGAGGCACATGGCACGAAGCACGCGGCACTGACATAATTTTTCGGGTACTAATACCCGCGTTGACGGGTAATGAGAGTCGTATGACGATACTGACCGACTTCCGCTTCGCCCTCCGGTCCCTGGCCCGCGTCAAGGGTCTGGCCATCACGGTCATCGTGACGCTCGCGCTCGGCATCGGCGCCAACGCGGCCATCTTCAGCGTCGTCCGCGGCGTGCTGCTGCGGCCGCTGGTCAACGAGGACGAGGACCGCCTGGTCTACATCCGCCAGAGCGCGCGCGGCATCGGCGCCGACAACGCCGCGTTCTCGGTGCCCGAGCTCAACGACCTGCGCTCGCGCGCCCGGACGCTTGCGGCCTTCGGCGACTTCTCGACCATCGACTTCACGATGGTGGGCCTGGGCGAGCCGCGCGTCGTCAGGGCCGGCGTCGTCGGCGGCTCGTACTTCGACGTGATGGGCCTCAAGCCGGTGCTCGGCCGCCTGCTCGGCCCCAGAGACGACGGCGCGCAGGCCGCCGGCGCCGTGGTCCTGACGCATCGCTTCTGGTCCACGACCCTGGCCAGCGACGCGAGCCTGATCGGCAGGAACATCCGCCTCGGCGATCGGTCCGCGACGATCGTCGGCGTCCTCGAGCCGTCGGTGCCATATCCGTCGCAGACCGAGATCATCTCCAACGTCGTCACCAGCCCGCACCACCTGGACGCGACGATGGTGCACGGGCGCGTGCACCGGATGACGGAGCTCTTCGGCCGGCTGGCTCCCGGCGCGGACATCGAGGCCGCGCGCGCCGAGCTGCGGACGATCCACTCCTCGATCGTCGCCGCAGCACCGCGAGTCGTACCCGAAGGACGCCAACTTCGCTATCGACGTGACCCGGCTCCGCGACCAGATCATCTCGCCAGCGCGAACCGTGCTGCTCGTGCTGCTGGCGGCGTCGGCGCTGGTGTTCGTCATCGCCTGCTCGAACGTCGCGAACCTGATCCTGGCGCGCTCGGTCCGGCGCGAGGGCGAGCTGGCCGTGCGTGCGGCGCTGGGCGCGAGCACCGGCGCGCTGCGCCGGACGCTGCTGGCGGAAAGCCTCCTGCTCTGCGGCGCCGGGGCCGTCCTCGGCGTGCTCATCGCGCGGCCGATGGTCGCGATCCTGGCGCAGTACGCCTCGCGATTCTCGGTGCGAGCGCTCGACCTCACGGTGGATTCGACGCTGCTGTGGGTCGGCGTCGCCCTGGCTTTGACGGCGTCGGTGCTGCTGGCGTTCGTGCCGCGGCTGCCGAACGCCGACGCGTCGAGCGGCATCAGCCTGTCGAACGGCAGCGTGCGGCTCACCTCGGGCACCAACCGGCGGCTGCGCGTCTTCGCGGTCACGCAGATCGCGGCGTCGTTCGTCCTGCTCGCCGGCGCGGGGATGCTGCTGACGACGCTGCTGGCGCTGCAGTCGGCGCCAACCGGCTTCGACACGCAGAACGTCCTCGCGATCAACGTGCCGATCGTGTCGTACTCGCGACCGCCGGAGCAGACCGCCGCTTTCTATCGCGAGATCCTGCGGCGGATCGGCGAGCTGCCGGGCGTGGAGCGGGTGGCCGTCGGCACCGTCGTGCCGTGGCGCGACGCGGGCACGTTCGGACCGGGATTCCAGTTTTCCGCCGAGGGCTACGCCAAGGCGGGCGGCGAAGAGGATCCCCGCGCGCGCTTCCGCACGGTGTCGCCAGGGTTCTTCGCCTCGCTCGGCGTGCCGATCATCGCGGGCCGCGACTTCACCGACGCGGATCGCCGCGACGCCGAGAAGGTCGTCATCGTCAGCCAGAGCCTGGCGCAGCGGATGTTCGCCACCCAGGACGCGCTGAACCGCAACTTCATGTGGACCGACCCGGTGATGAAGTTCATCGACGTCAGCACGGGGCCGCGGCGCATCATCGGCGTCGTCGCCGACGTGGACGACGAGAACGTCGTGCCTGGACCGGCGATGAGCGTCTATCACCCATTCGAGCAGGAAATCGGCGGCGGCCGGCTGTTCGTGCACACCCGGACCGACCCGTACTCGCTCGTGCGGCCGATCACGCGCGTCATCCGCGACCTGTCGGCCGATCAGCCCGTGGAACAGGCGGCGACGCTCGAGGACGTGCGCGCCGAGGTGCTCGCGCCCGACCGCCTCAACGCGCTGGTGTTCGGCGTCTTCGCCGGCGTCGCGCTGCTCATCGCCGTGGTCGGCGTCGCCGGCGTCCTGGCGTTCTCGGTGAGCGCGCGCACCCGCGAGTTCGGCGTGCGCCTGGCGATCGGGTCGGAGCCGCGCCATCTGCTGACGCGAGTCCTCGGCGAAGGCGTGGTCATCGCCGGCATCGGCATCGTCGCTGGCGTCCTGGGCGGTGTCTTGCTGGCGCGGCTCGTCGGCGCCTACATCACCGACGTCCGGCTGCCCGGGATGATGCCGGTCATCGGCGCGGCGCTCGTGCTCGTGTCCGCCGCGGTCGTCGCGTCGCTGATGCCGGCGGCGCGCGCCTCGCGGGTCGACGTGATTCAGGCGCTGCGGTCGGAGTAGGCCGGAACTTCAGTTCCGGCACTGCGTCGGTGTGCGGCGGCGAATCGATCCGCAGATTACGCGGATGAACGCAGATTCCCTGGGCGCCAGAACCCGGGCGACCCCGCGGCGCACGCCTCGGCCCGTCTCGCCGACCGGCCGCATTCGCGGCCGGTGTCGCCCGGGTTCGCTGTTTCCGAGCCGCCGCGAGGTACCTGATCGAGCAATCTCCAGCAAGAAATCTGCGCAATCGGCGTCATCTGCGGATCCCTTGAGGACACGCGAAGCGCAGCGTGACAGCGAACCGATATCCGCCCTGAAGGTGTGGCGGCGCGTACGGGCTCGAACCTGTAGACTCTTCAAACGATCAATCGCGAGGAGAGACCAGGTGAGATCACGGATGCTGTGGGTGGCGGCGGCGCTTTGCCTGGCGATGAGCGCGGAGGCACGACAGGCGGCGCCCATCTACGTCACGCTCTGGTTCGACGCGGAAGACTACATCCTGCCCGAGGACGACGACGCGACGCTGCGGCTGGCAGAGATGCTGACGCGCGCTGGCGTGAAGGCGACGTTCAAGGTGGTCGGCGAGAAGGCGCGTATCCTCGAGCAGCGCGGCCGCATCGACGTCATCCAGGCGCTGAAGCAGCACGACATCGGCTATCACTCGAACACGCACAGCCAGCAGCCGACCATCGCGGTCTACCTTCAGCACGCCGGCTGGGAGGATGGCATCGCCGAGTTCGAGCGGCGCGAGGGTCCGGGCTCGCGCGATCTGGCCCGCATCTTCGGACGCACTCCGGTCGCCTACGGCCAGCCCGGCAGCGCCTGGGCGCCGCAGTCCTACCCGGCGCTGCGCTCGATGGGCATCGGGATGTATCTCGACGAGGCCGACCAGGTCGGCCTGGACGACCAGCCGTTCTACTACGGCGGGATGCTCAACGTCTTCAGGATGCGATCGACGCTCGTGCGCATGGCGCTCGACGGCGGATCGAGCCTGGAAGAGGGAAAGGCGGCATTCGCGAAGGTTCAGGCCGCGCTTCGCGCCAGGGGCGGCGGCACGATCAGCATCTACTACCACCCGTCGGAATGGGTGCACGCCGAGTTCTGGGATGCCGTCAACTTCAGTCGCGGCGCCAATCCCGCGCGCGCCGACTGGAAGCGGCCGCGCACGCGGCCGGCGGCCGAGACCGAGCGGGCCTTCGCTGACTTCGAGCAGTTCGTCCGCTTCATCGGCCAGCAGCCCGACGTCCGCTTCGTGACCGCGACAGACCTGATGCGCCTGTACGCCGATGCTGCGACGGCGCGCGCCTTCACACCCGACGACCTGCAATCGCTCGCGCGCAGCGTGCAGCAGGAGATCACCTTTCAGCGCCAGCCAGCGTACGCGGTGTCGAGCGCCGAGGTCTTCGGCCTGCTCGTGGGCGCGGCGGCCGAGTTCGTCACGACCGGCGCCGTGCCGAAGGCGACGCGCGTGATGCCGCTCGATGGGCCAGGGCGGCCGTACGTCGAATCCGCAGGCGCACGCCGGCCGGCAACCTTTCCGTGGGAGGCGTTCTCGCGCGCGGTCGTGGACACGGCGGGGTTCTGTCGCGCGAATCGCCGGATGCCCGACACGATCTGGATTGGCACCGAGAGCCTGTCTCCCGCCGACTTTCTCGCCACCCTGGCGATGTCGCTCGAATCCATCGTCGCCAGCGACCGCGCGCCCCTTGAGGTGACCCGGCGCGCCGGCCGCTTCACGGCCGACCGCCACGTGAGCGAGGACTCGCCGGCGCTCTGGAGCTGGCCAATCTTCCCGCAGGGGTTCCATGCCCCGGACATCATGGCGCTGGCGCGGCTTCAAGCCTGGACGCTGAAGCCGGCGCTGCTCGGGCGCTGAGCGCATCGAAGGAGTCTGCATGCCCCGTCTTGGAGTCATCATCGCCAGCGTCCGTAAGGGCCGCGCCGGCGGGCCGGTCGCCGACTGGTTCATCGAAGTCGCGCGAACGCACGGCGGCTTCGAGGTCGAAGGGTCGATCTCAAGGAGTGGGCGCTCCCGCTGCTCGAGGAGCCGGTGCACCCGCGGCTGCATCAGTACCGAGAGCGAGAAGACCAGGCAATGGAGCGCCGCGATCTCGGCGCTCGACGCATTCGCCATCGTCACGCCGGAATACAACTACAGCTCGCCGCCGGCGCTGGTGAACGCGATCGACCACCTGTACACCGAGTGGAACTACAAGGCCGCGGGGCTGGTGAGCTACGGCGGCATCTCCGGCGGCTTGCGCGCGGCGCAGATGACCAAGACGCTGCTTGCCGCGGTGAAGATCGTGCCGATCGTCGAAGCGGTGGCGCTGCCGATGTTCAGCCAGCAGATCGACAAAGCCTCCGGCGCGTTCAAGGCGACCGCGGCCCAGGAGAAGTCCGCCATCGTGATGCTGGACGAGCTGCGCCGGTGGACCGGCGCGCTGGCGGCGTTGCGCACGTAAGGCGTTCGCCACGTGCTGCGTGCGGTGCTGCGTGCGCGTGCGGTGCTGGTGCCACGTGCCGCGTGCGGTGCTTCGTGCCCGCAGCACCGCACGGGCACTGCACGGAGAACGCACGTGCACGAAGCACGAAGCACGCAGCACCGCACGTGGCACGGTGCACAAAGCACGCAGCACGTTTCAGCGCTTGAAGATCAAACTCGCGTTGGTGCCGCCGAACCCGAACGAGTTGGTCATCGCGTGCGTGATCGCGAGCGGCCTGGCGGTGTGCGGCACGAGGTCCAGCGTGTTGTCGGCGTCCTGCCGATCGAGGTTGATCGTCGGCGGCGCGATCTGATCGCGGAGCGACAGCACGGTCAGGCCAGCTTCGAGCGCGCCGGCGCCGCCGAGCAGGTGGCCCGTCATCGACTTGGTCGAGCTGACGAGCATGCCTGCGGCGTGGCTGCCGAACACACGGCAAATCGCGGTGGCTTCCGCCTTGTCGCCGAGCGGCGTCGAGGTGGCGTGCGCGTTGACGTATTGCACGTCGCCGGGCGAGAGCCCGGCGTCTTCGAGCGTCGCCGCCATCACGCGGCCGACCCCGTCGCCATCCTCGGGGGGCGCGGTGAGGTGGTGCGCGTCCGCGCTCATGCCGTAGCCGATCAGCTCCGCGAGCACGGTGGCGCCGCGTTCTTCGGCGTGGTCGCGGGCCTCGAGAATCAGGATGCCCGCACCTTCCCCGACGACGAAGCCGTCGCGATCCTGGTCCCACGGGCGGCTGGCGCGAGCCGGATCGTCGTTGCGCGTCGAAAGCGCCCGCATCGAGGCGAAGCCGGCAATGCCGAGCGGCGTGATGCTGGCCTCGGTGCCGCCGCAGACCATCGCGTCCGCCCAGCCTCCCTGGATGAGCCGGTACGCATCGCCGATGGCATGGGCCCCGGTCGTGCAGGCCGTGGCCACCGCGGAGTTCGGTCCTTTGGCACCCAGGCGGACCGACACCTGCCCGGCAGCCAGGTTCACGATCGACGACAGGATGAAAAACGGCGAGACGCGGTCGGGGCCGCGTTCCAGCAGGACGCGGTGCTCGCGTTCGATGACCTCGAACCCGCCGATGCCGCTGCCGATGATCACCCCGACCCGGGCCGCGTTCGCTGGTTCGACCTTGAGCCCGCTTGCCTCCACCGCCATCGACGTCGCCGCAATGGCGAACTGGATGAAGCGGCCGCACTTCTTGACGTCCTTGCGGTCGATCCACCTCGTCGGGTCGAAGTCCTTCACCTCGCCGGCAAAGCGCGCGTTGTGGCGCGAGGCGTCAAACAACGTGATGCGGCGCGATGCCCGATCGGCCGGCAAGCACGGCCTGCCAGGTCTCCTCCGTGCCGATGCCGACCGGAGACACCAAGCCCACGCCCGTGACGACGACCCTGCGCGGCTCGCGTCGGGCAGATCCCTTTGAATCGAATGACATGCCTGTCCCGTATTATCACCCGCCCGCCGGACAGGCGGGGCCCAAGGGGTCTGACGCGTGCGTCAGGTTGACATGCTGAAAATTTAGCACTACCCTGCCGGAGAGATCGGAACTCGTTCCGTGGCGCCAGCCTTCGTTCCTTCGAGCGTGGCACCACCGACCCATTGCCGGGCCAGCCAACGTCTGTCGCGCGGCTTTCGTCCAATACACCTATGACTTCCCTTCTGGCCGACCTCCGCTTCGCGCTCCGCGGCCTGCGATCGCAGCCCGCTCTTTGCCATCGTCGCGACGCTGTCGCTGGGACTCGGCATCGGCGCCAATACGGCGATCTTCACGCTGATCGACCAGATCCTGCTGAGGAAGCTGCCCGTGCGCGCCCCGGAAGAGCTGGTGATGCTCATCCAGCGCGGCAACCACAACGGCAGCAACATGGGATCGCGGATGCACTCGTATCCCATCTACCAGGACTACCAGCAGAAGGCGGCGCCGCTCTCGCAGGTCATCGCCCGCCGGCTGGTCTCGGTGTCGTTTGCGGTCGACAACCAGACCGAGCGGCTCGATGCCGAGATGGTGTCGGGCAACTACTTCTCGATGCTGGGCGTCAGGCCCGCCATCGGGCGCGTGCTCAGCTCGAAGGAAGACGACCAGGTCTACAACGGCCACCCCGTCGCTGTCCTCTCGTACGACTACTGGGTGTCGCGCTTCGCCCGCGACCCCGGCGTCATCGGCAAGAAAGTGCAGATCAACAACTACCCGATGACCATCGTCGGGGTCTCGGCGGCCGGATTCGACGGCCTCGACCCGGCGCGGTCGCCGCAGATCCGCGTGCCGATCCTGATGAAGCCGGTGGTGCTGCCCGAATGGACCTGGATGCGGGCCGACGATCGGCGCTCGCGCTGGGTGCAGGTGTTCGCGCGGCTGAAGCCGGGTCAGACCGTGGAAAGCGCTCAGCCGCCGATGCAGGGCCTGTTCACGCAAATCCGGAAGTACGAAGCGACGCTGCCGGCGGCCAAGGATTGGTCTGCCTACTCGAAGGAGCAGTTCCTGAAGGGGACGCTGCACGTCGAGAAGGCGGACATCGGCTATTCCAGCCTGCGCAACGACTTCTCCACCGCGCTCGTCGTCCTGATGTGCATGGTCGGCCTGGTGCTGCTCATCGCCTGCGCCAACGTCGCCAACCTGCTCATCGCCCGAGGGTTCATGCGCCAGCGCGAGATCGCGGTCCGGCTGTCGCTCGGCGCGACCAGGGGCCGCCTGGTGCGGCAGCTGCTGGTCGAAAGCCTGCTGCTCTCGGCCATTGGCGGAGTGCTCGGCGTGTTCGTCGCCGTCGCGCTCACGCGCGGCCTGCTGGCGCTCATCCCGTCAGAGAGCAACCCGCTGCAGATCCAGGCCGAGCCGGACCTGCGGATCCTCGGGCTTCACGTTCGCTCTCACCCTGGCGACCGGCGTCGTCTTCGGCCTGTTGCCGGCGTTGCGCGCGAGCCGGCCCGACCCCTGGACGACGCTGAAGGACACGGTCGGTTCCATCGCGGGAGCCGGCGGGTCGCTGTTCCTTCGCAAGGGGCTGGTCACCGCGCAAGTCGCGCTCAGCTTCCTCCTGCTCTTCGGCGCCGGCCTGTTCGTCCGAAGCCTGCAGAACCTGCGGACCACGGATCCGGGCGTCGACCTCGACAACCTCGTGACCTTCCAGCTCTCGCCGGCGCTGAACGGCTACACCGACGAGCGCGGCGCGCTGTTCTATCGCGACCTGCTCCAGAACCTCCGGTCGGCGCCGGGCGTGAAGTCGGCGGGCCAGGCCTCTGTCTCGATCCTGAGCGGCGACGAATGGGACAGCACGATGTCGGTCGAGGGTCACAAGGCCGGCGACGGCGAGGACATGCAGGCGTTCATGAACGCCCTGTCGCCGGGCTACTTCAAGACGATGCAGATCCCCATCCTCGAGGGGCGCGACTTCCGCGATTCGGAAGGACGGGACCAGTTCGACGACACGAAACCTGACCTGCATCGCGCGTGGCGATCGTGAACCAGAAATTCGCGCGGCACTTCTTCAAGGGCGCCAGCCCCATCGGCAAGCGGCTTGGCTGGGGCGACGGGCCCGACACGAAGATGAACATCGAGATCATCGGGATGGTGGCCGACTCGCTCTACGAGGGGCCGCGCGAAGGCGTCCGCCGCCAGGTGTTCATTCCCGCCTGGGGCCGCGGCAGCAGCGCCATCTACATGCGCACTGCGACGTCGTCGGCAGGCGCCTACAGCCTCATTCGCAACGAGGTGCGCCGGCTCGATCCGGCAATGCCCGTCTACAGCCTGAAGACGCTGCAGGGGCAGTTGGACGAGACGCTGCTGAGCGATCGGCTGGTGGCGCTGCTGTCGGCCGGCTTCGGCCTGCTGGCGACGCTGCTGGCGTCGATTGGCCTCTATGGCGTGATGGCGTTCGTCGTCGCGCGGCGCCGGAAGGAGCTTGGGATCCGCCTCGCGCTCGGCGCGCAGCCGTCGCAGTTGACCTGGATGGTGATGCGGGAGGTGCTGCTGCTGCTGGTCATCGGCCTCGCAGTCGGTATCCCGGCTGCCCTGGGACTTGGCCGCTACGTCGCGTCTCAGCTCTACGGCATCGAGGCCCACGATCCGGGCATCGCCATCGCGACGGTCGTGCTCCTGACGCTGGTCTCGACCGCGGCCGGCTTGATCCCGGCGCGCCGCGCCAGCCAGATCAACCCGATCATGGCGCTGCGGTACGAATAAGGGTCGTGGGTTGTTGGGTTGTGGGGTTGTAGGGGCGTGGATTTCGCGCCCTGACGACCTTACAACCCTACAACCTACAACCCTACAACCCTACAACCCTACAACCCCACAACCCTACACCCTCACCACCCGCGTTTTCGACAGCAGCTCGAACGCGCGCTGGCTCTTGTCGGTGAAGAGCGCGAACAGCGCGTCGATCCAGATCACCTGCAGGAACACCGGCAGCTGCCGGACGATCGACTGCCCGAGGCTGATCCTCGCGCCCGATTCGCGGACGACGCGCAGGCCCATCAGGTGCTTGCCCCAGGTCTTGCCGTACCGATATTCGGCGACGATTGGATACGCGGCGATCATCAGGCTGGCGGTGAAGATGTACGCGAAGAGCCAGAGGGGAAAGAGCTTCGAGTCGCTCGTCAGCCAGACTGCGACCCCGAACGGCGCCACTACGGCGACCGATACGGCGTAGTCGACGACGCGCGCCACGGCGCGCGCCCAGAAAGACCCGGCCACCAGCGGGACGGCCGACAGGTACGACTCGGCCAGCGACCGCGGATCGCCCAACTGGTGCAGGACCTCGTCGAGCGGCAGGCCGGCGGCCAGGCGCTCCTCGATGTGGCCGCGCAGCTCCAGCGCAATCTGCTGACGCCGCGGCGTCGACGAAGGCATCGCGTCCAGTACCCGGTTGATGAAGAAATCAGCGGTGGTCGTCATGGTCTCCTCTCAACTTCGCAGCAGCTTGGCCATTGCCTTTGCAAAGGCCGTCCACTCCCCGGTCAGCCGTGCCAGCTCTTCGCGGCCGGACGCCGTGAGGCTGTAGTACTTGCGCGGCACGCCGCGCTCCGGTGTCTCCCACCGGACTTCCACGAAGCCGGCGCGCTCGAGCCGGTACAGCACCGGGTAGAGCGTTCCGTCGGTCACTTCCAGCGCGCCGTTGGTCTGGGAGGTCAGCTTCGAGACGATCTCGTAGCCGTAGGCCTCTCCCGGCGACAGCAGGTGCAGGACGATCAGCTCCAGCGACCCGCGCTTGAGCTCCCGCTCGATGCCTCGCCTCTCGTCGTCTCGTCCCGGGGAAACCGCCATGTCAGTGATATATCACAAGATATCTTGTCACGCAAGATAGTATACGCAGCCAGTCTCGCGACGGTTCCGAAGCGTATTGATGAGCTGGCTACGGCTTCGCGGCCGCGTGCGGGTCGCGCTTGGCGAAAGACTCGGGTTTCGGCCGCGAGCCGAGGTACTTCGTGTAGGCCCGCGTGAACTCCGCGCCGAGCAGCACGATCTGGGCGGAGTAGTAGACCCAGATGCAGCAGCACGATGACCGACCCGGCGGCGCCGTACGAGGACGCGGTGGCGCTCTGGCCGAGATAGAGGCCGATCACCTGCTTGCCGATGGTGAACAGGACCGCCGTCACCAGCGCCCCGACCAGCACGTGGCGCCAGTGCAGGCGGACGTCAGGCAGGAACTTGAAGAGCATCGCGAAGAGCAGCGTGACGACGATCAGCGACACGACGATGTTGAGGGCGTTCCAGAGGATGGGAAGGGCGGTCGCGTGCTGACCGACCCACTGTGCTGGCCGCGGCGAGCGCCGCGTTCACCGCCAGCGACACCAGCAGCAGGAAGCCGATGCCGACCACCAGTCCGAAGGATTGAGCGCGGGCCTTGAGGAACGCCGAGACGTTCGCGCCGGGATCGGGCTCGACGCGCCAGATCTTGTCGAGTGCCGCCTGCAGTTCGAGGAACGCGCCGGTCGCCGCGAGCACGAAGGTCACCGTGCCGACGACCGTGGCCAGGGTTCCTCCCTGCCGGCGGGCGCGCCCCCTCGAGCAGTGCCTGCACCGCGGCGGCGCCGTCGCGCCCCAGCAGCCCGTCGAGTTGACCGACGATCTCGCCGCGTACCGCTTCGGGTCCGAAGATCGTCCCGGCGATCGCGATCGCGACGAGCAGCACCGGCGCGATCGCGAACAGCGTGTAGTAGGCGACCGACGCGCCCATCCGCGGGACGTTGTCCTCCCATCCCGCGAGGAGGGCCTGCTTCGAGAGCTCGAGGATCGTCTTCAGCGCACGCATCACGTGAACGCCGGCCGACGATGGCCTAGCTGTCCGAAAATCATCGCGCGACGACGAGATCTGGTCCTCGACCGCTGCGATCTGGACGCGTTCCGCCTTGATGTCCACGCGCAGCCGGCCGTACAGGCTCAGGTAAAGGTTGGCGATGGCCGTCAGCGCGAAATAGCCGATGAGCGCGCCGCGCCAATCGGGAAGCAGCAGCCGGTAGCCGGTCAGCAGCACCGCGCCCAGCGCCACCCAGTGGCTGAAGCAGTACTCGCACGTCATCACGTAGAAGAGCTTCCGCTCCATGAGCCGTTTGCACTGCTGGCTCCGATTGCTGCAGTACTCGCGCAGCTCGCGGAAGATCTCCTCGTGGGTCACCGTCCAGCTGATGGAGGCAATGGGAATAGGCAGGATCAGCAGCCAGGCCACCTGACGCCACAGGTCGGCGAGTGAAGGGTCCATGCCTGGGCTCATGCAGGTTGGCTGCCCACGTTATCAGGCCCGGCCCGCGAATTCCCGGGTTTCGGTGTGGACCTTCACCTTCTCGCCTTCCTTGATGAAGAGCGGCACCCGGATCTCCAGGCCGGTCTCGAGGATGGCCGGCTTGGTGACCCCGCCGCTGGCCGTATCGCCGCGGACGCCGGGCTCCGTCGACCGTACGGCGAGCTCGACCACGGCCGGGAGCTGCACCCCGATAGGGCGGCCGTTGTAAGTCTGGATCTGCACGAGGACGTTGTCCGAGAGCAGCTGCTGGTCGTCGCCCAGGGCCTCCGGGCCGAGGGTGAGCGTCTCGAAGCTCGACTGGTCCATGAAATGGTGGCCGTCGCCGTCGGCATAGAGGTACGACGCCGGAAGCATCTCCAGGTCCGGCTCGCGGAACTTCTCCCCGGCCTTGAAGGTCCGGTCGAACACCGCCCGGGTCAACAGATTGCGCATCTTCAGCCGGACCAGCGTCTGGCCGCCCCGCGCCGTGGGCTTGGATACCTCCACGTCGAGGCAGTGATAGGGCGCGTCCTCGAACTCGAAATACATCTTCCGCTTGATCTCGATGGCTTCCAGCAGTCCCGCCATTTCCGCTCTCCTCCCGATCACAGTATCTTCTCTAGTTATGCTCCAACGGACCGACGACCTCCGGATCACGCAGGTTCGCCCGCTCATCCCCCCCGCCATTCTGCTCGAAGAGATCCCGATTTCGGATCGGGCGTCGAATGTCGTCGCCAACACGCGCCGGGCGATCGCCGACGTCCTCGACGGACGCGACCCGCGCCTGGTCGTCATTGCCGGGCCCTGCTCCATTCACGATCCCAGGGCGGCGATCGAGTACGCGGAGGGCTTGCGGCGTATTGCGGAGCCCTACGCCGGGCAGCTCCTGGTCCTGATGCGCACGTACTTCGAGAAACCGCGGACCTCGGTCGGCTGGAAGGGCCTGATCAACGACCCCGACCTGGACGAGAGCTATCACATCAACAAGGGGCTGCGGCTCGCGCGCAAGCTGCTGCTCGACGTCAACGACATGGGGCTGCCGACGGCGTCGGAGTTCCTCGACACGCAGATCCCGCAGCACATCGCCGACCTGACGTCGTGGGTGGCCATCGGCGCCCGGACGACGGAAAGCCAGGTGCACCGCGAGCTGGCGTCAGGGCTGTCGATGCCGGTCGGCTTCAAGAACAGCACCGACGGCGGCACGCAGACGGCCGTCGACGCCGTGCTCTCGGCGCGATCGCCGCACCTTTTCCCGTCGGTCACCAAGCAGGGCGTTTCGGCGATCTTCGAGACGACAGGCAACGACACGTGCCACGTGATCCTGCGGGGCGGCACGAGGACGGGCCCGAACTACGACGCCGAGCACGTCGAGGACGTCTGCTCGCGCCTCGAGTCCTGCGGACTCCGCCGCGCCGTGATGATTGACTGCTCGCACGGCAACAGCCAGAAGAATCACCTGCGGCAGGCCGAGGTCGCCGCCTCCATCGCCGAGCAGGTGTCGTCGGGGTCGTGGCAGGTCTTCGGCGCCATGCTCGAGAGCCACCTCGTCGAGGGCCGCCAGGACTACGTGCCTGGCGGCAGCGCCACGTACGGACAGAGCATCACCGACGCCTGCATCTCGCTGACGCAGACCGCGCCGCTCCTGGAGCTGCTGGCGAAGGCGCAGCAGAAACGCGGAACCCGGATCTAGTTCGCGTCAGCGGCGGGCAACTCACCGCAAGAGAATCTGCGTCCTCTGCGCATTCGCAGATCGCTTGAGACGCGGCAGGGACCTACCCATGCAGCTTCTTCAGCAGCTGGATTTGCCCCGCATGATAGACCGCGTGGCAGGTGATGCCGAGCACCGATCCGAAGCGCTCGTCGGCTGACTGGCCCTTGGGCCGATCGCCGGCGGCAGCCGCGACGAGCGCGGCCTGCTCGCGTTCGACCACCTCGAGAATCTCCGGCCAGCCGAGCGGCCCGTTCGGCTCGAGCGCAAACCAGTCGTCGCCCTCGAGCACGAACGGCTCGGCGGTCGCGCCTGAGAGCTTCTCGCGGACCGAGTGGATGTAGAACGCGTGATGCAGCGCGATCTCGGCGATGTTGTGTCGCTCCGCGGATGGACGCCAGAACGCCAGTTCCGGCGTCACATCGGCAATCGCCGCCTTCATGTCCGCGCCGTGCCAGGCGCCAGGCCCGTAGCCTTCGTCGAGAACCCGCCCCAGCACCCGCGCGTCCACCTCGCCCATCGTCTTCGCAGTCGCAGTCGCCATGATTGCCTCCTGTGCTCTGAGGCCATCGTAGGACGGCGGCGCGCGGCGGCGCTTGGAGAATCTTGCGCGCCGCCGCCGAGCTACTTCGCCTGCGCAATCTCGAACACCCGGAAGCTGCCGCTGGCTTCGTTCGACACCAACAGCAGCGCTTTGCCGTTCGGGCTCAGCTCAGCCGGAACCACGCGCGCCGCCTCCGGCCCGAGGTCTCCGGCTGCCGCCGTTTCGGTATCCGCCGAGAAGTCTCGCGTGTTGATGTACTGCACGAGCTCGGGCTTGGCCGGATTCTCGATGTCGTAGACGACGACGCCGCCGATGCGCTCGAGCATGACGAACAGGTACGTGCGCCCGAAGAGCGAGGCGACCGTCACGCCCTCGGGTTCGGGTCCCTTGTCGTCGCTGCGATCGTCCATCGTGTTGTTCGTCGTTGCTGGCGTTGAAGTTGGCCGGGAACGCCGCGGCCGTCAGCTGCTCGAGCGAGTCGGCGCTGTCGAAGAGCAGCGCCCCTTCCGTCGACCAGACCGAGAACGAACGCCCGCCGAACGTGAAGAGGCGGTCGAAGTCGCCATCGCCGTCGGTGTCGCCGTTGAACGCGGTGACCTTCAGCCGGCCGACGCCGTTCGTGCGATGCTTCATTGTCGCGGCATCGCTCGGGGAACGCCACCGGGTCGAGCGCGATGTCCTCGATCTCCACCGACTCCTCGCCCGCGGCATTCGAGTCCCGTCGTACTCGCGCACGTCGCCCTCGTTGGCGGTCACGAGATAGGTGGTGTCGCGCGACCGGAACGCCGCGATCGCATCGGGCTGATACATGCCCCACACCGGCTGCGGCACGATCTCGATCTGCTTGTCGTCGCGGCTGCCGTCGAGGCCGTTGCCAGCCTTCGAGTGGTCCTTGAAGCCGAGGCCGGCCAGTCGGGTCACGGTCTTCGACTTGAGGTCGATTGTCGCGATGGCGTTGTTCTCCTGCAGCGTCACCCACGCCGTTTTCGAGTCGTGCGAGATCGCGATGTACTCCGGCTCGAGGTCTTCCGCGACCGTGGCGCCAGGACCGAAGATCCGGATGGACGGGTCCAGCGCCGCGCCGTTGAACGCCGAGAATCCCACGTCGGTGACGTCGGCGTCGGTGAGCGTCGCCGCTCCCCCGCTGACGTCAATCACGCTGACGCTGCCTTCCGGGTCGAACGTGTACGACTGATTCGGCTGCCCTTCGTTGGCGGTGAGCACGAGTTCGCCGTTCGGGAGAGAACGTGATCATGTCGGGCAGCGCGCCGACGGTCACCTCGCTCAGAAGCACGCCGTCGGTGTCGAAGAAGAGCACCTTGCCTGGTGCCGTGTCGTCTTCGCCCTGCGGCACCGCGACCGCCACCACGCCGTCGTACACCGCCACGCTCGTGGCGTGCGCGCCGGCGCCCCAGGGCGTGAGGTCGATAGTCCCGGCCGGGGCCGGATTGGTCGGATCGGACAGGTCCACGACATCGAGGCGGGGCTGCCCCGCGAACGTCAGGAACGCGCGCTTGCTCTCCGGGTCGAACGCGGAGATCTCGACCGCGCCCTCGTCGAAAGTCCGGTCTGCGTAGACGCCGATCGGCGAGAGCGCGATGCCCTTGGCCGGCGGCTCGCCGATGACCCATTGACTCCATCCCGCAAGCGTCGCCAGAAGCGCCGCGCCGCCAATCCCTGCACGAACCGTCTTTCTCATGTGTCCTCCCGCCGCAGTCGAGGCGGCGCGAGCACTTGTACCAACGCCGCGCAACAGCACGAATGACGACGGTGTGACGAAATGCGAACACCATATCTCGGCTCGCGCCCGATTCGATCGCAAGATCCTGCAAGTCATCGCTGTCGAGGCGGGTGCTACGATTTCGTCGTGTCAGACGTGGATTCGCGCTGTTCGCCACCGCCATTGGCCAGTGCGGCGTCGCCTGGGGTCCCGGCGGCATCGTCGGCATGCACCTGCCCGAAGGGCGCGACAGCCAGACGCGCGCGCGGCTGGCCCGGCTGCATCCAGACGCCCTCGAAGCGACGCCGCCGCCCGAGGTCGAGCGTGCCCTTGAGCAGGTTGCCGCGCTGCTCCGCGGCGAGCCCATCGACCTGTCCGCGATCCCGCTGGACATGGCGAGGGTCCCGCCGTTCCATCGGCGCGTGTACGACGTCGCGCGCACGATCCCCGCAGGCGCGACCCTTTCCTACGGCGAGATCGCCCAGCGCCTCGGATCGCGCGGGCTGTCGCGTGCCGTGGGACAGGCGCTCGGACGAAACCCGTTTCCGATCGTGGTGCCGTGCCACCGCGTGCTCGCCGCCGGCGGCCGCGTCGGCGGCTTCTCTGCGGCCGGCGGCATCACGACGAAGTTGAACCTGCTGGCCATCGAAGGCCGGCAGTCGCCGCAGACGCCGTCGCTCTTCGACGGCGACGGCACTTTTCCCTTCGACAGCGAGGTCGCCACCGCCCACGTGAGTGAGTCGGACCAGGCAATGGCGCGGCTGATCGAAACCGTCGGGCCCTTTCGCATGCAGCTGAAGACGACGCCCAGCATCTTCCTCGCGCTGGCGGAGTCCATCGTCTACCAGCAGCTGACGGGCAAGGCGGCGGCGACGATCTTCGCGCGGCTGCGGGCGCTCTTTCCCCGCGCGCATCAGGGCTTCACGCCGGAGCAGATTCTGCGCGCCGGCGACGACCGGCTTCGCGGCGCCGGGCTGTCACAAGCCAAGCTGCTGGCATTGCGTGACCTCGCGCGGCGGACGCTCGACGGCGAGATCCCGACGCTTGCCGAGGCCCATCGCATGGACGACGAGGCGATCGTCGAGCGGCTGACCGCGGTGCGCGGCATCGGCCGGTGGACGGTGGAGATGCTGCTGATGTTCCGCCTCGGCCGGCCGGATGTGCTGCCGGTTGACGACTACGGCGTGCGCAGCGGTTTCGCGATCGCCTTCAGGAAGAAGGCACCGCCCTTGCCGAAGGCGCTGGCGAAATACGGCGCGAGATGGGGACCCTATCGAACCGTGGCGAGCTGGTATTTGTGGAGAGCGGTGGACCTGGAGAAGGGCGCTCGCTGACGGGGGGCGCCTCGCGCTCCCTCACGCGGCGCTCGCCGCGGGGGGCGCTCGCGCTTTCGCTCGCGGGGGTCAGGGAATGAACGTGAACTTCGCCTGTCCGCTCGTCGGCCCCGTCCAGGCGAACGGGAACGTGCGCTGCGGGCGCTTGCGGGCGTTGACGCGTACGTAGTATTCGCGGTGGCGTTCGAGCTTGGTCGTGGCGCAGAGCGGCAGGCGCTCGACCGAGGTCAGCCACTTGCGGACGACCTCTTCGTCCTCCGTTACCACGGCCTCGTCGATGCGCCCGTCCACCGTGCGCGACAGGCTGTGGCGGCGCGTCAGGTTGTCGTACTGATCGGAGATGCTGACGACCGAGGTCGCGATGGTGCGATCCACCCAGCCGGCCACCAGCATCCGCAGCTCGACGTCGTAGGTGAACGTCGTGCGGAGTCCGCTGGCGATGGCCTCGCGCACGTCATTGGTGTACGCGTCGGCGATCTCCAGCGACACGACCATCTGCTTCTCGTGCACCAGGGGCACGATCCGCAGGCTCTCAGCGGCGCCGACGACGCCGATCGCGGCGACGGCGCCAAGACTCGCAAGCACGAATTGCCGTCGGTTCATTCAACACTCCCGACGCGAATGGCCACGCCCATCGTAGCGCGCCAGAACGAGATCTGTTCCCTGCCGAATGACAGCCCAGTGCCTTCGGCCCCACCAAAGCTGCGGTAGTAGCGCAGGTCCCAGTTGAGGCCGACGCGGTCGTTGACGAATCCCGTCACCCCACCTCCAAGGTCGAAGGCGCTGAGGGACCGGCTCGTCCCCAAGGTTCCCAGCTCTTCGGTATACGCCACCCGTACGAGCCCGCCGCCGCCGACGAAATAGGGGCGCAGCGTGTACCTCGTCATCTTCCGCGGCAACGTCAGGACGACGTTCCCTGTCAGCGTCGACACCGAACTGCCGAGCACGAGCGACGCTCGTCGGTCTCGAAGTAACCCGGGATGTACCCGTAGTCGCCCTCAACGCCGATGAAATTGCCGAGCCATGTCGCGCTGCCGCCAGCCGTGAACTTCTTGCCCTTCTCCGACCTGATCCAATTGAAGAAACGTATACGTCCCTCCGAACGTGATACCGACGAACGGCTTGAACTGCCATTCCGCCGCCGCCGTCACCGGCCGCAGCAGCAGCAGCGCGGCACACCAGGAGCCACAGGCGCAGGGCCGAAAACGTCAAGGCGCCACGAGGCCGAGGAACACGCGCGCAAACGGCGACGCTGTCACTACGCCTGGCGTCAGCACGAAGGGCTTGACCAGCCCGTCGCTGTTCGCCAGCAGAATCATCGTCAGCTTCCGCGCCGGCAGCGTCATCACGAACGAGGACGACGACTCGCTGACGCCGAACTGCCAGACCACCGGCTCGCCGTCATACAGCTGCACGAACCACCCCAGACCGTGCGGCGCCGGCTGCGTCGTCGTAGCTCCCGATGGCGTGCTCCATGCCAGCGCCAGCATTTCGGGCTCCAGCAGGAGGTACTGTTTCAACGCGACGTCGAGCTTTGCCAGATCGCGCACCGTGGAGATCAGCCCGGAGGACGGCGTCAGGGTCGTCGCCACGTGAGCCGCGGGTGTGGGGCGCCTGCCGTTGAACAGCGAGTACGACGTCGTCAGCCGCGCCAGCACCGCCGCGTAGCGCACGGTGGTCTGCTGGTCGGGCACGCCTTCTTCGGGCGCCTGGAGTGCCACGACGTCGCGTCCCGGCACCGAGTCCATCATCGCGTTCTGCAGCAGCAGGTTCGCGATGGTCTCGCGGTACGAGTCGCCGGTGCAGTCGCGAATCGCCTTCTGGAGATAGTCGTAGCGCTCCGGACGATAGGCTGTACGACAGGCCGGTGAGCGTCGGCGTCGTGTGACTCAGAATCTGCCGCAGCGTCGCGTTCGGTTCCGGGCTTCCCGAATCGTGCTTCGAAATCGGGTCGTCGAGCTGGAGGCTCCCCTGCTCCACGCAGTTGAGGGCGACGGCGGCCGTGACGATCTGCCCGAGGCCGTCGAGGTGAAACGGCGTGTCCATCCGGGTCGGAATCGATCGTTCGACGTCCTGCCAACCGAACGGGCGCTCCCAGACGATGTCGCTTTCGCCGACGACCGCGACAGCCATTCCCGGGATGCCGGCCTGGGCGCGCAGCGCCTCGAGATATTTCTCGAATCTCGCGTACAGGAGGTCGTCCGGCGCGGCCGACAGGGCGGCCAGCGGCAGCGCGGCGGCGATCGTCAGGCAACGAGAAAACGGCGCATTGTCAGGATGAGCTCGGCGTAGCCTCCCCATCATAACGGAACTGCCCTCAGTTTCGCGCATCTTCCTGCACGAAAGAACATCGAAACCTCCGTCCCCGCCGGTCTACCCCCGCCGCGCCGCGCGCCGCGCAGCCAGGGCAATCGGAATGCCGACGCAGAAGATGTGCGCCAGCACGATGTTGATGAATCCCGGATCGAGCCAGCTGGTCGCCGCCGCCCGCCCCCGATACAGCGAGAGCGGCAGGACGATGTACTTCATCACCAGGTGAACGCAGATGCCGAAAATCGGCCCCGAGATCCACGGCCGGCGCACGAGCATCGGCAGCCCCAGGCTCGCCAGGGCAAAGGCCGTCGCGGCGCCGAACGCGATGACGAAATGCAGCAGCAGCCCGAGCGCTGCCGTCGGCGGGCCCCCGGCGAACGACTCTCGGCCCAGCACGCCGCTGGCAATGGCCTGGAGCACGCGCGTCGGCGAGACGCCGCGAACGGCTGCGTAGATGAGCGCGTCCGAGATGTCGAGCACGCCCGCCACGAGGCCGCCCCACAGGATGGCCCTCCCGAGGTTCCGCCTCGAGAGGGTGAGCGCCTGGTCTCGCCCCCACGACGAACGCGAGTCGCTATGCGCGGGATCCGATGCCTGCGTCAACTGCGTCATGCGAGTCCTCGTCATTGGCGTCGCGAATCGCCGACACGACGCCCGCCACGATCTGTTCGGCCACTGCCGCCTGCGTGTCGAGCGCGTGATCGAGCGACCGATCCACCCGCACGGCCCACACGTGCTGCTGTGACCTCGTCTCGATGAGCTGCGCTGTCGCCCTGAGACGTGCCCCGGCGCCGCGCACGCTCGTCGCCAGCACGTAGTCTGCGGCCACTTCCCGCGGCGCGCCGGGCTCCGCCGCCGAGCGCCAGTCGCCGACGACCGCGAGATCGGCCGGCGCCGCAGTCGCCAGCTGCGCCATCAGCTCCTCCCCGAGCCCGTCGGCCAGCGGGCCGTGTCCGGGCACGTCGAGGTCGCGCACGGGCAGCAACCGGACGCGCGCGCGGCTCGTCCCCGGACACCAGCCCGTCATTGGACATCGCGACGACGGGCGCGATGAACCGGTAGCCGCGGCGTGTCAGCGTCTCGATGAAGCGCGGCGCCGTCCGCGAATCGCCAAGTGCCGCCCGTACCTGCTTCATGCAGGAGTTCAATCCGTCCTCGAACCGCACGAACGTGCCGTCCGGCCACACCACCCGGTGCAGCTCCTGCCGGCTGACGAAGCGGCCATGCCGTTCGACGAGGCACGAGAGCACCGCGGACGGTTGAGGGCGCAGGCGCACCAGATCCTGCTCCCGGCGCAGCTCGCCGGTGCGTGTGTCGAGATCGAAACCCAGGAACCGATAGACCGCCATCTGGATCCTCCTGCAGCAGAGGATGCTCGCAAGATGATCCGAAGTCCTGAGGTTTCCCCGAAGGTCTCGCCAGTTTTCTAGGGTTTTCCCGCGAACTGACGTTCCAGCTCCCCCGACTCGTTCAAGACGACGTCCACCCGCGTCAACGGGAGGTGCTCGGAGGTCCGGCGAAGAATCACGAAGCCGTCGCCCGACGGGCCTGAAGAGTAGAAGGTCGGGATTGGTGTAGACGGCCACCGGATCGGAGGCCCTCGACTCGCCCTCTCGCTCGTCGAACGCCACCCGGTAGATGGTCCCCTCGTCGAGGTAGAAGAGCTGGCGGCCATCGGCTGACCATGCCGGCCACGTCCCGCCCCGTCCCGACACCTGCGTTCGGGCGCCGGTGGCGACCGAGGCGATCTCGACCTCGAACCGGCCCGAAGCATCGGACTCGTAGGCGAGCCAACGGCCGTCGGGCGAAAGGCGCGGCAGAATCTCCTCGGCCGGCGTCGTCAGGAACGGCCTTGCTTTGGCCGTCGAAGGCTCGAGCAGCCAGATGTCCGTCTTCGTGTCCGGATGCTGCTCGACGAAGGCCAGCGTCCGCCCGTCGCCGGACCAGGATCCGGGTAGCTGCGTGCGCCGTGGATTTCGTCAGCCGCCCGGGTGGATCGCCGGCGCCCGGGCGGACCGCGTACATCGCGTAGCCCTCCTCGCGGTTCCACCCGAAGGCGAGCGTGCCGCAATCGGGCGACCACGCCGGCTCGAAGGCGGTGCCCTCGGATGTCACCCGGGTCAGGGCGGCGCGGTCGAGATGCCCCACCCACAGATCCGATTGACCGCGATCGTGGATCGTCACCGCCAGTCGATCGCCGCAGACCGAGAAGGCACGGAACACGCGCGGCTCGGCGGGCAGCGGGACGACGCGACCCGCGCTGGTCCACTCGCGCGAGCACGCGCCGCGATCGTTCCGGGAGCGTCGGCGATGTAGAGCATCGTGCCGGTAGGCGCGATCGCGAGCTGGGCCGACCCGGTCATGCCGGTGAGCACGGCGTCGACGACGCGGATCGGCGCGCTTGCCGCCCGGCGACGGGCGTGGTCGTACCTGACGGCGAAGATCGCGCCGTCGCGCACGAAGAGGACGTGTCCGCTCGGCGCGAAGCGGCCGAACGCGGCCGCCTCTGGCGACCACGTGCTCTTCTCCGCTCACGAGGTCGATGGCGACGACGGCCGCCGACCGCGCCGACGATCGCCAGCGCGTCACCAGCACGGTGCGCTCGTCAACGCGGTCGGGCCACCGGTACCCGACGCCTGGCGCCGCGGCCGCCGCGACGACGGGCGCGCCGCCATCAGCGCTGACGCGCATCAGCGGGCTCGTCCAGTCCGGGACGAACACGATCTCCTCGATTCGACAGCCACACGCCGCCGACACCGGTCGGCGTCTCGCAGACCACCCTGGGCTGGCCGCCGTCGAGACGCACCTTTCGCAGCGCGCCTCTCGAGAAGAACGCGACCCAGTCGCCGTCCGGCGACACGAAGGGCCCGTGTCCCCCTTCGGTGCCGGGGATGGGCGTCGCGGCGAACTGGTCCATCCGGCGCACGAACAGGCGCGACGCGCCCGGCTGGCCGCCTGCGTAGACGACGCGAGTGCCGTCGGGTGTGAGCGCCACCACCGGATGCGCGCTGAGGCCAGGCGCCGGCGCTTGATCGGCAGGGAGCGTGAGGCTGAGCCGCGTCGTGGAGGCAGTGGCGGAAGACGCCCCTGGCCGCGACCACAAAAGCATCGCCATCGCGGTCGTTGCCGCAGCCACGAGGGCCGTCGCGACAACGAGCACGACGGGCCGCACCAGCCTGTCGGCCGTCGTCTGTGCGAGAGAGGCCGCCTCCGCACTCGCCGGTCGGCGCAGGACTCACGGGCTGGGCCGCCGGCTCGGCTTCCACGGGCGACGGAGCCGCCGCGGCCGCGTCGACCGCGAGTGGCGCGATGAAGCGATAGCCGCGCCGGTGGACGGTCTGGATGTAGGTCGGCTGCTGCGGATCGTCGCCCAGTGCCTGCCGGATGATGCCGATCGCCTCGGTGAGCGACGCCTCGTTGACGAACGCGTCCTTCCAGGCCGCTTCCATCAGCGCCTGCTTGGCGACGATGCGGCCGGCGCGCTCGACGAGGTGCTGGAGGATGACCAGCGCGCGCGGCGGGAGGCGGATCTCCTCGGAGCCGCGCCAGAGCGATCCGTCGACCAGGTCGAAGCGGAAGGGATCGAACCGGACGACCGCCGGCGCGCTGGGATGGAACGCGAGCGATCGGCCTCGAGGCTGCTCCGGCACGACGGCCATTGTATCGACGGGCCGGAAGGGGACGCGGCAGGCCCGGCGGCAAGTCAGAAACGATTCAGAACAGCCCCTGGCGGCCGGTGCCGGAGGTGAATGGCTGAGGTTGTGGCAGGGGTGCCGCCGAGCTTCCCGCGTGTTATCATGCCCGCCGCGCTTTCCTGGGCCCTGTCGCACGGCCGGCATCCGCCGGCTGACCGCTCCAGCTACTCATCAAAGCCAACGGCCGCGCATCTGGCGTGGTCGGCTCGTTTCGACACGAAGAGGAGTTTTCGCCATGGGATCGGTCAACGGCAAGATCAAGCGGCTCGTTAGCGACAAGGGTTTCGGATTCGTCGCGGCTCAGGACGGCACGGATACTTCTTCCACCAGTCCGCGTGCGTCGGCGTCGCATTCGACTCGCTTCGCGAGGGACAGTCGGTCACGTTCGACAAGGGTCAGGGCCCGAAGGGTCCGCGCGCCGAAAACGTCGCACTCGCCTAACAATCGCGACTACCCCCTCCACATCACGGCCTTCGCCTGCCGTCAGTCCCCGGCCTTCAGCCTTCTGCGCAGATGCGCGCATCACTCTGCGCAACACCTGAAGGCTCATGGCTGCTGGGCTGACGGCTGACGATGGTGGCCCATAGCCTCACCATACTGCTGGCCGCGATCTTTGCGCGCTCTTCCTGCGCCTGTCGGGCGGCGGCGCCTCGTGGCTGCCGTCTGCGGGCATCCTGCTCGCCGCGGCGCTGCGCTGCTTCGCGCTCAGAGTGCAGGTCGAGTAAAGCGAAGCGCAGCCGCCGGGTTCGTAACCAGCAGCGATCACTCACTGCTGTGGCAACACGCAGTGCCGCTTCGCCGCGATGCGGCGGTACGCGGCGCGCCCGATGGCATCGAGCGGCGGGCACATCAGGATCCTCGCCCACAGATAGCCCACCGGCAGCGACTCGAGGATGCCGCGGATCGCGTCGAAGCCGCCAAGCGTGCGTCGGCCGACACTGAGCTTCAATTCCTCTTCCGCCTCTTCGCGCGTCACTCCCGCCTCGGCAAGCACTCGCTCGTCGCTCGATCCCAGCGAAGCGATGCACGTGCAGCCAGTCGAGCCGCCGCAGCAGCGTCACGCTCGACCGGCAGAAGCCGCAGGTGTCATCCCACACCACGAGCCGAGACCCGGGCCGATCGTCGAGGAAGAGGATCGAAGAGCCGAGCACCAGCAGCGACGTGAACGCCAGCGGCCACGACGGCCACACCACGAGCGCCGCCGCATGACCGGCGGTCGCGACGACAAGGGCAAACGGGCGGAGACTGGAGAACCAGAGGCCCGCCGCGACGAAGAGCATCGCCGCCGCGGCAAGCGCCGATCCGATCGACACCGGCGAGCAGCACGTGCCGAAGGCCAGCGTGGCGTAAAAGCCGGATACCGCCAACTGTGCCGCGAGAAACGGCGACGCGGAGATTACCGGATCCCCCAGGGCGCGAACTCGCAGCGTCAGTCGAACCGCGAGCACCAGCGCCATCACGGCGGCGATGGCGAGCCAGGCCGAGTGGGTCGCGGCCGCCAGCCCTGCCAGCGCGACGGCCGCACAGCCAGCAGCAATCGCAGGCGCGCGAGCATGCCGGGCCCGGCCGTCAGCCGAACGGCTTGAAGCGCGGGATCTGTCGTCCATCGACATCGGTGAACCCGTACTCCCGCGCAAGATCGGCGACGAAATGGATCTTGCCGCTGTGGCGCATCACCTTGCGATCGGCGGCCAGTGCCGCGACCGCGCGCCCGATATACTCCGTCGACTCGCTGAGGTCGAACCGGAACGCACGCTTCAACTCGTCGGTCGTCAGGTGGCGCATCACGCGCTCGGTCTGCATGAACCCGGGCATCAGCGTCACGACGGCGATCTTCTTCTTCCTGGCTTCGACGCTCATCGCATACATCAGCCGATTGATGCAGTGGTGCGCGAGATCCCACACCAGTTGGCCGCCGTAGCCGGGCTGCGCGGCGATCTGCCCGGCGTCCTCGCCCTTGCCGTTGTCGACGATGCCGTCGGTGACGCCGACGATGAGCCCGCCGCGGGTCTCGATCATGAGCGGCACGGCGAACGTGCTCATAAGGTAATACGCGCCCGGCCCGGCCATCATCATCGACCGCCACTCCGGCCCCGGCGACGGCTCCCAGAACGGCCGGCTCCAGGCGGCCTGCAGATCCTCGGGCGACGCCATCGCGTCGCTCATGCCCCAGACGGCGTTGGCCAGCACGTCGAGCCGGCCATGATCGCGACGCACCTGTGCGAAGACCTCGGCCGCCTGTTCGGCGTCGGTGCAGTCCGCCCGGCTCGCGATGCCCTGGCCGCCGCGGGCGGAAATCTCCTCGGCGGTCTCGTCGATTGTCCCCGGCGCCCCGTCGGGCGGCGGCGGGCCGCCGCGCCTGGTGCGGCCCACGGCGTAGACCGTGCACCCGGCGGCGCCGAGCGCGAGAGCGATGCCCCGTCCCGCGCCGCGGCTGGCACCGGCGACCACGGCGACGCGTCCGTTCAAGCTGCCCATGATCGCCCCTCAGTCCTCGGCCTTCGGTCTTCAGGGATTGCGCGGATTGGCTCCGCATCTGCGACATTTCGGAAGGCCAGCGGCATATACTAAACGTCCGTATAGTTATCGATACTAAACGTGTCTTTAGAAACTGTCAACCGGCCATGAGTCCACGACCCCGCAAGGCTTCAGACGACGAGGTGTTTGGCGCAGCGACGCGGGTGATGTCGCGGGTGGGTCCGGCGGAGCTGACGCTGGCGGCGATTGCCCAGGAGGCGGGCCTCACGGCCGGCGCGCTTGGTGCAGCGCTTCGGGTCGAAGCAGCAGCTGCTGCGGGCGATGTCGTCGCGGTTTGCCGGCTCGGCCGACGAGATGTTCGCCGCGCTGCGGCGCGCGCATCCCTCGCCGCTCTCGGCCTTGCGCGAGTACGTGCGCTGCCACGCGCGGCTGGCCGAATCGCCCGAGGCCCTCGCGCGCAACCTGGCCTACCTGCAGCTCGACCTGACCGATCCCGCGCTGTATCAGGCGCTGCTGACGCATGCGAAGGCGACGCGCCGCCAGCTGGCGGCGCTCGTCAAGGCTGCGGTGGAAGAAGGAGAGCTGGCGCGCGGCGTGCGGCCAGGCCAGCTGGCGCGCCTCATCGAGGTCGCGGTCAGCGGCTCGATGATGACGTGGGCGATCTACCGGGAGGGCAGCGCCGCGAAGTGGATGCTCTCAGATCTGGACGCGGTGTTGAAACCGCATCTCAAGTGAGTGCTGCGTGCTGCGTGCTACGTGCCAGGGCACGCAAACTCAGCACTCACTCAGCACTCGGCACTCGGCACTCAGCACCGCACGCAGCACCCAGCACCCAGCACCCAGCATGGACACTCCGTGGCGCTATCTGTTATCCCTGCTCGTTCCCCCGGCGGCAGGGATGTACGAGCCGAGCGCGTAGTCGGCGACCATGCGGCCGGCGCTGAAGCGCCAGCCAAGCGTCCGAATCGCGCGCTTCATGCGCGCGATCCAGGCGCGCGGCAGGCCGTCCTGGTCGCGGTCGTAGTAGATCGGCACGACCTCGTCGCGGAGCACACGGAGCAGCGCCTCGCCGTCGCGGCGATCGTGGACCTCGAGGTCCGAGTGGGTCTCGCCGGCGCCGATGCCGAAGCCGTTGAGCCCGTCGTAGGCCTCGGCCCACCAGCCGTCGAGCACCGAGAGGTTCAGGCCGCCGTTGAGGACGACCTTCTGGCCGCTCGTGCCGGAGGCCTCGAGCGGCCGTCGCGGGTTGTTGAGCCACACGTCCACGCCCTGCACCAGGTGACGGCCGACGTTGATGTCGTAGTCCTCGACGAAGAGAACCTTGCCGGCAAAGCGCGGATCGCGGTTGAGCCGCGCGATCTGCTGGAGCATCTCCTTGCCCGGGCGATCGCGCGGGTGCGCCTTGCCGGCGAAGACGAACTGGATCGGCGTCTGCGGGTCGTTGACCAGCCCGGCGACGGCCTCCAGATCGCGCAGGATCAGGTTGGCGCGCTTGTAGGTCGCGAAGCGGCGGGCGAAGCCGATGGTCAGCGCGTCCAGGCTCAGCGCGCGCTTCAGCTGCGCGATGTTCTCGGCCGACTCGCCGCGCCGTTCCGCCGCGTTCGCCGTGCGCCGGCGCACGAAGTCGATCAGCCGGGCCTTCAGCGCCTGGTGCACTTCCCACAGCTCGCCGTCGTCGATGTGCTCGATGTCGTCCCAGCACGCGGGCTCGGCGCAGCGATCGGGCCAGTCCGTCTTGAGGTGGCGATCGTAGACGTCGTGCATCTGCGGCGCGAGCCACGTCTGCACGTGCACGCCGTTGGTGATGTGGCCGATCGGCACGCGCGCGTCGTCGCCGCCGTAGAGCCCGCTCCACATCGCGCGCGAGACCTGCCCGTGCAGCGAGGAGACCGCGTTCGCCTTGCGCGAAAGCTTCAGGGCGAGCACGGTCATGCAGAACGTCTCGCTGTGATTGCCCGAATTCTCCCGGCCGAGTGACAGCAGCTGGTCCGGCGCCATGCCCAGCTGGTCGCGCAGCGGGCCGAGGTGCTCCTCGATCAGCTCCGGCGTGAAGCGGTCGTGCCCGGCCGGCACCGGTGTGTGCGTCGTGAAGACGACCTGCGGGGCGACGCGGCGAATCGCCTCCTCCACCCCGATGCCTTCCAGCGTCATCCGATCACGAACCAGTTCGAGCGCCGCAAAGGCGCTATGCCCCTCGTTGAGGTGCGCGACGCCAGGCGAGATGCCCAGTGCCTTGAGCGCGCGCACGCCGCCGACGCCCAGCAGCAGCTCCTGGCGGATGCGGACCCAGTCGTCGCCGCCATACAGCCGCGCGGTGAGCTGGCGATCCTCCGGCCGGTTCCCGTCGACGTCGGAATCGAGCAGCAGCAGCGTGTTGCGGCCCACCGCGAGCTTCCACACGCGTGCGGCAATGGACGCGGACCGCGTGTCGATGGTCACGATCACGGGCTCGCCGGCCGCGTCGGTGGCCGGCTGCATCGGCAGGAGCCGGCGGTCGACGTCGATGTACTCCTCCTGCTGGTAGCACTCGCTGTCCAGCACCTGCCGGAAGTACCGCCTGCTGGTAGTAGAGGCCGACGCCGACGAGCGGCACGCCGAGATCGGAGGCGCCCTTGATGTGGTCGCCGGCGAGAATCCCCAGGCCGCCGGAGTAAATCGGAATCGACTCGTGCAGGCCGAACTCGGCGGAGAAATACGCCACCGGCCGCGCCCACAGCACGCCGGCATGCTGGACGCCCCACGTCCGCTTCGACGACAGGTACTCCTGCATCCGGCGGTAGGCGTAGTTGATCCGGCTGTGCAGCGCGAGCTGCGATGCGCGCTCCTGCAGGTCGTCGATGTCGATGCGCTGGAGCAGCGCGACCGGGTTGTGGGCCAGCTGGCGCCACAGCACCGGATCCAGGTCGCGGAACAGGTTCGTCGCGTCCTTGTCCCAGCTCCACCACAGGTTCTGCGCCAGCTCCGACAGGCGCTGGTGCGCCGGCGCGACGAACAGGCCCAGTGTCCGCGCCTCGCTGACGATCGGAGCCAGCTGCGCGCCGGCCGCTTCGAGCCGCTGCACGGCGTCGGCCCCGAAGGCCCGCGGCTCGAGCGTCTGGACGACCAGCACGCCCTGCAGCAGTCCGCGATCCTCGAGCGGCACGCCGAGGAACGACTGGTACGCGTCCTCGCCGGCCTCACGGAAGTACTTGAAGCGCGGATGCGTCGTCGCGTGCTCGATGACCTGCGGCTGCATCTTCTCGCCGACGAGGCCGACGAGGCCCTCCGTCAGCCGCATCCGCACCTTGCCGACGCTCTCGGGCCTGAGGCCGATGGTCGCCGCGAGGACGAGCGTCGATCGGTCGGGCTCGAGCAGGTAGACCGAGCAGACGTCGGTGCCGAACCGCTGCTGGATCAGCCGAACGACGTTGGAGAGGGTTTCAGCCGCGTTGCCGCTCTCGGAGACCAGCCGGGTGATCTCATCGAGGCTCCACAACGTGTCATCGGCGGGCGTTGCACGGTCAGTCATAGTGTCGTTACAGGGTAGTCCACCTAAGTACACCGTCTCGCGCCCCGACGCCAGCACGGCTTGCAGGAGGTCTGTCCAATGGCCTTCGCCAGTCACCTTCAGGAATTTCCAGACTCGGCATGAATCCGGGCAATCCGCCGAAGACCGAAGGTTGAGGACCGAAGGCTGAAGGCTGGTGTCATTGCGGCCGGATGTTCTGGTTCAAATGAAACAGATTCATCGGGTCGTAGCGGGTCTTGAGCTCTCGCAGCCGGGCGTAGTTCGGGCCGTATGCCGCTGCCGCCGGCTCGTCCTCCTCGTCGTCGTTGAGGTAGTTGACGTAGCGGCTTCCGGCCCTGAATGGCGCCATCGCGCGATACGTGTCGCGCGTCCACGCGACGCATCGGTCGGTATCCGCCGGCTGCGTCCACTGGGACAGGATCAGGAAGTTGTAGCCGGACGTCCGGTGCGGACATGCCGTCTCGGACGCACCGACTCGCGTCGCCGCGCCGTGGAGATGTTCGATCAGCACCTGGCTCATGGGCGAGGGACACCGCGCGTAGCAATCGACGATGGTGTCGATGGCCTCGTCGCTCAGCGATGTCAGGAAGCTCGACTTCCAGTAGTTCAACGCGCCGCGCGGGTACCCGTCGTCGAGCATCGTGTTGAGCTGCGTGTAGTCCACCGGCCCGAACGCGTCGAGGACCGGCTGGCCGAACGTCTTCAGCGCCTGCGTCTCCCGCTCGCCGTCGGCCAGCGACCCGCAGTGACACGCGACAAACGCCGCCAGCTTCGCGGCGCCGTCCGGGGAGTGCACCAGTCCTGCAAACGCGGTCAGCGCGTCAGGCGCGGCCGCGGTGACCTCGCGATAGTGACGCAGCAGATCGCGGGCGCTCGCAAAGGGATGGGCGAGCAGGCCGCCGGTGACCTTCGGCCCGATGGGATGGAGTCCGAACTCGAAGGCCGTGGCGACGCCGAAGTTGCCGCCGCCGCCGCGCAGCGCCCAGAACAGGCCCGGCGACTCGGCGGCGCTGGCGTTCACGATGTGGCCGTTGGCCGTGACCACCTGGATCGATCGCACGTTGTCCACGGCGAGCCCGCAGACGCCCATCAGCCAGCCGAGTCCGCCGCCAAGTGTGAGTCCGGCCACGCCGGTCGACGAGACGACGCCGCCGGTGGCAGCCAGATGATGCGTCTGCGTCGCGGCGTTGAAGTCGCGCCACGTCGCGCCGCCCTGCACGTGCGCCAGCCGGCTGCCGGCATCGACGACCACCTGCCGCATCAGCGAGAGGTCGATGACCACTCCGGCGTCGCAGGTGGCACGGCCTGCCACGTTGTGGCCGCCGCCCCGCACGGCGATTGGCATTCCGGCGCTGCGCGCGAAGTTGACGATCTCGACGACGTCGTTGGCCGACCGGCACTGGGCGATGAGCGCCGGCCATTTGTCCACGAGTCCGTTGTGCACGCGCCGCAGTTCGTCGAAGTCGGCGTGGCTGGGTTGAACCAGGAGACCGGTAAAACGCGTTGAGAGCTGACCGAGGGGGTAGGTCATTGGGGATCTCCGCGCCAGAAGCCGTGAAGTGTAGCACTGCGGGTAGCAGGTGAGGAGTTACGGGTGTCGGCTGCGGGCAGCGGCCAGGCACCCGATACTGCGCGTGGGCGACTGGTTCTAGAATCTGGCGGATGACTACGCGTGAGCTGAACCGGGCGACCCTGGCGCGCCAGATGCTGCTGGCACGCGAGCGCCGGCAGGTCGTCGGAGCCGTCGAGCAGCTGCTGGCGATGCAGGCGCAGCTGCCCCGCCCGCCGTTTGCCGGGCTGTGGTGCCGTCTCGAGGGCTTCACGCGCGCGGATCTCGTCAAGGCGCTCACCGCGCGCACGGTCGTGCGCGGCACGTCGATGCGCGGGACGATCCACCTGATGAGCGCCGCGGACTTCCTGAAGTTTCGCGGCTGCCTGCAGCCGGGCCTCGATGCCGGCATGCACGCCATCCTCAAGGAGCGCGCGCAGCGGATGGACATCGCGAAGGTCCTGGCGCATGCGCGAGCGTTCCTCGAGACACCGCACAACTTCGAGGAAGTGCGCGACCACCTGATCTCGAAGTTTCCAGGCGGCGACGACCGCGCGCTTGGGTACGTGGCCCGCATGGGCCTGCCGCTGCTGCAGGTGCCGAGCGAGGCGCCATGGGCGTTTGACGCGCAGGCCAATTTCGTCAACGCCGAGGCGTGGATCGGCAAGCGCGTCGGCGACTGCAAGTCGCCCGACTCGCTCGTGTTGCGCTACTTGCAGGCGTATGGCCCCGCAACCTCCAGGGACGCACAGGCGTGGCTCGGCCTTTCCGGGCTCGACGCGGTGTTCGAGCGCCTCGGCAAGAAGGTCATGACACTGAAGGGGCCGGGAAGCAAGGCCTGGTACGACCTGCCGGACGCGCCGCGCCCCGCACGGCGATACGCCGGCGCCGGTACGCTTCATCCCGGAGTGGGACAGCGTCGTCGTCACCCGCGCCGACGAACGCGTGGTGGCGAAAGCCGACCGCCCGCGCGTGTTCCTTCCGGGGCTGCGCATCGCGGCGCTCGTGCTCGTGGATGGTTTCGCTGCCGGCTCATGGAAAGTCACCGCCACGGCGAAGAAGGCGCTGCTCACGGTCGAGTGCTTCAGGACCTGGCCGGCAGCCGTGCGCAAGGAGGTCGAGGCCGAGGGCCACGCACTCCTGCGTTTTGCCGATCCCGCCGCGGCGTCGTTCGATGTGAAGATTACGAAGGCATGACGGTCCTGCTCACGCTGCTCGGCGTCGTCGTGATTGTCGCCGGCGTAGTGGCGCTGGTCGCGCCGCTGCTGCCCGGCGTCGCCATCATCTACCTCGGTATCCTGATCGTCGCCTGGGCCGACAACTTCACGCGCATCGGCCCGCTGATGCTGTTCGTGATGCTCGCGCTGATGCTCGTGGCCCTCGTGGCCGACAACGTCGCCGGCCTGTTCGGCGCGCGCCGCGCCGGCGCCTCGGGCTGGGGCGTCTTCGGCGCCGGCGTCGGAGCGTTCGCGGGGTTGTTCCTCGGACTGCCCGGCATCATTCTCGGCCCGGCTATCGGCGCGCTGGCCTTCGAGTACCTTCGCAACCCGGACGCCAGGCGCGCGCTCGGTGCCGGCGCCGGCGCCCTGCTGGGATTTGTCCTCGGCGTCGTCGCGAAGGCGGTATTCGGCTTCCTCCTGATCGGACTCGCGCTGCTCGCCTACGTGTTCTGACGAAGTCGCAAGTCCTGCCGATCCAGCGTCGCGACGAGCTCGACGTGGTCGGTGTGCGGAAACATGTCCACCGGCTGCACGCGCGCCAGCCGGTAGCCGGCGTCGAGCATCACCGGCAGCTCGCCGGCGAACGCCTGGGGATTGCACGACACGTAGAGGACGCGTGGCGGCGCAAGGTCCTGGAACAGGCGCTGAATCACCGCAGCTGCGGCGCCCTGGCGGGGCGGATCGAGCACCACGCGCTGCACGCCGCGCGAGCGGGCCCGTCGGAGATAGTCCTCCGTCCTCGCGTGGACGAACGACAGCCGCGGCGCGGGAATCCTGTTGAGCCGAGCGTTGGCGATCCCGTCGGCAACCGCCGCGCGGTTCTCTTCGACGGCTGTCACGGAGTGGCCGGCGACTGCCAGCGGCAGGGCGAAGAGGCCGCTCCCCGCATAGAGATCCAGCACCGACAACGAATCGCCGCCAGGCCCCGCTCGCCTCGGCGACCACGGCATCCACGAGCGCCGCCGCCGCAAGAGGATTGGTCTGAAAGAACGCCGTCGGCGAGATGAGGAACGTCGGGCCCAGCCCGCGCTCCCTGATCTGGCCGCGGCCGTCGATCCGAAGCACCGTGTCGCCGACGAGGTACGGGTCGTCGCGATCGTGCGTCTGTCACGAACAGCCCGTCGGGCCGATCGGCAGAGGCCAGGAAGGCGCGCAGCGGCTTGCGGAGCGACTTGTCGTTGCGCGTCACGACGAGCAGCACCAGCGCCTCGCGATCGTCACTCGTCGTCCGGACGACGACGTGACGCAGGATGCCGTCGAGCCGCGGGCCGGCCGCGCGGACCTGTGCGCGCGCGAGGTGATCGCGCAGCGCGAAGGCGAGCCGGTTGGCGCGGCTGCTGTGGACGGGACACTCGTCGACTGGCACGACGCGCCTCGACTTGAGCGCGTAGTGGCCCATCACCAGGCCGCGTCCGTGCGCGTCGGCCGGACCGAACACGAACGCCGCCTTGTGCCTGAAGTGGGACGGCGTCCCGGTCGCGTCCACCGGCATCGCGGTGACCGGCTCGACGCGCGGTGCGCGCCGTCCAACCGCATCCCGCAGCAGGTCGTCGAGCCAGCGCCGCTTCCGCGACAGCTGCTCCGGGTACGGCACGTCCTGCGTCTGGCAGCCGCCGCAGACGCCGAAGTGCCGGCAGATGACGGGCATCGGCCGGATGTTATCGCGTGGACCTCACGCCTGCCGCCTCAGCACGCTGTTGCGGTAGCCGTACGCGGCGTAGATGACCGTGCCGATCGCCATCCAGATCAGCAGCCGCTCCCACGTCGCCCACGGCAGGCTGACCATCAGGATCGAGCTGACAATCACGGACAACACGGGCAGGAAGGGCACCCACGGGGTGCGGAAGGGACGCTCGAGATCGGGCCGCCGCGCGCGAAGGAAGAGCACCCCAATGGCGACGACGACGAACGCGAAGAGCGTCCCGATGCTCACGAGCTGCCCGAGCACGGAGACCGGCGTGAATCCTGCCGCCAGGGCGACCGCGACACCCGTGACGACGGTCATCGTCGCCGGCGTGCCCCAGCGCGGGTGAATGCGCGCGGCGAACGCCGGCAGCAGTCCGTCCTTTGCCATCGAATGGAAGATGCGCGGCTGCGCGAGCATCATCACGAGCATCACGGACGTCAGCCCGGCGAGCGCGCCGATCTCCACCAGCACCTTCACGATCGCGAGCAGGGTCGTCCAGCCGACCTCGGCGCGGCCGAGCACGGCGTCGAGCGCGACGATCATCGGCGCCGGGCTTCCGAGCATCGTCTTGAAGGGCACCATGCCGACCATCACGAATGACACCAGCATGTAGAGCGTCGTGCAGATTGCGAGCGAGCCGAGGATGCCCACCGGCATGTCGCGCTGCGGCGCCCGCGCTTCCTGCGCAGCCGTGGACACGGCATCGAAGCCGATGAACGAGAAGAAGATGACCGCCGCCCCGCGGACGATGCCGCTCCAGCCGTACTCGCCGAAGGTGCCGGTGTTCTCGGGGATGAACGGGTGCAGGTTGCCCGGAGCGATGAAGAACACGCCCACGGCGATGACGATGGCGACGACGCCGACCTTGACCACGACCATCGCGGCGTTGAAGGCGGCCGATTCCCTGATGCCGACCACCAGCAGTGCTGTCACCAGCGCCGTAATCACCACCGCCGGCAGGTTGAAGACCGCGGTCACCGGGTCGCCCCCGGCGACGGCGACCAGCGTGCCGGGCGCCGCGCTCAGGGTCGGCGGCAGGTGGATGCCCAGCTGCTGCGCGAAGCCGACGAAGTGCCCGGACCAGCTCACCGCCACGGTCGCCGCGCCGAGCGCGTACTCCAGGACGAGGTCCCAGCCGATCATCCACGCCACCAGCTCGCCGAGCGTGGCGTAGGTGTACGTGTAGGCCGAGCCCGACACCGGCACCGTGGAAGCGAACTCCGCGTAGCAGAGCCCGGCCAGCGCCGAGACGAGGCCCGCGAGCAGCATGGAAAGGACAATGGCCGGCCCCGCGTTGGCCGCCGCAGCCTGGCCCGTGAGCACGAAGATGCCGGCGCCGATTACCGCGCCCACACCCAGCAGGACGAGATCCGTCCTGCCCAGCACCCGGCGAAGACCGCCGCGCGCCAGCCTCGGCCTTCAACATGTCGATCGACTTCGTCGCAAACAGTGACACTGCTCCCGCTCCCACGCTCCTCGTTCCCGCGCCCTGCGGTACCCTGTCCCCGTGGCGGGCAGCATGGCGGAAGGCGCATCCCGAAGTCCTGAAGGCGGCCTGAAGGTTTCGTCAAGCTCTCCTCAAGACGCCGTTTTCGGGCCATTTCGCTTCGACCGCGCCAACGGATTCCTCTACCGGAACGGCGTGCGGCTGGCGCTGCCGCCGCGCGCGACCGGCGTGCTCGCGGTGCTGGTGGCACGGCCGGGGCAGGTGGTGTCGAAGCAGGCGCTGCTCGACGAGGTGTGGAAGGACACTCACGTCACGGACACGTCGCTCGCCGAGGCCGTCAGCCTGCTCCGGCAGGCGCTTGGAGACGATCCGCAGCGCGGCGACTACATCCAGACGATCCCGAGGCGGGGCTATCGGTTCGCGGCGTCCATCGAAGGCCCGGAGGTCCTGGCCGTTCCGCCTGTTCTGGAGCCGCCAGTTGAGGACGCCCGGCCGCTCTGGACGCCGTGGCTGCCGTGGGTGCTCGCGGTCGTCGGAGGGATCCTCGGGACGTCGATTCTGTGGAGCCTGCGCCAGCAACCCGCGGCGCCGCGCGAGACCGTCGCACGCTTCACCCTCGCGCTGCCGGACGGCTACCAGGTCGCCGACCGCGCGCCGGCGCTGGCGTTTGCGCCCGACTCCTCATCCGTCGCGTTCGTTGCCGCGCGACCTCGTGAGTCGCCGAAGCTGTTCGTCCGAAGCCTTGCGGACGCGGCGTCGCGCGAACTTGCCGGCACCGAGGGAGCCGAGGCGCCCTTCTTCTCCCCGGATGCGCGAACGCTCGGTTACTTCGCGGGCGGACGGCTGCTCCGTATCGCAGTCGCCGGCGGCGAGCCGGTGCCGCTGGCCGATGCACCGGCGCCGGGCGGCGGCGTCTGGGCAGACGACGGGATCGTCTTCGCCGCGCGGTGGGGCGAAGGGCTCAGCCGCGTCCCGGCGGCCGGCGGACCTGTCAGGGCGGTGACCACCCTCGATTCCGCCAGCGGGGACGCACGGCATGCCTGGCCGCGCGTCGACGCGACCGGGCTGGTGCTGTACGCAAGCGACCGCGCTGACGGAGATCGCGGCGTACGCGTGCAGGCCAGGTCTCAGAGCACGCTGCGCACGTCGACTGTCGCCGAGCACGCGACCTTTCCGTGGCTGCTTCCGACGGGCGAGCTGATTGCCTGGCGCGGCGACCGGCCGCTGGCGCTGCCCTTCGACCCGCGGACGCTGATCCCCGAACGCGACGTGCCGCTGCCGCTCACGGTGCGGCGCTCGCTGGACGGCGCGCCGCTCTTCGCGTTGTCGTCGCGCGGCGCCGCCGTCAGCGTTCCAGCGCCTTCAGACGGCATCTCCCTCAGCTGGATCACGCCGGATGGCCGCCGGGCCGACGGTCCCGCGCCGGACAAGCGCACGCCGATTGCTCTCGAGGCCGACGGCGAGAACCTGCTCGCGTCGACATCCGCCGCCGGCGCGCTCGAGTATTGGCGAATCAACCTCGCGCGCGGGACGCAGATGAAGCTGCAGGCGCTGCCGCCTCGTGTGACGGCCGGCCTCGCGTCGCGGCTCGTGGTGCATCAGCCGGAGCTCGGCCTCGACATCGTCGTCTCGCGACCTGGGACTGCGGAGCCGGTCGCGCGCGTCTCGACCGCCGCCGACGAGACCGACCCGGCCATCTCGCCGGATGGCGCCCTGCTTGCGTGGACGTCCACCAGCGCGGGCGTCTCGCAGATCGCGCTCGCGCCGGTGCGCCGGCTGTCCGACCCCAACGCGGTTCAGATAGTCGCTGCCGGTTCGACCGCGACCTGGTCGCGCGACGGCGCGACCCTGTGGTTCCTCAATGACGACGCGCTGATGGCCAGCGCGGTCGATCGGATGTCTGGTGGCGCCGCCCCGGCACGGCCCGTCGCCGACGGCGTCGCGCGGATCCTGGGCACCGCGCCCGACGGCCGCGTGCTCGTCGTCCGCCGTGACCGGCCGGCCACAGCGCTCGACGTCGTGCTGGGGTGGTCGGAAGAAGTGCGCGCCCGGCTTGCGCAGGAGCCGCTGCTGCCACGTTCGTTCCGCTAGGCGCTCACCGCGCGAGTCCGGCGACGAGGACCTTCGAGAGCTCCCAAATCAGGCGATCGCCTGCATTGTCGGGTGAGTAGTCGACCTCCGGCATGCCGTCCACCGTCACGGCGATGGCGATGCGCCCGCCGGGGCTGTCCACGATGCCGACGTCGCTGCGCAGCGCGTCCAGCGCGCCGCTCTTGCTCGCGACGGCGTCGGCGTTGTGGCGCCCGATGCCGTCCTTGATCTGTTGCCGCCTCATGATGTCGAGGACGTCCTTCGAGACGTCTTGATTCACCACCTTGCCCTGGTGGAGAAGCTGCAGGAGGCGCACCATCTCGCGCGGCGTCGAGACGCCGAGCCCGTATCTCTCGTTCTCTGGCAGCCGCCCGGCGCGACTCCATCCGCTAGGCCGGCGCGCCATCGCCACGGACCTTTCTCAATGCCCTCGTCGCGCGTCAGGCCGAGCGTGTCGAGGTAGTCATTCACGGCATCGGCGCTCACGCGATCGAGGACGAGATTCGTCGCCGTGTTGTCCGAGACGACGATCATCAGGACGGCGACGTCGCGCAGCGGCAGCGTCGTGCCGTCGCTGAGATCGGCCAGCACGCCAGACCCCGATACCTGCCCCGCCTTCCGCACCACGGCCGGTTCGTCCCAGCGCAACCGGCCCGACGCCACCGCAGACTCGAGCGCGCAGAGGATCGGCAGCTTGATCGTGCTGGCCGTCCGTACCTTGGCGTCCGCATCGAGCGAGAAGTCGCGGCCGGTGTCGAGATTCATCGCGTAGAGCGCGACCGTTCCCTTGAAGGGCTTCGTCAGCGCTGCGACACGTTCTGCGAGCTCATCGGCTCTCACATTCACAGCGGTGAGCACCGCTATCAGTACGACTGCAGCTGACATCCGAGTCATCCGCAAATTCTAGACTCATCACCGCGGCGGCAGCAGCGATCCGCAGATGAACGCTGCGGATTCCCGGTCGCTGTTGCAGAGCCGCCGCACGTCGGGTTGCGGATCTTTCCGGCAGGCGAAGCGCAGCGTGACGGGCAGGATTTCCTCGTGTTACACTCGCCTCAATGACCTCGAGCGCGCGCCCCTTGCTGCCCGCTCCCCGCCTGGTCCCAGGACGGCTGCTGTCGTCCTGCGCGTGTTGTCGCTGCACCTGTAGCTAGTCTCCCGCGGCGGCCTGAAGGCTCGCCCGCCGGAGGCGCCTCCCCATCACCGAGCTTTGATCGCGTGTTCCGCGCGTCGATCGCCATTGGCGACCGCACCGGGACGCGCCAGGTGTCGCAGCCATGTTGCCTACGTTTGCACTGCTCTCTCTGCTCCTGTCCGCCCTGACGTCGGCGCTGCCTGATTCACCGCCCGCGGATTGGGCTGCCGAGGTCGAGCGCTGGCGAGAGACGCGCGAGGCAGACCTCAAGAAGGAGGACGGCTGGCTGTCGGTTGCCGGGCTCTACTTCCTGCACGACGGCGTGAACACCGTCGGCGCAGATTCCCGGGCGGACGTCGTGCTGCCAGACGAGGCCGCGCCGGCGGCAGCCGGACGAATGATCTACGCGGGCGGCCGCGTGCGATTCGAGCCTGCGGCAGGTGTGGCGACTTCTCTCAACGGGCGCGCCGTCGGCGGGCCGGTCACGCTCGCTGCCGTCGAACGCAGCCGCAGACACGCCGGCCGATCGGCTGACGATCGGCCGAATCACGCTGCAGCTCCACCCGAGCGGCGGGCGGCTTGGCGTCCGCCTGCGCGATCCCGAGAGCCCCTACCGCCGCGGATTCACCGGCCTGCGCTGGTTTGCCGTCGACCCGAAGTGGCGCATCGCCGGGCGGCTGGTGCCATACGACACACCGCGCAACGTCGAGATCCAGAACATCCTCGGCGACGTCGAGACGATGCAGAGCCCCGGCGAGGTCGAGGCTGCCGTGAACGGCACGGTGGTCAGGCTCGTAGCGCTGAAAGCGGCGCGCGGGCGGCTGTGGCTGATCTTCAGCGATCGGACGGCAGGCGATCTCACTTACCGCATCCGCTTCCTCTACACCGATCCCCCAGATGCGTCCGGCGCAGTCGTCGTCGACTTCAACCGTGCCTACAACCCGCCGTGTGCCTACAACCCGCACACGACATGCCCGCTGCCGCCGCGGCAGAACAGACTTCCGATCGCCGTCACCGCCGGCGAGCGGAAGTACGCCGGTCATGGCAGCGCCAACAGCAACGACTAGCCGCAGGCCGTTCCTGCGAGGGCGACGCGCATGTGATCCGTCAACGCCGGCGGCCGGGCCACCGACGACGCGATCCGATCGCTGGTGATCTCATACAAGCTGCTCGGGACCCGCGAATGGTTCGTCGTCCACCACACCAACTGCGGCATGGAGTTCTTCACCAACGACGTCATCCGGGTCCTGCTGCGCAACAGCCTCGAGACGGCGGAGCTCACCGCGGAAGGCTTCAAGGATGTCGGCACGGGTCCCGGATCGATCGCGGGCGACGACATCGAGTGGCACACGATCGCGGACCAGGCGGGCGCGGTGGCCGACGACGTGACGCGGATCCGGCAGCATCCGCTGGTGCCGGCGACGATTCCGATCTACGGGTATCTGTACGAGGTCACGTCCGGACGGCTGGTGGAGGTGGAAGCCGCGACGCGTGCGGGTGCCGTGAAGACCGTGGCCGTCTGAAGGCTGAAGGCTGAACGCCGAAGGCCGTCTACTCGGTCGCGCTCCCGTAGAAGCCCGAGCGCGTGCGGAGCTTGAGGCCCTTCACCTTCACCTTGATCTTGACCTTGCGGAACTCGACGTCGCTCTTCGCGTGGAGCGTTCCGGCTTCCGGCTGATAGCCGATCAGGTAGTAGCCGCTCTGGTCGGCCATGATGCGCTTGAAGCCGCCAGTCAGATCGTTGCTGTTCACGACGGCGAAGCCGCCGGTCTCGCCGGCGACGTAGCGCAGGCCGTCCTGCGTGTTGCGAAGCGCGTCGGAGCGCATCACGGCCAGCGCAGTCGCCTGCCGCGCGGAGTCCATGGCATCGGCCGCCGTCGGGCCCGTGATGACGAGGCCTCGAGGATCCAGCGCGTAGATGACGACGCCGGCTCGGTTGGACCGGTCCACCAGCCGCTGCAGCATCTCGCGGATGTACGCGTTGTCGCTGCTGAGACCGTAGACTTCGAACCCTTCCGACACCAGCACGACCGACTTGCGGCCGGGGAGTTTCCGGACCGCGTCAATCGCGTCGACGATGCGCCCGATGGAGCTCTCGGCGAACGTGCGGTTGTAGTACTCGTCCATCGTCGGGCTCAGGAACCCGTTGAATGCGTTGAGCACATCGGGCCGATCCAGGCTCTGGAGGGAGAAGCGGAGCCGGCTGGCGTCGGCCTTGAGGACCAGCGGGCTGTAGGTCAGACGGCTGGTGCCGGCGCCGCTGGTGGTGACGATCATCCCCATGTCGCCGGACTGGAACTCGCGCTCGAAGAATCGGGTCAGGCCGCGCCGGGCGTGGTAGATGCTGCTGAACGACATGCGCAGGTCGTCGACCACCACGACGACGACGCGCCGAGCGTCTTCCGGCTTCAACGCTTCGACCGGCAGCGGCGGCAGGCCCGAGGTGTCCACCCAGTGCTCGTCCGCCTGCACGTACGACACGGCGACGATTGGCTGCGGTCGGCCGTCCTGACGCACGTCGAAGTCGTCCGGTCCCAGCGTCGTCACGTGTCGCCCGTGCTTGTCGGTGACGACGGCGTCGAGCTGCACCAGCGAGACGCTGAGGCGGAAGACGGGCTGGTCGGAGGGGCGGACGACGTCTGAAGCGGGCTGCTGTCCGGCAGACTGTTGTGCGGTCGGCGCGGCGCCCAGCGCCACCAGGGCGAGCGCGCAGACGAGGATTACAGGACGGTCCCGGAGTCGAAGGGGCGCTCGGTCGCTCATGGCGTACCTCGTGTCAGCAGGCCCCCAGTATACGGCGGCTACCGGCCGCTCGTTTCGCGGTGGATGCGGCGCACCTCATCGATGGTATCGGCCTCGGCGGCGCGCTTGTCGGGGCGATACCGCTTCACCCGGGCAAAGCGCAGGGCCATCCCGCCCGGGTAGTGCGGGCTCGTCTGCACGTCGTTGAACGCGATTTCCACCACCAGTTCCGGCTTCACGTAGACGACGTAGTCGTCGCGGGCGACTTCGAGGGCGAGCAGCGCGTCGGTCTGCCACGCGAGCGTCGCGTCGGTGAGGCCCTTGAACGTCTTCCCCAGCATCACGAAGCCGCCGCCGATCGGGTCGCGCGCGCCGAGATGCAGGTTGCTCAGCCAGCCCTGGCGCCGCCCGGACCCCCACTCGACCGCGAGCACGACGAGATCGAGCGTGCGCACGCTCTTCACCTTCAGCCACGACGCGCCGCGGCTGCCCGCGGCGTAGGCCGCCTCGCGCGCCTTCGCCATGACGCCCTCGTGGCCCTGCGCCGCCGCGCGGTCGACAAACGCCACGGCCTGATCGGGTGTCGGCGACACGATGTGCGGGATGACCAACGACGACGGGAGACGCGATGCCATCGCGGCGAAGCGATCGCGCTGCGGCAGGTCGAGCATGTCCTGGCCGTCGACGTGCAGCAGGTCGAAGAACACCGGCGAGAGCGGCAGCTCGGCGCGGAGCGCGTTGACGTCGAGCCTTCGGCCGAAGCGGCGCATCGTGTCCTGGAACGCGCGCGGCGTGCCGTCGGGACGAAGCGCGATCACCTCGCCGTCGAGAATCGCCGATCGCGCCGGCATCGCCCGCACGGCCTCCACCACTTCCGGCACGGCCGGCGTCACCAGGCGCAGCGCGCGCGAGAAGACCACGATCTCGTCTCCGGACTTGTGGACCTGGATGCGCGCGCCATCGAGCTTGTACTCGATCGTGGCGTCGCCGAGATCGGCCAGCGCAGCCTCGACGTCGGGCGCCGAGTCGGCGAGCATCGGCTGCACCGGCTGCAGCACCTGCAGGCTGAACGCGCCGAGCGCGGCTTCGCCGCCGGCGATCGCCGCTCGCGCGACCGGCGCGAGATCGCCCGCGAGCATCGCCGCGCGCCGCACGCGTGCGGCCGGAAGGCCCGCCGCCTTCGCGACCGCGTCGACGAGCACGCCCTCGAGCGCGCCCTGGCGCAGCTCGCCGAAGAGCAGCCGGACCAGGAATGTCTGCTCGTCGGCGACCGCTCGGCCGAAGAGCTGCCGCAGCAACTCGACTCGTCGTCGAGCGGCGCCGGCGCCCGAAACGCCGGCGACCGCGCCGAACGTCGCGTCCACCTCCGGAAGTGTCAGCGTCGCGATCTCCGCCGGCGGCACGTCCCGTGCTTCGCGGATCGCCGCTCCGCCGACGCCGAGGCGTCCGTGGGGCGTGCTGCCGGACAAAAACGCGATTGCCGATCGGCAGCTCGTCCGCTGGCACCTGCGAAAGAAATTCGGCGATGTGGCGGATCTTACCCAGCCGGCTGGAGGTCTCCGTCACCAGGCGGGAGGTTGCGACGAGGGCAGCAAGCGGGGCAGGCATGCACGCTGTTGCGCACAGTGTAATGTTCCGGCACGTCGCAGCCGATAGGTCTCAAATCAAGGAGTGTCCGAGGGCCATGACCATTGCAGAGCTGCGGCGAATCCGGATGGCAAAGGGGCTGAGTCTCACCGAGATCAGCCGTCGAACCAGGATTGGCGTCGGCTACCTCAGGAAGATCGAGGAAGGCGAATGGAGCGGGCTTCCGCCGGGCTTCTATACGCGTGCCTTCGTGCGTGCGTACGCGGAGGCCATCGGCGTCGACGCGGACGTCGTCCTCGGCACGCTGGCCGACGAGTTGCCGTCGGCGCAGGCCGCTGGCGCGCCGCATCCGGACGCCGCGAATGGCGCGGCGCGGGTTGCATCGGCGCAGCTCATTCCTGATGCGCGGATGCACCTGCTGAAGCAGATTCTCGACCGCCACAACTCGCTGGTGAAGGACACGAACCGCCCCGAGACGATCGCGCGCGGCGCCTCCGATCGCAGCGGCCGCAGGCTGGCTGCCGCCTCGATCGACGGACTGATGCTGGCGGCGCTCTATGTCGGCGTGCTGGTGATGACGGCGTTCTCCTGCGGCCTGACGATCCGGGAGCTCGTGAGCGAGTCGGGCATCGCGGTCTTCACCGTGCTCGCGCTGATCACGCTGCTCTACGTCTTCATGATGGGAGGCATCGCCGGACGCACGATCGGCGCGATGCTGCTGGACGTGCCGCTGGCCGAGCGCCCGTCGGCGCCGCTGGACCTTGCCACGATCGGCCGCCGCAGCGTCCGATTCCTGCAGGCAGACGTCTCGACGGCCGCTGAAGTGGTCTCACTGGTCGCGCCGCTCTTCACCCGGGCACGGCGAGCGGCCTGATCAGCCGTCTCTCCGCAGCCGTTGCTCAGAGCCACTGACCGGGCGCTGCGGTCCTACTTGGCGCGGACTCCCGCCTCGGCGAGCCACGTGCGCATCACCTCGGCGTACTGCGGAAACGCGACCTCGGGCTCGGCGATCTCGGGGTGCCACTGCTTCTCCCATTCGAAGCCGTAGAAGCCCGAATAGCCGCCGGCGGCCAGCGCACGGACGACGTCGCGGACGCCGATGGTGCCTTCACCGGTGAGCACGTAGTGGACTTCCTTCTCGCCGGGCTTCGAGTCCTTGATGTGGGTGTGATGCACCCATCGCCCCAGCCGCGCCCAGGTGTCCCCCGGCTTCTCCTTGCCCGCGGAGACGGTGTGATGGGTGTCCCACAGCAGGCCGACGCCTGGCGCGTCGCCGGCGGCCTTCATCATCGCCTCGAGGCTCGGCGAATCCGTGAACTCGCCGTGAGACTCGACGAGCACCCCGACGCCGCTGCCCTTCGCAAACCAGCCGAGCTGCGCGAGGTTCGCCCCGACGCGCGCGATGGTCGCCTCTCGCGGCTCGCCCGGCACGAAGCGGTCCGGGAAGACCCGCACCCAGGGTGCCCCGAGCCGATGCGCGAGATCGATGTACCGCCGCGCTTCATCCATCTGCGCGGCCAGTACCTGTCGCAACGGGCTCGTGCAGCCGCGCCGACGCTCCAAGATCGGTGATGACGAGATCGAGCGCGGCCAGGTCCTTCAGCGACGTGGCGATGGACCGCGCGCTGAACTCCGGGCGCTTGAGCAGGTCGATCTCGCCTTCGAGGCCCCGGAGCTCGATGCCCGCATAGCCGAGGCGCGATGCCTGATCGAGCACGTTGCGCCACGGCCACTTCGGGCAGCCGAGCGTGGAGAAAGAGAGAGGGAAGCGAGGCACGGGGAGGAATATATACCAGTGAGTTGCGTCGGGTTACGTCGGGTTTCGTCAGGTTACGTCGGGTTGGTTGGTTGATCAGGTTGATCAGGTTGATCCGGTTGGTCAGGTTGATCTGGTTGGACGTGAGACTTTCACATCGTGACGGTGTCTAAGTCCGCCATCAGGAGTTGTCCATGCTCGAGCTCCGGGGGTTGACGAAGTTCTACGGCGTGCTGCCGGCGATTCGCGACGTCAGCGCGTCGCTCGGGCCGGGCGACGTGCTCGGGTTGCTCGGGCCGAATGGCTCGGGCAAATCGACGACGGTGAAGATGCTGGTGGGACTGCTCTCGCCCACCTCGGGCAAGATCCTGCACGACGGGCGGGACGTCGACGACGATCTGCAGGCGTTCAAGGCGCGCATCGGCTACGTGCCGGAAGAGGCGCACCTCTACACGTTCTTCACGCCGCCGGAGTATCTCGAGTTCGTCGGCCGGCTGCGCGGGCTCGACGGGCCGCGGCTCGAGCGGCGGATCGACGAGTTCCTCCGGCTCTTCAACCTCGAGTCCGCCCGCTACCAGCCGATCACCGGCCTGCTCCAAGGGCATGCGGCAGAAAGTGCTGATCTCGGCCGCGCTCATTCACGACCCGGACATCGTCGTGCTCGACGAGCCGTGCTCGGGGCTCGACGTCTCCACGACGCTGGTGCTGCGCGAGATGATTCAGCAGCTGAGCGCCGCCGGCAAGATCATCGTCTACAGCTCGCACGTGATGGACATGGTGGAGAAGGTCTCCTCGCGCGTGCTGATCGTCCACCGCAGCCGCGTCGTCGCCGACAACTCGGTCGGCGCTCTCCGCGACCTGCTCAGCCTGCCGTCGCTCGAGGCGGTCTTCGCGGAGCTGACCGTCGAAGACGACGTCACGGCCATCGCCGATCAGCTCGTCGCGACGATGCGGGCGTGAGCGCGATGAGAGGACAGCGCCTGCATCTGCTCGTGTCGCTGTTCACGCGGCGGTTCTTCGAGAACGACCTGCTCGCGCCCGACATCGACCTGCGGCCAACCGCGATCTGGCTGCTGACGGCGCTTGCGACCCCCGGGTTTCTCTGGAGCGCGAAGCTCATCGTGCCGTTCGGGCTGATGGTCGTTCACGGCTATCAGGTGGTCGAGTTCGCATCGTGGTGGCACAAGGGCCTGCTGATCATGCTCGCGATGGTCAACGCCGCCGTCGTCACCGTGGTGTCGTGGGAGGCCCTGCTCGTCGATCGGCGTGACGCGTTGATTCTCGGAAGCGTCCCGCTGGCGCCGCGGCTTGTCGTGATTGCCAAGGCCCTGGCGATTGCCAGGCTCTTCGTGACCGTGACCGCACTCAGCGTGCCAGGCACTGTCGTTTTCGTCGCCGCGGTCTACAGCCATTTCGAGATGGCGCTGGCCGCGAAGGCCCTGATCGCCCACACGATCGCCGTTGCCGCCGCGAGCCTCTCGACGTGCCTCATCCTGACCGCGGCGCTGGTGACCGTGACGTCGCTCTTCGGCGGGAGATGGCTGCGTGCCATGACCGTCCTCGTGCAGGTGCTGGCGCTCGTTGCCATCACCGGCCTGCTGATGGGCATCCAGTGGGCCGGCGCCATCCAGAACGCGGCCGTGTCCGGCGATGCCGGCCGGCTCTCGTGGACGGCGCTCTGGCCGCCGGGATGGTTCCTGGGGATGTATCAGGTGCTGCTCGGCGCGTCGCAGGGCCGAGAGGTGTTCATTGCGCTCGCGCAACCGGCCCTGGTCATGATGGCGGTGGCCGTCGCGTGCGTGCCGGTGACGCTGCTGCTCTGGAGTCGGTCGCTGCGCGTCCTCGTTTCGGCGGCGCCCGGAGAGGCGCCGGGAGGAGCGCGCGCGTTGGCGCGCACGCTGCCGGCGCTGCTGGCCCGCCGTCCGCTCGACCGGGCGCTGATCCAGTTCTTCCTCGCCACGCTCTGGCGCTCGCCACGGCATCGCCTCGCCGTGCTGACCGCGGCGGGCCTGGCGATGGCGGTGAGCCTGGAAGGATCGCTGGTGCTCGTCGGGCGCGCGCTGTACGAGCCGCAACGCTGGCTGACCGAGTTCGCCGTCCCGGTGCTCGTGCTGTTGTCGCTTCTTGCGGTCTTCCGCTGGCTGCTGACGCTGCCGGCGGAACTGCCCGCGAGCTGGGTGCTGGGGCTCGTGATGCCGACACCGGGCGTCGTCGTCCGCCGTGCGGTCGGACGTGTGCTCGTGCTGATCGCGGTGGTGCCGGCGCTGCTGCTGGCGGCCGCGCTGTCTGTGTGGCAGGGAGGGCTGCTGTCCGCGGCGGCGCACGCCAGCATCGTGCTCGTGATCGGGCTGTCTCTCGTCGAGCGTGGCCTCTCGCGGGTGACGTCGATGCCATTCGCGACGGAATACCTTCCCGGCCGCTCGAACCTGAAGGCGCGATGGCCGATTCACGCGCTGGTGCTGCTCGTCGTCGTGCCGACGCTCGCGGAACTCGAGCGCTCGCTCGTCGTCGCGCCCGACATGAAGTTTGTCGTGGTAATGGCCGCCGGTCTCGCCTGGCTCGCATGGGCGCGCCATCAGCGGCATATCCGGCGCGACCAGCTCTCGGCCGATCCCGGCACTGGCGCTGACTGGACGCCGGTGCAGCTTCGAATCGGCTGGACGTCGGCCGGCGCCCGACCGCCTGCGCTAGAGTGATCGCGCTCATGCCGGTGACGCGCCGCCAGTTCATCCAGGCTGCCGCGCTCGTCGGTCTCACGCGCAAGAGCGGCGTGCGGCTGACGGGCGGCTTCGTCCACGACTCGCACGCCCTCGGTCATCGCCTCCGCGACGCCCGCATCCCCGCGACCCCCTCGGTCACGCGGCGCGTGCCCGTCGTCATCGTCGGCGGCGGGATCGCCGGCCTCTCGGCGGCGTGGCGCCTCGACAAGCGCGGCGCCGGCGACTTCGTCGTGCTCGAGATGGAGCCGGACGCCGGAGGCAACTCACGGTCCGGCGCGAACGAGATCACCGCCTATCCCTGGGCCGCGCACTACGTGCCCGTGCCGGGGCCACGTGCCCCGCTGGTGCGGGAGTTGTTCGAGGAGCTGGGCGTCTTTGCCGACGGCCGCTGGGACGAGCGCTACCTGTGTCACGCGCCGCAGGAACGGCTCTTCCTGCACGGCCGATGGCAGGCCGGGTTCGAGCCCCAGGTTGGGCCGACCGCGCGCGATCGCGAGCACGTAGCCCGGTTCGAGGGCCGCATGGCGGAGCACGCCGCCACTGGCCGCTTCGTCGTGCCGATGGGCGACGACGTCGGGGCATCGCCGCTCGACACGATGTCGATGGCCGACTGGCTGGCGCGCGAGGGCCTCGACTCGCCGTGGCTGCGATGGCTGGTCGACTACGCCTGCCGCGACGATTACGGCGCGCGCGTCGTGGACACGTCGGCCTGGGCCGGCATTCACTATTTCGCCTCGCGCGAGCCCGGCGAGCCGGGACCGCTCACCTGGCCGGACGGCAACGGCTGGATCACCGCGCGCCTGCTGCGACGGGCCGGCGACCGCGTGCGCACCGGGCAGATTGTCGTGCGCGTCGCCCGCGAAGGCCGGCGCTGGACGGTCGTCACGCCGGACACGCGCTGGGTGGCCGACGCCGTGATCTTCGCCGCGCCGTCGTTTCTCGCGGCGCGTCTCGTCGAGGGCGCGCCGGCCGTCGCCGACTTCCAGTATTCGCCGTGGGTGACCGCCAACCTGACGCTGGAGCGATGGCCGGCGGAGCGCGGCGCGCCGATGGCGTGGGACAACGTGATCGTGGACTCGCCGTCGCTCGGCTACGTCGTCGCGACGCACCAGTCGCTCCGGACGCACGTCCCGCGCACGGTGTGGACCTACTACTGGGCACTGTCCGACGGCCCGCCGCGCGTCAACCGGGAGTGGCTGCTGGCGCAGTCGTGGAGCTCATTGGCGACTCGAATCCTCGCCGATCTCGCGCGCGCGCATTCGGACATCCACGAGTGCGTGAGCCGGATCGACATCTGCCGGATGGGCCACGCGATGATCCGGCCGACGCCAGGCTTCCTGACGTCGCCCGCGCGGCAGGCGCTTCTCTCGCGACGCGACGGCCTCTACTTCGCGCACTCGGATCTCAGCGGCCTCTCGCTCTTCGAGGAGGCGCAGTACCGCGGCGTCGTCGCCGCCGACCGTGCGATCGAGAGGCTGGGCGCCTCGTCGGCGCGCCGTCCCGTGTCGTCACTGCGGTGATACACTGCGGCGCCTTCTGAGGTGGAGCGATGCGCAGCGTCTGGCTTGTTCTTCTTGCGTGGGCGATGGGCGTCAACGCGGCAACTGTCCTGGCGCAGCCCGCGCCGCCGCCACTCGTCACCGACGCGCGCCGGCTGCTGAGCGACCTTGTCGCCATCAGGACCGCGGCGCCCGACGGCGACACGACCGCCGCGGCCGAGCATCTGGCGACGTACCTCGAGGCCGCGGGCTTTCCGGCCGACGACGTGCAGGTGATTGGCGCCGGCCCCCGGCAGGGCAACCTCGTCGCGCGCCTGCGCGGCCGCAATCCGGGCAAGCCGGTCATGTTCCTCGCGCACCTCGACGTCGTCCCGGCACTCCGCGAGGACTGGACGACCGATCCCTACACGCTCGTCGAGAAGGACGGCTACTACTACGGGCGCGGCACGACCGACGACAAGCAGTTCTGCGCGATCTGGACCGCAGCCTTCGCACAGCTGAAGCGCGAAGGGTTCGTCCCCGAACGCGACCTGGTGCTCGCCCTCACGACCGGTGAGGAGTCGGGGACGGGCGAGGCCAACGGCGTCATGTGGCTGCTCGCCAACCACCGGCCGATGATGGACGTCGCCTACGTGATCAACGGCGACGCCGGCGGCGGGGGCATCGGGCCGGACGGGAGGTATCTCGGCTTCGGCGTGCAGAGCGGCGAGAAGCTCTACGCGGACTTCATGCTCGAGGTCACGAACCCAGGCGGCCACAGCTCGCGGCCGGTGAAGGACAACGCCATCTACCGTCTCGCCCGGGCGCTGCGGCGGGTGGAGGAACTGAAGCTGCCGCTCGAGGCCACCGCCATCACGCGGCCCCTGCTGGCGCTTCTCGCCACCACCGAGTCCGGCGCCAGGGCCGCCGACCTCCGCGCCGCCGCGGCGACGCCACCCGATCCGGCGGCGCTCGAGCGGCTGGCGGCGTCCGATCCGACGCTGAACGCCCAGCTGCGCACGACCTGTGTCGCCACGCAGTTGAACGGCGGCCACGCGCCCAACGCGCTGCCCCAGCGCGCGCGGGCCAACGTCAACTGCCGCATCCTGCCCGGCGAGCGCCCGGCCGACATCCACGCGGCGATCGTCAAAGCCATCGACGATCCCGGCGTGACCGTTGCCATGCAGACCACCGACACCACGACGCCCGAGGTGCGGCTCGACCCGAAGGTGATGGCGCTCATCAGCCGCGCCGCCGGCGCCGTCTGGCCGGGTGTGCCGGTCCTGCCCGTCCTCGAAGTCGGCGGCACCGACGGGCGCTTCTTCCGGGATCTCGGCTATGACGTCTACGGCGTCAACCACTTCGAGCGCGACGAGGACAAGCGCGCGCATGGCAAGGACGAGCGCATCGGCATCCGGCAGTTCGACGAAGCCGCGCGGTTCGGGTACGAGCTCGCGAAGATGGCAGGTCAATGAGTGGCCGCATCGTCGTCGTCGGCGCTGGCGTGATGGGCGCGAGCCTGGCCTGGCACCTCGCGTCGCGCGGACATCGCGACGTCACCATCGTCGACCGCGCCGCCGGCCCGGGCGCAGGCAGCACCAGCAAGGCCACCGGCGGCTTCCGGGCGCAGTACGCGACCGCCATCAACGTCCAGCTGTCGCTGCTGGCGCGCGAGAAGCTGCTCCGGTTCGCCGATGAAGTCGGCGGCGACTGCGGCTACGTGCAGGCAGGTTATCTCTGGCTGGCATCCAGCCAGTCCGAGATGACGCTGCTGGCGGAAGGCCGCGTGATCCAGCACGCCGAGGGACTGGACGAGGCCTGCGCCGTGACGCCGGAGGACATCGCCCGCCTCAATCCCGCCGTCAATCTCGACGGCATCGTCGGCGGCGCGTTCTGCCCCACCGACGGGTTCATCCGCCCGCTCGGCATCCTCCAGGGATATCTCGACGCCGCGGTACGGCTGGGCGCGACTGTGCGATGGGGCGTCGACGTCGTCGGGCTCGAACGCGGCGCCAACGGGAGCGTGACCGCCGTACGGACGCGGAACGGATCGATCGGCGCCGAAGTCGTGGTCAACGCCGCGGGTGCGTGGGCCGGCGAGCTGGGGTGCGCGTGCGACGTCGACCTGCCGGTCGTGCCGCTGCGCCGGCAGGTGGCGGCGACGGTGCCAACCGACGTCCTGCCCGCCTCCATGCCGATGACGATCTTCACCGGCGACGGATTCCACCTGCGGGTGCGGGACGGCCGCGTGCTGCTGCTCTGGCCGACGCCTGGCGCGCCCGACGCGCCGTTTGACACGCAGGTCGATCCGGCGTGGCTCGAAGCGGTGCACGCCAAGGCGTCAGCTCGCGTGCCGCGGCTGGCGAACGTGGCGGTCGACGCCGACGCGTCGTGGGCGGGGCTGTACGAGATGTCGCCGGACAAGCACGCCATCCTGGGCGTGGCGCCCGGATGCCCGAATCTCTATCTGATCAACGGCTCGTCCGGCCACGGCGTGATGCACGCGCCGGCGCTCGGGCACCTGCTCGCCGAGATCGTCCTCGACGGCCGCGCGACGACGCTCGACGCCACGCCGCTCAGGCCTTCGCGCTTTGCCGAAGGCCGTCTGAACCCGGTGTCGGAGCTGCTGTAGACCGCGCGAGCGCCGCCCGCGCGCGATTTTCGAGGAGCCGCGCGCCCTGCCACCGCGCGACGGCGAGCGCGTCGTTGAACGCCGCCTGCGCCTCGTCGAGGTTGGCACGATCCCGCGCCAGCAGGATCTCGCCGCGCAGCCGATGCCACTCGGCGGCGAACATCTGCTGGTCCGTGTCGCGGCCGACCGCGCGCGCCGTTTCGAGCAGCGCGTCTGCCTCGTCGAGCCGTCGTTCCTGCAGGAGCATCTCCGCGTGCGTCTGCAGGTAGTAGGGCCGCAGAAGGGCGTTGTGCGAGGAGGACTGCTCGGCGAGCCCGGCGGCGACTTCGGCGAGGCCGCGGGTGCGCTCGCCGGTCGCGAAGAGCGCCCATCCGGCGACCGGGCGGGCCCACAGCATTTCCTGCGCGATGCCCTTGTCGGCACAGAGCGCCGCCAGCTCGCCGTACACCGCCAGCGCCGCCGCCGGTTCCTCGCGCAGGTGATGCAGGAGCATCCGGAACAGCAGGACGAAGGCGAGCGTCTGCGGATGTCCCAGCGCTCGCGCCTGATCCTCGGCCCGCTGGATCCTCGCCGCCGATTCGTGCGCCCGGTCGAGCAGCATCAGCGTCCGCGCCGTCTCGCACGAGCAGAAGATGCCGGGCTCGATGCCGACCTGCCAGGCACGGCCGCGGTGGAACGCCGGGTCGTACAGCGAAAGGGCGCGCTCGAGGTGATCGTGCGCCTGCCGGAGCGAGCCCTTGTGATGCAGCGCCGCGCCGACGCACCACTCGGCGATCATCATCACGTGCTGGTCGTTCACCTGACCGGCGAGTTCCAGCAGTTGCTCGGCCAGCTCGTACGCGACGCCAATTTCGCCGCCGGCGATGTAGTGCGCTGACAGCCCCATCAGCGCCGGGATGACCTGCCCGGGATCCTGCACCTGCCGGCTCAGCTCTCGGGCCCGGCGATAGGCCTGGCCCACTTCCGGCACCGCGTATCCCCGGCCGGTCTTGAGCGCCAGCGCGCGGGCCATCTGCAGCTCCAGCTCGATGCCCCGCCGCAACCCATCGTCGGGAAGCGTCGCGATGCGGGCGAGACCGCGCTCGGTGAGGCCGATGGCTTCGCGATGCGCGTAGAGCCGCGAGGCCGACTGCGCCGCGACGCTGAAGTAGCGGGCGGCCGCCAGCGGCGCCCGCGCTGTTTCGAAGAGCACCGCCAGGTCGAGCGCGATCTCCGGCGTGCGATCGGCCCACCGCTGCACCATCGCGCCGGCAATCTCTCCGGCGAGCGCGCCGCGCCTGGTCGGCCGCAGCGCTTCGGCGAGCGCGCTCTGGTAGAGGACGTGCGAGAAGCGGTACTGCGGCGTGATCGTCCGGTCCGGGCACGTGTGCTCGCCGACGAAGCGCACGAGGGCGTGCTCGCGTTCGAGTCGATCGAGCGCGTCTTCGACCACCGATTCTTCCAGGCCGAGCGCCTGCGCGACGACGGCGGCGTAGAAATCGGCGCCCTGGACTGCGGCCGCCGAGAGCAGCTGGCGGTCGGAGTTGCCGAGCGCGCCGAGCTTGCGCTCGATCATGCTGCGCACCGACTCCGGCAGCTCGCGCTCGAGCGCGTTGACGCCCTCGGCGACCGTCCAGGCGCCGTCCTTCTGGAAAACCACGCGCCGGCGCTTCAAGTCGCGCAGCAGATCCACCAGGAACAGCGCATGGCCCTCGGTCCGTTCGTAGACGAGCTTGATGAGGCACGCCTCGAACGTGTTGCCGGGAAACTCGAGGTCGACGTACTGCCGCACCGCTTCGGCCGACAGGCAGCCCAGCGCGATCTCTTCGCACACGCCGCGCGCCTGCAGGTCGAGCTTCAGCGACAGGAACGGGTGCCGCGCCTGCGACAGCTCCGACGGGCGGAACGTCGTCACGATCAGCAGCCGCATCGACGAGAGCCGATCGGCGAGATACCCCAGGAGGTCGATCGTGGACGCATCGGCCCAGTGAAGGTCCTCGAGGAACAGCACGACCGGATGGAGCCGCGACGCTTCCTCGAGCAGGGCCGCCATCTCGCGCTTCATCCGGTGGGGCGATCCGGCGCCAGCCTCGGCCATCGCCCGCTCGGCGGACTGCCCGTCGCTCGAGCTCCGCACCTGCGCGTACCAGTTCGGCGCCAGGCTCTTCACCACGCGCACGAGGCTGCCGTGGCTCTCCGATCGAAGCAGGTTGTCGAGCGCTTCGAGAAACGGCAGGTACGCCTCGCTGCCCGCCAGGCGCTCCGAGCAGCGTCCACGGGCCACTCGGGCCAGCCCGGACTCAGTGACCGACGCGACGAAGTCCTCGACGAGCGCCGTCTTGCCGAGCCCGGGCTCGCCGGCGATGGCCACCAGGCGGCCGTGGCCATCGCGCGTAAGCGCGTAGGCGCGCAGCAGCTGGTCGGTTTCGGCCTCTCTGCCGACGATGCGCCCGGTGGAGCGCGTCGGCACGGCCAGCGTGTGCGCGGACTCGGCATTGCCGGCGATGCCACGCAGCCGCGAGGCGACCTCGCTGCTGGCCGGACGGAGCCGCGGGTCCTTCTGGAGGCACTCGAGCACCAGCTGATCGAGCGATGGCGGCACCTCCAGGCCCAGCCGCGACGGCGGCACCGGCGCGTCGTTGGTGATGGCGTGCAGCACGGCCAGAGGCGATGGCGCGTGGAACGGATGCTGGCCCGTGATGAGCTCGTAGAGCAGGATGCCGAGCGCGAAGACGTCGCTCGCCGTCGTCACGGCCTCGCCCCGGGCCTGCTCGGGCGACAGGTAGCCGATGGTCCCCAGCACGAGCCCGGTGCGGGTCTCGGCGGTGAGCGTCGCCTCTCCGGCGTGCTCGGACATCACGACGCGCGCCAGGCCGAAGTCGAGCACCTTGACGTAGCCGTCGTCGCGGACCATGACGTTGTCGGGCTTCACGTCACGGTGGACGATCTGCCGCGCGTGCGCGACGGCGAGCGCTTCCGCGACCTGGCGCGCCAGGTCCCTGGCCTGTTCGATCGTCGTCCCCTGCCGAATCACCTCGCGCAGCGAGCGGCCCTGCACGAACTCCATCACGATGAACCGGCCGGCCGGGGCCTCTCCGGTCTCGTGGATGGTGACGATGTTCGGGTGGTTCAGCGCCGAGACTGCCAGGGCCTCCCGGATGAACCGATCGACGGCCTCGGACTCCTGTTCGAGCCGCGGCGCCATCAGCTTCACGGCCACGTCGCGCCGCAGCCGATCGTCGTGCGCCAGGTACACTTCGCCCATGCCGCCGCTGCCAATCAGCGAACGCACGACATAGTTGCCGAGGCGGGAACCAGGGGACACGGACATCGTGATCAAGTGTTTATACGAAGCCCGGGGCGGCGGGGGACGACAATCTCGTACGCAAACGTTTTCAGCGTCAGGTCATCTGTTTATCGTGTCCCATTCATGCTCGTAGTAGCGCACGAGCGCCTGCGTATTGAGGTGGTTCGGCTCCACCGGCACGCGCCGCATGTCGAGGGGAAACTCGAACAGCGCCGGCACGTCCGCGGCCGTCAGGTACCGCAGCCCGCCGGGTAGCGACGCCGGAGCAGCATGGGGCGATCGTCCCGCGAGCACGAAGCCCCACTCGCCGAACGAGGGCACGTAGACGTGGTAGGGCGAAGCCGCGAGCCCGCTGTCCTCCACCGTTCGCACGATGCACCAGAACGACTGCCGCGCGAACAGCGGCGACGTGCTCTGGACGACGAACCGGCCCTCCGGGCCGAGGTGCCTGGCGAGCTCACGATAGAAGGCCGTCGTATACAGCTTGCCGATCGAGAAGTTCGACGGATCCGGAAAATCCACTACGGCGAAGTCGAACGACTCCTTCGACTGCTCGAGCCAGACGAAGGCGTCCGCGTTCACCACGCGCACGCGCGGGTCGGCCAGCGACCCCTGATTCAGCCTCACCAGCTCCGGGTGCGTGCCGAAGAGCCGCGTCATCTCCGGGTCGAGGTCGACCAGCGTGACGTCCGCCACGCCCGGGTACCGCAGCACCTCTCGCAGCGCGAGGCCGTCGCCGCCGCCGAGGACCAGCACCCGGCGGGCTCCAGGCATCGCCGCCAGGCCGGGATGCACCAGCGCCTCGTGATACCGGTATTCGTCGCGCGAGCTGAACTGGAGGTGGGAGTTCAGGAACAGCCGGAGGTCGTCCTTCCACGCGGTGAGGACGATGCGCTGGTATGGCGTGTTCTTCGCCAGGATCACCTCGTCGGCGTAGAGCGTCGTCTCGCCCAGCGCGAGCGTCCGATCGGCGGCGGCCCAACCGCCGGCGAGCAGCGCCATCACCCCCACGCAGGCCGCCTGGAGCAGCCGGCGCCGCCCCAGCATGTCGGCCAGCAGCACGGTGGTCCACAGCGCGACCGCGGCGTTGATCAGGCCGAAGAGGATCGCGGCCCGCACCAGGCCGAGGTGCGGCACGAGCACCAGCGGGAACAGCAGCGACGCCCCGAGCGCGCCAAGGTAGTCGAACGTCAGCACGTGCGCGACGACGTCCTTGAAGTCGAAGCGGTCGCGGAGAATCCGCATCAGCAGCGGGATCTCGAGCCCGACCAGAACCCCGATGACGAACACCAGCCCGTAGAGCACCAGCCGGAAGCTGTCGGTGAAGCCGAAGGCGAGAAAGAGGATCGACGAGGAGAACCCGCCGACGAGGCCGACCATGAGCTCGATCAGCACGAAGCGTGCGGCCAGCCCGCGGACGACGAAGCGCGACAGGCCGGAGCCGACGCCCATCGCGAACAGATACGTGCCGATGACCGTCGAGAACTGCGTGACGCTGTCGCCCAGCAGGTAGCTCGCCAGCGCGCCGGCGACGAGCTCGTAGACGAGCCCGCACGCGGCGATCAGCAGCACGGAGACCAGAAGGGCAGGGGCCACAGGGAATTGAGGATTTCAGATTGACGATGCTGGCGATTACGGTTGACGGTTGCTAATCCCGCCGCGAGGCGAAGCCGAGCGCCCTCCGCGAAGCGCCTGCGCCCCGCGAAGCGCCCATGGACGCCTCCCCGAGGCGAAGCCGAGCGCCCTAGCGTAATCGCCGCGGCGATGATGATCGAGATGCCCAGCGCGATGAAGCCGATCAGCACGGCAAGCGCCGTGTTGTGCTCCTCGATGATCTCCTTCCACAGCGCGAACGGCGTGAGCCGGTCGATTGCCACGAACGCCACGACGAAGGTGACGATGCCGAGGACGGCGTAGATCACGGCGGCGACGAGGTTGGAGATCAGCGTCGGTTCCATGGGTGTCACTTCCCTCCGAATGAGCGCGACGATCCCCGATAGAGCGAGCGATAGGCGCCTGGGTTGTCGCGAATGGATTTCGGCACGTTCTTGATCTCGGTCGCGCGCAGGAAGCTGACGCCGCGGTAGTCCGCGTAGCCGGCCGTCCCGAGCGCCAGGAGCCCGTAGAGGAGATAGACAAGACGCATATCAGCCTTCAGTCAACCGTCAACCAACCGTCAACCGTCAACCTGCAACCGTCAACCTGCAACCGTCAACTCACTCGTCCTCGCCCTCGTCTTCCTTCGCGAAGTCGCTCTCCTGCCAGCGCCGCGCCTCGAAGCTGGCGGCGCGCAGGGTGACGAAGATCGGAGGAATGAGCAGCACGACGAACGCGATCGCGTAGTACGCCGGCGACGGCACGTCGCGCCGGAGCTCCAGGGAATAGCGCACCGCCGGCCCGCTCTGCGACGGGCCCTCGGGTTCGACGCGAAGGTAGTATGTGCCCGCCGGCACGGTCGAGAGCGTCGCCGAGTCGGAACGCGATCCCTCCGACCAGTTGCCGTCGCTGTCGCGTCCCGAGTAGTAGGACGTCTCCCGGCCGAAGTCGAGCGCGTCGCCGGTGTCGCTGTTGATCAGGGCGAAGCTGAAGTAGATCCAGTTGTTGGCCAGGTCGGTCGAGATCCGCAGCTCGAGGTTCGAGTCGCGCGCGACGCGGAACGTCGGCGTCACGAACGACGAGTCGATCGAGGTCGGCGCGTAGGTGTAGCTGCCGGCGAAGACTCTTTCCCGCGCCGCGGACGCCGCGCGCACGACTCCGACGGCCAGCAGCAGCAGGGCCAGCATCGCGAACAGACCCCAGTACCACGCCGCCTTGCCGGCGTGCGGCGAGGGCTGGTTCGCGAAGATGCCAACCGGCGGCGGCGGACTGCCCTCCAGCCCGAACGCCTTCCAGATCCGTTCGCCTGGCGTGTACTCTCCGAGCGACCACGTCGTCTCGTTGTCGGAGTGCTCCGACGACAGCATCAGCGGCGGGGCGACGTAGTCGCTCGTGCGAGCGACGTCGAACGCGCGCACGCGCCACGGAAACTGCCCGACGACGTAGTCGGTCGTTGCCGACGCGGTCTGGAACAGCTTGAACGTCTTGCCCTGGTAGTGCGCGGCCGGGTGCCCGCTGCTCGAGGCCGGCGACGGCACCGATCGCAGCGTGGCGATGTCGTTCCAGTGGCCCTGGTACTCGCTGAGATAGCGGAACCCCTGTTCCCGGTTGAAGAGCAGGTATTCGTCCCAGCCATACGTCTCGTCGTCGACGACGATGTAGCGGTACTGGTAGCCGATGACCTCGTACTCGTGACCATGGAGGGTGCCGCGCGTGCCCAGCGGAATCTTCGGCACGTGACGTTCTCGCGCCTGTGCTTCCTGGAGGATGAGCACGTTCGGGTCGTTCGGATCCTGGATCGCGGCGCAGCTCGTGCAGGCGACCGACTTGGTGAGCGCGACGGCCTTCAGCTCGATGGCCGCGCCGCAGTTGCGGCAGTTGAAGCCCGCGGCCTTCGCCCGCGGCCCTTCCTCGACCGGCCGCAGGTCCTTGAGCTCGAGCTCGTCGAACGACGTGAACGCGCCAATGAAGAGCAGCGGCGGCGCTTCGCTGTAGTCGATGGTCGCGAAGTGGCCGTCGGCCGACCTGAGGTCCGCGAACTCGACCTCGGACTTGTCCCAGGTACTCGAACGGCAGCTCCCCTTCGACGCCGCGATATTTCGCGCGCGTGATCGCGGTCAGCTGAAACGTGAAATCCCCGAACGTGTAGGCCTGGCCGACCTTCAGTTCACCCGCCGCCGGCAGCGTGCGGGCACTCGCGATCCGCGAGACGGCATACTCCGCCTGGGCGTCGGACAGCCATCCGCTCGAGTCGTCGCCGAAGACGAGATGCCACTCGTTCCACGCGCCGTGTTCGTACTCGTAGACGATGCGCCCGGTGACCGTGAAGGGGTCGCCCTGAAACCGCCCGCGCGTGCCGATCTGGATGGGCGAGCCGGTGAGCGGCAGGTCCGCGACGACGCCCACCGCCTTGAGGTCGACGTCGTGGCGCACGACGACGGACCGGCAGTGCCCGCACACCGTCTGCACCGCGCTCGACCAGCGGAACTCGACGGGCGCCGAGCAGTTGGGGCACGCGGCGACGGGGCGGGACATGGGTGTGGGGGAAAGTATAGAAGAAGTGCCTCGTGCCTGGTGCTGCGTGCGGTGCTGCGTGCAGCGTGCTGCGTGCCTGGTGCGACGTGCCGCGTGCCAGGCCGACGTCAGGGGAGCGTGCGATCGAGCGTCGCGACGGCCTCGACAATCGTGTCGGCGACGTCGCCGAAGAACTGCGGGTTGACCTTGTCGGCCGTGTCGGTGGGCTGGTGGTAGTCGGCGTGATCGGCGACGCCGAAGTAGAGAAACGGGATGCCGGCGTCGTGGAACGCGCCGTGGTCGGACTGGCTGGTCCAGTCCTCGACGCCGCCGGCCTTGATGATCGGCCGGTCGTGGCCGAACAGAATCTTCACGGCTGACCGCCGCTGGACGTCCTCCACGATCGGCCTGAGCCACGGCGAGTGGTGGGTGCCGGCGGCGAAGATCTCATTCGCGTCGTTGCGCGAGACCATGTCGAGGTTCACGTCGATGGCAATCGTCGCGGTAGGGATGAGTGACGACGCGACGAAGCTCTCGGCTCCGCGCAGGCCGAGCTCCTCGGCGTCGAATGCCACGAACGCCAGCCGGTGCCGCGGCGCGTGGGCGCGGAAGTGACGCGCGACGGCCAGCAGGGCGGCAACCCCGGACGCGTTGTCGTCCGCGCCCGGATACGTCACGCCGTCGCGGACGCCGAGATGGTCGTAGTGGGCCGAGACGACGATGGTGCGGCCGGACGCCGGACCGTCCACCAGGCCGATGATGTTGGCGGCATCGCGGTATTCCGTTCGGAACGGCCGGCCGGGCATGAAGAAGCCGCGAACGCTCCGATGGGTGAACTGGAACGGCTGGAGAAAGCCTGAAGCCGGCGGCGCGAGCCCGATAGCCGCAAACTGCTCCGCCACCCAGGCGCGCGCCTTCAGGCCGCCGGCCGTCGAGGTGCGGCGGCCCTCGAGCGCCGGATCGGCAAGCGTCGCGAGATCGCGCATCAGCTGCGCGCGATCGACGTGGCGGATTGCCGTCCCTGGCCCGGCAACTGCCGGCGCCTGCGACGCGATGGCGCGCTGCTCGAAGCTGGTCGCGCCCTGGAAGTAGACGAACGCGGCCGCCAGGAGGCTGAAGGCTGCGAGTGCTCGCCGCGGACGGGAACGCATCGCAGGAGTGTAAGCCACTCCCGCCCGCGGCCTTCAGCCGTCAGCCGTCGGGCGTTCAGCCCTCGCAGCTGTTGCGCACGGTCTTGACGCGCTTCACGCCCAGGTACGGAATGCCTTCGAGGTCTCCTTCGATCTTCGTCCTCGACGTCGTCTCCTTGTCGTCGGCGTCGTCGCGCTCGACCTTGGTCTTCGTCTCGACCTCGACCTTGCCGTCGTCGCCGAGATTGGTGGCCTTGCCCTTGATCTCGACCAGGTGGCCGACGTGGTCGTCGAGATCGTCGTCGCTGACGAGGATGTAGCTTCGTGTCGCGCCGCCGCCTTCGACGTTGGACAGCAGATAGCTCGTGCCGCTGGCCGAGCGGGACACGCAGCCGGTCACGGTCACGTCCTTGCCGTCTTTCACTTCGACTTTGGTCTCGGACTTCACCTTCGCCGTCTGCGCCCCGAGAGTGACGGAACAGGCCAGCGCGAGCGCCGAGCCCAGGATCAATCGCTTCATGATCTGCAGCCTCCTGACGGCCTGGCGGAGCAACATCGGGGCCGTTTGCCGTCGTGGTGGAAGGTGCTGAGCGCGGGCGAGTTACATGCGTGAGCTGGCGCCGCGGCCGGGCCGGGCCGGGCAGAAGTTACGCGCCGCGGCTCGCGTGACCGCGCGCTTGCCTCGGGCGCCGCCATCGCACTACAGTTCGAGGCTCGGCAAGCTGAGCCGTAATTTTTCGGAGAGCGACTCGTTCATGTTGAAACTGCTGGCAGCCAGCCTCGCGGTGTCCGCCGCCACCGCCGGAGTGGCCGTGGCGCAGACGACCCACGCGTTCGTCAACGTCCGCCTGATTCCCATCAGCGGTCCCGCCGTCGAACGGGGCACCCTCGTCGTGCGCGACGGCAAGATCGTCGCTGCCGGCGCCAACGTCGCGGTGCCGGCCGGCGCCGAGACCCACGACATGGCCGGCAAGACGATCATGCCGGGCCTGGTCGACACGCACAGCCACGTGGCGAGCCCCGCTGGCGGCGACAGCTCCGCGCCGATTCAGCCCGACGTGCGCGTTCTCGACTCCGTCAACGTGCGCTCCACCGGCATCCGCCGCGCGCAGGCTGGCGGCATCACCACGGTGAACGTCATGCCCGGGTCGGGCCACCTGCTGAGCGGGCAGACGCTCTACCTGAAGCTGCGCAGGGGCGGCACCGTCGACGACTTCCTGATCACGCTGCCCGACGGGCGCATCGCCGGCGGCCTGAAGATGGCCAATGGCACCAACTCGATCCGGCCGACCGGTCCGTTCCCCGGCACGCGCGCCAAGTCCGCGTCCCTGGTCCGGGAGCAGTTCGTCAAGGCGCAGGAGTATCGGACCAAGCTCGGCGCCGCCGGCGACGACGCCAGCAAGAAGCCGGCGCGCGATCTCGGCGATGGAGGCGCTGGTCGAAGTCCTCGACGGCAAGCGCACCGTGCACTTCCACACCCACCGCCACGACGACATCGTCACGGTGCTGCGCCTGGCGCAGGAGTTCGGCTTCAAGCCGGTGCTGCAGCACGTCTCCGAGGGCTGGAAGGTCGCCGACGAGATCGCGAAGGCGGGCGCGCCGGCGTCGATCATCATGATCGACTCGCCCGGCGGGAAGCTCGAGACCGTGGACGTCGCCTTCAAGACCGGCGGCGTGCTGGAGAAGGCGGGCGTGCTCGTCGGCTTTCACACCGACGACTACATCACCGATTCGCGCCTGTTCCTCCGGTCGGCCGGCATGGCCGTGCGCGCGGGCATGTCGCGCGACAAGGCGCTCTACGCGTTGACGATGGCGGGGGCGCGGATGCTGGGGCTCGACGGCCGCGTCGGCACGCTCGAAGCGGGCAAGGACGCGGACTTCATCGTCCTCTCCGGCGACCCGCTGAGCGTCTACACGCACGTCGAGCAGACCTGGGTCGAGGGCTCGAAAGTATTCGACCGCGCCAACCCCGACGATCGGAAGATCGCCACCGGCGGCTACGGCGCGCTGCGCGACGAGGCGATGCACCTCGACGGGGACGGAGAGGAACAGTGACAGTGCCGAGTGCTGAGTGCCAAGTGCTGAGCGGGTGCCGCGTGCCGCGTGCCGCGTGCGGGTTGCCTCGTGCGGTGGCGCGGACCATCGCCGCCGTGGCGTGTCTGATCGGCGTCGCCACGCCGGCGCGCGCGCAGGTGGCGGTGCACGGCGAGACGGTTCACACGATGGCCGGCGCGCCGCTGAAAGACGGCGTCGTGCTCATCGGGAAGAACGGCAAGATCGAGCGCGTCGGCCCCGCCGCGAGCGTGCGCATCCCGGAGGGCTATCGCACCCTTCGCGCGAAGGTCGTGACGCCCGGGCTCGTGGACGCGCATTCGGTCGTCGGGCTCGCTGGCTACCTCAATCAGCCCCACGATCAGATGCAGCTCGAGACCTCGACCGCGATTCAGCCGGAGCTGCGGGCGATCGACGCCTACAACGCGCGCGAGACGCTGGTCGAGTGGCTTCGCGTACACGGCGTGACGACCATGCACACCGGGCATGCGCCCGGGGCGCTGGTGCCAGGCCAGACGATGGTCGTCAAGACCCGCGGCGACGAAGTCGAGCAGGCCGTGCTCGTGCCGATGGCGACCATTGCCGCGACGCTCGGCACCGACGGCCTCGCCGGAACGGGCAAGTCGCCCGGCAACCGATCGAAGGCGGTTGCGATGCTGCGCGCGGAGCTGATCAAGACGAAGGACTACGTCGCCAAGCAGGCGGGTCCTGAAGACAAGCGGCCGGCGCGCGACCTGAAGCAGGAAGCGCTCGGCAAGGTCGTGAGCAAGGAAGTGCCGCTGCTGGTGACCGCCCACCGCGCCAACGACATCCTGACCGCGCTGCGCATCGCCAAGGAGTTCGACATCCGCATCATCCTGGATGGCGCCTCCGAAGCGTACCTCGTCGCCGACCGGATCAAGGCGGCCAACGTGCCCGTGATCCTGCACGCGACGATGTCGCGCGCCGGCGGCGACGCCGAGAACATGAGCATGGAGACCGCGGCGACGCTGCGGAAGGCCGGCATTCCAGTGGCGCTGCAGAGCGGCTACGAGACCTACGTGCCGAAGACGCGCGTCGTGCTGTTCGAGGCGGCCGTGGCGGCGGCCAATGGCCTCACGTTCGATCAGGCGCTGGCGACGGTGACCATCGACGCGGCGAAGATCGTCGGCGTCGACAAGCGCGTCGGGTCGCTCGAGGCCGGCAAGGACGGCGACGTCGCGCTGTTCGACGGCGACCCCTTCGAGTACACCACTCACGTCATCGGCGTCGTCATCGACGGCGCCGTGGTCTCGGAGACGGCGCAATAGCGTCAGCAGTCAATCACAGAGCACAAGACACCGAGACGCACAGGGTCTGTCAGGGAGATTCCCGAAGATTTGTGCGTCTTGTGACTCTGTGCCTCTGTGATTGACGGACCTAAGGCTGGTGTATCCTCCTGCCATGCCAAGCCGTCGAGAGTTCCTCGCACGCTCCGCCGCGGCGGGCGCGGCGCTGCTGGTCGCGCCGCGATCGTCGCGCGCCGCCGACTGCCGCATCGACATCCGCCTCGACGAGCCGATCGCGACGATCGCGCCGGAGATCTACGGCCACTTCGCCGAGCACCTCGGCGGCGTCGTCTACGACGGCATCTGGGTCGGCGAAGGCTCGAAGATTCCGAACGTCGGCGGCATCCGCAAGGCGCTCGTCGACCACATGAAGCGGATCCAGGCGCCGGTCGTGCGCTGGCCCGGCGGCTGCTTCGCCGACAGCTACGACTGGCGCGACGGCGTCGGCGCGGCTGCCTCGCGTCCGCGGCGCACCAACTTCTGGCTCAACACCAAGGTCCCGCCGGGACCGCAGCAATACGACCCCAACTCGTTCGGCACGGTGGAGTTCGTCCGCTTCTGCCGGCTTGCCGGCGCCGCGCCCTACCTGGCCGCCAACCTGCGCAGCCTGCCGCCGCGCGATTTCTACCAGTGGGTCGAGTTCTGCAACTCGCCGGCCGGCACGACGACGATGGCGGAGATGCGCGCGGCGCAGGGCGAGCGCGACCCGCTCAACGTGCGGTACTGGGGTGTCGGCAACGAGCCCTGGGGCTGCGGCGGGGACTTCTCGCCAGAGGACTACGCGACCGAGTTCCGCCGCTTCACGTCGTGGGTGCCCGACTACGACGTCGGCCTGCGGTTCATCGGCGCCGGCCCGAGCGGTCCGGAGTTCGAGTGGACGCGCCGGTTCTTCGCGAAGCTCACCGAGGAGAGCAAGGGCCTGGTGCGGCGGATGTGGGGCTGGTCCGTGCACCACTACTCGACCAACGTCAGCGGCGGGCGATCGACCGACTGGAACGAGAGCAAGGGCCCGGCGGTCGGCTTCACGCGCGAGCAGTGGTTCGAGCTGCTGAAGGAGGGCGACCACCTCGACGGTTTCATCGACGGCCATGCCGCCGTGCTGAACGCGTTCGACCCGCAGCGCCGGGTGAAGCTGGCGATCGACGAGTGGGGGTCGTGGCACAAGCCGGGCACGGAGGCAGTGCCGTCGCATACGCTTGGCCAGGTCTCGACGCTGCGCGACGCGCTGCTGGCGGGGCTCTCGCTCGACATCTTCCACCGCCACGCCGATCGCGTCGGGATGGCGAACCTGGCGCAACTCGTCAACTGCCTGCAGGCGCTCTTCGTCGCGCACGAGGACAAGTTCATCGTCACGCCCAACTACCACGTGTTCGACATGTACAAGGCGCACATGGGCGCCGAGTCGGTTCGCGCCGTGTTCTCGGCGCCGGGCGTCGGCTACGACCGCAATGGCAAACCGGCGCGGATCTGGGGGCTGAACGGCTCGGCGTCACGCCGCGATCGCACGGTGACGCTGACCGTCGTGAACCCGAGCCCGGACACGCCGCGCGAGGCGGACGTGGCGATTGCCGGCGCGCGGATCTCGGCGTGCGCCACGCGCACGCTGACGGCGGATGCGCTCGACGCGCACAACACGTTCGAGCGTCCAGACGCGGTGCCTGCGCCGCCGCAGACCACGGTCGCCGTGCCGGCCGGAGGTCTCGTGCTGACATTCCCCAAGGCATCGGTGAGCGCGGTGACCCTGACGCTCGCATGACGTACGCCAACCACTGAGACACGGAGGACTCAGAGGACGCACGGAGAACAGACATGACAACGTCCGGATGCACCCGAGCCGCCGGGACGGCCCTGACGCTGCCCTTGTTGTTCTCCGTGAGCCCTCCGTGTTCTCTGTGACTCTGTGGTTGACGTACGTCCTCGTGACACCTGTCCCATGACACAACAGCGCCACACGTCAGACGCGCGCATCCTCGATGCGCGCACGCTCGCGGACGATTTTTCCGCCCTCGTGCCGTACCTGAAGCCAGGCCTGCGTGTGCTCGACGTGGGCTGCGGTCCGGGTGCGCTGAGCGAAGGGATGGCTCATATCGTGGGGCCGACCGGCGAGGTCGTCGGCATCGATCGCGACGAGCGGCTGATTGCCCGTGCGTCGGCCCGTGCTCCAGACATGGCATGGCTGCGATTCGAGCTGAGGGACGCGCTCGCAATCGACGGCGACGCCCGGTTCGACCTCGTGGCGACGGCGCGGACGCTCCAGTGGATCTCCGCCGACGACCTTCCTGGCGTGCTTTCTCGCCTGACGGATGTGCTGGTACCCGGCGGCTGGCTGGTCGCGCTCGACTACAATCACCGCGAGCATCGATGGTCACCGGACCCGCCGGACGAGCTGCCGTGGTTCGTCGAGCGGTTTCGGGCCTGGCGTGAGGCCAGCCGCTGGCTCTCCGACGTGCTGCCGGTCGCGGAAGGCATGCTGCCTGCCGTCGGCCTGCGGGATGTTCGGATGCAATCCGCCGACCAGCGCGTTGGGCGCGGCGAGCCGCGTTTTGCAACCGCTGCGACGATCTGGCCAACGGTGATCGAGACGCTCGGCCCGAAGATGGCCGGGGAAGGATTCATCAGCGTCCAGGACGTCGAGCGGTCGCTTGATGTCATCGGACGCTGGTGTGAGCACGAGCTACTGGAACAGACAATGGCCGCGCGAGTGATGGCCGCGCGGCGGGCGCGGGGAGCAGACAGGTGATGCGGAAATCGTTTCTGATCGCGATGGCATGCGTGACGCTGGGCCTTGGCGTCGTGCTGGCGCAGGCGCCGGCCCGGCCGAAGCTGCCGGGGGAGGACTGGGTTCAGCTCTTCAACGGCAAAGATCTCACTGGCTGGATCCCGGTGGGCAAGGAAAAGTGGACGGTCGAGAACGGCATCATCCAGGGGCTGACGCTCACCGACGGCTACGGCTACCTGAAGACGGACAAGCCGTACAAGGACTTTCATCTCGCGGTGAAGTTCCTGTGCGTCGGGACGGGGAACAGCGGCGTCTTCTTCCACACCGACTTCAAGCCGGGCACCGCAGACGTGTCGCAGGGCCTGCAGTTCGAGGTCGACTGCAACATCGGGCAGCACACCGGCGGCATCTACGGCGACGGGCGGCAATGGGTGGTCTGGCCGTCCCCCGAGAACGAGACCGTCGTCCGTCACGGCGAGTGGAACGAGTACCTGCTGAAGGTGGAAGGCAACCGCTACATCTCGCGGCTCAACGGCGTGCCGATGATCGACTTCACAGACCCGCAGCCCAAGTCGTTCGACGGCGCCATCGCGCTGCAGCTGCACTCCGGCGGCAGCGGACACATGCAGTTCAGGGACATCTGGATCAGGGACTTGTCGAAGAGATAGACCACAACCGCGAAGCTGCGACGCCACGACGCCGCGAAGGCGCGAGGGGGACATGGCCAGAGTTTTCTGTGTGCTGGTACTGTGCGCGATTGTCGCAGCGGTTGTCGGCGTCGCCGGGCAGGCGGCGGAGGGACAGCTCGTCTACATCGGCACGTATACCGGCGCGAAGAGCAAGGGAATCTACGCCTTCCGGTTCAACCCATCGACTGGTGCGCTGACGCCGGTCGGCCTCGTCGCCGAAACGCGAAGTCCGAGCTGGCTGGCGCTGCATCCGTCGGGCAGGTTTCTCTACGCCGCCAACGAGGTCAACGACGTGGACGCCGACAAGAGCGGCAGCGTCAGCGCCTTCAGCATCGACCCCGCCACCGGCACGCTGACGCTGCTCAACTCGCAGTCGTCGCGCGGCGCCCATCCGTGCCATCTCGCCGTCGATCGCATGGGGACGACGCTGCTCGTCGCCAACTACTCCGGCGGCAACGTCGGCGTGCTGCCGATCCAGGCCAACGGCTCGCTTGGCCCCGCGAGTCAGGTGATCCAGCACGAGGGCAAGAGCGTCAACCCGAAGCGGCAGGCCGGGCCGCACGCGCACTCGGTGGACTTCGACGCGACGTATACGTTCGTCGTGTCCGCCGACCTCGGCGCGGACAGGCTGTTCGTCTCACGCTACGACGCGAGGACCGGACGCCTCACGGATCTGCCGCCCGGAACGGCGGCGACGCCTGGCGCAGGTCCGCGCCACGTCGCATTCCATCCAAATGGCGCGCTCGCGTTCGCGATCAACGAGATCGTGCCGAGCGTCACCTCGTACGCCTGGGACGCGAAGCAGGGAGTGTTGAAGCCGGTCGCGACGATTTCCACCGAGCCTGCCGGCGCCCCGCTGGCCGGCAACAGCACGGCCGAGATTCGCGTGCACCCGTCCGGGCGGTTCGTCTACGGGTCGAACCGGGGCCGCGACGACATCGCCGTCTATCGCGTCGAGGCGGCCACCGGACAGCTCACCCTGGTCGAGCACGAGCCGACACGCGGCAAGACGCCACGCAACTTCACGATCGATCCGTCGGGCCGCTGGCTGATCGCCGCAAACCAGAACAGCGACACCCTCGCTGTCTTCAGCATCAACGACAACGACGGCACCTTGACGGCGGTCGGCCCGCTGGCCGACGTCGGCGCACCCGTGAGCGTGGTGTTCGTGCCGTGAAGGACACGCCATGAGCAGCATCACCGTCAAGCTTCTGGACGCGACCCGCAAGCCCCTCAACGACGTCGTCGATCTCGACGTCATCGACGCGTCATCCGGCCGGACCGTCGCCGCCGAGCGGCAGGTCGACGCGCGCAAGCAGGTCAAGGTCACGAACCTGCTTCCGGCGACCGTCTATCGAGTGAACGTCTTTCCGCTCCGTCATCGTCCGGTCGGGTCGCTGACGACGGCCGGTGACGGCACGGTGGAGCTGTGCGCGCCGGTGCTGCCGCATCGGGTGAGCGAGGTGGACTTCCCGGACTTCGCGCGCCTTCCCCGCAAGCTTCGCGACGTGCTCGATCGCAGCGTGCTGGAACGCGACGAGGCCGCGGAAGAATCGGCGCCGGGCGGGCCGTCGGCGGGCGAGGTGCTCTATACCGGGCTGGAGAACGAGCCTCGCGCCGGGCTGCTCAACCTGTTCACGAAGCTGTCGGCGACGCCGCTTGGCGCCGTCAACGCATGGTCGTTCGTGCGGGATGTCTTTCGTCTGCGCGGCGATCGCGTCTTCGCGAACGTCGCGGTGGGATTCCGCGACGCGATCAAGGACGCGCAGACCGCCGGCCACTTCGAAGAAGTCTCGGGCGCGCTCCACAAGCCGCCGCCCGGATACTCCCCCGCCGGGTCCTTCAAGACGACCGCCGATCGCTACGGCGTGCTCCAGGTGAGCTTCTTCTCATCGGACACGCAGCCGCTGCAGTTCAAGACCGACATCGACATCGACGATGCGGGCGGGCTGGGGCACGTGTTCCAGGTGCTGCGCAACCACCTGACGCGGATGCCGACGCACCCGTACGACATCCACCAGATCCTCTGCTACGCGCAGCGGCTGCGGCCGCCGTATGCGCTCAGAACCTGAAGGCCGAAGACCGCTTTCAGGCCTTCCCCTGCAGGCAGGCGAAGAACCGGTCCATCATCATCTGCCCGACGCTGGAGACCAGGCGCTGGCCCACCCGGGCAATCGCGCCGCCGATCTGCACGTTCCCGCGGACCTCGACATCGGTCGTGGCGCCGCAATCGACCAGCGCGATCGTCGATTCGCCCTTGACGAAGCCGGGCCGTCCCTGGCCCTCGACGAGCAGCCGGTACGAGGCCGGCGGCTGCTTGTCCACCATCGCGACCGTCCCCTGATAGGTGCCGGTCACCGCGGCGAGCGCCACCGTCAACGTCGCGCGGTAGCGGTCCTCGCCCAGCGGCTCGAGCTTCTCGCAGCCCGGAATGCAGCCGGCAATCGCCTCCGTGTCCATCAGGAGACTCCACACTCGTTCCGCGGGCGCATTGAACGTGTACTTGCCCTGCAGTTCCATCCGCTCGCCCAGACTTCAACGTCCAACTTCCAACTCCCAACCGTCAACCGTCAACTCCTCAACCGTCAACTACAACCGTCAACCCTACAACTCGTTCAAGCTCCGCGCCAACGCCTCGATGCTTGCGAGGTTGTGAACGGGAAGGAAGTCGTCGACGTGGGGAAGCGCCGCGGCCATGCCGCGGGTGACCGGCTCGTAGCCGGGCGTGCCGAGCAGCGGGTTCAGCCAGATCATGCGGTGGCAGCTGCGCCGCAGGTGCGCCATCTCCGCCGCCAGGCGTTCCGGGTCGCCGCGGTCCCATCCGTCGGAGACCAGGAGCACGACCGCGCCGCCGGCGAGCACACGGCGTCCCCACGAGAGGTTGAATGCGCGAATCGAGTCGCCGATGCGGGTGCCGCCGGCCCAGTCCGTCACCGAGTGGCTCACCGCCCGTACGGCCACGTCGGGACTCGACCGCCGCAGCGGCATCGTGATGCGCGTGAGCCGCGTCGCGAAGAGAAACGCTTCGACCTTCCGCGAGTCCCGGACCAGCGAATGCGCGAAGTGCAGCAGCATCCGGGAGTACCGCTCCATCGACCCGCTGACGTCGGCGATCACCACGAGCGGCCGCACCCGCTCGCGCCGCACCAGGCGCGGCAGACGCAGGATCTCGCCGCCGCTCGTCACGTTCTGCCGCATCGCCCGCCGGAGATCGAGAAGGCGTCCGCTTCCCGGCATCCTGCGGCGCGTCCGGCGCACACCCGGACTCCACCGCAGCTGCGCCATCGCCTCGGCGGCCGCGCGAATCTCCTCGTCGGTGTACGCCGCAAAGCTCTTCTGGCGAAACGCCTCGCGGGCGCTCCAGCGTTGGTGCGATCTGAGCAGCTCGCGCCGGGGCTCGACGCTCGCATCCTCCGCCGCCTCCAGGTCGGCCAGTCCGGGCGCCTCGAATCGGAGCTCGACGCGCGACCTGGCGTCGCCGAGAGATTTCAGGTCGGCGCGTCCCCCTGGAACTCCCTGCCGGCGGAAGAACAGATCGAAGGCGCGATCGAAGATCGGGAGATCCTCGCGGCGGTGGACGAGGAACGTGCGCAGGACGAGCCGTGCGTCCGTGCGGCTGGCCACGCCGACGATCGAGAGCGCCTCGATGGCGTCCAGCAGCCGGCCGCCGTGGATCTCGAGGCCCGCGCGCCTGAGCAGGCGCCCGAACATCAGCAGATTGGTCGCCAGCATCAGCCGCTCTGTCGCACGCCGCGCGCCGAGGCGCGCGCCAGCAGCTCGCCCGCCCTTGCGCCGCGCACCTGGTCCACGTCCTCGCGGTACTTCAGCAGGATGCCGAGCGTCTCGTCCACGACGTCCGGCCGCAGCTGGTCCTGATTGAGCGCGACGAGCGCGGCGGCCCAGTCGATGGTCTCGGAGACTCCGGGGACCTTGTAGAGCTCCTCCTTGCGCAGCTCCTGCACGAAGGCCACCACCTGCGCCGCCAGCGCGGCGTTCACGCCGGGCAGGCGCCCGGCAAGGATGCGCTGCTCGGTCTCGAGGTCGGGGTAGTCAATCCAGAGATAGAGACACCGCCGCTTGAGGGCGTCGTGCACCTCGCGGGTGCGATTCGAGGTGAGGACCACGATCGGTGGCGTCGATGCGCGGAACGTCCCGAGCTCCGGAATGGTGATCTGGAACTCCGAGAGCAGCTCGAGCAGGTAGCCCTCGAACTCCTCGTCGGCGCGATCGATCTCGTCAATGAGCAGCACCGTCGGCCGCTCGTTGGCCGATTCCAGCGCGCGCAGCAGCGGCCGCTTGAGGAGAAACGTCTCCGAGAAGATGTGCCGCGCGCCGGCCTCGCGCGTCTCGAGCGCCCCGGCGGCCTCGAGCAGGCGGATTTCGAGCAGCTGCCGCGGGTAGTCCCACTCGTAGACCGCCTGCGCGACATCCAGGCCTTCGTAGCACTGGAGCCGGATCAGCTCGCTGCCGGTCGCTGCCGCCAGGGCCTGCGCGACGGTCGTCTTGCCGACGCCGGCTTCGCCTTCGAGAAAGAGCGGCCGGCGGAGCGTCACCGCGAGAAACGCCGAAACCGCGAGGCTGCGGGGCGCGATGTAGCGCTCGGCGGCCAGCGCGGACCGCAGCTCGTCGATCGAGGCCGGCAGCGCCGGTCTGGCTGCTCCCGTGGGTTCGATTGGAATCAAGACGCCTTCGTCAGCGCCGCGGCGATCGCCCGCGCGACATAGGTGCCGGCCACCGCGCGCCTGTATTCCGCCGACGCGAACACGTCTCCCATCACGTCGTCTCCGAGGCTGCCGGATGTTCCCGCGGCGGCCGCCTGCGCGGTCGCGCCGGTGGCCGGCTGACCGATCAGCGCCCGCTCCACCGACTCGAGCCGCGCCGGACGCGGAACGAGCCCGCCCACCACGACGCGAGCGCTTCCGATCGCATTCGCGTCGACGGACACCACTGCCGCGGCGCCGATGACCGCGTATCTCGAGGCCGGGTGCGCGAACTTCACGTACGCCGCGCCCTGACCGGCGGCGATCGCGGGCACCGAGACGGCCGTGACGATCTCGTCGGCGCCGAGAGCGGTCGCCATCAGGCCGACGAAGAACTCATGGGCCGGCACCGTGCGAGTCCCGCCCGTGCCGGCGATCTCGATGCCAGCCGCGAGCGCGACGAGCACGACCGGCAGATCCGCGCCCGGATCGGCGTGCGAGATGCTGCCGCCAATCGTGCCGCGGTTCCGCACCGCGGGGTCGCCGATGCGGCCGGCCGCGTCGGCGAGCACCGGGCACCGGCTTCGTACGAGATCGGAAGCGGCAATCTCCGCGTGCGTCGTCACCGCGCCAATGCGCACGCGGCCGCCGCTTTCGGAGATCCCCTTCAGCTCGGCGATGCGGCCGATGTCGACCAGCGCCTCGGGAGAGGCCAGGCGCAGCTTGAGCAGCGGCAGCAGGCTGTGGCCGCCAGCCAGCAGCCTGGCGCCGGGATTCGCGGCCAGCAGCCGCTGCGCGTCGGCGAGCGACCCGGCCCGGTGATAGGCAAAAGGCGAGGCGAACATGTCAGGCTCCCGCGGAAGACGCGTCGCGCACGGCCCGCCACACGCGCTCGGGCGTCAGCGGCATCCGGATGTTGTCCACCTTCAACGGACCGAGCGCGTCGATCACGGCGTTGTAGACCGTGCAGGTCGACGCGATGGTGCCGGCCTCGCCGATGCCCTTGACGCCGAGCGGATGGTGCGGCGACGGCGTGACCGTGGACAGCACTTCGATCGGCGGCAGCCCGTCGGCGCGCGGAATCGCGTAGTCCATCAGCGTGCCGGTCAACAGCTGGCCGGTCTCGTCGTAGATGGCCTCTTCCCAGAGCGCCTGGCCGATGCCCTGCACGACGCCGCCGTGCACCTGGCCCTCGACGATCATCGGGTTGATCTGCGGGCCGCAGTCGTCGACGGCCACGTAGCGCTTCAGCGCGACGCTGCCAGTCGCCGGGTCGACTTCGACGACCGCGACGTGCGCGCCAAACGGGTAGGTGAAGTTCGGCGGGTCGTAGAACGTCGTCGCTTCGAGACCGGCTTCCATGCCCGGCGGCATGTTCCAGCAGAGATTCGCCATCAGCGCGATGTCCTGAATCGTCTTCACGCTGCCCGGAGAGCCCTTCACGAAGAACTTGCCGTCCTCGTAGTCGATGTCCTCGACCGCGGCCTCCAGCAGGTGCGCCGCCAGTGCCCTCGCCTTCTCCTTGATCTTCCGGACCGCCACGGCCAGCGCCGCTCCGCCGACGGCCGTCGTCCGGCTCCCGTACGTTCCCCACCCCATCGGCGTGCGATCGGTGTCGCCGTGCACTACCTTCACGTCGTCGACGGCGACGCCAAGCTCGGAGGCGAGAATCTGCGCGAAGGTCGTCTCTTCTCCCTGGCCGTGCGGCTTGGCGCCGATGAACACGTTGACCTTGCCGCTTGGGTGGAAGCGGACGATCGCGCTTTCCCAGAGGCCGCCCTGGAATCCGACCGCGCCGGCGACCTGTGACGGCCCGAGGCCGCAGATCTCGACGTACGTGGAGACGCCAATCCCCATGTAGCGGCCTTCGGCGCGCAGCCGCGCCTGCTCCGCCCTGAGTGCCCGATAGTCCACGTGCGCGAGCGCCTTTTCGAGCGTCCCCTGGTAGTTGCCGCTGTCGTACCTTCAGGCCGGTCGCGACGTCGTGTCCGTCGGCGAACGGCGGAATCAGGTTCTTCCGCCGCACCTCGACGGGATCCATGCCGATCTCGTGCGCGAAGCGGTCGACCAGCCGCTCGAGCATGAAGGTCGCCTCGGGGCGGCCCGCTCCGCGATAGGCCTCGACGGGCGTGGTGTTGGTGTAAACGCCGTAGACGTCTTCCTTCACCGCCGGGATCAGATACGGCCCGCAGAGCATCAGGCCGTGCAGGATCGTCGGGATGCCAGGCGCCGCCGTCGAAAGATAGGCGCCCATGCCGGCCCACACGGTGCACCGCAGCCCCGTGATTCGGCCATCGCGCGTGCCCGCCATCTCCACGTCCTGGACGTGGTCGCGGCCGTGCGTCGTCGCGATGTAGTTCTCGCTGCGCGTCTCGGTCCACTTCACGGGGCGCGCCAGCCGCATCGCGCAGAACGACGCGATGAACTCGGCCGGATACTGCGCGATCTTGCTCCCGAACCCGCCGCCCACTTCGGGCGCAATCACGCGAAGCTTGTCCTCGGGAACGCCGGTGACGATCGACCCGATGAAGCGGACGATGTGCGGGTTCTGCGTCGTGTTCCAGAGGACCAGCTCGCCGGTTGACGGGCTCCACTGCGCGACGGCTGAACGCGTCTCCATCGCCGTCGGAATCAGCCGCTGTTGAACGATGTGGTCCTTGACCACCACTTCCGCCGCCGCGAACGCCGCGTCGACGTCGCCGCCGGCCACGACCCAGTGAAACGCCTGGTTGCCTGGCGCCGAGCCGTGCAGCTGCGGCGCGCCCTCGGACGCGGCCTGCCTGGGATCCACGACGGCGTCGAGCGGCTCGTAGTCCACGTCGATCAGCTCGAGCGCGTCCACCGCCTCGTAGCTCGTCTCCGCGACGACCACCGCGACGATGTCGCCGACGTAGCGCACGACGTCGGTGGCCATGCACGGGTACTCGGCGACCTTCAGATTGGAATTCGGGATGAGCCACGCGCAGGGCATGGGCTTCAGCGCGCCCGCGATGTCGCGTCCCGTGTACGCCGCCACGACGCCAGCGGCGTCCCGGGCGCGGCTGGCATCGACGCTGCGAATCCGCGCATGTGCGTGCGGGCTCCGCAGCATCGCCGCATGCACCATGCCCGGAAACGCGAGGTCGTCGGTGAACGTGCCGGCGCCGGTGAGCAGGCGGGGATCTTCCCGCCGCCGTATCGCCGAGCCGAAGATGCGGCTGCTCATGACCGCCCTCCCATCGCTTCGGAGGCGGCCTGCACGGCGCGGACGATGTTCTGGTAGCCGGTGCACCGGCACAGGTTCCCTTCGAGGCCGTGGCGGATCTCGTCCTCCGAAGGGGTGGGGTTACGGCGCAGCAGCTCGCAGGCGGCGAAGACCATTCCCGGCGTGCAGAAGCCGCACTGCAGCCCATGCTTGGCCCAGAACGCTTCCTGCACCGGATGCAGCGCGCCGGGCGACGGGCCGAGCCCTTCGATCGTCGTGACCTCCGCGCCGTCGGCCTGAGCCGTCAGGCAGGTGCACGACTTGACGGCGATGCCATCGACCAGCACGGTGCACGACCCGCACTGGCTGGTATCGCACCCGATTTTCGTGCCGGTGAGGCCGAGGACCTGGCGAAGGTAGTGGACGAGCAGCAGGCGCGGCTCGACGTCGTGGCGATGCGTCCGGCCGTTCACGCGAAGCGTGACGGGAATCGTCATGCGCACCCTCCGGATCTGGTTGGGGGGCGAATCATACACTCGACAGGGGCGGCATGCCATCCCGCGGTTCGTCCCACTATTCGTCCCACGATTCGCCCCCGGCTGTGCCAACTTTTTAGCATCTGGGTCCGTCTACCGACACTGTGACCACAGTCGGGCGGCCCCGTCGAGCCGCGTTCGTTGCCAGACGCGCGCGTAATTCGTTCCTCTTCTTCCTGGTCCTTGCGGCAGCGTTCCGGGTCCCATCCGCCTCAGCCGACGAGCCCGCGCCCGCCGCGCCGATGCGCGCGACGCGGCTGTCCACGCCGCCGACGATCGACGGCATCCTGGACGACGAGGCCTGGACCGGCACGCCGCTGCCAGCCGGCACATGGCTGTCGTACAACCCCCTCTACGGCGACAAGATCGCGCAGCAGACGACGGTGTGGGTGGCGTATGACGCCGACGCGCTGTATTTCGCCTTCCGATGCGACGACCCCGAGCCGTCGCGCATCAAGACCTCCGTCACGCGCCGCGACAACATCTGGTCCGACGACTGGGTGGGCCTGAGCCTCGATGCGCTCGGCACCGGGCAGGTGTCCTATCACCTGATGGTGAACCCGAGCGGCATCCAGCTCGACATGATCAACACCATCGCCGGCTTCGAGGACACGTCGCCCGGACTGGATCTGGGAGAGCGCCGGCCGCGTCAACGACACGGGCTACGCCGTCGAGATCCGATTGCCGCTGCAGACCATCCGGTTCAAGGGCGGCGACGACATCCAGATGGGGATCCTGTTCTGGCGCCGCGTGAGCCGCATCGGCGTCTCGGTGGCCTGGCCGGCGCTCGAGCCCGGCAAGTGGGTGTTCGAGAAGCACGCGAAGCTCGGGTTCACCGATCTCGCCGCGCGGCCGACCCGTGAGCTGATTCCTTCGGCGACGTCCTCCCACGCCGCAGGAGCGCGCCACGCCGTCGGACTGGGAGTCCGACAACACCGGCGATCTCGGCCTCAGCGCGAAGTGGGGTCTCACCTCCACCGTCACGCTCGACGCCACCGTGAACCCGGACTTCAGCCAGGTGGAAAGCGACGCGTTCCAGGTCGAGGTGAACCAGCGATTCCCGGTCTTCTTCTCGGAGAAGCGGCCGTTCTTCATGGAGGGCGCAGGCATCTTCAACCTCGCGGGCAACGGCCAGGGCGACGCCTCCATGCTCTACGCCGTCCACACGCGCCGGATCGTCGATCCGATCGTCGGCGCCAAGCTCACCGGCTCGCTGGGCCGCGTGGCCTTTGGCACGCTCACGGCGGTCGACGAGGCGCCCGGCAGGACGGAAGACCCGCTCGACCCGCTGTCGGGAAAAGAGAAGCTGTTTCAGGTCGCGCGCGCGCAGGTGGCGCTCAAGCCGGGCAGCTACGCCGGCGCGATGGCGACGTTCACCAGCCTTGCCGGCCGCACCAACGTCGTCGGCGGGACCGACCTGAGCCTCAAGTTCAAGGGATCGAACCAGGTGACCGCGTTCGTGCTCGGATCGTCCACCGACGATCCCGATCGAAGGCGCTTCGTCAGGCATCGGCATTCAGGCCAACTACGGGTTCACACCAAGCGCGTCAGCCTGTCAGCGCAGGTCGAGCACTACGACGACCGATTTCGTGATGGACACCGCGTTTCTCAACCGGACCGGCATCACCAACGGGTGGGGGTACGTGGACTACAGCTTCTACCCGGACAAGGACAAGCACTCCTGGATCCGCCGCATCACGCCGTTCACGTTCTTCCAGGGGGGCCGCGATCGCGTGCAGGAGGGCGATGAATACATCAGCGTCAGCGGCCTGCGGCTGAACTTCACGCGGCAGGGATTCTTCCGGGCCGACAAGTCGTTTGGACGCGAGGCGTGGATGGGACGCGAGTTCGAGAACGGCCGGTGGCGGATGTTCGGCAACGTGCAGCTCTTCAGGTGGCTGCGGCCGTACGGCAACGTGAACTGGGGACACGCGGTCTACTACGACGAGATCGATCCGTTCCAGGGCTGGTCGGTGACAACCAGCGCCGGCACGCTCTTCCAGCCCAATGGCCGCTTCTCCGAGGACGTCGAGTACGTCCACACCGCCTTCGATCGCCCGGAGACCGGCGAGCGCGTCTACACCGTCAACATCGTCAACACGCGGACGACCTACCAGTTCAGCAAGGAGTTCGCGCTGCGCGCGATCGTGCAGTACCGAGAGCCAGCGGCACCGCGTGCTCACCGACTTCCTCGCGTCGTACGAACTTCGTCCGGGCACCGTGGCCTTCATCGGCTACGGGTCGCTGTACGAGAAGCGCGACTATCAGGCGCCGGAGTGGATCGAGGGCGAGGGCAACTACCTGACGACACGGCGCGGGCTGTTCCTGAAGGCGTCGTACCTCTACCGATTCTGATCGTCCACAATCGCGAAGCCGCGATGCCGCAAAGCCGCGAAGGAGACCCGTCGGTCTTCACAACCGCGAGGCCGCAACGCCGCGAAGCCGCGATCTGTCGATGCCTCGATGCCGCGAAGGGCCTGATCATCAGGCCGTCATCGTGTCGTGTCGTCGTGTCGTCGTGTTCATCCTTAAGCGTCATCGCGGCTTCGCGGCATCGCGCCTTGGCGGTTGTGTCCGCCGGAACGGTTCCACGAGCTGCGCGAGATAGCCCTCGGGCACCGGATCGCCGGCGATGCCGTACTCCTCCGGCCAGCGGTCCTCCGGCATGTGATAGGTGCCGAACAGCCGGTCGATCCACGGCATGTGCACGGCAAAGTTGGTGTCGACGGCCTCTGGCGCGGCGCTGTGATGCCAGTGGTGGAAACGCGGCATCACCAGCACGCGTTCCAGCCATCCGCCCCTGAACCGCACGTTTGCGTGAATGAACACCGCGTGGAACGAGACGAACACGAGGTAGGCGTAGACCGCAACCGGTGCGAACCCCAGCAGGACGATCGGAATGAGCGTGAAGGCGCGCGTGATGACCACGTCCACCAGGTGCAGCCGCGAGCCGGCGATCCAGTCGAGTGCCACGCTCGAGTGGTGAATCTGGTGAAACCGCCAGAGCGCGGGGACCGCGTGGAACAGCCGGTGGACCGTGTACTCGCCGAGGTCGGCGACGATCACGATCTCGAGGAACTGCAGCGCCAGCGGCTGCGATCGGACGATGCCGTGGAGCCAGCCGCCGCCGGCAACCGCGGCGAGCACCGTCGCCGGCATCACCGTGAGCAGCGTCGTCACCTGGACGAGCAGATGACTCACAAGGAAGTGCAGCGTGTCGGTGGTCCAGCCCGGGCGGAAGACGTCCTGCGCCTGCCGCAGCGCGAAGAGCCGCTCGAGCGGCACGAAGATCGTCGCGAGCAGCAGCAGGTTCAGGAGAAACCAGTCGAGACCCAGGTAGAGCCGGCCGTCGAGCGGCCCGTCGACCGGCACGTCGGCGCCGCCCAGCAGCAGCGCCGCGAGCGACAGGGTGAGCCCTGCGACAGCCAGGGTCTTGCGAGCGCGAAGCAGGGCCGCGAGCAGGCCGAAGAGAAAGCCGGCGCCGATGACGATCTGAATCAGCGCGCGAACGACCGGCATCGGATAGCGGGCGCGGAGATCGACCTGTGTCAGCAGCGCCGGGTAGTGCAGGCAGATGACCGCGCCCAGGCCGAGCGCGCCGAAGAAGACGGATGCGGTGCCGCTGAACCAGCCGGAGCCGAGATGCGTCGCCTGGTCGTCGCCGAACCAGCGCGCGAACCGCTCGTCGAGACGTGATCGCCCGCGAATCACGACCGCAGTATCGGCGCCTCCAGCTCGGCAGTCCAGCCCGCATGCGAGGGTCCGTGGCCGGCGCGACCTCGAAGTGCTAGCATGCGCCCCTCGAAAAGGGAGGTGCTGCATGGCCGACAGTCCCGAGACCGTGATGCGGAACTGGTTCGAGCAACTGTGGAATCAGGGCCGCGAGGATGTCATTCCTCAGCTGTTCGCGGCCGACGGCAAGGCGTACGGTCTCGCCCCGAACCCGATCACCGGTCCTGCTGAGTTCCTGCCGCTCTACCGGGCGTTCCGCCAGGCCTTCCCCGACATGCACATCGACGTCGAGCGTTGCGTCGCGTCGGGCGACATGGTCGCGGTGCACTGCCATGTCAAGGCGACACACAGCGGGGCGGGATTCGGCCCGGTCAGCGACCAGCCGGTCGACTTCTGGGGTTTCTGCATGGCCCGCGTGAAGGACGGACAGCTGGTGGAAGGCTGGAACTGCTTCGACTTCATGACGTGCTATCAGCAGATCGGGGCGTTGCCGCAGCTGCAGCTCTAGACGCCGGCGCGGGCCGACGTTCGCGTGTCCTCCCGCCGGCAGCTCATCCTTGAAAGCCCGGCGGCGCGGGCGTATACTCGCGCCGCTTTCCTGACGACTGCCGACAGGCGCGCTTGCCTGCGGAATCCCCAGCCCTCACCAAAGCGGCCGGCAGCGGCCGGCCCCGTCGCTCTTGCATTCCGGCTCCGATGACAGGAGCTTCCGGTGGCCCTCGATGGAGGGGGCAGCGATGAAACACATACCTTTCGTCTTGCTCTGCGCGGTCGGCGTGCTCTCGAACGGTGGCCTGGCCCGGGCCCAGGACGCACCGCAGGGCCCCGCGAAGATTCTGCAGATCTTTCGCGAGGAGGTGAAGCCAGGGCGCAGCGCCGCGCACGAACGGCTCGAGGCCGGCTACGCCAGGGCCTTCAAGGCCGCCCGCCGCGCGCCCTACCTCGCGATGTCCACGATCGCCGGCCCGAGTGAAGCGTGGTTCCTCGTGCGGTTCGACTCCTATGCGGCGATGGAAGCCGAAAACGACGCGGTCGAGAAGGACTCGACCCTGACGCAGGCGCTCGGGCAGCTCGACGAAGCCGACGCGGCGTTTCGCGCGGGACAGCGCGCCATGATTGGCGAGTCCCGCGAGGATCTGAGCTACAGGCCGCTCGAGAACATCGGTGGGGTCCGCTACGTGGATGTGATCATCTTCCGCGTGCGTCCTGGCCAGGTGCCGACGTTCGAGGAAGCGCGCGCGATCTCGAAGAAGGCGCACGAGCAGGCCAAGGTGGATGAACACTGGGCGGTGTATGAGATCGGCAGCGGCATGCCGGCCGGCACATTCCTCATGCTGTTCGGGTACAAGAGCGCTCGGCGAACTCGACACCCAGCCCCACAACGACGCCTATCGCGACGCGCTCGGCTCGGAGGGCCGCGCGAAGGTCCAGAAGCTGATTGGCGACTCGGTGCAGTCGATGGAGACGATGACGTTCAAGTTCAGCCCGAGAATGAGCTATCCCCCGGCGTGGCTGACCAAGGCCGACCCTGATTTCTGGTCGCCGAAAACGCCGGCCATCACCAAGTCCGCCGCGCCGGCCAAGCCGCCGGCCCAGTAAACCACTGTGAGGCGCGCGCCCTTCTCGGGGCGCGCGCCGTGCCCCCGTTTCCGCCGTCACGCCATACCAGCCCGTCGTCCCCACTCCCGCCCGACACGGCTTCCGGAATGTTCCCGCCTGAGATACGCTGCGATCCGTGACGCCCAGTCATCTTTTTTCCACGAGAGTCCGTATGACACGTCGAATGCTCGCCGCGGTGCTGGCCGCGGCTGTCAGCCTGCCCCTTGCCGCGTCGGCGCAGACCGCGACGCGGACGTTCACCCTCGACGACCTCCCGAAGTTCAAGAACATCGCCGACCCGCAGTTCTCGCCCGACGGCAAGTGGATTGCCTACACGGTGGGCCTGGTCGACGTCGAGAAGGACAAGCGGGACAGCGACGTCTGGATGGTGAGCGCCGACGGCACGCAGTCGGTCCAGCTGACGACGAGCAAGGACAGCGAGTCGCGTCCGCGGTGGAGCCCTGACGGGAAATACCTCGCATTCACGACATCGCGCGGCGACGAGGACGAGAAGAAGAAGGGGGCGCAGGTCTGGCTGCTGAACCGCGCCGGCGGCGAAGCGCAGAAGCTCACTGACGTGAAGGGCGGCGTCGACGACTACGCGTGGTCGCCCGACAGCACGCGGCTCGTGCTCGTCGTCAGCGACCCCAATCCGGCGGACGACCCGGAGAAGATGGAAGGCTGGAAGCGCAAGACGAAGCCGCCGATCGTCATCGATCGCTATCAGTTCAAGCGCGACTACGCGGGCTACCTGCAGCACCTGCGCGATCATCTCTACCTCTTCGACATCTCGACGAAGAAGGCCGAGGCGTTGACGAGCGGCGACTTCGACGACCGCAACCCGGCATGGTCTCCCGACGGCAAGCAGATTGCCTTCGTCAGCAAGCGCGGACAGGATTCCGATCGCAGCCACGACAGCAACGTCTTCGTGATCGACGCGAAGACCGGGGCGACGCCGCGGCCGCTCACGACGTACGTCGGGGAAGACGGCGGCCCGCTGGCGTGGAGTCCAGACGGCAAGTGGATCGCGTACCTGCAGAGCGACGAAGCGAAGTGGTACACGTACGACCAGGCCAAGCTCGCCGTGATCCCGTCCGCCGGCGGCGCCGCCTCGGTGCTGACCGAGTCGCTGGACCGCTCGGTGAGCTCGCCGAAATGGTCGCCCGACGGCAAGAGCCTCTACGTCACCGTCGAGGACGATCGCGTCGAGTACCTGGCGCGCGTGCCGGCCGCCGGCGGCAAGGTCGAACCGCTCACCTCTGGCCGCCGCGTCGTCGGCTCGCCGACCGCCGGCCCGAACGGCGCCATCGCGCTGCTCTCGTCGACGACCGCGTCGCCGAACGAGATCTACATGGTGGAGAAGGGATCGCTGCGGAAGCTGACGTCGCACAACGACGCGTGGGTCAGCCAGATCGCGATGTCGACCGTCGAGGACGTGACGTTCACGGCGAAGGACGGCGCCGTGGTCAACGGCCTGCTCGCCAGGCCCGCCAGTGCGCCCGCCGGCAAGCTGCCGCTGATTCTCTGGATTCATGGCGGTCCCAACGGCCAGGACGATCACTCCTTCGACAACATCCGCGAGCTTCTGACAGCCAACGGCTACGCGATGCTGCAGGTCAACTACCGCGGCGGATCGGGGCGCGGCGAGAAGTATCAGAAGGCCATCTACGCCGACTGGGGGAACCTCGAAGTCGTCGATCTGCTCGCCGGCGTCGACTGGGCGATTCAGTCCGGCGTCGCCGATCCCGATCGCCTCGGCATCGGCGGCTGGAGCTATGGCGGCATCCTGACCAACTACGCCATCGCCACCGATCCGCGCTTCAAGGCGGCTGCCTCAGGCGCCGGCAGCTCACTGCAGACAACGATGTACGGCACTGACCAGTACATCCTGCAGTACAACACCGAGATGGGCCAGCCGTGGAAGAACCCGGATGCCTGGATGAAGGTGAGCTACCCGTTCTTCAAGGCCGACCGGATCAAGACGCCGACGCTCTTCATGTGCGGCCAGAACGACTTCAACGTGCCGATTGCCGGCAGCGAGCAGATGTACATGGCGCTCAAGAGCAACAACGTGAACGCCGAGCTCGTCGTCTACCCGGACCAGAACCACGGCATCACTGTTCCGAGCTACCAGCGCGATCGGCTCGAGCGCTACGTGAAGTGGTTCGACAAGTATCTGAAGCCGTCGGCGCCGGTGCCGACCTCGTCGAAGTAGCGCCGCTGGTCTGGAATCAATGTCACGGCACGCGCCACTCGATCTCGCGCCCGACGCGTTTCGCCGGGCGGGTCACCGCCTGATCGACGACCTCGCGGATTTCCTGTCGTCGCTGCCGGAGAAGCGCGTCTCGCCCGGCGCGACGCCCTCGGAGCTGCGCGCGCGCCTCGGTCAAGGCGGGCTGCCGGAGCGCGGCGGCGACCCGGACGCGCTGCTCGCGGAGGCGACACGGCTGCTGGTCGAGCACTCGGTGTTCAACGGGCACCCGCGCTTCATGGGCTACATCACCTCGTCGGCGGCGCCGCTGGGATCGCTGGCCGAGCTGCTGGCGGCCACCGTGAACCCGAACTGCGGCTCGTGGGGCCTGTCGCCGATGGCGACGCTCATCGAGGAGCAGACCGTCGCGTGGATCGCGGAGCTCGTCGGATGTCCGCGCGGCACCGGCGGCCTGCTGGTCAGCGGCGGCAACATGGCGAACATGGTCGGCTTCTGGGCGGCGCGTGCCGCCAAGGCCGAGTGGCCGCTGCGCGAGCAGGGTGCACACGCCGGCAACGCATCGCAGATGGTGGCGTATTGCTCTGCCGAGACACACACGTGGATCCAGAAGGCCGCCGACCTGAGCGGGCTGGGCACCTCCGCGGTGCGCTGGATTGCCGTCGATGCCGACCGCCGCATGGACGCCAGCGCACTGGCCAGGCAGATTGATCTCGATCGCGAGCAGGGCTTGCAGCCGTTTCTCGTCGTCGGCACGGCCGGGACGGTGAGCACCGGCGCGGTCGATCCTCTGAATCAGATCGCCGCGATCTGCAAGGCACACGACCTGTGGTTCCACGTCGACGGCGCGTATGGCGCGCCTGCCGCCGTCACGGCCGACGCTCCCGCCGACTTCGGCGCCATGGCCGACGCCGATTCGGTCGCCGTCGATCCCCACAAGTGGCTGTACGCGCCGCTCGAGGCGGGCTGCGCGCTCGTCAGGGATCCGGCGAAGCTGCGTGGTGCGTTCGCCTATACGCCGGTGTACTACCACTTCGACAGCGGGGAGTCGGCTCCTCCGCCCAACTACTACGAGTACGGGCCGCAGAACTCGCGCGGGTTCCGCGCGCTGAAGGTGTGGCTCGCGCTCCGGCAGGTGGGCCGTCAGGGCTACGCAGAGATGATCGCGGAAGACATACGCCTATCCCGCGCGCTCTTCGGCCTCGTCGACGCGCATCCCGAGCTCGAAGCGGTCACGCAGGGCCTGAGCATCACGACGTTCAGATACGTGCCGGCTGGCTTCGATCTCCAGGACGACGAGGCCACCGATCTCCTGAACCGGCTGAACCAGCAGGTGCTCGACGCGCTGCTCGCCAGCGGCCGCGCTTACGTCAGCAACGCCATGGTCGATGGCCGCTTCGTCCTCCGGTCCTGCATCGTCAACTTCCGGACGACGGAGGCCGATCTGCGCGAGCTCGTGGTCGCGGTGGTCGAGATCGGCCGCGCGCAGGCGGCGCGAACGGTTCGGCCCGCGCGACCCGCCTGACCTGCCTGGACCCGCAAACATGTCCCACATCACCCCAGCCGCCCGGATCGACACGCGGCCGCTTTTCGCGCCGCTGCACCAGGAGCTGATGATGACGCTGCGGACGCTGGCGCCGGAGGACTGGACGCGTCAGACCGCGGCGCCCAGGTGGCGTGTCGCGGACGTCGCCGCGCATCTGCTCGACACGGCCATCCGTACGGTCAGCTCGCATCGCGACAACCACGAGCTGCTGCGCGCCGACCGCGACATCACCACGCCGGGCAGCCTGACGGCGTTCATCAACGACATCAACGCACAGTGGGTCGAGGTCGCCGCGCGATTCAGTCCGCGCCTGCTGACCGAGCTGCTCGACATCGTCGGACGCCAGCAGGCGGACTACTTCGAATCGGCCGAGCTCGACGAGCCGGCGCGCATCCCGGTGTCGTGGGCCGGCGAGTCGCAGTCGGCGGCGTGGTTCCACATCGGGCGCGAGTACACCGAGCGCTGGCACCACCAGCAGCAGATCGCCGAGGCGGTGGGAGCGCCGCTGCTGGTCTCCCGGCGCTGGCTTCACCCCGTGCTCGCGCTGTCGATGCGCGCGCTGCCCGTGGCTTACCGCGACGTCGACGCGGCGCTGACAACCGGCGTGACATTCGAGATCACCGGCGATGCCGGCGGCGCGTGGACGCTCGTGCGCGAGTCTGACGGCTGGCGCCTGTTCGTCGGCGCGCTCACCCACGCCGCCGCGCACGTGCGCGTCGACCAGGACATCGCGTGGCGCATGTTCTTCAATCAGCGCACGCGCGCGCAGGTGCTGGACGCGATGGCCATCGGCGGCAACCACCGCCTCGCGGAGCCCTTCGCCGGCGTGCTTGCCGTGATTGCCTGATTACGGACGTCAACCACAGAGGCACGAAGACACGAAGACGCACAGACAATGCTTTTGGCAACGCTCGGATGAGCCCCGACGCTGGGGTTCATCCGTGGTTGTCAATTCAGTTTCAGTGTGTCTTTGTGTCTTCGTGCCTCTGTGATTGACGAACAGGCTTGTTGCGGGTGTCACGATCGCCTGATACACGAGCGCCCGGAACTTGCCGTGCAGGTCGCTGCCGCCGGCCGGCAGCAGCTGCGTCATCAGCACGGCGGCGATCTTCTCGGCGGGGTCCCCCCAGAAGTTCGTGTGATACGCGCCGCCCCAGGAGAACAGCCCCACCGACCCGGGCACGCCGGCGCGGCCGAGGTGCTCGATCACTTCGAAGCCGAGGCCGAAGCCCGTGCGCCCCTCGTTGTAGAGCGTGCCAGCGTGGTTGGAGATCATGAGCTCGACGGTCTTCGGCCCCAGGACCCGCGAGCCCTCGAGCTCGCCGCCGTTGAGCAGCATCTGCAGGAAGCGCCCGTAGTCGGACGCTGTCGAGAGCAGGCCCGCGCCGCCGGAGAACGATTGCCGCGGCCCGTCCACGTACGCGCCCTGGCCCATCCCCTCGTTCGCCGCACGCACGAGCTTGCCGTCGATCATCGATACACCGTGGCCAGTCGATCGCGCTTCTCGACAGGCAGGTAGAAGCTCGTGTCCGTCATCTTCAGCGGCTGAAAGATTCTCGTCCGGAAGAACTCGTCGAGGCTCATCCCCGACGCCTTCTCGACGACGACGCCGAGGATGTCGGTGTTGAAGCCGTAGACGTACTTCTTCGCCGGGTTGCGCGTCGAAGGGCAGCGCCGCCAGTCGATCGATTGTCTGCGCGATGGGCTCGGCCTTGTCGGCGAAGTACCACATGTGGACGTTGGCCGCCTTGTACATCCCCTCGGCCGGGCCCGCGCCGTAGCCGATGCCCGCGGTGTGCGTGAGCAGGTCGCGAATCGTGACCTCCCGCTTGGCCGGCACGATCAGCCACGGGAGTTCCCGACACGGCGCCCGGCGGCGGCGCGATCATCACGGTCGTCTTCTTGAAAGAGGGGATGAACTTCGACACCGGGTCGCCCAGCAGGAGCTTGCCTTCCTCGAGCAGGATCATCGCCGCGACACTGGTCACGGCCTTCGACATCGACGCAATCCGGAAGATCGTGTCCTTCTGCATCGCCGCGCCCGATTCGAGGTCGCGCTTGCCGAACGCCTCGAAGTGCACCACCTTCCCCTGGCGCACGACCAGCGTGACGATGCCGGCGGCCCGTCCCTGGTCGACAAACGCCTGCACTGTCGACGAAAGGCGGTTCAGCCGCTCGCCCGACATCCCCACCGAGGCTGGCGTCGCCGCTGGCGGGCTCTGCGCGGGCGCTGCCGAGGGCTGCAGGCAAGCGTAGAACGTCAGTGCAATCAGGGACTTGCGGGCGCGCATCCAGTGTCGCATCGAGGCTCCTGAAAAAGTGGCGTCAGGCTAGCACGGTTTGTCGATTCTGGAGGCGCGTTGCCGCTAAGCTCTCTGACGACCGTGCACGTCAGACTTCCACTGCTTGCGTGGGCCGTGCTCGCGCTGGCCGGTGCGACACCGGCCATCGCCGCGCCGCCCAACGACGCGCCGCTCGTCGTCGGCGCGGCCACCGATTACTACCCGGTATCCTATCTCGACGCGCACGGCACGCTCACCGGATTCGCGGTGGACCTGCTGGATGAGGTCGCCCGCGTCGGCGGGTTCCGGATTCGCCGAGTGACGGGACCCTCGATGGAGCTGAACCGCCGATTCTTCGCACACGAGTTCCCCGTCGCGCAGGTGTACGCCTACGGGCCGGGCCGGTCGGGACGCACCGGATTCTCCGCGCCCTACCTCACGCTCAAGGGCGCGTTGTTCGTCCGCAACGGCGGCCCGAGACTCGACACGCTCGCCCACCTCGCGGGCCGTACCGTCCTTGTTGGTCGCGGCAGCGCCGGTGAGGCATACCTGCGCGACAGCGGCGTGCCGATGCAGCTGGAGCCGGTGACGACGGCCGACGAGAGCCTGGCGCTCCTTGCCGACAGCCGGTATGACGCGGCGCTGACCTCGAGACTCACCGGCCTGGCCATCGCCGCCAGGAACGGCTACGACGTTCACCCGACCGGGCCGCCGCTCGACGTTACCGTCAGCCTCTGCTTCGCCTCGCACGACGACGACCGGCTGGTGCAGCTCAACGAGGGGTTGGCGATTCTCTACCGCACGGGCGGCTACGAGCGGATCTACCGGCGCTGGTTCGGGCGCTACGAGCCGGCGTCGTTCACCCGTCAGGAGGTGGCGTACTACTCGGCGGCGGTGCTGTTCGTCGTCGCCGCGAGCGCCGTGTGGGTGTCGCTGCAACAGCGACGACTGAGCCGTCGCGTCGCGGAGCAGGCGCGCGAGCTTCGCGCGATGGATGCGGAGCTGGCGCACGGCCGCCGCCTGCGCGCCGTCGGCGAGATGGTGGGCGGCATCGCGCACGAGTTCAACAACCTGCTCACACCCATCGTGCTGAAAGTGGAGCTGCTGCGCGAGGATCGCAGCGCCGACCCCGGGCTCCAGCGCGAGCTGGACGTGATTGCCGGCGCAGCCGATCGCGCGGCGACGCTGACGCGCCGCCTGCTCACCTTCGGCCACAAGAGCGACACCGAGCCCACCGACATCCAGCTCGCCGGCATCGTCTCGGCCAACGTCGACCTCGTGCGGCCGACCTGCGATCCGAGAATCTCGGTGGAGCTGCGCGCGCCGAAGCACTTGCCGGCGATTCATCACAACTCCGCAGACATCCACCAGATCGTCCTGAACCTCCTGTTGAATGCGCGCGACACGCTGCACGAGAAGCTCGCACGTTCCGACGACGGAGAGATGACGATGGCGGTTGCCGTCGAAGTGCTGCCGGGTGCGCCGATGCCCGGGCTGCGGCTCGTCGTGCGCGATACCGGCCTCGGCATGTCGCGCGAGGTCCTCGAGCGGATCTTCGAACCCTTCTTCACCACCAAGGAAGTCGGCCGAGGCACGGGTCTCGGACTGGCAACGGTGTGGCACCTCGTGCATTCGTCCGGCGGACGCGTGGCCGTGGACTCGAGTCCCGGAGTGGGGACGACCTTCAGGGTCGACCTGCCAGCGCGGGCAGCGACGCGGGAGACGGTCGGGCCCCGTGAGGCCGCCGCCAGCAGCATGGAGCCCGTCGAGGTGGAGGCGCCGCTCCTGCCGTTCAGGTCGAATCCGACCTCCTGAGCCGACCGGCGGGCCCTTCGCGCATTTCCCAGTGTGGCGCTGATGCGACCTTCTTCACGTCCGGTGATGTTCGTGCTGGTGGGTGCCCTGGGATTCGTCTGCCAGATTGGCGTCCTCCACCTCCTCACGTCTGCCGGGCTGCCTGTCGGCCCGAGCACGGCCCTGGCCGTACTGGCTGCCATCGTGACCAATTTCGTGTGGCACCGCCGGTGGACCTGGGCCGACCGGACCGAGGCGGCGCAGTCCATTCCCGCGCAGTTCCTTCGCTTTGCCGGGCTCAACGGCGCTGTCTCGCTGGCCGGCAACGTCGTCATCACCGCCGGCCTGGCATCGGCCGGCGCCCCGGTCATCGGCGCCAACGTGATTGCGGTCGTCGCCTGCAGCGCCGTGAACTTCGTGCTCGCGGATCGACTGGTATTCGTCGTCGCCGCGGTGCTGTTCGCGGCCGCGTCGGCCGAGGCCGCGCCTGCAGTTGTCGCCGTGCTCGGCGAGAACACGCGCGCCGCGTGGAGGAATATGTGCGCGTCACGGAGCAGCGCATCGCCGCACAGGAGCCGAAGCCACTGCCGCGACCGTCGGAGTCAGACTGGCGCCGCCTGAAGGCCGGAGAGCTCGTGCTCGCGAAAACCGAGACCCGGCGTGCCAACGGATCGACCATCGACGTGCCCGACGGCGCGATTCACCATTGGGTCGGACGGGTGTTCCTGCCGAATCTTCAGCTCGCCGATCTGCTGCGGGAGCTCCAGCGGCCGACGTCGAAGCGATGGACGCCAGCGGAGGTGCTCTCGATGCGCGTCGTGCCACTCGCCGATGGCACCCTCCAGGTGTTCATGCGCGTCGCACGCAGCGGCATCGTCGACGTGACCTACGACATGGAACACGCGGTGCGCTACAGCCAGCATCCCGCCGGCCACGCGACAAGCCGCAGCGTCTCCCGCCGCATCGTCGAGGTGGACGATCCCGGCACGCCGCGCGAGCGTCCGCGGCCCGAAGGCGACGATCATGGCTTCCTCTGGCGGCTGAACGCTTACTGGAGATATGTGCCGGTCGACGGCGGCGTGCTGGTGGAGTGCGAGTCGATTGCCCTCAGCCGCGGCGTGCCGCTGATCGTGCGGGCGCTGGCCAGCCCGATCATCTCGCGCGTCTCGCGCGAGTCGCTGGAGAACACGCTGGCAGCTCTGCTGCACGGCTTCGCGAAGAGATCGGCGCGTTCGACAGATGAGACAGTAGGTAAGACTTACACCTCGGCGGCTCTTCCTCCGGCTGCCATCCTCCCGGGGTCACGCCGCCTAAGTATCGCGATTCCAACCGCTTAGCCTGAGCCATTCACGTCTGGCACACTTGGCACCCACTCTGCTCAACCGAGGGCGGGAGGAATGGCAATGTTGTGGACGATTTTCGTGCTCCTGCTCGTGCTGTGGCTTCTGGGCGTCGTCAGCTCGTACACGCTCGGCGGGTTCATTCACATTCTGCTGATTCTGGCGATCGCGGTCGTCCTGATCCGCGTCATCCAAGGCAGGAACCCCGTATAGGCGCTGCCGCGACGTCGGCGAAGCGCCCGCAGCTGCCGGCGGGGTGGTCACGTGAGCTCGACGTGCGATGGCGATGCCATCAAATGCATCGCACGCCGCGGTCACTGATCCGCCCCCCGGCTGTCAGAGGCGCAGCAGGCGCCGCGCGTTCTCGTTGTAGACCTTCTTCAGCACGCCGTCGGGCAGGCCGACGCCGTAGATGCGCCATCGTCCCTGCGGCGGGATCTTTGCCGGCGCGTAGTCGAAGTACTCGTCCTCGGTTTCCAGGAACCTGAAATAGATCGTGTAGAGGTCGTCGCCGAAGATCTGCTGCGGCGTCTGCCGTCCGTCGGGCACCGCGTCGGTGCCGAACAGGATACGGTCCTGGTACTTGTCGAAGAACTTCCTCGACGTGCGCGGCTGGCGGCCCAGCTCGCCGATGCGCGCGCCGATCTCGACGTTGAAGTTGGGAAACCTGTCGAGCGCGGCGGCCGCGGCTGCCAGGTTCTCGGAGCTGTGGCCCACGTGCAGCCCGATGAACGTCGTCTTCGGGTGCCGCGCGACCACGCGGTCGCGGGCAGCGATGAGCTCGGCGTTGGACGGGAAGTCCTTGCCGTGGAACGACCAGTCCGGGTGGGCGTGCAGCTCCTCGTAGCGCTCGTTGAAGCGGTCGATGGGCAGGAAGAACGCTTCCGGATCCGAGATGTGAATGGCCACCGGCAGTCCCAGAGCCCCGCACGCCTCCCACATCGGGTCGAAGCGCGGGTCGTCGATCTTCACGAGCGGTCCCGACGTGATCTGCTCCCGCAAGTAGAGTCCCAGCGTCTTCAGGACTTTCACGCCGCGCGCGCCCGCTGCTTTCGCGCGCCCGAGCTCATCGGCCTGCCATTTCGGGTAGCCCGGTTCGAGCAGCCGATACCACGACGGCTCGGTGAAGACGACGAAGCGTTCGGGATGCGGCTGCTGGAACGTCTTCACCGTCTCGATCAGCCCGGTGCCGACTCCGCCCGTCAGGTTGACCATCGTCTGAACGTTGCGGCGATCCATGACCGTCAGCACGTCGGCCGGCGGGGCGATTGTCCGCATCGCTTCGCCCTGCCCGACACCGCCGGCGCTCTTGGCACGAAAGGTGAGGTGGGTGTGGACGTCGATGACCGGGAACTTCGCCCGCTCGACGCGCGTCTCCGGCACCTTCAGCATGCTCTTGGGCTCGAACTCGGTGAGCGGCAGCGACCCGGCGGCCGGCTGCGCCGGTGCCTGCGCCGCGTTCAGCGCCACGGACTCACGCGCCACAACCGCCGACGCTGCGACCGTGCCCGTGAGCGACTTCAGCCATGTCCGACGAGACAGCGATGACATCTGCGCGAACCTCCGTGAATTCGTCTTGCGCGACCGGCTTACCGGACGACTTCGATCTCAAAAACTCTCGGCCACCATTTGCCGGTCACCAGCAGGCGATCGCCGGCCTCGTCGTACGCGATGCCGTTGAGCACGTCGGTCTGGGCGCGTTCCGACTCGGACAACAGCCCTCGAAGGTCGAGCCAGCCGGTGACCATTCCGGTATCGAGCGCGATCATCGCGATGCGCTCGCTCTGCCAGACATTGGCGAAGAGCGTTCCGCGAACCATCTCCAGCTCGTTCAGCGCCGAGACCGGGCCGTTCTCGTCGTGGACCTCGACGCGAGAGACTTCGGCGAATGTCGCCGGGTCGAGCAGCCGGAGCGTCGCGCTGCCGTTGCTCATCACGAGATGCCGGTCGGTCTTCGTGAGGCCCCAGCCCTCGCCCGTGTAGGTGAAGCGACGCAACTCCTTGAACGACTCCCGCTCGTAGACAAATGCCAGGCCCGAGGTCCACGTCAGCTGCACCAGGGTGTCGCCCCATTCGCTCAGGCCCTCGGCGAAGTACTCGCGCGGCACGGACTGCTGACGGATGACCATCCCGGTTTCGAGCTGCACCTTGCGAAGGCTCGACTGGCCGTAAAGGCCCGTGCTCTCGTAGAGGAAGCCGTCCCTGAAGACGAGTCCCTGCGTGAACGCCTTTCGATCGTGGGGATACGTGCGCACCACGCGGTGCTGGAATATCCGCGCGGCGGCCTTCTGCGCCGCCGGCGCGTCGGCCTGTCGCGGCGGGGCCTCTGGCGCGTTGGCACAGCCGAGCCAGAGTGCCAGCATGCCGAACGCTGTCAGTGCGGTGGGCTGCACGCGATATGGTCTCACGACCAGCGGAACGATCGCGCGGCGGCCTCGCCGGCCAGCCGCTGCCACAACGCGTGCGCGACGTCGCGCGCCAGGTACGGGATCGCGACCTTGTGCGAGAGGTCGCCGGCGCCGGCCGTGTCGACGGTGACCCGCGCCATCGCGCTGCGCCGATCGAACGGCGACTCGCGGAACGTCACCGCCTGGACCCGCGCGAAGGGCGCAATCGTCGTCTGGCGCCATATCCATCCGCTTCGAAACGCCACGAGCTCATCGGTGACGGCGTAGCAAAGCGCGGCCGACGCCATCCGCGCGTGCCAGAGCGACAGCGGCACGGTCACGACCAGCGACGCCAGGGTCCACCAGCCGAACTGTCCCGACAGCAGCCCGCAAAGGAGCACGGACAGCACCAGGCCCTCCTTCGCGATGCGGCGCCCGGCACGCGGGTGCACACGCTGCCATTGCAGCTCGTCGACCGCCAGTATCGGCAGCACGTTGCGAAGCAGCGCCGGCAGCTCTCCGCGCCTGACGATTGGCGCCAGCCACTGGCGATCCGGCGGCGCCTTCTCGCCGGCCGCTCCGCCCGCGGTGTCCACGCGCGCGGAGACCCTGCCGATCAGCCGATGCAGCGGACCCTCGCGCAGCGTCAATGTCTGGATACGCCGCAACGGCACCGTCGCGACGATGTGCGTGAGCAGGCCGTACTCGATTCGCAGGTCCTCTTCAGCGCGGGTGAGCCTGAAGCCATGCAGGCGTATCGCGGCCCACGCCATGGACAGCACGCGCACGAAGAGGAGCAGGACCACGACCGTCATCGCCGTCGAGATCAGGCTTTCGAAGATGCCGCCCGTCTGCGAGTAGATCGCGTTCGCCAGCGCCCTGAAGGCGCCCTTGTTCGGCACGCCGGTCGGACCGGGCGTGAACTGCGGCATGAACGAATCGGCGACGCCGAACTCCCAGATCAGCCCTAACATCGCCGCGATCACGACCAGCCCCCGCCCTTCGACGAAGCCATATGCGAGCAGGTCGCGGGGCGACAGCCGCAGCAGTGTCTGCGCTTCCGGCTCCGGAACGTCAGTGGCGGGCGCCTCCGCGCTGCGACGGCCCTCGAACACGCGGCGCCGCATCTCCTCGAAGGCCTCGACCGGCAGCACGCTCATCGTCGCTTCGGGCTCGTTGCCGCCGGCAGTCTGCACCTTCACGTCCACGACCTTCAGCAGGCGATGGAACACAGTCTGCACGCCGTCGACGTTCTGGATACGGGCGTAAGGCACGTGCCGCTCGTTGCGGAACAGGAACCCGGTCCGGATCACCAGCTCGTGCTCGTCGTAGCGATAGCGGAACGTCAGCGTCCGCCCGATGGCGACGATCGTGTACGGGATCAGCAGCCACAGGAACCAGATCTGCCAGCCGAGTCCCGCGGAGCCGGCGCCGAAGAAGACGACGATGAGCGGCAGGGCCAGCTCGCGGAGGCGCGCGCCGATCCCGAAGAGAAACGACGCGGGATGGAGCCGCCGGTCAGACGTCATCGGCGTCAGCACTCTTCAGCAGGTGATCGCGGATGAGGAGCGCCCGCCCGTGCTCGAGGCCGTGCAGCTCCACCTTCGCATGCTCGGTGCCGGCCGTGTAGATGACCAGCGTGCCGAGCTCGAAACCGCGCTCGATCGGCCCCTGGGAGACATCCGTGTGCTGGACCCGCGAGCGCGGCACGTTGATCACGCGCCGCCAGACGACGCCCTGCTTGATCTCGATGCCCTGCGCGTCCACACGGTAGGAGGAGTGCCGGTGCACGATGACCGGCCATTGATGGGACAGCCACGCGAGGCCGGCGCCAATCGCCAGCCAGCCGAGCGTCATCAGCAGCTTCACCCAGATCGGCCAACGGGCGAAGAGCAGCGTCGGCACGAGCACGGCCGTCTGGCCGAGCATGACGACGCCGGTGAAGATCCAGCTGCCGATGCGCTGCACGGCGACCGCACGTGGATCGAGGTGATGTTCGATGCCGTCGGCGACGGTCGGGGCCTCCACGGCCTCTGCGGAAGTGTCCATCGGGATCCGTTCGAATCGCGCGCTAGACCGGCGTCGACGACGCCGGGGTTCCTGCCATCCTCATGCCGGCGAACGTCGCCGCGGGGATCGCAATCACCGCGGCCGCCCACATCCAGGCCGGGTGCGGGACCGCCAGCATGTTGGCCACGGCTGCCGTCAGCAGCACGATGCCGACGATGAGGCCGAGCGCGGCATGGCGGCCGACGCGGACCGCGGTGCAGGCGCCGCTCCAGGCGGCCAGCGTCCACGCGAGCAGCACCACGATGAACGCGCCGACCGGCAGCGTCGCGATGGCCGCGCCCATCGCCTCCCGGTCCGAGTAGTCGATGCCCGGCGGGAGGGGGTACAGGTAGCTCGAGATCGCTTCGATGACGCCGACCAAGAAGACCGCAACGGCCAGGCCGACCGCAATACCGAGCGCACGTCGGAGCACGTAGACCTCCCGGGAAGTCGAGTCGGCCGGTTTTACCACACCCGCGAGGGGCCGGCCACCGCACGGTAGAATTGAGGGATGGCCGCGCGCCGGCCGACATCGGCCGCGCGTCAGCGCAATCATCTTATGGACCCGACTTCGACTGCGACTCCCCTCGACTTCATTCGCGAGATCATCGTCGCCGACCGCACGGCGGGCCGGCACGGCGGCCGCGTCCACACCCGGTTTCCGCCGGAGCCCAACGGCTACCTGCACATCGGCCACGCCAAGTCGATCTGCCTGAATTTCGGCGTCGCCGCCGAGTTCGGGGGCTGGTGCAACCTGCGGATGGACGACACCAACCCGACGAAGGAGGACATCGAGTACGTCGAGTCCATCGAGCGGGACGTCGCGTGGCTCGGCTTTACCTGGCACGGCGACGTGCTCTACGCCGCCGACTACTTCGAGCAGATGTATCGGCACGCCGAGAAGCTGATCGAGATGGACAAGGCGTACGTCGACGACCTCACGGCCGACGAGATCCGGGCCTACCGCGGGTCGTTGACCGAGCCGGGCCGCAACAGCCCGTATCGCGACCGTCCGATCGCGGAAAGCCTCGACCTGTTTCGGCGCATGCGGGCGGGTGAGTTCCCCGACGGCTCGCGTGTCCTTCGCGCGAAGATCGACATGGCGTCGCCGAACATCAACATGCGCGACCCGACGCTCTACCGCATCCGGCACGCCAGCCATCACCGGACCGGCGACGCGTGGTGCATCTACCCGATGTACACATACGCGCACCCGATCGAGGACGCGCTCGAAGGCATCACGCATTCGCTCTGCACGCTCGAGTTCGAGGATCAGCGGCCGTTCTACGACTGGGTGGTCGAGTCGTTCGAGAGCGAGTTCCGTCCACAGCAGATCGAGTTCGCGCGGCTGAACCTGAACTACACGGTGCTGAGCAAGCGCAAGCTGCTGCAGCTGGTCGCCGAGGGCCACGTGCGCGGCTGGGACGACCCGCGCATGCCGACGATCAGCGGCCTGCGGCGCCGCGGCTACACGCCAGAGTCGATCCGCGACTTCTGCGAGCGCATCGGCGTCGCGAAGAAGGAGAACGTCGTCGACGTCGCGCTGCTCGAGCACTGCGTCCGCGAAGACCTGAACCGCAAGGCGCCGCGCGCCATGGCGGTGCTGCGGCCGCTCGAGGTGGTGGTCGAGAACTACCCCGAGGGCCAGGTCGAAGAGATGGACGTGGTCAACAACCCCGAAGACCCCTCGGCCGGCACGCGCAAAGTGCCCTTCTCGCGGGTGCTCTACGTCGAACAGGACGACTTCCGCGAAGACCCGCCGAAGAAGTTCTTCCGGCTGGCGCCGGGACGGGAAGTCCGGCTGCGCAACGCATACCTGATCACATGCCGCGAGGTCGTGAAAGACCCGGCCACCGGCGCGATCGTCCGGCTCATCTGCACCTACGACCCTGCCACCCGTGGCGGCGACGCTCCCGACGGCCGCAAGGTGAAGGCCACGCTGCACTGGGTCAGCGCGTCCTCGGCAGTCGAGGGCGAGGTGCGGTTGTACGATCGGCTCTTCAGCGTCGCCGATCCCTCTGACGACGAAGGAAGGGACTGGCGGTCGTCCCTGAACCCGCAGTCGCTGGAGCAACTGCAGGGGTGCAAGCTCGAGCCCTCGCTGGCGCCGCTTCCCGCCGGCACGCGCGTGCAGTTCGAACGGCTCGGCTACTTCTGCGTGGATCCCGATTCAACCCCGGCGGCGCCGGTGTTCAACCGGACAGTCACCTTGAAGGACGCGTGGGCGCGGATCAAGGAGTGATCGCTTGACTCCGCGCTCTCGCGGGCGGTTAGATCCGGTATGACCTCTCCACTGTCGCTCATCCTCCTGAGCGCGACGCTGGCCGTTCCGGCCGCCGCGCAGACGCCCGCGCCGACGCCACCGCCACAGCCAACATCGCCGGCGCCGGCGCCGGCCGCCCCGCGCCCCCGCCCCGCCGCACCAGCAGCCGGGACCCTCACCATCAACGTCAGTGACGGCGGCGGGCTGCCGGTGCAGGGCGTCGCGGTGCGCGCCAGCGGTCCGACCGACCGCGAAGGCTCGTCGCTTGCCAGCGGCATCGTGCGATTCCTCACCATGAAGCCTGGCGAGTATCGCCTCAGGTTCTCGCACCCGAAGTTCGTCCTGCTCGAGCGCGACGTGACGCTGCGCGGCTCGCAGGCGATCGAGGTCGTGTTGTCGGCCGCGCCGGAGCCGGAGGAAAAGCCCGCTCCTCCGCCGCCGCCGCCGGCGCCAGTCATCAACGCGCCCGCCGGCGAGCCGAAGAGCGTCGCCGTGGTGGATTTCGTCGAACGCAACTTCATCAGCGGCCGCGATCCGATCAAGGAAGATCCGCTGGGCTGCACGGCCAGCGCGAAGACGACGCTGGTGCAGGTGCGCGATCCGCTGCCCGAACGCAGCCTCCCGGACTCCGACGAGGTGATCTACGTGGTCGCAGGCGAAGGCACGCTGCGGCTGGGCAATAACAACGTCCCGCTGAAGGCCACGACGTTGTCGGTGATTCCACGCGGCACCGTGCGCGGCATCACCCGGAAGGGACGCAATCCGCTGATCTTCGTCTCGGTCCTCTCCGGACCGCCGTGCACGCACTGAAGCTCGCCTCGGCCGTCGTGGCCTTGTGCCTGGCCGCGACGGCACTGCCGGTCGTCAAGGCTGCGGGCCGACAGCCGGCCGCGGCGCCGGTCGTGCCCCCGCGGTCGGCGCGTGTCGCGCTCGTGCCGCTCGACGACCGTCCTTCCTCGCTCCAGGATCCCATCCTGCTTGGCGCGGTCGCCGATACCGAGGTCGCAACCCCTCCGCGCGTCGCGCTCGGCCGGTTCCTCAAGACCGGCGACGGCGACGCGATTGCCCGCTGGCTCGACGGACTGGATCTCGCCACGCTCGACGCCGCGATCGTCTCGACCGACATGCTCGCGTATGGCGGTCTCGTCGGATCGCGTGCCGGCCGGGTCTTCGAGGCCGACGCCCGCCGCCGGCTCGACGCACTCGGCCGGTTGAAGCAGCGGCGGCCGGACCTGCCGGTGTACGCCTTCGGGAGCATTCCCCGATTGGCGCCGAACGACGACGGCGGCAACCCGGGGTGGCGGCAGAAGCTGACGCGATGGGCGGAGATCGCGCCGGCGGCCGACGGCGACGCGGCGCTGGCAGCCGAACGCGCGGCGCTCGAGTCGTCGCTGCCGGCCGGCATGATCGACCGCTACCGCGGCGTCCGGGCACGGAACCTCGCGGTGAACCTGGCCCTGGCGGACCTGGTGACCCGAGGCGCGGTCGACGTCGCGGTGTTCGGCCTGGACGAACCGGCGCCCCAGGGCCTGCACGTCGCGGAGCGCGCGCAGATCGCCTCTGCCATCGAGAAGGCTGGAGCCACCAGCGCCGCGATCCAGCCCGGCGTCGACGATCTCGCGACGGCGCTGCTGTCGCGCGCGCTGCTCGCGCGGTTCAAGTATCAGCCGCCGGTCCGCATCGTCTACTCGTCAGACGCCGCGCGCGATGCCCTGCTGCCCTTCAGCGACGCGAGCGTCGCTGCGGTCGCCAGGGTCAAGGCGGCGCTCGCCGGACTCACGCTGTCCGATCGCGCGGCTCCCGGCTCGATCGATCTGTTCGTCTATGCCTCACGGCATGAGAAGTCGCCGGGCACCGAGAGCTTCGGCGCGAAGATCGCCAAAGTGGTCGAGGCCGGCGGCCGCGCCGCCGTCGCGGACATCGACACGGTGGAGGCCGGCGAGGGTGCGTCCGCTCCCCTGGTCGAAGCGCTGCGATCGACCAGGGCCGCTCCGCGCCTCTTCGGCTACTCGTCGTCGCCGACAGGCGGGGCGACGATTGCCACGGCGCTCTCGCACGCGGCGCTGCTGGCGATGGCCGTCGATCGACTCGCCCCGGGCAAGCCGGAGGTCGGGCGCCGCGTCGCCGAGGCACAGGTTCGCTACCTGCTGCATCGCTACATCAGCGACTTCCTGTATCAGGGTGTCGTTCGGCCGCAGGTGACCGAGGACGTCCTCGCGCCGCGCGCCGCCGACCCGCTGCGTCTCGACGACAAGCAGAAGGCGCGCGTCGAGGCGCAATTGCTCGAGGAACTGAGGCCGCTTGCGGAAGGGCTCGTCGGCGATTTCGCCGGATCGCCATGGCGGCTGCCGTCGGCCGATCGGCGCCGCGCCGCGGCCATCCAGGTGCGCGACATCACCGGGTTCACGGTCTCGCTGCCCTGGAGCCGGATGGTCGAAGCCGACATCGCGTTCGTCCTCGAAGCGACCGCGCCGGAAGCGGTGAAGAGGCCGCCGGCGCCGCGGGTGCTGCGATGACGCAGTCGTGACTTCGTCCGATTGACCTCCACATCAAGTCTTCATAGAGTCCCACCATGCGCTGTTCTCTTCCTGTCGCCGCCGCATCGCTCCTGACGCTGACGCTCACTGCGGCCCTTGCCGCGCGCGGCACAGCGACGCCGGGGCGCGACTGGCCGCAGTTTCGCGGCCTCGCCGCGCGCGGCGTGTCCGAAGGCGCGCCGGCGCCGGTTGCGTGGAACGTGCCGGCAGGCGAGCGCGTGAAATGGAAGACGGCCATCCCGGGCCTCGGCCACTCGAGCCCGGTCATCTACGGCGATCTCGTCTGCGTGACCTCCGCGGTGAGCGGCAAGCCGGACCCGGAGCTGAAGGTGGGGCTGTACGGCGACATCAAGCCGGTCGAGGACGACTCGGTCCACGTCTGGAAAGTCACCTGCCTCGATCGAAAGACCGGCAAGGTCAAGTGGCAGCAGGACGCCGTCACCGGCGTGCCGAAGATCAAGCGGCACACGAAGGCGACGCACGCCAACTCGACGATGGCGACCGACGGCTCGACGCTGGTGGCATTCTTCGGATCCGAGGGGATGTTCGCCTACGACCTCCAGAAGGGCCGGCTGCGCTGGAAGAAGGACTTCGGCGTCCTCGACTCCGGCTTCTTCATGGTGCCTGCCGCGCAGTGGGGGTTTGCCAGCTCGCCGGTGATCCATCGCGATCGGATCGTCCTGCAGGTGGACGTGCAGAAGGACTCGTTCCTCGGCGCCTTCTCGCTGAAGGACGGCCGGGAGCTCTGGCGAACGCCGCGCCAGGACGTCCCGACGTGGAGCACGCCGACCATCCATGAAGCCGGCGGCCGCACGCAGGTGATCGTCAACGGCTGGAAGCACATCGGCGGCTACGACTTCGAGACCGGCAAGGAGTTGTGGAAGATGGGCGGCGGCGGCGACATCCCCGTGCCGACGCCGATCGTCGTCGAGGACCTGATCTACATCACGAACGCGCACGGCCTGTTCGCGCCCATCTATGCCATCCGCACCGATGCCGCCGGCGACATCACGCCGAAGGACGGCAAGCCATCGGCGCAGATGGCGTGGATGCAGAGCCGCGAAGGCGCCTACATGCAGACGCCGCTCGTCTACGACGGCCTGCTCTACAACTGCCGCGACAACGGCGTGCTGAGCGTCTACGACGCCAGGACCGGCGAGCGGAAGTACCAGCAGCGGCTCGCCGAGGGCAAGACGGGATTCACCGCCTCGCCGGTGGCGGCCGACGGCAAGATCTACTTCACCAGCGAGGACGGCGACATCTACGTCGTGAAGGCCGGGCCGCAGTTCCAGCTGCTGTCGAAGAACACGATGGGGGAAGTCTGCATGGCAACGCCGGCGATCTCACAAGGCGTGCTGTTCTTCCGGACGCGCGGCCACCTAGTGGCGATCGGCTAGCGTCCGCCGCCGAAGTACCGCCAGCAGCGCGGCCGCCACCACGACAACGGCTTCGAGCGCCAGTTCCTCGGGCTTCGCCTTCGACAGCATCCAGATCGCGACGGCCGCGGCGCCAAGCGGGATGACCGCCGGCACCGAGAACGCGCCGGCCGGCTGATCGGGCCGCCGCTGCAGCGCCAGCGCCGACAGCGCCACCAGCAGGTACACCACCAGGATCGCGACGCTGGCAAGCGGCACCAGCACCGCAAACGAGCCGCTCGCGGCGATGGCGAGCGCCAGCGCGTTCTGCACCACGATCGCCAGCCACGGCGTGCGGAACCGCTCGTGCACCGCCGTCAGCGCGCGCGGGAGCAGGCCGCCGACAGCGAGCGAGTAGAGGAGCCGCGGCTGGCTCATCAGCACGGCGCTCAGGTAGCCGAACATCGACACGATCGTCCCGGCGAGCATCACCGTGCGCAGCCATGGGCCGGCGATTTGCCCGCCGGCGTCGGCCAGCGGCGCGGCCGTGGACGCCGCGAGCGCGTCGCCCAGCGCGCCGAATGCCACCAGGTGCACGCTCGAGTACAGCAGGCTGACTGCCGCAAGCGCCAGCAGCAGCGCCCGGGGCACCGCACGCTCCGGCCGCTCGACTTCACCCGACAAGGACAACGCGCTCTCGGCGCCTGAATACGCGAACATCAGCACCAGCATCGTCCGGCCCAACACGTCGGCCGTGGGCACGGTCGGCACCAGCCGGCTGTCCCACGGCATCAGCATCGCGCCGACGCCGACGAACAGCAGCAGCGGGATCAGTTTCGCGACGGTGACGCTCTCGACGAACGCCGCGCCTTGTCGCACGCCCCGGACGTTGATAGTCGCAATCACCGCGACGATCGTCGTCATGAGCAGCAGCCGTCCGACACCGGACGACACCGCGGGCAGGTAAGTCCCGAGGGCGGCGGCTACCGCCGCGAGCACGCTGGCTGCGGCGAGCGTGTCGGCGAGCCATGCCAGCACGCCGCCGATGGCGCCCGTCGTCGGACCGAGGCCGGCGCCGACGTACGCGTAGCTGCCGCCGGCTCTGGATACGCGGCTTCCAGCGGCGGCATAGCTGAGCGCGACCAGCAGCATCGCGCCCGTGCACGCGAGGTAGGCGATCGGCGCCGCCGTCCCGATCTGACCGGCAATCACGCCAGGCAGCGCGAAGATGCCCGCGCCGACGACGGTGTTGAAGATGGTGGCGGCCAGCCGGCGAGTGCCGACGACGCGCAGCAGCGATGGCGCTTCCGGCGGCGGCCGGTTCACAGTGCCGCGATCAGCGCGTCGAGCGCCGCCAGCTCCGCGCGTTTCCGTGGCGCCCACGCGCCGCCCAGTCCGCGGGTGAGCTTCTCGCCGACCGACTTCAGCGTCTCGCCCGAGGTCGCGTCGCGAAACGCCTTCCACTCGCGCTTCACCGCCCGGCGTTCGGCGGCCGGGGCGTCGCGCCGGAAGGCGCGTACGGCCGTCGCGACGTCGCCGTGCTCTTCCGGGAAGTCCTGGTGGAGATAGCCGCAGAAGAACGCTTCGAGCTGCGGGTACGTGTCGGCGGTCGCCTTGGCCGATCGGGTCATTCTCGGTTCTCCGGGTACGACGTCAGGACGAAGAAATCGCGCGTGCGCTCTACCCATTTCAGCACGACCACCGCGTCGTCGGCCGGCCGCGGGGTGCGGCTGCCGCGCTCGAGGACGCGGCCGATCGGCGGGCCGCGAAGATTGGCGACGCGCAGCGCGAGGTTCGCGCGCGCGCCGCGGCGCCTGGTCCACGACGCGACGCGGTCGGCGGAGGTCGCCGAGCACATGGGCCACGACGACTTCGGCGGTCTCGCGGTCCGTGTACGTGGACGCCGCCGAGATGTCCGGCTGATCGCGCAGCCGCTGGCGAAGCTGGTCGTCGGTCCGACCGACGTGGCGTGCCAGCGTGTGACCGCCGCGCCGTTCGTCGGCGGCGAGATCGCGGCGCGGGCGCTCCTCCGCCGGCGTGCCGGTGGCCGCGACCGCGAGCAACGCGCACGCGGCCAGCAGGCGCCGCATTACGGCTCGACGCGCACGGTGAGGGTCGACGCGAGCGCGGACGACCGGTAGACGCGATGCGTCTGCTTCGAGAAATCCGCGTCGGTCGCCTGGGGGATGTCGATGAACTTCTGCGGGTTCCGATCGATGAACGGGAACCAGGAGCTCTGCACCTGGACCATCACGCGATGGCCGCGCCGGAACGTGTGATACGCGTCCGGCATCGTGAACGCGATCTTTGCCGGCTGTCCGGGCACGAAGGGCTCCGGCTTCTCGAAGCTGTTGCGGAACTTGCCGCGAAACGGCTCTCCCCGCACGAGCTGCTGATAGCCGCCCAGGCGGAGCGGGTAGCCGGGCGTGTCGGGCGGCTGCACCGGCGAGGGGACGTCGCCCGGGTAGACGTCGACCAGCTTGACCACGAAGTCGGCGTCGGTGCCGGTGGTCGAGACGTGCAGCGTCACGTCGATCGGCCCGGCGATGGTGAGGTCTTCGGCGAGCGGCGCCGTCTGGTAGGTCAGCACGTCGGGGCGCTGCGAGGCGAAGCGCTGATCGGAGGTCATGTAGTCCCCCGGCATGTTCTGCGCGACATAGCCGACAAGCGGCACCGGCTTGTTCGGGTCGCTGACGTACTCGTCGAAGCCGTCGGCCTCGGCCGGCGCGTTCCAGGCGAGCGTGCCGCCTGCGCCCAGGTGCAGCGTCTTTGACGTCGACGTCTTTGGCGGCCAGACGTCGTGGCGACGCCACTCGTTCAGGCCGGTCAGAAACATCAGCGCTTCCGGCACGTCCTTCACGGCGCGTCCCTTGAGGTGCTTCAGGAAGAAGGGGAGCTCGACGTGCTCGCGGTACCACTCCGACGTGTTCGACCCGAAGCTGACGGGCCCGACTTTCTCTCCCGTGCCTCGCGACCAGCCGCCGTGCGTCCACGGGCCCATCACGATCGAGTTCATGGCGCCGGGGCTGGACGCCTCGATGGTGCGGTACGTTCGCAGCGGGCCCTGCAGGTCCTCGGCGTCGAACCAGCCGCCGACGGTCAGCACCGCCGGCTTGATCCCCTTGAAGTGCTTCCAGATCGACCGCGCCTGCCAGAAGGCGTCGTAGTTCGGGTGGTCGAGATTGATGTTCCAGTACGGATTTGCGCCCTTCAGGTACTTCGTGTTCGACCCCGAGAGCGGGCCCATCTTCAGGTAGAAGTCGTAGCCATCAGGTGTGCCGTAGTCAAACGGCGCCGACTCCTGCGGACGCTGCGGCGCCCCGGGCCGAGGGAGGTAGCGGACGTAGAAGCTGAAGTTGTGGGCGAGGAGGAACGCGCCATTGTGGAAGGAGTCGTCGCCCAGGTAGTAATCCGTGACCGGCGCCTGCGGCGACGCCGCGACGAGGGCGGGATGCGCGTCGATCATGCCGGCGCTGACGTAGAACCCGGGATACGAGATGCCCCACATCCCCACCTTGCCGTTGTTGGCCGGCAGGTGCTTCACCAGCCAGTCGATGGTGTCCCACGTGTCGGTGCTCTCGTCGACGTCCTTCGGCCCGCCTTTCGCCGGGTTGTGCGGCCGGACCTCCACCCATTCGCCTTCGGACATGTAGCGTCCGCGGACGTCCTGGTAGGCGACGATGAAGCCCTCCTTCATGAAGTGATCGGACGGGCCGACGGAGGTCCGGTAAGTGTCGGCGCCGTAGGGGCGCACGCTGTAGGGCGTGCGCAACAGCAGGATCGGATAGGTCGCCGACCGATCCTTGGGCACATAGACCGACGTGAAGAGCTTCACGCCGTCCCGCATCGGGATCTCGAATTCGTGCTTGGTGTAGTTGGCGCGAACGTAGGCGTCGGACGCGGGTTTTTCCTGCGCGGCGAGCGGGAGCAGGGCCAGCGCGGCGATCGCGGCGGCGAACTGGACCTGGCGGCGAAACGGCATGCGCGGGATTCTACATCCCGTCGACAGGTCGCCGTGCCAACTGCCGCTGCCTGTGCTAACTTTCCAGCATAATCAGTCGTCCACCACCGTCCAGGATTCTCATGCGCGACATCAAGTACGCCCTCCGCCGCCTCCTGCACAACCCGGGTTTCTCGCTCGTCGTCGTGATGACGCTCGCGCTCGGCATCGGCGCGAACACGGCGATCTTCTCGATCGTCAACGGCGTGCTGCTGCGGCCGCTGCCGTACAACGAGCCGGACCGCCTGGTGACGATGAACCACTACTACGCGAACCTCGACGGCCTCGAAGCCGGCTTCGCCGTGCCGACCTACCGGGACGTGCGCGAGCGGATGACGATCTTCGATGCCTTCGCCGTGGGCCAGGGGTGGAATGCCAACCTGACCGGCATCGGGCAGCCTGAACGGCTCCTCGCCTCGAGGACGACGTCGCAGTTCTTCAAGGTGTTCGGCGTGTCGCCGCTGATGGGCCGCACGTTCGAGGAGGGCGAAGACCACGCCGGCCGGGAGAAGGTGGTCGTCCTCAGTCACGGGTTCTGGCAGCGTCGCTTCGGCGGCGACACCGGCATCGTCGGTCGCAAGATTCTTCTCGACGGGGAGCCCTACGACGTCATCGGCGTGATGCCCGTCGGGTTCTACAGCTTCTTCAACCGCAGCCTCGACCTGTGGGCACCGGCCGTGTTCCAGCCGGAGCAGTTCGGCGACGACCGCCGGACCAACGAGTTCCTCGTCGCCGCCGGCCGGCTGCGCGCCGGCATGACCGTCGAGCAGGCCAAGCGCGAGGTTCGCGCCTTCGCCGACGGCCTGAAGAAGGACTACCCGGACGCCTACGCGCAGCAGTGGACGATCGTCGCCAACTCGATGAACGAGATCGCGACGCGCCGGATCAAGACGGCGCTGCTGGTGCTGGCCGGCGCCGTCGGGCTGGTGCTGCTGATTGCCTGCGCGAACATCGCAAACCTGCTGCTGGCCCGCGCCGCCTCGCGCACGCGGGAAGTCGCCGTGCGCGCGGCGGTCGGCGCGACGCGTGCCGATCTGATTCGTCAACTGCTCGCGGAAAGCGTGCTCCTCTCGCTCGTCGGCGCGGTCGTCGGTCTCGCCATCGCCTATGGCGCCGTGCAGGCGCTGGTGGCCACGGTCCCGGTTGACGTGCTTCGCGTGGAGGCGATTCAGATCGACGGCGTCGTCCTGTTGTTCACGCTGGCCATCGCCGTTATCACCGGGCTGCTCTTCGGCATTGCCCCGGCCATCCACGCCTCGCGCACCGACCTGCACGACGCGCTCAAGGACGGCGCGCGCACGGCCGGCGAACACCGCGGCCACCTGCTGCGGCGGATCCTGGTCGTCTCCGAGGTCGCCCTGGCGCTGATGCTCCTGGTCTGCGCCGGGCTCCTCATCCGCAGCTTCGCGCGGTTGCAAGGCGTCACTCCGGGCTTCGACCCGGAGAACGTGATCACGGTCAGCGTCTCTTTGCCGCGGGCAAAGTACGACACGCCGGAATCGCGCGGGGCGTTCTTCGAGACGCTGCGCCAGCGCCTGGCGGCGCTGCCCGGTGTCGAAGGCGTCGGCGGGACGTCGAACATCCCGTTTGGCGGCAACTGGTCGACCGGCAGCTTCAACGTCGAGGGCTATCAGGCGCCGGAAGGACAGCCCGGTCCCTGGGGCGACCAGCGGCTCGTCACGCCCGGGTATCACGAGGCGATGAAGATCAAGCTGCTGAAAGGGCGGCTGCTCACCGAGGCCGACCGGCCCGCGCGCCCCGAGAGTCGTCGTCGTCGACGACGAGATGGTGAAGCGGGTACTGGCCGAACACCGATCCGATCGGCAAGCGCATCACCTACGACGACGAGATGTCGCCTGACGCCGAATGGGTGACCGTCGTCGGCGTCGTGGAGCACACGGCGCACGAAGGGCTGGACGCCGAGCGCCGCGTGCAGCTGTATCGGCCGCACCAGAATCAGCCGAGCGCCCAGTTGACCTTCGCGCTGCGGTCGACCTCCGACCCGACGCAGCTTGTATCCAGCGTCCGGCAGACCGTGCTCGGCATCGATCCCGACCAGCCCATCGCGCAGGTGCGGACGATGGAGGCGATGATGGACGAGGCGCTGGGCCAGCGGAAGCTGACGATGTACCTGCTCGGCACGTTTGCCGGCCTCGCCGTCCTGCTCGCCGCCATCGGCATCTACGGCGTGATGTCCTTCGACGTGACCCGCCGGTCGCAGGAGCTTGGTGTCAGAATGGCGCTTGGCGCCGAGCGCGGCTCGGTGCTCGCCCTGGTGATGCGGCAGGGGCTCGGCATGGCGCTCATCGGCATCGCGCTCGGCCTCGTGCTGGCGCTGGTTGCCACGCGCGTGCTCGAGGCGCAGCTCTACGGCGTGACGCGCACCGATCCGGCGACCTTCGCCCTGGTGGCGGCGGTGCTGACGGCTGTCGCGATGATGGCGACGCTCATTCCGGCGCTTCGTGCGACGCGCCTTGACCCGGTGAAGGCGCTCAGGGCCGAATGAGGGGTCTGGCAGGGTCTAGCAGGGTCTGTAGGTCTGTGGTCTGTAGGTCTGTAGGTCTGTGGTCCGAGGTCCGGAGCCCGGTAGTCCGGTAGGTCTGGAGTCTGGAGTCCGGAGTCCGGAGTCCGGAGTCCGGAGTCTGGAGTCTGGAGTCTGGAGTCTGGAAGTCTTCACCATGTCTGACCGCAAATATCGCCAGCGCGGCTATCAGGACGAACCGAAGCCGACGCCTCAGCAGAAGCCGAAGGGCGAGCCGACGCCGCGCGAGTTCCGCGCGCCGAACATGCCCGGGTTCAAGCAGACGATCCGCTGCACCCGCTGCGGCAACGTCATCAGCGCGACGGTGGCGCAGGACTCGCGGTGCGGCCGCTGCGGCGTGGACCTGTGGGCCTGCATCCACTGCGAGTCGTTCGACAGCGGCGCGCGCTTCGAATGCCGGCAGAAGATCGCGGCGCGAGTGGCGCCCAAGGACGCGCGCAACACCTGCGAGCTCTTCCACCCGACCGTGCGCGTCGAGCGCGAGACCGGCTCGACGGCGCCCACCGACGCGCGGAAGGCGTTCGACGACCTGTTCAAGTTCTGACGGTCACGTACGCCAACCACAGAGACACGACGACACAAAGACACACCGAACGAATTTGGCAGCGTCCGGATGAATCCCAGCGCCCGGGTGCATCCATCCGCCGCCAATGCCGTTCCCCGTGCGTCTTCGTGTCTTGGTGTCTCCGTGGTTGACGACGATCACAATGTCCTAAACCGAGCATCTCCCTGCAGTACCTGAGGCTGCGTTCGAGCTCGCCGCGCTGGTAGGTCTGCTCGGCCAGCCGCTTGTCGCCGCCCTCGGGCGCCTTGAACGTCTCGCGCGGCTTCCCCTGCCGGGCCAGGGCGACGAACCGCGCAAACGGCGCCGCCGGCATCGCCGGCCATGCCTTCCAGAACTCCGGCGTGAGAAACGGGAACTCGCGGTTGAAGCCCGAGATCGTCTCGATGTGCACCGGGACGCCCGGGCACAGCTCGCGGAAGGCCTTGAAGTACGCGGGGAGGTCGATCTGCCCCTCGCCCATGGCGGTCCATGCCACCGCCGCCCCCTTGGGGGTGTCCCAGACCGCGGAATCGCGAAGGCTGGTCGTCAGGACGTACGGCGCCAGCGTTCGGAGGTTGTCGAGGGGGTCCTCGAGCGTCCATAGCGCGTTGCCGGAGTCGAGGTTCACGCCGACGAAGTCCTTGCCGGCGGCCTCCACCAGCTGCGCGAGCTCGGTCGAGTGCATGTCGCCGGCATGATTCTCGACCGCGATTTTGACGCCTGCATCGACGGCCAGGCTGCGCTGGGACTTGCAGACCTTGACCACCTGCTCGATGTGCGGCGCGATGCCGCCGTCGGTGAGCCGATCCTCGAAGGTGCCAAGGACGACGCGAAGCACCGGTGAGCCCAGGGCGCGGGCGGCGCGAATGCCGAGGGCCAGGTGCTCCTCGGCCGAGCCCCACTTCGGCCGGAATGCCTTCGACGTCGGGTCGATGCTCCACGTGCCGAGCTGAATCCTGACGTGCCTGGCCTCTGCCTGCTGGCGGATGGCGCGCAGGGCGTCGTCCTGCATCGAATCGAACGCGTCGAAGTCCGTGATGAAGAGCGAGTCGCATCGGAGCGACGCCGCGTAATCGATCAGCTGCGGCGCTTTCCAGCCCATCGCACGGACCGAGAAGTTGTCGATCCCGAGCCCGTGGCGGCCCGCCACGGGCGGCGTCTGAGTGGCCGAGGCGATCGCGGCGCCGGCCGTGGTGGCGAGGAACTCGCGTCGTGTCATGGCGGCAGACTACCGCAGTTGAGCCGCCGGGACACAGGCTCTTGGCTATGATCGGAGCCGATGCGCATCGCGACGTGGAACGTGAACGGCATTCGCGCCAGGAACGCGCAGGTGATCGACTGGATCGCCCGCGACCGCCCGGACGTCGTCTGCCTGCAGGAGATCAAGGCAAAGCCCGATCAGCTGCCGCCGCTGCTGTTCGAGCCCGAGGGCTACTGGTGCCACTGGCACGGCGCCGGTGGCTATTCGGGCGTGGCGATTCTCGTCAGCAAGGAGGTGGCGCCGCTGCCGCCTGCGTTCGATCACCCGCCGATCGACTTCGAGACACGGATGGCGACCGTCGTCCTCGACGGCACGCTCATCGCCTCCATCTACGTGCCGAATGGCGGCAAGGACTTCGCGGCGAAGATGCGGTTTCTCGAGGAGCTGGTGGCGTGGTCGGCTGCGCTTTCGGCGAAGGGCCAGCCGCTCGTGCTCTGCGGCGATCTCAACGTCGCGCACACCGACCGCGACCTGCATCCAAAGGAGCGAAAGCCGGGCACGATCGGCCAGCGGCCCGAGGAGCGTGCGCTGTTCGATCGGCTGCTCGGCGGTGATCTGGTGGACGTCTTCCGCTCGCTGCACCCCGAGGCCGAGGACCAGTTCTCCTGGTGGGCGCCGTGGCGCAACATGCGGCATCGGAACATCGGCTGGCGCATCGACTACCTCCTGGCCAGCCAGGGGCTGGCCGCCGGCGTCTCGCGCGCGTCGATCCTCACCGAGATTGGCACCAGCGATCACGCGCCGATGATCGTGGAATTCGCGTGACGGCCGTGACCCGCCGCGGCCGCGCTGGCGCGGGTTGGCGCTGTTCGTCGTGGCGACTGCCGCGCTGGCCGTGTCGGCGTATGTGGCCTGGCAGCTCGGCTGGCTTCCGCTGCGCGATCGCGTCGTGCTGCTGGTGCTGCCATTCGAGAGTCCCGACGGCAGCGAGTTCTTCGGAGACGGCGTCACGGAGGAAGCCATCTCGCAGCTCGGCACGCTCGATCCGAAGCTGATCGACGTGATGGGCGTCACGACGTCGATGCAGAGCAGGGGATCGGCGAGCCGCCCCATCGAGGCAGGAAAGGCGCTGGGCGCGGACTTCGTGCTCGCCGGCCGCGTGAGCCGCGACGAGCGACGGATTCGCCTGGCGGCGCAGCTCGTGGATGTGCGGCGCCAGTCGTACCTGTGGTCGGAGACCTACTCGCGCGACCTCAGCGACGCGTTCACGCTGCAGCGCGACGTCGCCGGTCGCGTCGCGCAGTCCCTGACTGGCGGCGTGCTGTCGCCGGTGTTCTCACGCGCGACGCGCCGATCGCCGTCGGCCGCGGCGTACGAGCCCGCGCTTCGCGGCCGGGCGCTCCGCAGGATGGGCACCGAGCAGGCGCTGCGGCAGTCGGTCGCGATGTTCGAGGAGGCGGCGGCTTTCGACGGCGAATACGCGGCCGCGCCTGCTGGTTTGGCGGATGGCTACTGGCTGCTCGGCCGTCCTGGCTGGGAGGCGAATCCTCCCGAGGAGCTGCTGCCATTGGCGCTCGCGGCCGCCGACCGGGCGCTGGACCTGGACCCCGAACTGCCGGAGGGCTACCTCGTTCGGGGTCTCGTCCGCGCCAGCTTCAACTGGGACCTCGTGAGCGCGGAGCGCGATCTTGGACGCGCCATCGCGCTGAATCCCAGCTACGCGCGTGCGCACGAGTCGCGCGCATGGGTGCTGGCCGCTCTTGGACGACCCGACGAGGCCGTCGCCTCCGCCCGTCGCGCGCTGGAACTGGACCCGCTCTCGGCGACCGCCGCGGCGACACTGGGCGCCCAGCTTCACGCGGCAGGCCATCACGCGGACGCGGAGCTGCAGCTCCAAAAGACGCTGCTGGCACATCCCGACTCCGCCGCCGCGCACTGGGCGCTCGGACGGCTCTATCTCGAGATGGGACGAGGCGAAGGCGCGGTCAGATGAGCTTCGCGAAGCAGCGGCGAGCGCGCCCGAGCCGATGGCCGCACGCGCGTGGCTGGTCTACGCGCTGGCGTCCGGCGCCGACCGCGATCGCGCGGAACACATTCGCGAGGAGCTGAACGCCAGGTCCGCCGAGCGATACGTCTCGCCGTTTCTGTTCGCAGTCATGGCATCCGGATTCCGCGAGCGCGACGCGACCCTGGAATGGCTGGAGAAGGCGCGGGCCGCCCGATCGGGCTGGATCCCTCTGCTGACGGCGGCGCCTGAGTTCGCGTGGCTGAGGGACGACGCCCGGTTTGCAGCCGTCGTCGCCGATGTGAAGCGGTAGGGGTTCAGGAGCCGGGGGCAATCACGAAATCGCGATCCGGATCGAGGTCGGAACGGTTGATCTCGCGTCTCCGGCGGCTGCTTGCTGACCTTCTCTCCGTCTCGAAGCTCCACCTCGAGGCGATAGCGCCCGGGCGGCACCTTCATCGTGTACGTGCCGGCGTTGTTCGTCGTCGTTTCGAACTTCCGACCCGTCGCGACGTCAACGGCGCGGACGACGCGGCTGACGACCGCGACGCCGCTGTCGCTCCGCACGGATCCTGCGATCGTGCCATCCTGCGTCGGCGGCTTCTCGCCGGTGTCGATGACGGGGGTGCCAGTTCGGCACGCTGCCGACAGCGACGGCCAACATCAGCGCGAGCACGGGCAGTCGAAGAGGCATGTCGCATCCTAACGCTGGCTTGCCGCCCGGCGGCGGCAAGCCAGCACGCTGATTAGCTCACGACTACAGCCGGCCGCTGATCTGCTTGGCCTGCTGAAGGTGCGTCTGGACGACCGGCAGCGTGTCGGCCGCCCACTGGTTCACGCGTCCTTCTGGCGATTCGACAGCAGCACCCGCGCTGCGCGGCGCGCGCTCGGCACGGTCCTCGAGCATGTCGGCCGCTTCCTCGTGCGCCTCCACCATGGCCTTCATGTATTCGCGATCGAACTCGGCGCCCTGAAGGCTCGAGAGCCGCTGGTGGATCTCGCGATGCTTGTCGTCAAGCTCGCGGGTCACCTGGGTGCCGCTCTGACCGGCCGCCGTGGTGAGTGCGTCGAGCGCCTTCGTGTGATCGTCGACCACGCTGCTCGGCGAACGTCTTCACGGCGGCGTTCTCCGCGCGCTGCGTGGCCAGCCGCCCCAGCTGAATCTCCGCCAGGTTGTCGATTGCGGCCTTCTGGACGAACTGCTGGTCGACGCTTTCGGCGCCGGCAGTGCGATCAGCGACCGAGCCCGAGTCGTAGTCGCGATTACACGCACCGGCCATCAACAGCGTCACGCACGCTGTCGAGACAATTGCCTTTCGAAGCACGAGACACCTCCCGTCTGACTGAGCCGCTTGCGCGGCCTCATCAAGGGAGAGTGAATGCAAGGTTCGATCACTGAGCCGTCGGGCCGATCGGGGCGGGTGTCGCGCCGATAACCCGTCGACTCGGCGAGGCGACGGCTGTTGAGGTGGTTCGGGGTGACGAAATTGCGCGAGGCATGAATCCGCCGACCAAGCTCAGCCTACGATCGCATGCGCTTCCAGTTCGCCAGGCAGCGCTCGGCGCGAAGCATCTGCTCCTCGGCCGGGCCGGCTTCCTGCTCGATCAGGTAGAACTCGATTCCGCCAATGGACTCGGCCGCATGGAGAATCTTCGCCCAGGGCGCGTCGCCCTCGCCGAAGAGCACGGCGTAGCCCTTCCCGCCGGCCGACCAGTCCTTGCAGTGCATGCTGCGGATGCGGCCGGGATTCGCCTGAATCCACGCCACGGGATCGGCGCCTGCCTCGACGCACGTGCCGACGTCGAACTGCAGCGTCACGTCCTTCGTCGTCCGCGACGCCAGGACGTCCATCGGGCGTTGACCCTCCACCGGCTTCCACTCGACGGCGTGATTGTGGAACCCCGCGGTCATCCCGATCGGCTTCAGCCGTTCGGCGGCGGCGTTGAGCTTGTCGGCCACCGCTTTCCACCCGTCGAGGCCCGTGACCTTCCGGCGCTGGCCATGATGATGGCGCGGCTGCCGATCGCCTGGTTCAGATCGATGGCCTTCTGCAGGCGATCGGGCGTGAACACGTCCGCGCTGTTGTGCGTCGACAGGCACTTGATGCCGAGATCGTCGAGCAGCTTCCGGACCTCCGCCGCGTACTGCGGCGTCCACGCGTAGTACGGCGAGTAGAACTCGACGACCTCGTATCCCAGCTTCGCGACCGCGCGCACCGTCCCCATCAGGTCCTTCGCGAGCGAGTCGCGGACGGAGTAGAGCTCGAGCCCGACCGGCACCTTCGACGCGGCACCGGCGGGACGAGTGATGAACGGCAGGGTGCCGGCGAGAGCCAGGAACCGGCGGCGGCTGAGCTCGAGGGGCAGGGACATGGCGAGAAACTATCACAGCCGCCGCGGTGTGTATCACCTGACCTGCGCGGCCGCCTCCTCCGCGCTGTAGACAACGCGCCCGTCGACGACGGTCAATTGCACGGTGATGTCCTTGATGCGCCCGGCCGGACATGACAGCAGGTCGTCCGAGAGCACCGCGAAATCGCCGAGCTTGCCCACTTCGATCGACCCGCGGTTCGACTCGTCGAAGCTGAGGCGAGCCGCGTCGATCGTCATCAGCCGCAGCGCCCGCTCGCGGGAGATCGATTCGGCCTCCCCGACAATCGCGCCGCCTTCGCTCTTCCTCGTCACCGCGACAGCCATCGTCAGGAACGGGTTGAAGGGGTTCATCGCCTGGTTCGGATCGAGGCCGAACATGTGGTCGGTGTTGATGGCCGCGCGGACGCCCGCGTCGAGCCAGGTGCGCAGGCCGATGAAGTGCTGCAGCCGCCCGGCGCCGAGCGCCTCGGTCAGGGCGTCGGCATCCTTGTAGAGCCACGCCGGCTGCGTGTCCACCATGACGCCGAGACGCGCGGCACGCGCGGCGGTCGCGGCGTCGGGGAAATACGCGTGAATCAGCGTGTGACGCCGATCCGTGCCCGCCGCCAGTCGCCTGGGCCGCCTCGATGGCGTCGAGTACGGCGTCGACGCCGGCGTCGCCGGTGACGTGCGCGGCCATCTGCCAGCCCATCGAGTGCCCGACCGCGAAGGCGTCGTCGATCTGCGTCCGGGTCAGCGACAGAAACCCTCGATAGCGCTTCGTCGTCCACGCCGTAGAGCGATCGAGACTGCGGGCCGAACGGCTGCCGCATGAAGGACGTGCCGGCGAGGATGCCGCCGTCGGCGACGATCTTCAGCGCGCCCGGCTTCACCCATTCGTCGCCGTCGCCGGGCTTGAATGGCAGCTGCTCGATGAACTGCCGCACCGCGGCGCGATCCTCGGACCGCGGCAGCTGAATCGTCACTGTCGCGCGGACGTGCAGCCGGTTCTCCCGGCGCAGGCGCTCGTACGCCGGTACCCGTCCTTGGTTGCCTGACGCTCGATCACGCTGGTGATGCCGACCTTGTTGTAGGCGCGGTGCACCTGCTCCAGCAGGTCGAGCGGCACTTCAGCGACCTGGTCCGGCCGAAAACGCGCGAGCAGGCCGCCGACGTTCCGCAGCAGGCCGGTCGGCGCGCCGGCCGCATCGCGCGCGATGGCGCCTCCAGGCGGATCAGGCGTGGCGGCCGTGATGCCCGCGGCGCGGAGCGCCGCCGTGTTCAGCATCAGCCCGTAGGCGCCGTCGACGACCACGGGATGCGAGGGCGACGCCGCGTCGAGCTCGTCGCGCGTCGGAAAGCGCCGCTCCCTGACGCGCGTCGGGAAGACGCGCGGCGTCCAGATCCAGCGGCCCGGCGGTGTCCGGCCGGCCTCGCCGCGAACCCAGTCCTGGATCTCGGCGATGGTCCTGAGGTTCCGGAACGGCGTCGTCGCCTCTGCTGCCGCGACGCCGAGCGCGTGGACGTGGCTGTCGATGAGGCCCGGCACGACCATTCGGCCCTTTGCGTCGATCACCTGCGTCCGCGGTCCGATGCGGGCGCGGATCTCGGCGTCGGTGCCGACCGCCGCGAATCGGCCTCCGAGGATGGCCACGGCCTGCGCCGTTCTCGATGCGCTGTCGAGCGTGACGACCCGCGCGTTGACGACGACGAGGTCCGCGGGCTGCGCGTCGGCACGCCCGCTGCCTGTGCCGAAGCACAGCAGCGCCGTCGCCAGGCCGATCGAGATCCGTGTCGCGCCATGTCTCGCCACGAGACGTATGCTAGACCACATGCAGACCCCGTCGCGGCCGTCTCCCTACGACGTCGTGATCGTCGGTTCGGGCGCGTCCGGCGGCTGGGTCGCCAAGCGTCTGACCGAGGCCGGTCTCCGCGTCGCGGTGCTCGAGGCGGGACGGCAGCTCGCCGACGGCGACTACAAGGAGCACGTGCCGGCGTTCCAGTTGAAGTACCGCGCGCGGAGCAAGCGGCCGCTCGAGCGCGAGAGGCCCGTGCAGTCCGGCTCGTACGCCGTGCGGGAGTGGAACGCGGACTGGTATGTGAACGACATCGAAGAGCCGTACGTGGACGAATCCGACCCGCCGTTTCTCTGGGTCCGTCCCCGGCTCGTCGGCGGCCGGACGAACATCTGGGGCCGCGCGCTGTCTGCGGTTCAGCGACATCGACTTCAAGGCCGCATCGCATGACGGCGCGGGAGTGGACTGGCCCATCGGCTACGCCGACATCGCGCCCTATTACGACCTCGTCGAGGACTACGTCGGCATCGCCGCGATGGCTGAAGGGCTCGCCGAGCTGCCCGATGGCCGCTTCCAGCCGGTGATGCCGCTCACCTGCGCCGAGACCGCGCTGCGCACGCGTTTGAAGGCGAAGTTCGGCCGGACGCTCACGCAGGGACGGACGGCGAACCTCACGCGGCCCGTCCACGGCCGGCAGCCATGCCACTACTGCGGGCCGTGCGAGCACGGCTGCATCACACACTCGTACTTCAACGCGGCGTTCACGACGATGGCGGATGCCATGGCGACCGGGCGGTGCACGCTCGTCACCGGCGCGATGGCGTACCAGATCCTGGTCGATCCCGATACGCGTCGTGCGCGCGGCGTTCTCTACATCGACCGCGCCACCAGACAGCCGCGCGAGATCTTCGGCAAGGTCGTGGCGCTCTGCGCGCAGACGCAGGAGTCCGTGCGCATCCTCTTCAACTCCGCGACGCGACAGGATCCGGCCGGCCTCGCAAACTCGAGCGGCCTCCTCGGCAAGGGCCTGATGACGCACTTCTCCGACGCGGGCGCTACCGGCGAGCTGCCGGAGTTCATGGAGAAGCCGGATGCCGGCGGGCCTCAGCGGCCCTGTTCGCCGCTGCTCGTGCGGTTCCGCAATCTGCCAGGCGGCCCGCAGACGAAGGCGTTCCTGCGCGGATACGCGTACGGCACGTATCTGGGAGCGGGTGCCAACCTGGGTGCGCCCGGGTATGGCGCCGCCTACAAGCAGTCGGTGACCGCGCCGCGTCCGACGCAGATCACCATGCAGGGCTTCGGTGAGTGCCTGCCGTACGACGACAACTTCGTGTTCGTGGATCCAGGGACCGTGGACGCCTTCGGCATTCCCGTTGCGCGCATTCACCTGACGCCGCGCGAGAACGAGCGCGCCATGCAGACGGACATGGCGGTGGCCGCCAGCGAGATGCTGGAGGCCTGCGGCGCGCGCAACGTGCGGAACTGGACCGGCATGCGGGGCCAGGCACACGAGCTCGGCGCGGCGCGCATGGGCGCGGACGCGAAGACATCGGTGCTCAACCCGTTCCAGCAGACCCATGACATCCGCAACCTGTTCGTCATGGACGGGTCGGGATTTCCTTCGAGCGCGTGGCAGAACCCCACCCTCACGATCATGGCGCTCGCGGTGAGGTCCACCGACTACCTCAAGGATCAGCTGGCCCGCGGCGATCTCTAGCTCCGGACATCCTGATACCCTCTCCGCCGTGATCCGACCGCTGCCCTCCTGGACGTTGCCGACGCGCGCCGCCATCGTGCTGTGCCTCTCGCTTGGCGCCGTGGTCTCGGCCGACTGGCCGCACTACGGCGGCGGACCCGAGTCGATCCGCTACTCGCCGCTGACCCAGATCACGCCCGCCAACGTCGCGAGCCTGAAGGTCGCCTGGACCTACGAGACCCACGACGCATTCGAGGGCTCCGAAATGCAGTGCCAGCCCGTCGTCGCGCACGGCGTGCTGTACGCGACCTCGCCCCGGCTCCGCGTCTTCGCCCTCGACGCCGCGACAGGGGCCGTGAAATGGAGCTTCAATCCCAACGCTGACGCGAAGACGCCGTCGCGGACGCGCATCCGCGGGTTGATGTACTGGGAACGCGGCAGCGATCGCCGCATCTACTTCGGCGCGCGCCACTGGCTGTACGCGCTCGACGCGACGACGGGCAAGCCGCTGGCGGGCTTCGGCGTCGACGGCCGCATCGATCTGCGTCAGGGGTTCCGGGAGCGCGACCCTCGCGCCATCAGTGTCGGCGTGAACACGCCCGGCGTCTTCTTCGGCGACCTGCTGATCCTCGGATCGGTCGTGCCCGAAGGGCTGCCGTCGGCGCCCGGGGATATCCGGGCCTTCGACATCCATACCGGCGCGCAGAAGTGGGCCTTCCACACGATCCCGCATCCTGGAGAGTTCGGCTACGACACGTGGCCGAAGGACGCCTGGAAGTACAGCGGCGGCGCCAACGCATGGGCGGGGCTGTCGCTCGATCGCACGCGCGGGCTGGTGTTTGCCGCCACCGGGTCGGCGGCCTACGACTTCTACGGCGGCAACCGGCACGGCGACAACCTCTTCGCAAACACGATTCTGTGCCTCCGCGCAGATACCGGCGAGCGCGTGTGGCACTTCCAGGGCGTCAAGCACGACGTGTGGGACCGTGACTTCCCCGCCGCGCCAGCGCTCATCACGATCACCAGGGACGGCCGCTCGCGCGATGTCGTCGCCCAGATTGCCAAGAACGGCCGCACCTACGTCCTCGATCGCGAGACCGGCGAGCCGATCTTCCCGATGGAGACAGATCGCCGTGCCCGCGTCCGACGTGCCGGGCGAACGCCTCTCGGCCGACGCAGGTGCTGCCGACGCTGCCGCCGCCCTTCACCCGGCAGAAGTTCACGGAAGATCTCGATCACCACGCGGACGCCGGCCGCGCATCGCGCGGTGCGCGAGCAATGGCTGAAGCTGCGGAAGGCGGGCGAGTTCGATCCGCCGAGCCTTCAGGGAACGGTCCTGTTCCCGGGCATGGACGGCGGCGGCGAGTGGGGCGGCGTCGCGTTCGATCCGCGGTCCGGCCTGCTGTACGTGAACGCGAACGAGATGGCGTGGCGAGTGGCTCTCGCCGAGCGCAAGATGCCCGACGGCAGGGCGTCGACGGGAAAGACGCTCTACCAGCGCTACTGCGCGTCCTGCCACAGGAACGATCTGCGCGGCAACCCGCCGGAGTTCCCCTCGCTCGCGGGCATCGGCGACAGGAGGAGCGTCGACGAGATCGCCGCGGTCGTCCGCGAGGGCGGCGGGCGCATGCCTGGCTATTCGACGCTGCACAGCGCCGTGCGTCGCGCCATCATCCAGTACATCATCACCGGCACATCGGTGCGGGTGGATGCCGATCGCCCCTCGCCGTTCGACGTGAGGTACACCCTCGACGGAGACGTCCGCATGACCGACCCGGACGGATTCCCGGCGATCGCGCCGCCGTGGGGCACGCTGACGGCGATCGACATGAACAAGGCGGCGATTGCGTGGCAGGTGCCGCTCGGCGAGATGCCGGGTTCGGGGCTGACCAACACCGGCAGCGAGAACTACGGCGGCCCGGTGGTGACGGCCTCCGGCCTCCTCTTCATCGGCGCGACCGTCTACGACAACAAGTTCCGGGCGTTCGACGCGGGCAGCGGAAAGGTGCTGTGGGAGGCGACGCTGCCGGCCGCCGGCAACGCGACGCCGGCAGTGTACGAGGTCGGCGGCAAGCAGTACGTGGTCATCGCCGCCGGCGGCGGCAAGTGGGGAGCGGCGTCGGGCGGCACCTACGTCGCGTTCGCGCTCCCCTGACCCCCCGCGAAGCGCCGCACCCTCCTCCCCCGGCGCGAAGCGCCGCGCCCTACTGTCCTGGCGTCAGCGTGATCTTCCGGAACGAGACCTTGCCGTGGTCGCCCTGCAGCATCAGCGGGCCGGGCGCGCCTTCGTTGCTGTCCAGCGCGCCGCCGGTGATGCCGGGAATCACTTCGTAGTCGACGATCGTCTTGCTGTTCAGCGCGATGGTCACGCGCGCGCCCGCGAGCACGATGTCGTAGGTCTGCCACTCGCCGGCCGGCCGCGCGGCGTCGCTGTAGGGCCGGATGAACCCGTACACGCCGCCCATCCGCAACGCGTCCAGCGCCTTCCCCGCATCGTCCTGAATCTGCACCTCGTAACGCCCGCGCAGGTAGAGGCCGCTGTTGCTCTTGGCCGGATACATGAACTCGACGTGCAGCTTGGCGTCGCCGAAGGTCGTGTCGCTGATCAGATCGACGCAGGGCGGCGTGCTGGTAAGCAGGCCGTCCGCTACGGCCCAGCATCCGGGTTTCGCGGGACTGCGCAGCTTCCATCCCGACAGATCGCGGCCGTTGAAGAGCTCGACTGGCGCGCCCCATTTCACCTGCTTCGACGGTCCAAGCGCCGGCGCGCGAATCCCCGACCAGGTGAGCGTGTTGCCTTTCGCGTCGACGGTGGTGCCTTCGAGCTTGTCGCCCGAGAGCTTGCCTTCGAAGTGCAGGTCGGACTTGTTCTGCTCGTACTGCACCGGCACGTCGAATGACAGCGTGCCGTCCGCGAACGCGATCTTCGTGATGTTCCGGACGCTGCCGAACTGACCGACGAAGCGTCCCTGCAGTTCCGTCTCCTTGCGGAGGTACACGTGGACCCACGACGGAAACGGGCGGCCGTCGGCCCCCTGGACCGTCAGGTCCCAGCGGCCGAGGACGGCGTCGGCGAATCCGGCCGGTGGTCCCGGCGGTGCCGGCGTCTGCCGCGCGCCGAGTGCGGCGGCCCCGGCCACGGCGGCCAGGGCGAGAATCAGGACGAATCGAGGAGAGAGTCGAGTCACCGGATCAGCCCTCGCCCCGAACATATCAGATCGTGGTGCGTGTGGTGGACGTCGCCCCCGAGGACTGGGGCGGCACCTCCTACACGCTGCGCGCCGGCGCGTGAGCCGCGGTGCCGCGTGTGACGCCGCCGCCCCTGAAGTACTCCACGATCGCCGGCGCGAGGACCTTGGCGCTCACCATGTGCGTCTGTCCCGGCAGCGTCACGTACGTCGCGTTGGGGAGGATGTCGGCCACGGCGCGCGTCGCGTTGCGCATCCACGCCGGGCTCTTGCCGCCGTCGATGGCGACGGTCGGCACGGTGATGGCCCCCCACGAGGCTGGCAGCGCCCGGCCTCGCTGATTGCCGCAGACGATGGCCGTGTCGTACGGCAGCGTGTGCGCCACGGCTTTCAGCTTCGACCAGGCGGGCATGAACCGCATCAGCTGAATGAGGACGGCGGGCACTCCCACGATACCCATGAACAGCCTGACGGCGTCGGCACGCCGGTCGGCGGCGATGAGCGCGTTCAGCTCTGACACGTAGTCGTCGCTGACCGGTGGCCGGCTCGCGTCGACGATGAACGGCGCCTCGTACATCGCGAGCATCCGGATGGCGAGCTCGTGCCGTGCCGCCTCGAGCGAGAGCGCCGCACCGGACGAGAGCCCGAGCACGAACGCCGATCCGCCCGCCTCGTCGATCAGCGCGTCGAGGTCCTCGATTTCGCGTTCGACGGCGTACGGCAGCGTGTTGTCGCTCTCGCCGCGGCCACGGCGGTCGTAGGTATAGACCGTGAAGGCGTCGGCGAGCCTGGCGGCCAGCGGCCGCATCGGGCCCGACGCGCGATAGCAGAGGGCCCCGTCCACCAGCACGAGCGGCGGGCCATCGCCCGATCGCTCGAACGCGATGGCCGTGCCGTCCCTGGAGTAGACCTTGCCGGGGCGAGCGGCGGAACGTTGGCGTGCCATGGCTAGGCTCCCTCCGTGCCGACGCCCATCTCACGGAAGCGCTCCATCGACTCGCTGGATCCGAAGTCCTCGATCTCGAACAGCTGCCGAATCTCGATCTCGGCCTCGGCGCCCTCGCCGAAGGGCGCCGGGAACCGCATCGCCCAGTCCATGGCCTCCTCGCGAGACTTCACCTTGATCACCGTGTAACCGGCGACGAGCTCCTTCGATTCGGTAAACGGGCCGTCGACGAGCGTCCGCCTGCCGCCGGAGTACTTGATGCGGGCGCCTTTCGAGGTGGGCTGCAGGCCGGAGGCCTCGAGCAGCGCTCCGGCCCTCGCGAGCTCCTCGTGATAGGCGGCCATCTCGGCGATCAAACCCTCCTCGGGCATGACGCCTGCCTCGCTGTCCTTGTTCGCCTTGACCAGAATCATGAACCGCACGTCGAATCTCCTCTTCGTTACCGGGCTCGAGCGTGCCGGCCGGGGACCGTCCGGCCGCTCTCCCTTTCACTATCACGTCGAACGGGACGCGAGAGGATCGACAGGGCCGATTTCTTTCTGATCGCGTCGCCTCCTAGATCGACGCCTGCGCCGCCTGGGGCGTCGCAAACGGGCTCTCATCGGCGGTCGGACCGTAGACCGACGGCAGCGGCACCCCCAACTCCCGGAGGTACACACCCAGCTGGCCGCGGTGGTGATACCAGTGGTTCAGCATCAGCGTTCGCAGCAGGCTGCCGATGGGCATGGCCATCAGCTCGCGGTCGCCGTCGACGACTCGCCAGGTGTCCGCCAGCCACTGGTCGTTCTTCGCGCCGAGGATTGTCCGCGCCGTCTGGAGACTCCGCTCCAGCGTCGGCACCAGCTCTGCCGCGCTCGCCGGGCTGGGCTGGACAAACGACGGCGCGGGGTAGGGCGATTGCAGTGAGACCTGGGCGATGTTGCCCGGCAGGCCGGCGATGTGCAGCGCCAGCTGGCCGAGCGTCATCGACTTCTCGTGCGGCTTCCATGCGAGTCGATTGGCCGGCACGCGCTCGAGCATGCGCCGAGTGGCCTGTGCCTCCTGGTCGAGCTCGCTCAGCAGCTCGTCAATGCGGGTCATGATGGCTGTCCTCCTACTGAATCCGCCGCGTCGCTTCGGCGTGCTTCCGGATGCGCTCGAAAAGCGGCGTCCAGCCCTGGGTCAAGTCCGGACTTGTGGTCGTCCGGGATGAAGCCGAACGCCGAGTGGCGGAACGCCATCAGCGTGCCGCCGTCGACTTCCGTCAATCGGTACTGCACGTTGTTGATGACGGGCGCCGACATGAAGAGCGGCCCGGTGATCTCGAGCAGCGTCGGCCGCTTGATGGCCTGCACCGATCCCCAGAAGTGTCCGTTGCCCTGCCCGAGATCGCGGAACCACCGGCCTCCGGGCCACGCCTCGATGGTCAGCGGCAGCGGCGTCCCGTCCGGCGTCTCGTTTGCGGGCCCCATCTGCTCGAGCAGGGCATCGAAGGTCGCCTCGAGCGAGGCGCGCACGTGAATCTCCTGCGCGATCGTCATCGTCAGGTTCTCGAGAGAAGGTGCGGTCACAATCATTGCGTCTCTCCTTTACGTGTTGGGCCGCAAGTCGCGGCCGCTCAGGAACGGCGTGTGCCTTCCGCGCGCTCCTTGATCCGCTTCAACTGATGCCGCCAGAACCGCTCGAACGTCGTGGTCCACTCGTGCAGCGGCCGGATGGCGTCGGCATTGGTGCGATAGAACATCTGCCGGCCATCCCGACGCGCCTCCACGAGCCCGACGTCGCGCAGCACCTTCAGGTGCTTCGACACCGACGGCTGTCCCATCCCGAGCGCCGCCACGATGTCGCCGACGGGACGCTCCGATGGGGCGAGGTAGACGAGGATGTCGCGGCGACGCGACTCGGCGATGGCGTTGAAGGCGTCGGTGGTGGTGGCAGCTCGGGGCACCCGTTCATCGTATTCCTATTACGGAATATGTCAACACCCGGTCAGGGATGGGTTGGCGCGCCGCTGGACCGCAAGCGGGGAACGCTGCACGAAGCCGGAGCTGCTGAAGAGGTGGCTTGGCACTGAACGAAAGATTCGCGCGCGACGCAAATATGACGTCAGGTGGCATATATCGTCGACGACACTGGGCCGTTCGCGGATTGGCCGCGAAGCGCCGTTCGGAGGGACATGATGACCGCCGACTCCGTCCCCGCGTTCTCCGTCACCACCGCCTGGCTGCTGGATCACTGGCAAGGCCACCGGCGGGTCACCCGCCGGGTCATCGAGGCGTTTCCCGAGAGCCAGCTCTTCTCCTTCTCCGTCGGCGGCATGCGCCCGTTTGCGCTGCTGGCGTTCGAGATGATCTCCATGGCGCGCGCCGGCATTCGGGGAGTGGCCCTCCGGGAGTGGGAGTACACGAACGCGATGATGCACCACTCCGGCAAGCCTCCCGAGACCAGGGCGGCGCTGCTCGAGGTGTGGGACGCCACGACGGCGGAGCATCGATCAGGTACTGGCCGCAGATCCCGCCGCAGCGATTCGAGGAGGTCGACAACGCCTTCGGCGCCTACGAAGGCATCATCTACGGCCTGCTGTGGTACTGGATCGACAACGAGATCCATCACCGCGGGCAGGGCTACGTCTACCTGCGCGCGCTGGGCATCGAGCCGCCGCCGTTCTACGACAGGAGCTAGGCTTCTGCCGTTTCGCGACTGGCGGCGAAGAGTAAGATACGGCCGCGATGCGCTTGTGCCTGGCCCTGCTCGTGCTCTTCGGAGCGACGCATGCTGCCGTGCTGTCGGACGACGGCCGGCAGGCGCCCGCCACCGCCCGACGGCCCCCCAACGTCATCGTCATCTTCGCGGATGACCTGGGCTACGCCGATATCGGTCCGTTCGCCACACGCGCGGACACGGCGCGGCCGCGCACGCCTCATCTCGACCGCATGGCGGCTGAAGGCATTCGCCTCACCAGCTTCTATGCGGCCCAGGCGGTCTGCTCGGCCTCGCGTGCGGCGCTGCTGACGGGCAACTACCCGAACCGCATCGGCATTCGCGGCGCGCTCATGCCGAAGTCGCAAATCGGATTGAGTGACTCCGAGAAGACCATCGCCGAAGTCCTGAAGCCCAGGGGCTACGCGACGGCGATTTACGGCAAGTGGCACCTGGGCGACAACCGCCAGTTCCTGCCGACGCATCACGGCTTCGACGAGTATCTCGGCCTGCCGTACTCGAACGACATGTGGCCGCATCACCCGCAGCGGAAGAACTTCTTCCCGCCGCTGCCGCTGATCGAAGGCGACGAAGTGGCCGAGATCGATCCCGATCAATCGCAGCTGACGCGCCGCTACACCGAGCGCGCGGTGCGGTTCATCGAGCGGCACCGCGACACGCCGTTCTTCGTCTACGTGCCGCATTCGATGCCGCACGTGCCGCTGTTTGCCTCCGATCGATTCAAGGGGACGACCGGAGGTGGTCTGTACGGCGACGTCATCGCGGAGATTGACTGGTCCGTCGGCCAGCTCCTGGCGGCGGTGGCGCGCGCCGGCCTCGACGAGCAGACGCTGGTCATCTTCACGTCCGACAACGGCCCGTGGATGTCGTACGGGAACCACGCCGGATCGCCCGGCCCGTTCCGCGAGGGCAAGGGCACGTCGTTCGAAGGCGGCGTGCGCGTGCCGTTCATCGCACGGTGGCCCGGCCGGATTCCCAGGGGCGTGACCACCTCTCAGCGCGGCGATGACCATCGACCTGCTGCCGACGCTGGCCGGGCTGGCCGGCGCGCCGCTCGACGGCCGCGTCGACGGACGCGACATCTGGCCGCTGCTGTCGTCTCCCGGCGCGCCGTCGCCGCACGACGCGCTCTATTTCTACTGGGGCGACGAGCTGCATGCCGTCAGGCACGGCAACTGGAAGCTGCACGTCCCGCACGGCTATCAGTCCCTCGAGTCGGCGGGCAACGACGGCACGCCAGGCAAGTACGTGCGGAAGGAGCTGGAGCTGAGCCTGTTCGATCTCGACAAGGATCCTGGCGAGTCCACCAACCTCGCGGCCGGGCAGCCCGGACGTCGTGCGAACCCTCCAGGATTACGTCGAGCGCGCTCGCGAGGATCTCGGCGACTCGCTGACGGGACGCGCGGGGAAGAACGTCAGGCCGCCGGGAAAGCTCTGACACGGCCCGATGGGCATCGCGATTCCCGCGCGCCTGGCTCTCGCCTGTCGTCAGACGCCGCATCACACCGCGTGGCTGGCCGCGCTGCCGGACACGATTGCCGAGCTCGCTCGACGATGGTCGCTCACGCTCGGCGCGCCGTTCGACGGCGACGAAGTGAGCTGCGCCTGGGTAGCGCCCGCCACCTTGGCAAACGGAGACTCCGCGGTCCTGAAGCTCGGCATGCCACACCTGGAGGCCGCGCACGAGATTGAGGGGCTGCTGTTCTGGAACGGCGACGCGATGGTCCGCGTGCTCGAGGCGGACGTCGGCCTCGGCGCCATCCTCCTCGAACGCTGCCACCCCGGCTCGCACCTGCGATCGATCCGCGAATCCGATCAGGACGTCGTCATCGCAGGGCTCCTGCGCCGGCTGTGGCGGCAGCCTGCCGAACCGCACCCGTTTCGTTCTCTGGGGACGTTGACCGCGGCATGGGCCGATGAAACGGAGAGGCAGGAGGGCCAGTGGCCGGACAGGAGCCTGGTCGAGGAGGGACTCGAGCTGCTGCGCACGCTCCCCGCCACCGCGACGCGGAGCGCGCTGCTCGCGACAGACCTGCACGCCGGCAATGTCCTCAGCGCCGCGCGTGAGCCCTGGCTCGCGATCGACCCGAAGCCGTTCGTGGGCGACCCGGCGTACGACGCGACGCAGCACCTGCTGAATTGCCGGAACCGCCTGCGCGAGAACCCCGTGGAGACAATCGACCGATTCGCCGGCCTGCTGGAAGTCGACGCGGCGCGGGTCGGGCTCTGGACGTTCGCCCGCCTGGCCGCCGACCCGCGCGACGACTGGAACGACGGCGCGATTGATCTCGCGAGGGCGCTGGCCCCTAGGTCATTCCGCCCGTAGCGCGATCACCGGCTCGACTCTCGCGGCGCGCCAGGCAGGGACGAGACAGGCCAGCATCGCCACGACGATCACGGTCGCGCTCGTGCCTGCCAGGACGAGCGGGTCGCTCCCGCCCACCTGATACAGCTCGCTCCCCAGCAGCCGCGCGACGCCCGCCGCCGCGACGAGACCGACGACCAGGCCGGCGACCATCATCCGGAGACCGCTGGCCAGCACCTGGCGAATCAGGTCGCGGCGGACGGCGCCAAACGCGATGCGGATGCCGAACTCGCGGCGCCGGGTCGCCACGGCGTAGGCCATGACGCCGTAGAGGCCGATGCTCGCCAGCGCCAGCGCGGTGACCGCGAAGACGCCAATCAGCCCGAGCACGACCTTGCGCTGCAGCATGGAGTCCGCCATCGCCCGATCGAGCGTCCGCGGCCTCGCAAGGGCGACGCCCGGATCGAGCCGCGCGATCTCCGCGCGCGCCCGCTCCACCAGCGTCAGCGGCTCGAGCGGCGTACGGACGACCACCGACAGCTGGCTCGTATTGCGCGCCATCGGCGCGTAGGCGAAGGCCTTGCTCGCGGCGTCGAGGCGGCGGTCCACCACGTCCGCGACGACGCCGACAACGGTCCAGGTGTCGGCGGCGATGACGAGCGGCTGCCCGACCGCCGGCACGTCACGGAAGAACATCTTTGCCGCGGTCTCATTGATCACGACCACGAGCTGGCCTGCCCCGCTGTTGTCGGCGCCGGTCATCCGGCGGCCGGCGAGCAGCCGCGTGCCGAGCGCCTCGAGGTAGCCGGGCGAGACGTAATCCAGCCGTCCGATCACGGCTTCGCTCTCGCGTGTTGCCGGGCCGGCGGAAGAACTCGCCGTAGCCGCCGTCGCTGAACGGGATCGCCATGCCCGTGCCGGCGCCCTCGACGCCAGGCAGCGCCCTGAGCCGGTTGACGAGCTCCGAGGCAAAGGCGATGCGCTTGTCGCGCGACGTATACGACGCGTCCGGCAGCGAGACATCGAACGCCAGCACCCGCGCCGGCTGAAAGCCGGGATCGACCGAGGCGGCGTTCGCCAGGCTTCGCAGCAGGAGGCCCGCCGACGTCAGCAGCACGACCGTCAGCGCGACTTCCGCCGCCACCAGCGTCGCCTGCGTGCGTTGATGCCCGCCGGCGGTGGCGCCTCGTCCGCCGTTGGTAAGCGTCGCGTTGAGGTCGGGGCGCCGCGCACGCAGCGCCGGCAACAGACCGAAGAGCGGCCCCGTCGCCATGGTCACGGCGAGCGAGAACACGAGCACGCGCAGATCCAGCGAGGGCGTGAACGTGATGGGCATCGCCCTCGCCGCGAGGTCGTTGAGGATGCCGACGCCGACGTACGCCACCGCCACGCCGGCTGCACCGCCCATCAGCGCCAGGATCAGGTTCTCGGTCAGCACCTGGCGGACGAGCCGCCAGCCGCTGGCGCCAATCGCCGCGCGGACCGCCAGCTCCTGCTGCCGCTGGCAACTTCGGGCGAGCACGAGATTGGCGACGTTCGCGCACGCGATCAGCAGCACCAGCGACACGGCGCCGAGCAGGATCAGCAGCGGCGTCCGCGTCACGCCGCCGAGGACCTCGGTCACCGGCCGCACGACAACACTCCACTTCTGCTTGAACGGCGGGTACTCGGCGTTCAGACGCTGCTTGATCGACTTCAGCTCGGCGTCCGCCTGCGCCGGCGTCACGCCGGCTGCGAGCCGTCCGATGACCACCGCCCAATGCGGCGCGCGCGCTGCGCGTGGGGTCCCCGGCGTCAGCACCGCCGGCACGAAGAACACGTCGTCCTTGAAGATCCAGGCGCCGGCCGGCAGCACGCCGACGACGGTCCGCGGCACCTCGTCGAGGACGATGGCGCGCCCGACGATCGAGGGGTCGCCGCCAAATCGCGTCCGCCACAGCGACTCCGCGATGATCACCACGTCGTTGCGGCCGCCCGCGCGATCCTCGTCGGGCAGGAAGCCGCGGCCGAGCAGCGCCGGAACGCCGAGCACGCGCAGGAACTCGTGCGACACCTCCAGGCCCGCAAGCCGTTCGGGGGCGCCGTCGCCGCGCAGGTTGTACTGCACCTGTCCGGCCAGGGCGAGCGCCGCAAACGTCGTCTGGTTCGCGCGCCAGTCGAGGTATGCGCCGCCCGACGCGTTGTTCGGGCTGCCGTCGTCGCGCGCCTCGTTCACGAGGACGAGGCGATCGGGCTCTGGATATGGCAGCGGCCGAAGCAACACGGCGTCGAGCACGCTGTAGATGGCGGTGTTGGCGCCGATGCCGATGGCGAGCGTGAGAATCGCGACGGCCGCGAAGCCCGGATTCCTGCGCAGCAGCCTGAAGCCGATCGCCGCGTCGCGCCACAGCTCCGCGAACAGCTGACCGACGCGGCGCTTGCGCTCGAGGCCGTCGTCGATGCCCGCGAGCGCGGCGACGCGCGGGTCGCGGCGATCCAATTCGCGCGCGGCCTGCGCCCGCGCCTCGGCCTCGCCGAGGCCGGATCGTCGCAGCTCCTCGGCGCGCATGTCGACGTGGAACGCGACCTCATCGTCGATGTCGGCCCGCACCTCCGCAGGCGTCCGCGATGAGAACCTGAACAGCCGCTTGACGCCCCATGGCCGCATCCTTCACCTCACGTCGGCTCTTCGATCACCTTGAGCATGGCCTCGGCGTACCGCCGCCACAGCGACACCTCGCTGCGCAACTGCCGTCGTCCTGCCGCCGTGAGCGCGTAGTACTTGGCCCGCCGGTTGTTCTCGGATAAGCCCCATTCCGCCTCGATCCAGCCCCTGGCTTCCAGGCGGTGAAGCGCCTGATAGAGCGCGGCGTCTTCCGTCGCGAGCATCCCCTCGGTGCGATCGCGAATCCACGCCGAGATCGCATAGCCGTGCGCCGGGCCCTTCTGCAGGGCGCGCAGGATGAGGAGGCCGACGGTCCCCTGCAGCAGCGAGAGGGTGCTCGAGTTCTGGCTCACGGTTCAGTCCGTGAGTTGGACGAACGGGATTCGACCAATGTTCCACTCACCAGGTGAGTGGAGCTCGGGCGGCTACTGGCGCCGGCGGCGCCGGCAGCATGTTGCGGATGGCGGCAATCCGCCACTCGCCGCCCTGCCGGGCCATGACGAACGTCGTCCACATCCGGCGCGTCTCAGTGCCGCCGATCTCGTAGCGGCCGTCCGCGATGGCAACGTCAGGACCCAGCATCCTGACCGTCTCGACGACGATCGTCCGAGCCCCGGTGTTCCGCGCCGAGGACGCGAGGCCGCCCTTGACGACGCCGTCGCGGCCGCGGCGCCATTCGCCCGACGAGACGAGCTGGTCGGCGTCCGCCGTGAAAAGCTTCTCCAGCGCACTGGCGTCGCGGCGCTCGCGCGCCTCGACGTAGCGCCGGACGACGTCGCGGACCGCCGCCTCGTCGGCCGTTGCCGCCGCCGATTGAGCCGATGCCGTCGCGCCGGCGAGCAGCGCGATCGCGCTCGCGAGCATCATGGTCGGGGCTGGTCGTGCAGTCATTCGTGCGCTCCCGCGTCGTCGTGTGCGTGCCCGTGATGCCAGGCATCGTGCTGGCGCGCCGCGTCGATCTCGGCCTGTCGATCGGGCAGCGTGCCGCCGGTGATCTCGTTGTAGACCTTTGCGACGTGCGCCGCGAAGCCGTCGCCGAGGTACCTCTTGATGCGCCCGTTCTTCGCAAGCTCGGCCCGCATTGCCGGAATCGCCGCCTGCACGGCCGCCGCGGTCTTCCCCTGGCTCGCGGTCGTGACGGCGGCGGTCAGCTCCTTGAAGTAAAGCGCCTGATCCTCGATGACGGCCGCGTCGCCGAGGGGTCCATGCCCGGGGCCGACCTTTGCTGGCCCGAGACCGGCGACTTTTGCGAGCGTCGGGATCCAGGAGGCGATGTTGCCGTCGCCGACGAAGTTGTAGGCGCCGTTCACCGCCATGTCGCCGGTGAAGACGATCTTCTCCTTCGGCAGCCACGCGACGCCGTCGCCCTTCGTATGCGCCGTGCCGAAGTGCCGCAGCTCGACGCGGTGCTTTCCATCGTCGAAGATCAGCGTGTCGGGGAAAAGGAGCGTCGGCGGCTTCAGCTTCGAGCCGCGGAGGTCTTCGCGATTCTTGGCCTCGTCCTCCCACCGGCCAGGCCGATCGCCGAAGAGGCCGGTCTCGAGGCGCTTCATCTCGTCGAGCACCGCCGTGTGTGCGACCGGTGTCGCCCCCTGCTCGACCCACACCTGGTTGCCGTAGGCGTGGTCGCCGTGGTGGTGCGTGTCGAACGCGAAGCGCACCGGCTTCTGGGTGAGCTCACGGATCTTCGCGATCACCTCGCGCGCGCCGGAGGGGTAGTTCGCGTCGATGACGAGCACGTAGTCCTCGAAGACGACCCAGCCGTTGTTGCAGTGGCCCTTGCTGATGTCGCCTTCGTAGAAATACACGTCGGGCGCGAGCTGCTGGACGCGGCCGACGGCGGACGGCTGCGCGGCGGGGGACGCCAGGAACGCGAGGCAGAGGATCGGACAGAGCGCGAGGCGAATCATCGGGGACCTCCGGCGACGGAGGATATCGCAGGTGGCCGCCGTCAGGCAGCCGGCAAGCCGAGGAACGTGCGCACCCGCTCCAGCTCCGCCGCGAGTTCGCGCCGGAAGCCGCGCTGGCGGGGCGGTTCCCCACTGGAGAACCCGAGCGACGAGATCAGTGTGCCGTCCACTGCCGACAGGTTGCCCCAGCCGATGACGCGATCATCCCAGAGCAGCGGCAGCGCGTAGTACCCCAGCTTGCGCTTTGGCGCGGGTGTATATGCCTCGAATCGGTACGCCCAGCCCCAGAGCAGCTCGAATCGCCGCCGATCCCACACGATCGGATCGAACGGCGCCAGAAAGCGGACGGAAGCGTCCGCCGCCACATCGCCCGGGTCTTCGCCAGCCGGCCAGTACCACTCCACGCCATCCACCGAGGCGTGCGCCAGCCGCTGCCTCGCCCGCGCAAGCGCCGGCTTCAGCTCCCGCTGCCACTGAGGGACGGCATAGCGGAGGCGGTTCACCAGAAACGACAGCGACGGTCCTGGCAGCGGCGCGTACTTGCCGACGATGACGTCGATCAGCCGGTCGACGCGCTGGCGCGGCGCCAGCGCCCCGTCGTGCGACGGCAGCTCCCGCACCGCGTAGATCCTGATGCCCTTCTCACGGCGCGCTACCCGGAGCAGGCCGCGATAGTGCATGTGCTCCAGCAGGTGTGTCGTAGCGCTCGACGAGCCGCCCCAGTAGTTGGTGACCCGTCCGTGCGCGAAGTGGTCGTCGACGTCGCGCGGATGCACCTCGCCCCGGCTGCGGACGAATTCCAGTACCAGCGCCGCCCGCGCGCGGCGCGTCGGCGTCCACCCCGATCGGTCGACGCGCGGGTGCATCAGCTGATGGACGTCGTGAGAGACGAAGCCGTAGTTGACGAGGAAGTCCTCCTCGATGCCGAGCGCGGAGAACCTGCGCTCCAGGTCGCCGGCGCGATAGCCGCGGACGCGATGCCGCAGGGTGAGGTCCTGCGCCCGGGCGGGCGCGCGAATCGGATCCGCCTGCACGAAGCCGAGACGTTCGACGGCACGCTTCAGCGTCACCGGCGGGAAGAGACTGCGCGCGACGGCGAATCGGCGCAGGTCGGCCAGTGTCGTGGTCACCGCGGCTCCGGCGTGGATATCGACATTCGGATTCGCTGTCCCAGGGCTGGAGAAGATGCTCCTCGAGGGCCGGGTCGTTGCCGAGCGGGCACGGCCGTGACGATCCGCAAAGTGTGTTTCTACCGCCTGACGCGGCCGGCCGCAAGCATTCGGTCGGAGCTGTCCAACGGAATTCATTGACGCCGTCGGGCCCAGGGAGGAGATTACGAGCTATGGCACATTCCTGGTGGAAGCCCCTCACCGCAGCGCTCGTCGCGGGCTGTGCGATCGGATGGCCGGTCATCGCGGAGGATCGACCGGTGACCTACATATCTGGCGATGAGACCAGGGCCGCGTTCATCAAGGGCCGGCCGCTCGTCGAGACGCCGGAGTACAAAATCCACGCGAGCCGCCGTGACGGACCGGGGCAAGCCGAGGTCCACGAGCGAGACACCGACATCTTCTACGTGCTCGACGGCTCTGCGGTCCTCGTCACCGGCGGCTCGATCGTCTCTCCGACGCCGGCCGGGCCGGGCGAGCTCCGCGCGCCGTCGATTGCCAACGGCGCGGCGCGACGTCTGTCCAGGGGCGACGTCGTCGTCGTGCCAAACGGCACGCCGCACCAGTTCACGGAGGTCGGCGCCGCTTTTCTTTACTACACCGTGAAAGTCAGCTCGCCGCCGCGATGACTGCCGAGCGCCGCCGCCTGGAAGAGGACCGCGCCCGGCAGGCGTACTGGAAGCGGTGGGGCCCCTACGTCAGCGACCGCGCCTGGGCCACGGTCCGCGAGGACTACAGCGCCGAAGGGACGGCCTGGGAGTACTTCCCTCATGACCACGCGAGGTCGCGCGCGTACCGCTGGAACGAAGACGGCCTGGCCGGCATCTGCGATCGCCACCAGGAGGTGTGTCTCGCGCTTGCCCTCTGGAACGGGCGCGACCCGTTTCTCAAGGAGCGGCTCTTCGGCCTGACCGGCGACGAGGGCAACCACGGCGAGGACGTCAAGGAGTACTACTTCCACCTCGACTCGACGCCGACGCACTCGTACATGCGGATGCTCTACAAGTACCCGCAGGCCGCGTTCCCCTACGCGAGGCTGACTGAGGAGAACCGCCGGCGCGGGAAGGACGCGCTGGAGTTCGAGCTGATCGACACGGGTATCTTCGACGACGACCGCTACTTCGACGTGGTCGTCGAGTACGCCAAGGTCGACGTCGAAGAGCTGGTGATGCGGGTCACCGCTACCAATCACGGTCCGGATGCCGCGACGCTGCACGTTCTGCCGACGATCTGGTTCCGCAACACGTGGGCGTGGACCGGCGAGCCGCAACACCCCGCCCTTGGGCCGCCCACTGCCGTCGAGGGCGCGACCCTGCTGCCGCTCGAAACCGCGCGCTACGGCAAGCGGCATGTCGCCTTCGAATCGCAGCCTGGACAGCCGCCGCCGCCGGTGCTGGTGACGGAGAACGAGACGAACGTCACGCGGCTGTTCGGGATCGACGCGCCGGGGAAGTTCTTCAAGGACGGGATCAACGACTATCTCGTCGAGGGGCGCCGGGAGGCCGTGAACCCGTTGGGAACCGGAACGAAAGCCGCGGCGCACTATGCGCTGGCGATCCCGGCCGGTGCGACCGCCACCGTCAACGTGCGATTCTCGCCGGCCGCCTCAGACGATTCACCGCAACGGCGTCGACGCCGTCATCGCCCGCCGGAAGGCCGAGGCCGATGAGTTCTACGCGACGGTGGTGCCGGCCTCGCTGAGTGCCGACGGCCGCTCGGTGATGCGGCAGGCCCTGGGCGGGATGCTCTGGTCGAAGCAGTTCTATCACTACGTCGTGAAGGACTGGCTGAATGGCGACTCGGCGCAGCCGCCGCCCCCCGAGTCGCGAAGGAGCGGCAGGAACCACGAGTGGCGGCACCTTTTCAACGCCGACGTCATCTCGATGCCAGACAAGTGGGAGTACCCCTGGTACGCGGCCTGGGATCTCGCGTTCCACGCGGTTGCGCTCGCGCTGGTCGATCCGGACTTCGCGAAGGACCAGCTGACGCTGATGCTGCGCGAGTGGTACATGCATCCCAACGGGCAGCTGCCGGCGTACGAGTGGGCGCTCGGCGACGTGAACCCGCCCGTGCACGCCTGGGCGGCCTGGCGCGTCTACAAGATCGAGAAGAAGCGCCGCGGTACCGGCGACACGAAGTTCCTCGAGCGTGTCTTCCACAAGCTGCTGCTCAACTTCACCTGGTGGGTCAATCGCAAGGATGCCGACGGCAGCAACGTCTTCGAGGGCGGCTTTCTGGGGCTCGACAACATCGGCATCTTCGACCGATCGAAGCCGCTGCCGACCGGCGGCACGCTGCAGCAGTCCGACGGCACGAGCTGGATGGCGATGTACTCGCTGAACCTGCTCGCGATGGCGATGGAGCTGGCGCGCTTCGACGCCGCGTATGAAGACGTCGCCAGCAAATTCTGGGAGCACTTCCTCTACATCGGGCACGCCATCGGCCATCAGGGCATCGACGAGTCCGGTCTCTGGGACGAGCAGGACGGGTTCTTCTACGACGGCCTGCTCCTGCCCGACGGCACGAGGTTTCCGCTGAAGATTCGCTCGATGGTGGGCCTCATTCCGCTCTGTGCGGTCGAGACGATCGAGCCCGAGATGCTGGAGCGGCTCCCCGGCTTCAAGCGTCGGCTGGAATGGTTCGTCGACTACCGCCCCGATCTGATCGAGAACGTCGCATGCATGCGCACGCCGGGCCGCGGCGAACGGCGGCTGCTGTCGCTGGTCACCGCGGGCCGGCTGCAGCGCGTGCTGCAGTACATGCTCGACGAACAGGAGTTCCTCGGGCCCCATGGCATTCGCGCGCTGTCGCGCGTCCACAAGGAACATCCGTACAGGTTGTCAGTGAACGGCTTCGAGCACCGCGTGGACTACGAGCCCGGCGAGTCCGCCAGCGGCGCCTTTGGCGGCAACTCCAACTGGCGCGGCCCCATCTGGTATCCGGGCAACTACCTGATCATCGAGTCGCTGCAGAAGTACCACCACTACTTCGGCGACAGCGTGAAGGTCGAGTGCCCAACCGGGTCGGGCCGCATGCTGACGCTCTCGCAGGTCGCCACGGAGCTGTCGCGCCGGTTGTCGAGCGTGTTCCTGCGGGACGCGTCGGGCCGCCGCCCGGTGTTCGGCGACGTCTCCCGGTTCCAGGAGGACCCGCGCTGGAACAACCTGGTGCCATTCCACGAGTACTTCCACGGAGATACCGGCCGCGGCCTCGGCGCAAGCCATCAGACGGGGTGGACCGGCCTCGTCGCCAAGCTGCTTCAGCAGAGCGGCGAGCGTCACTCCGTGTAGAACACCGTCAAGCCGCCGTCCACGTAGTAGGTCGAGCCAGTCACGTAGTCGCTGTCCGCCGACGCGAGAAACACGGCGAGCCCGGCGACGTCGGCAGGCTGCCCGAGCCGCGACAGCGGGATCTGCCGCGTCAGCGCCTGGAGCTTCACCGGGTCGTTCAGCAGCTTCGCGTTGATCGGCGTCTCGATCGCGCCAGGGGCGATGTTGTTGACCGTGATGCCCAGCGGACCAAGCTCCACGGCCAGCGTCCGCGCCAGCATCCGGAGTCCGCCCTTGCTCGCCGCATACGGAGAGAAGCCCGGGAACGCGAGATCTTCGTGCACCGAGCTGACGTTGATCACCTTGCCGCCGCGGCCCGCGCCGCGGCAATGCCGCACGAAAGCCTGGGTCGCGAAGAACACGCCCTTCAGATTCACGTCCAGCACGCGATCGAAGTCGCGCTCGGTCAACGTCCCAGAACGCCGCCTCGTGCTCGATGCCGGCGTTGTTGACGAGCACGTCGAGGCCGCCCAGCGCTTCGGCGCTTCTCTCGAGCAACTCGCGCACGGCATCCACCGACCCAATGTCTGCCTGCAGCATGACGCCGCGACGGCCCGCCGCGTGCACTTCGGCCAGCGCCTCTTCAGCGCCCTTCGGGTCGCTGTTGTAGTTGACGACGACGTCGGCGCCTTCCTGCGCGAAGCGCACGGCGATGCCGCGGCCGATGCCCTTGCTGCTCCCCGTGACCAGAACCCTGCGGCCGGCCAGTCGAGGCGACGATGTGTTTGCGGTCATGGATGCTCGATTGTCGGCACGAATTGCGCGATTCGATTGGATTACGCGGAGTATTCATCCGCAGTCTACGCGGATCATTCTCGCCGGTCAAATAACGCGGGTCTCCAGACACCAGCCGAACCGCGGCGGCAGGCCGCGAAGCGGCCTTGCCGGCGAGGGAACGAAGCCCGGAAAATGAGAGCGCAGTCGTGGTCCTGGGCCGCTCTTGGTTTCCGGGCATCGTCCCTCGCACGCCGGCGTTGCCCGCCGCCGCGGATCGGCTCCGGTCTCCGTCCAGTCTTCGGCATCCGCGGATAGATCATGCCACCGCCGCGCGCCGGCGCGGCGCTCGCACGCGCATCGTCTCAGGAACTGGCATCCGCGTGGCGCCGATCGCGATACTGCCGCAGCAGCTCGTAGACGACGACTCCGCCCGCGGTGGCGACGTTCAGCGAGTGCTTCCGACCCAGCATCGGAATGCGCACGCGCACATCGCACGCCTCGAGCACCGCTGCGGACAACCCCTCCACTTCGTGGCCGAACACGAGGCAGACCGGAAAACGCGGCCGCCAGTCGTAGAGGTCGACGGCGGTTGCCGCCGTCTCGATGGCGGCCACCGTGACGTGGCGTGCCCGGAGCGCGGCGATCTCTGCCGCGACGTCGGGGACCGCCGTCCACGGCACCGTCTGCTCCGCGCCGAGTGCGGTCTTGGTCAGCTTCGGATGCGGCGGCGTCGCGGAGATGCCCGCGAGGTAGAGATGCGCGCCGCCGGCCGCCTCGAGCGTCCTGAAGAAGGCGCCGACGTTGTAGAGGCTGCGGACCGAGTCGAGCAGGACCGACACCGGCAGCGTGCCGACGTGGTCGTAGGCCGTGCTCAGCGTTGTGGCCTTGAAGGGGAGATCGGGTGCGCGGTCGTCGGCCATGGGGCGAATTGCGCCGCCTCGAAGCGGCCACGAAGAATCTACCCTGTGCACGGGGGATTTCGTCGCCCCGTTCAGCCCGGCCGTAATCGGCTGAAGATTGAGGGGCCAGGGAACGCGCCACCGCGCGGCGCCGTCCAACACGCCGATCTGGAGACTTCCGTGGACACCATCCGGCAGGACATCCGCTTCGCGCTTCGCGCCCTGGGCCGTCAGCCCGGATTCACCGCGGTCGCCGTGATCACGCTCGCGCTGGGCATGGGCGCGACGAGCGCGATCTTCAGCGTGTTCCGCGCCGTGCTGCTCGCCCCGCTCCCGTACAGCGAGCCAGACCGCCGCGTGATGATCTGGAGCCGCTGGACTGGTTGGGACCAGACCTGGGTGTCCTCGGCCGAGATCCGCGACTATCGCCAGCGCGCGCGCCTGCTGCGTGACGTCGGCGCGTGGGAATCGACCCAGGCGAACCTGACCGGCACAGACGAGCCGGAGCGCGTCGGTGCCGGGCACGTGACGGCAAACCTGTTCCAGACGCTGGGGGCCTCTCCGCTCATCGGCCGACTCTTCCGCCCCGGGGAGGATGCCAGCGGCGATGGCGCCGCGGTGGCGATCCTCGGGCACGCGCTGTGGCAGCGCCGGTTCGCCGCCGATCCCGGTGTCCTCGGCCGCACGATTCAGCTCGATGGACGTGCGTTCGAAGTGGTCGGCGTCATGCCGCCGTCGTTCCGGTTGCCGACCGACTTCAAGGAGGACTTCGCCGAGCCGACGGAGCTCTGGACGCCGCTGGTCCTGGATCCCGATCCCAACGAACGCGGCAATCACAGCTACTACGCCGCCGCCACGCTGGCCCCGGGCGCCACGGTCGATCAGGCGACCGCGGAGCTCAAGGCGATTACGACGTCGCTCACGCGCGACGGGCTCTACCCGGAGGCGATGCGGTTCGAGGCCTACGCGCTCTCCATGCCCGACGAGATCCTGGGGCCGATCGTGCCCGCGCTCTGGCTGGTCAGCGCGGCGACGCTCTTCCTGCTGCTGATTGCGTGCGCGAACGTCGCCAACCTGCTGCTCGCGCGCACCGAGTCGCGCCGCCGCGAGCTGGCGCTGCGCACGGCGCTCGGCGCGGGCCGCCTGCGGATCCTCCGCCAGCTGCTGGCGGAAGTGCTGGTGCTCGCCGCCGCCGGCGGCGCCCTTGGGCTGCTGATCGCCTGGGGCGGCACCCGGCTGCTCGCGCGCGCCAACGTCGCGGCAATTCCGCGCGCCGGCGACGCGCACATCGACGCCACCGTCCTCGCCTTCGCCGTCGTCGTCACGCTGGCGACGACGCTGGCGTGCAGCCTGATTCCGGCGCTGCGCGCCTCGACGGTCGACCTGACGGATTCGCTGAAGGACGGCGCACAGAACGTCACGACCGGCAGCGGCCGCCAGCGGATGCGCAGCGCCCTCGTCGTCGCCGAGATGGCGCTGGCCGTCGTTCTCCTCGTGTCGGCCGGGCTCGCGCTGCGAAGCCTGTGGGCGCTGAGACAGGTGCCACTCGGCTTCGACCCCGAGAACGTGCTGACGCTGCGGATCGGCCTGCCCCCTTCCACCTACGGCGAGAACCCGCAGGTCGAACGCTTCTTCGAGCAGCTGGTGGCGCGCGTCCGGCCGCTGCCCGGCGTCTCTGCTGCCGGCGCGATCCGATCGCTGCCGCTGGCCGCGACGATCGGCGACTGGGGCCTCGACGTGGACGGCTACGTGGAGACGCCGGGGAACAACGCGAAAGGGGACTGGCAGGTGGCTACCGACGGAGCCTCCGAGGCCCTCGGCGAGCGGCTGGTCGCCGGCCGGTTCTTCACGGCAGCCGACCGCGCGGACGCGATGCCGGTGGCGCTCGTCAACGAGACGATGGCGAAGAAGTACTGGCGGGACGGCAACCCGATCGGGCGCCGGATCCGGATGGGCGGCGATGGCAATCGCCCCTGGATCACCGTCGTCGGCATCGTCGGCGATCAGCAGCACAACGGGCTCGGGACATCGGTGAAGGAGAAGTTCTACCGCCCGCACGCGCAGTTCGCGCAGTCTGTGGGCTTCGTGCCGCGCAACATGACGCTCGTCGTGAAGACAGCGGGCGACCCGCTTCAGGCCCTGCCGGCGATCCGCCACGAGATCGCTCAGCTCGACCCGGCGCTGCCGATTGCCGCCGTCCGGCCGATGACCGAGGTCGTGTCCGGCTCGATCACGACGCCGCGCTTTACCGGATGGCTCCTCGGCCTGTTCGCCGTATCGGCGCTCACGCTGGCAGCGGTCGGGATCTACGGCGTGCTGTCCTACCTGGTCAGCCTGCGCACGCGGGAGATCGGCATCCGGATGGCGATTGGCGCGGGGCCGCGCGAAGTGCTGACGCTGGTGCTGGGACGCGGTCTCGGCCTGGCGCTTGCCGGCGTTGCCATCGGGCTTGCGCTCGCCCTGGCGACGAGCCGGCTGATGAGCAGCCTGCTGTTCGAGATTCAGCCGAGGGATCCCGCGACGTTCATCGGCGTGCCCGTAGTGTTGACGGTCGTCGCGATTGCCGCCAGCCTGCTGCCGGCGGTGCGGGCGATGCGCGTGGATCCCATCGACGCGCTGCGGACGGAGTAGCTCAGGGGACGAGCGCTTCGGTCAGGACGCGTCCCTCCACGTCCTTCAGCTCGATGCCCAGCAGCCGTGCGATGGTCGGCGCGACGTCGAGGCTGCGGACGTGGCCGATCGTCGTCCCCTTCTTGACTCCGCGGCCCGACAGGACGAGCGACGTGAACATCTTCGGGTCGCTCGGCAGATACCCATGCTCGTGTCGAGGCGGCGCGAGCGGCACGCGCGCGGTGGACGGGTTGTTCGCGTCGGCGGCAAGGTGCGTGTCCACGTCCGCGACGATCATGTCCTGGCCGCGGATGAACGGGCTCTCGTCGTAGGTCGGGATGCCGAGCGAGTGGAACTCCGGCGATCGCACGACGCGAGCGACGCCGGGAAGCGCCGCGGCCTGCTGGTAGGCGCGCTCGAGCGCGGCCTGATGACGTGACGCGTCGAACGCCGGTGTGCGTTCGACAAACAGCGTCCAGCCCTGCGGATGCAGCGTCACGGCGCCTTTCAGTTCCGGCGCCGCGAATGCTGGCGCCACGTTCACCTGCTTGTCGACGGTCGCGAATCCATGGTCCGCGGTGACGATGAAGGTCGTCTGGTCGGCGATGCCCGCGGCGCGTACCGCGTCCACGAGCATGCCGAGCGCGTGATCGGCTGATGTCAGTGCCGCCTTGGCCCGGTAGTGATCCGGCCCGAGCTCGTGCTGGACCTCGTCGGTGAAGAGGAAATGAATCGCGAGCAGCGCCGGCTTGCGCGTCTTGATCGCGTGCGCCGCCGCGGCCGCCAGCACCGCGTCGGAGGTCCCCATCAGGAACGAGTCGCCGTAGTAGCGGAAGTAGTCGTCGATTGGCACGCCGGCGCCGCGCAGCTCGTCGAGGACGGCCTTCGGCACCGCGGAGATGTCCCCCTTGCTCTCCGGCGTGAAGACTTCCGGCACGTTGAAATCGATGGACGGATCGTCCCTGGTCTCCGGCCAGAAGAACGACGCCGTGCTCAGGCGGCCCTGGCGCGCCGCGTCGAAGATCGTCGGCACGCGCACGATCTCGGTGCGCGCCTTGTTCGTCACGTGAAAGCGCTCGCCGGTGACGCGGTTCACCACGCGGTTGTTGATCACGCCGTGGCGGAGCGGCCGGACGCCGGTGACCAGCGTCGTGTGCGATGGATGCGTCACGCTCGGGAACACGGTCTCGGCGCTCTCGGCTTCGACCCCTGCCCTGGCCAGTGCCCGCACCGTCGGCAGATCGACCGCCGGGTTCTTCAGGTGGAAGTTCGCGAAGCCGTCGATCGTGACGAGGATCACGTGACGGCTGGTCTCGGCCTCGGTGGCGAGGCCGATCGATCCCAGGAGCGCGGCGACGAGCAGGCAGCCGATGCGGTTCATCGGATGAGCATAGATCAGCGGCTTCAGGCCCACGCCGGCGCGATCCTGTGTATCGTGGCCAGGTGTCCGTCTTCGCGCTCCGGCTGCACTCGACGTACCGCTGCCGCCACTCGGGTGTCTGCTGCAACGAAGGCTGGGACATCGCCGTCGACGCGCCGCTCCACGCCCTCCTGACCGACGACATTCGGTCGGGCGCGCTGACCGTCGACGCTCCTGCCGACGTGCCGCGGTTCGTGGCCGCGGCCGGGCTTCCTCATGGCGAGCCTGTCGTCGCCGGCAGGATCGGCTGCCAATGTGTGTTCTTCGAGCCTGATCGCGGACGGCTGTGCGCGATTCAGCGCCAGCGCGGGCACCAGCGGCTTCCCTCCGCGTGCCAGCATTTCCCGCGTGTCGTGACGATGGACCCGCGAGGGGTGTTCGTGAGCCTGTCGCACGTGTGCCCGACCGCCGCGAGCCTGCTGTTTGCCGATTGCGACGACCCCTTCGCACTCGTCAGCGAGGGCCCTTTGCTGACGCCCGACCTGCAGTGGGAGGGGCTCGATGCGCGTGACGCCTTGCCGCCACAACTGAGCGCGCAGGTGCTGTGGGACTGGCCCGCGCTCGCCCGATGGGAGGACGGCGTGCGACGCGCCCTCGATCGAGGATCGCCCGAGCGTGCCCTGCACGCGCTCCGGATCGCCGCGGCGCGGCTGGAAGGCTGGCGGCCGTCGGCAGGCCCGGCGCTCGAGGAGGAGGTCGAACTCGCGATCGACGACGCGCTCTCGGCCGCAGAGGACGCGGACGTACCCGGGATCGAACGGCTGGACGCGCTCGTACGGCAGTCGGTCCCGGATGGGTTGGCGGTCCAACCGGCTCCCGCACATCGAGAAGCCATCGATGGCGATCTGGTCGTGTCAGGCTGGCACGCGCTCGATCGGGCGGTCGGCCGATTCCTGGCCGCGCGCGCGATCGCGAACTGGACCGGGTACCACGCCGCCAGCGCCACGGCCTGGGTGCGCTCTCTCGAAGCCGCCTATGCCGTGCTGCGTGTGGAATGCGCGCGCCAGTCCGCCGCCTCGAATCGCCCGCTCGACCGGGCGCTCGTTCACCGCGGCCGCGGCTGATGCCGACCGGCTGCTGGTCCACCGCGTCGACGCCGCCATCCTGGCGCGGCACCTCTACCAGCGGTTCTGAATGCGCGCCGGTTCGGGCGGCGGCGGCGCGGCGGCCTTGCCCTTCTTTGGCGGTGGCGGCGGCTCCTCGACCGGCGGAGCCGGATGCGGCAGCGACGCCTCCTCGACCGGAAGATCCATCCGCCCTTCAAACGCGATCGCGGACTGATACTGGAGCGACCCGCCGCCGCCAATCGCCGACACCTGGCAGCGGACGACGCGCGCCTTCATCTGATTGGGCTTGATGGCGCCTTCAAAGTGCACCGTCACGCGCGTGCCGGGCACGAACCGCGTCTTGCCCTCGACCAGCACGCCGCTGGCCGAGATGTTCACCAGCGTCACTGCCTCTCCAGGCGACAACCGCGTGCCCGTGATCGCGGGGATGGCAGAGGCCGGGTACCGCGGATCGACCCTGCGGTTGGACTCGACGACGGAGGCTTCGGCTTTCGGGTCGGCCATCGGACTCACGCCTCGCGAGGCAGGTAGAACTCGACGATCAGAATCGACGCGCCCTCGCGCGTCAGCCACACTTGCCCGCCGCTGGCGACGATGGCGCTGCGCGCCGACTGGAGCTCGGCCTTCAGCTCACGCCAGCCGCGCGGGTCGGCCGTGTCGTAGATCTCCGCCGGGAATCCCTGCTGCGCCCCTGGCCCATCGACGTTCATCACGACCAGCACGTAGGGACCCGGCGACATGCCGCGCAGGCCGCCGACGCTGTCGTCGATGATCACCTCGGCCAGCTCCACCGTGACGGCGCCGCTCAACATCGACATGCGCCGGCTGTCGGCGAAGACGCCAATCGCGTCCGCCACCGCCTGACCGTCCATTGTGACCACCGCATCGGCGCTTGCGGCCAGCAGCGACATCGACAGGCCGTCGCCCAGCCGGCGCGGCAGATCCACGTTCAGCCGCTCCGCCAGTTCGCGGGTGGTCGTAACCGCCTTCGGCGCCGGGGCGGGAGACCCGATGTTTCCCACCGAGACGCCGGCGTCCTTCGCGAAGCGCTCGAAGGCCTGCAGCATCTGCTTGTGGCTGCGCTCGGCGACGGCGCGCGTCGCGACCTCGGCGGCCAGCGCCTGCCTGGCGGCCTTCTCTCCGTCCACCGCCGCCAGGAGCGCGTCCTCGAGGCGCTGCCGTTCGCTGCCGAAGGTCTCCTCCGCCCGCTGGATGGCGGCCAGCGCCGACTCGGTCCGCTCCGCCGCCGCCGCAAGCGCCGCCTCGGACTCGGCGACCAGCGTCGCGCGTGCCGCCTCGAGCTGCGCGATCTGCGCGGTGTAGGTCGCCTCGAGCTCGGCGACACGCATCTCCGCCGCGGCACGGGCGGACTCGAGTTCCGCCTGGCGCGCCGCAACCAGCGCCTCGACCTCCGCGACGCGCGACGCGTTTGCCGCTTCCAGCTCGCTCACGCGCGTCGCATGCTCCGCGTTCATCGCGTCGACGCGGGCGTTGTGCGCCTGTTCGAGCGTCTCGGCGTAGACCGCCTTCTGGCTCGCGTCCTCTTCCGCGGCGCGCATGGCTTCGGCCAGCCGCGCCTGCTCGCCCAGGGAGTCGTTGAGCGCCGTGCGCAGCGCGTCGGTGTCGGTCGCGTAGCGCTCCTGCTGCGCCTGCAGGCTCGATTCCGAGCTCTCGCGCAGCGCCGTGTACTCCGATTCGAGCTGCTCGATTCGGGCCACCAGCTCGTTGGCCAGTGACGTCCGCGACTCCAGCTCGCGCTGGACGTGCGCGCTGGTCTCGCTCGCGCTCCGGTGCTCGGCCTCGATGTGCTCGAGGCGGGACGTCAGGCTGGCGACCTGTGCCTGGCGCTCGTCGAGCTCGAGGCGCAGCGCGTTCGACCCTTCGAGCGCCTGTTGCCGCTCGGACTCGAGCGCCTCGAGCCGGTCGGTGAGCTCGTGAACGGTCTGCTGGCGCGCCTCGGCCTCGCTGCGCAGCAGCCCGGCCATTTCGAGCAGTTGCTGCCGTTCGGATTCGAGCGCGTCGTGGCGTTCGCGCAGCTCGGCGAGCTGCTGCGCGCTCGAGTCGAGCTGCGACACGGCGGCGGCACTGCTCTCGGACTGCCGTCGCTCGTCGGCCAGCGCGTCCTGCAGCCGCGCGACTTCCTCTGCGTGGGCGGCGAGCAGCGACGAACGCTCTTCGTGGAGCTCCGCCAGCCGGCGCTCCAGACTCCGTGAGCTGGTCGTCCTGCGAGAACTGATCGGACGGCGTCTTTCGCGCCAGCTCGATCTCCGACAGCAGCCGGCTGCGCTCGGCGTCGTGTGCCGCTTCCTGTTCGGATTGCCGCGCCGCGGCCTCGACCAGCGACTCTTCGAGGCGCCGCGACTCGGTGACGTCGCGAAACGAGACGAGCGCCGACGTGATCCCGTCCGGCGCGCCCGGATGCGCGCTGCCGTGCAGTTCCAGCGTGAGGCGGGAGCCGGTGAGGCTGAGCAGATCGACTTCGAAGGAGCCGCGGTGTCCACCGATGACCCGCTCGAGAAACCCGAGGCAGCCCTTGCTCTCCTCCGGCGGCACCATCGTCGTCAGCGACGTGCCCAGGACCTGGTCGAGCGCCTGGGCGCCCAGCATGGACAGGCCGGCCTCGTTGACGGCCAGGAATGTGCCATCGCCGGCAATTCTGGAAATGACGACCGGCTGCGTCTCGAGGACGGCGCGGAGATGCGGCTCCGCTTCGACGGGCATGTCCACGCCCATAGCCGGTCCGCCCGAGGCTTTGCTCACGGCATGGCTATCGGCTGGAAATCCCGGGAAGATTACGGAGTCGTCGCGAATTTTGCGGCCTGCACGCGACCGCACGCCGCTTCACAACGGCGTCAGCGGCCGACGATGGCGTCGAGCGTGCCGGTGGAGACGGCGTGATAGGTCGGACGGGCGCGTGCGTAGACGCGCCGGGCTTCCTGTTTGCCCCAGTCGGTCGCCATCAGGTCTTCGTACAGCGGCTTCAGGAACTTGCGGCGGCCCTGCGAGGTCAGGAAATGCTCGAGCGCTGGCATGGCAGGCTCGTAGCGGTGCCGGATGGCGATCCGCAGCCAGGCGAAAAGCACTTCGCTGTTGCCGCTCCTGCTGAACCCGAACGCCCGATCGAGGTCCGTCAGCTGCACGGCGGTCAGCGACTGCGGCAGCGATCCGACGAAGTGCTGCCATTCCTGGGTCGTCCATCCGCCGGTGACCAGGCTCGAGGCCGGCGAGCCCGACACGAAGCGCGCGACCTGGCCTTCGACCTTCGTGAAGGCCTCCGAGGTCGGCGTCGTGGCGTTGGGCGGCAGTCCGGGCTGTTCGAGCCACCGATCGAGGAGCAGGCTGCTTCTCGAGCGACGCGTCGCCGGCAATCAGGTTGGCGCGCAGGTCCTGCAGGAACTCCTCGGTCGTCAGCGACGTGAACGCGTGGCGGTCGAAGTAGCCGCGGAGCCAGGGGTCGAAGCGTTCGCGCCCGACCGTCGCCTCGATCATCCGCACGAACGCGGCGCCCTTGTCATACGCAATCGCCGTCACGCCATCGTCCGGGTTGCGGCCGGTGAGGTCGATGTGGAGCACCTGGTCGCCCGGCTTGTCCTTCAGTGATTCCAGCTCGCTGGCGAGCTCGCGGCGGCCCAGCACTTCGAGCATGCGCGCGCGCTCGACGCCGTAGAGCTGCTCCATGATCCGGTTCTCGAAGTAGGTCGTGAACCCCTCGTTGAGCCAGAAGTCGCGCCACGTCGCGTTGGTCACGAGGTTTCCGGACCAGGAATGCGCGAGCTCGTGCGCGATGAGGGAGGTGAGCGACCGGTCGCCGGCCAGGATCGTCGGCGTGGCGAAGGTGACGCGCGGGTTCTCCATGCCGCCGAACGGGAACGACGGCGGCAGCACCAGCACGTCGTAGCGGCCCCACCGGTACGGCCCGCCAAGCGCCTCGGCCGCCTCGATCATCTTCTCGAGGTCGGCGAACTCCGATGCCGCCCGTTCCACGACCGACGGCTCGGCGTACACGCCCGACCGCCGGCCGACGGGCTTGAACGCGATGTCGCCGATGGCGATCGCGAACAGGTAGGGCGGCACCGGCTGGTCGAGGGCGAACTCGAACGCACGGCCGCCCTCTGACGGGCGTGCCGTCGGGAGTGCGGGCCTCGGCGCTCATCACGGCGCGGAGCGGCGCCGGGACCACGATGCGGGCGCGGTAGGTCTGGCGGATGCCTGGACTGTCCTGCGTCGGAATCCAGGTGCGCGTGAGTATGGCCTGACCCTGGGAGAAGAGATACGGATGCGTGCCTCCCGCGGTCTGCTGCGGCGACAGCCACTGCAGGGCCTCGGCGTCGGGGGACGTGCGGTAGCGCACGACGACCGTGCGGCTGGTCGCGGGCAGCGCCACCGTCAGCGCGCGCCCGAGCAGCGGGTCGGGCGCGCCCAGCGCGTGCGTCAGCGGGCGCGCCGGACGCATCGGTGACGCCCTGGATCTCGAGGCCGCGCGTGTCGAGCACCAGCTCGCGCGCGCCGGGAGCGGCCTCGACCGCGAGGGTCGCGGTGCCTTCCAGGACCTTGCGCGTGAAGTCGGCGCGAAGGTCGAGCCCGACCGAGGTCACGCGCGCCTCGGCGGGCCTGGCGTAGCTGTGGGGATCGGTCACGGGTGTGGCGTTCGAAGAGGCGATCGCGCCGACCACCCACAGAAGCGCGACGGGAACGGCGCTCACCTGGAGGCTACCGCGAGGCGTAGACCTTCTGGCTGCCGTCCTTGCCGAAGGCGACGATGTTGTACTTGTCCTGCCGGTCGCCCTGCTCCATGCCGGGCGAGCCGATGGGCATGCCGGGCACCGCGATGCCGGCGACCTTCGGCTTCTCCTTCAGCAGCTGGCGAATGACGTCTGCCGGCACGTGCCCCTCGATCGTGTAGCCCTCGACCGTGGACGTGTGGCACGACTGCAGCTCGGCCGGCACACCGGCGGCCTGCTTGATCGGCGCGACGTTCGGCAGGTCGTTGACCTGCGGGTTGAAGCCGGCCTTCTTCATGTGTTCGACCCACTTGCCGCAGCAGCCGCAGGTCGGGGACTTGTAGACGGTAATCGGCGTGGCAATCTGCGCCGCGGGCGCGACGGCAGCTGCCAGGGCGATGGTCAGGGACAGGGCGATGGAGCGCATGAATCGAGTCTATCGCAGACCAGTCGCTTGCACACTACGCGCTCCCGCTGGGAGGAATTGCAGCCGCGACGGCGTGCCGGGGTTCGTAGAGCTGGACCTCCACACCACCCGGAAGGGCGAGCACGACGCTGATGCCCCAGCCTTCGTCCTCGGGCTCGCCCCGGACCTCGATCCCTTTCGCCCGCAGCTCGCGCACGGTTGCGGTGATGTCGTCGCACATCAGCGAAAACTGATGGCGCGTCCCGGCTTCAAACGTCGGACCTTCGGCCGGGTGCACGCCGAGCTCGGCGGGCGGGAGCGCGAAGATCAGCCAGCCATCGCCGGCATCGACGAACTTCCAGTTGAAGACGTCCCGCAGCACCTTGCGTAATTCCTCTGCGGCAGACGAATAGAGCAGGACATGCGCGCCGGTGATAGCCATGGCAACCCCTCCGATGTTGAAACGCGCCTGGTCCGCCGCGGACCGCGCTTCGAAATCGCGGTCGTCAACTGACGCGCGTCCAGGTCTCGCCGGCGTCGGCCAGCTTCGCGCGTGCTTCCTCCGACGCGAAGAATCGCGTGAAGCCACAACGCTTGCACACGACGACGGTGAACTTGGCGGCGGCGTACCACTTGCCGAGGCCGGGCAGGTAGTTCGGCCCATCGCCGCCACCGGCGCCGACTTCCTTGCTCGCGTACTGTTCGGTGCTCTCGCAGTGGGGGCAGGGGCCTGGTCGCATCGTCCCGCTCCATGTCATGACGGCTCCTCGATGGCGCGCACGAAGCGCGGCCGACAGCCCTAATCGTCAATCGTCAATCCGCAATCGTCAACTCCCTACGCCCTCACCCAGCGGACGAAGTTCCCCGAACGTGATCCCCTTGCCCTGCATGAGCAGGCCGGTGCGGACGATCTTGCCGGCGGCGAACACGACGAGGACGGTGGCGGCGACGGTCAGCACGACGCTGAGCGCGACCTGCCAGACCGGCGGGCGTTCCTCGAGCGCCAGGCGCAGCAGCATGAGGAACGGCGTGGAGGGTGGGAAGAGCGATGCCGCCACGGCGATCATGCTCTGCGGCGCGCGCGTGACGGCGGGCCACATCAGCGCCGGCACCAGGATCAGCATCATCGCCGGCGTCATCAGGTTCTGCGCGTCCTTCAGGTCCGAACAGGCCGAGCCGATCGCGATGAACATCGAGCCGTAGAAGGTGACGGCGAGCAGCAGGAACAGGACGAACCACGCGAGCATGCGCAGGTCGATGACGTCGAGGTAGCCCCAGCGCCGCGCCGTGTAAGCGGCGCCTGTGAGATACACCAGCGTCAGCACGCCCGACACGGCGGTGCTCGCCAGGAGCTTGCCGAGCATCAGCTGAAACGGCGTCACCGATCCGAGCAGCACCTCGCTGATGCGGCTCATCTTCTCCTCGAGCACGCTGTTCAGCAGCTGCGGCGTCGTCGTCATCACGATCAGGAAGAGCACGAACATGAAGCTGACGGGGACGCCAACCGTGCGTATCTTGTCCACTGTCTGCGCGGGGCGTGACGCCGCCGTCGCGCGTGCGGTCGAGCAGGCCCAGTTCTTCGATCGCCAGCGGCTGAATCAGTGCCGCGACGACGATGGGGCTGACGTCGGCGTCGGCGAAGCGTCGCTTCACGACTTCCTTCATCACCGAGCGGTGCAGCCAGGAGGGGAGCTCGCCGTACGCCGGCGTCGCCGAGTAGTACCGGATCTTCTCCGGCGTGTTGGGGGCGAGGAGACCCGCCGGCAGTTCCGCAAAGGCAAAGAGCTCTTCGCGGCGCACGCGGCCGGAGAGCTCGAGGCGCAGCTGCTGCCGGTCGCGGCCGGCGGCGTCGATGCGCTCGACGACGAATTTGGGGCCGTCGGCCTTCGGCGGCCCCAGATCGCGCTCGCCGCGATTCCAGGCCTCGGATGCCTCCTTCAGGGGCCCGGCCAGCGCCCCGGAGTCGTCGATGACCGCGATGACGCGGGGAGCGGCGTCCACCTGCCGGTCGACGGCCTTCTGCATGGCCATGGCGCCGCCGAACAGGATCGGCATGAAGAAGATGCCGATCAGGAACCCCTTGGCGCGCACCGCCGTGACGAACTCGGAGGCGGCGACGGTCAGGACCTTACGCATGGGGCGTCTCCTGGACGAGCTCTTCGGGGGTCGGACGGGCGATGCGCACGAAGATGTCGTGCAGCGAGGGGTGCGTCACCTCGAAGTGCTGCACACGGGTCCGCGCCACCAGCGTGGTGAGCAGCTGCTGCGGGTCGCCGGGGAAGCGGATCTCCTGCAGCTGGCCGTAGTCGTTCACCGTGGTGATGCCGGGCAGCGAGCGCAGCAGCGCCGCGCCGCCGTCGACGCGCAGCCGGACCGTATCGGCGCCGTAGGCCGCCTGGATTTCGGCGAGCGTGCCGTCCAGGACTTTGCGGCCGCGGAAGATCATGAAGATCCGATCGCACATCCGCTCGGCCACGCCCATGTCGTGCGTGCTGAAGACGATGGTCGTGCCGGCGCGGCGGACTTCGAGGATGGCGTCCTTCAGGACTTCGGCGTTGACCGGGTCCAGTCCGGTGAAGGGCTCGTCGAGGATGAGCAGGTCGGGCTCGGCGACCACGGCGGCGATGAACTGGACCTTCTGCGCCATGCCCTTGGACAGCGCTTCGACGGGCTTGTCCAGCCATGGACGCAGCCCCATTCGGTCAATCCACCTATTGATATTTTTATCCAGTGTGCTCAGTGGTTTACCCTTGAGCCGCCCGTAGTATCTCAGCAGGCGCTGGACCTTCATCTTCTTGTAGAGCCCGCGTTCTTCTGGTAAATACCCTATTTTGTCGCGCGCGATGTCGGTCCGGTGATCGCCGAAGACCGCGATCCGCCCGGCGTCGGGCAGGAGAATGTTGAGGATCATCCGGATCGTCGTGGTCTTGCCCGATCCGTTCGGCCCGATGAACCCGTAGACCGAGCCTGCCGGCACGGTCAGCGAGAGATCGTCCACCGCGGCGTGGGTTCCGAATCGTTTGGTGACGTGGTCCAGCGCAATCGCATCCATGGTTCAGCCTGAGCAGACTACACGAATAGAAAGGCCGCCGCCGGCGGCAGATGGCCAGGATGCGACCGCCTGCGACCTTGACCAATACCTCATCACTTTGATACTTCTCATTGCCGTCGGACGCGAGCGCGTCGCTTGCGTGTCTGCCCCAATTCCGGGGGTCGGCTCGACCCCGTCCCGCTCGGCAGCCATCAGTGAGTCCGTGTTCGCGTGCTCTCCTCGCCCGCGCCGGGGGCCCCGGGCCGGCCGGCGGTGAACCCAGGACCAAAGATCGAGAAGATGTCGCAGATCTTCCCCCCAGTGCCAACAGCTATGCCCGCGGGAGCATCGTGGCACTGGTGCTGTTGCTCGCCGCGCTCGGCCTGACGCTCGATTGGCTGGCCCGCTCGCCGTACATGACGCGCGCCGAGACCGTGCGCGAACAGCCCGTGCAGTTCAGCCACCAGCATCACGCCGGCGGCCTCGGCATCGACTGCCGTTATTGTCACAGCAGCGTGGAGAAGGCGGCCTCGGCCGGCATCCCGCCGACCAAGACCTGCATGAACTGCCACTCGCAGATCTGGAACACCAGCCCGTATCTCGAGGTCGTCCGCGCCAGCTTCCGCGACGACAAGCCGATCAAGTGGCTCCGCGTGCACGACCTCCCCGACTTCGCCTACTTCAATCACAGCGTGCACGTGAAGAAGGGCGTCGGCTGCGCGACCTGTCATGGCCGCGTCGACCGCATGCCGCTCATGTACCAGGAGAACACGCTGCAGATGGAGTGGTGCCTCGACTGCCACCGCAACCCGGAGAAGTACGTGCGGCCGCGCGAGGCGGTGTTTCAGATGGACTACCAGCCGCCGGCCAATCAGCTCGAGCTCGGCCGCCGTCTGGTGAAGGAATACGACATTCAGTCGCTGACATCCTGCTCGACGTGCCACCGGTAAGCAGCAGCGTGGACACGACGCGGCAGGAGCGCTGACCCCGCGGGATGCCCCCGGGAGCAGCAACACGCACGACACCTCACATGAGCGACGACAAGACGATCGATTCTGGCCTCGATTCGTGCCCGGCTCGCCGGCACCGAGGGAAAGCAGTACTGGCAGAGCCTCGAGGAGCTGGCCGACAGCCCGTCGTTCAAGGCGCTGGTCCAGCGCGAGTTCCCGGCGCAGGCCTCCGAATGGCTCGACCCCAGGGGCCGGCGTGGCTTCCTGAAGCTCATGGGCGCGTCGATGGCCCTGGCCGGCGCCACCGCCTGCACGCGCCAGCCCGACGAGCTGTTGGTGCCCTACGTCCGCCAGCCCGAGGAAGTGATTCCGGGCAAGGCGCTGTACTTCGCGACGGCGATGACGCTCGGCGGGATCGCGACGGGCGTGCTCGCCGAGAGCCACGAAGGGCGGCCCACCAAGCTCGAAGGCAACCCGGAACATCCCAGCAGCCTTGGCGCGACGGACCTGCTGACGCAGGCCTCCATCCTCACGCTGTACGACCCGGATCGCACCCGCGCGATCACGTACCTCGGCGAAGTGCGCCCCTGGGGCAGCTTCGTGACGGCGATGCGCGTCATCGCCGCCGAAGTGGCGGCAACCGGCGGCGGCGCCGGCGTGCACTTCCTCTCCGAGACGACGACCTCGCCGACACTGGCGGCGCAGTTTGCGGCGATCCTCGCGGCGCATCCCGGGGCGAAGTGGCACCAGTACGATCCGGTCTCGCCCGATGGCGTCCACCAGGGCGGGCAGCTCGCCTTCGGTGCCCCGGTCCACGTGCACTACAAGCTCGATCAGGCGCAGGCCATCGTCGCGCTCGACGCCGACCTTTTCGGCGCCGGGACGCCGGGCAACGTCCGGTACGCGCGCGACTTCGCGTCGGGCCGCCGCGTGCGCCGCGCGAAGGCCGAGATGAACCGGCTCTACGTCGCCGAGCCGACGCCGACGCCGACCGGATCGATCGCCGATCACCGCCAGCCGATCAAGGCCAGCCAGGTGGACGCGCTCGCGCGCGCGATCCTCGCCGGCGTGCAGGGCGGAGCGGCTGGATCGGTCGGTTCGAAGGAACTCGACGGCTTCGTCGCCGCCGCGGTGAAGGATCTGCTCGCGGCCCGCGGCCGTGGCGTGGTTGCCGTCGGCGCGCGCCAGCCGGCAGCCGTCCACGCCGTCGCGCACGCCATCAACCACGCGCTCGGCAACATCGGCGCCACCGTCGTCGTCACCGATCCGCTGACGCCGGATGCCACCTCGCAGGTGGACGGGCTGAAGTCTCTCGTCGCCGACCTCAACGCCGGGACCGTGCGGCTGCTGGTCATTCTCGGCGGCAACCCGGTCTTCACGGCCCCGGCCGATCTGAAGTTCGGCGAGGCGCTGCGCAAGGCGCGCACGCGCGTCCACGCCGGGCTCTTCGACGATGAGACGGCGGCCCAGTGCCACTGGCACATCAACGGCACGCACTTCCTCGAGGAGTGGAGCGACGCGCGCGCCCACGACGGCACCGTGTCGATCGTCCAGCCGCTCATCGCGCCGCTCTATCGCGGCAAGTCGTTCCACGAAGTCGTCGCGGTGTTCAGCAATCGGCCGGATCGAGAAGGCTACGACGTCGTACGCGAGCACTGGCAGGGGCAGCCGGCGTTTGCCGGCCAGGTCTTCGACAAGGCGTGGCGCAAGGCGGTGCACGACGGCGTGATCCCGGGGACCGCGCCGGAGCCCAAGGCCGTCGGCGCGCCGCAGGTGCCGCCACCGCCGGCGCAATCACCCGCCGGCGCGTTCGAGATTGCGTTTGCGCCCGATCCGACGATTCACGACGGGCGCTTCGCCAACAACGGCTGGCTGCAGGAGACGCCGAAGCCGCTGACCAAGCTCACCTGGGACAACGCCGTGCTCATGTCGCCGGCTACCGCCCAGCGGCTGGGCGTCGGCAACGGCGACTACGTGGCCGTGGCCGCCGGCGGCCGCTCGGTGTCGGGCCCGGCGTGGATTCAGCCCGGCCACGTGCCCAACGCCGTGACGGTTTACTACGGCTACGGCCGGACCCGCGCCGGCCGCATCGGCACCAACGTCGGCTACGACGGCTACCAGCTGCGGACGACCGCGGCCCTGGCGTTTGCCGGCGCCGACGTGCGCAAGACCGGTGAGTCGATCCTGCTGGCCTCGACGCAGGGCCATCACTCGATGGAGGGCCGCGCCATCGTGCGCGCCGGCACGATCGAGGAGTTCCATCACGACCCGGCATTCGTGCAGCACATGGCGCACACGCCGGGGCCCGAGATGACCCTCTATCCGCCCTACAAGTACGAAGGCTATTCGTGGGGCATGGCCATCGACCAGACCGTGTGCACGGGCTGCACCGCGTGCGTGGTCGCGTGCGTCGCCGAGAACAACATCCCGGTGATCGGCAAGGAGCAGGTGCTCCGCGGCCGCGAGATGCACTGGATCCGCATCGACCGCTACTTCGAGGGCGATCCGGAGAACCCGTCGGTCTACCACCAGCCGATGCTCTGCCAGCAGTGCGAGAACGCGCCGTGCGAGGTCGTGTGCCCGGTCGCCGCCACGGTCCACAGCGACGAAGGCCTGAACGACATGGTCTACAACCGCTGCGTCGGCACGCGGTACTGCTCGCACAACTGCCCCTACAAGGTCCGGCGCTTCAACTTCCTCCTTTACCAGGACTGGAACACGCCGAGCTTCAAGCTGCAGCGCAACCCGGACGTGTCGGTCCGCAGCCGCGGCGTGATGGAGAAGTGCACCTACTGCGTGCAGCGCATCAACGAGGCGCGGCAGGACGCCAAGTTGCAGGACCGCAAGGTGCGCGACGGCGACATCAAGACGGCGTGCCAGCAGGCGTGCCCGACCGACGCGATCGTCTTCGGCGACATCAACGACCCGAACAGCCGCGTGTCGCAGCTGCGGGCCGAGGCGCACAACTACCAGCTGCTCGCTGACCTCAACACGCGTCCCCGGACGACGTACCTGGCGGCGATCAAGAATCCGAACCCCGCACTGGTCCCGGCTGGCGGGCATCGCGAGCCGCAGATCGGCCTGCCGCCGAGCGTGCCGCCGGCCGACGTCACCGAGACCAACAGCATGACGCACCGAGAGAAGTAGCCGATGGCAGACCGTCACTCTCCGATGGACTCGCACGCGGCCACTCCGGCAGCCGGGATGGCGCGGACGCCCGTTTCAGACGTCGTCGAGCCCGGCCACTCGTTCGGCTCGATCACGTCGAAGATCAGCTCGGCGATCCTGACCCCTGGGCTGCGGCCCGGCTGGCTGATCGGCTTCCTGCTCGCTTTCGGCGTCGTGCAGATGTTCCTGTTCGCCCTCACCGCGGTCCTGGTGAAGGGCGTCGGGCTGTGGGGCATCAACATCCCCGTCGGCTGGGGCTTCGACATCATCAACTTCGTCTGGTGGATCGGCATCGGCCACGCCGGGACGCTCATCTCGGCCATCCTGCTGCTCTTCCGCCAGAAGTGGCGCATGTCGATCAGCCGCTTCGCCGAGGCGATGACGATCTTCGCGGTCATGTGCGCGGCCGTGTTCCCGGTCTTCCACACCGGCCGTCCGTGGCTGGCCGCCTACTGGCTGTTCCCGTATCCGAACGTGATGGGCCTGTGGCCCAACTTCAAGAGCCCGCTGATCTGGGACGTCTTCGCGGTCTCCACTTACGCGACGGTGTCGGTGCTCTTCTGGTACGTCGGGCTCATCCCGGACCTGGCAACGATGCGCGATCGCGCGCAGAGCCTGATCGTCAAGCGGATCTACGGCGTCTTCGCGCTCGGCTGGCGCGGATCGGCGAAGCACTGGCAGCGCTATGAGATCGCGTCGCTGCTGCTGGCGGGCCTGTCGACGCCGCTGGTCCTCTCCGTCCACACGGTCGTGAGCTTCGACTTCGCGGTGTCGCTCCTGCCTGGCTGGCACGCCACGGTCTTCCCGCCGTACTTCGTCGCCGGCGCCATCTACTCCGGCTTCGCGATGGTGCTGACCCTTGCGATCCCGATCCGTGCCTACTACGGCATGGAAGACTTCATCACGATGCGGCACATCCAGAACATGGCGAAGGTCATGCTCGCGACCGGCCTCATCGTGTTCTACGGCTACGCGGTCGAAGCGTTCATGGCCTGGTACAGCGCCAGTTCGTGGGAAGGCTTCATGATCGCCAACCGGATGACCGGCCCGTACTGGTACATGTACTGGACCCTCATCCTCTGCAACGGCATCATCCCGCAGCTTCTGTGGTTCAAGAAGGTGCGGATGCACATCCCGCTGCTCTTCATGATCTCGATCATCGTGAACATCGGGATGTGGCTCGAGCGCTTCGTGATCATCGTCACGAGCCTGGCGCGCGATTTCCTGCCCTCGGCCTGGGGCATGTATTCCGGAACGATGTGGGACTGGATGACCTACATCGGCACGCTCGGCCTGTTCACGTGGCTGCTGTTCCTCTTCCTGCGGTTCGTCCCGATGATCTCGATGTTCGAGATGCGGACGATCATCCCGCCGGCGAAGGTCAAGTCGGAGGAAGCCCACTAGGGCGGTGCGACGATGCATCAGGACGACACGGCTCCGAAACTTTTCGGCCTGCTCGCCGAGTTCGACTCGGCCACGGCGATCGTCGCCGCGGCGCGCAAGACGCGCGAGGCTGGCTTCACGAAGATCGACGCGTACACGCCGTTTCCCATCCACCAGCTGGACGACGCGCTGAAGCTGCGGCGGACCGGGCTGCCGTGGCTGGTGTTGGGCGGCGGGCTTACGGGGATGTTCGGTGGCTTCGGGCTGCAGGTACCTGGGCGGCGGCCGTCGAGTACCCGCTCAACATCGGCGGGCGCCCGCTGGCGAGTTGGCCGGCGTTCATCATCCCGGCCTACGAGACGACGATCCTGCTGGCCGCCCTCACTGCCGTCGTCGGCATGATCGCGCTCAACGGGCTGCCGCGGCCGTACCACCCGGTGTTCAACGTGCCGCAGTTCACCAACGCGTCGGCGGATCGGTTCTTCCTGAGCATCGAGTCGGCGGATCCGAAGTTCGACCTCGCCGGGACGCGGGCGTTCCTCGAGGGACTGCATCCGCTGGGAGTGTCCGACATTGCCGCGTAGCCTGGTCTCTCGTCTGTCGTGGCGGCGGGGCTTCAGCCCCGCCACATGGTCGCGGTCCTTCAGGGCCGCGCTGCTGTTGCCTGCGGCGCTGGCGCTCGCCGTGACCGGCGCGGCCTGCCGCCAGGACATGCACGACGCGCCGCGCGTCGAGGCGTTCGAGGCGACCGACGCGTTCGCGGACGGCCGTGGCGGCAGGCCGCTGGTCGAGGGCACGGTCGCGCGCGGCTGGCTGAACGACGACGAGCTGCTCACCACGGGCAAGGTGGACGGCCAGCTGGTGGACCAGTTTCCGTTCCCCGTCACCCGCGAAGTGCTGGAGCGCGGACAGCAGCGGTTCAACGCATTCTGCACGCCATGCCACGGCACGACCGGCAGCGGCAACGGCATGATCGTCCAGCGCGGCCTGCGGCCGCCGCCGTCGTTCCATGACGAACGGCAGCGCAGCTCGCCCGTCGGCCACTACTTCGACGTGATGAGCAACGGCCTCGGCGTGATGCAGGACTACCGCGCGCAGGTGGAGGTGAAGGATCGCTGGGCCATTGCCGCGTACATCCGTGCGCTTCAGTTGAGCCAGCGCGCGACCGTCGCCGACGTCCCGCACGACAAGGTTGCCGATCTGGACAAGCCAGAGACGGAGGCGCCGGCCAAGCCGGCCCCCTCGCATGGCTCCGGCCATTGAAGGCCGAGGACTGAAGGCTGAAGGCTGATGAGCGACTCGTCCTATTCCGTGCCGGCCCGGGTAGCCAGCGTCCAGCGTCTCGCGCTGGGCGTCGGCGTGATCGGGCTGGGGCTGCTGGCGGTGGGGTATTTCGCCAGCGCGCACCATTTCTATCGCGCGTACCTGATGGCGTTCGTCTTCTGGGTCGGCGTCGCGCTGGGATCGCTCGCCTGGTCGATGATCCACCATCTCTCTGGCGGCGCGTGGGGCGTCGTGACGCGCCGCGTATTCGAGGCGTCGAGCCGCACCGTGCCGTTCATGGCGCTGCTGTTCCTGCCCATCGCCTTCGGCGTCCACGATCTGTACGTGTGGGCGCGGCCCGAGGTAGTGGCGGCCGACAAGGTGCTGCAGTTCAAGCAGCCGTACCTCAACGTGTCGGCCTTCTACATCCGAGCGGCGATCTACTTCGTGCTGTGGACGCTGCTGGCGTACACGCTGTCGGGGTGGTCGCTGCAGCAGGACCGCGGCTACGACGAGAAGCGCGCTCTCAAGATGCAGCGGCTGAGCGGCGGCGGACTCGTCCTCTACGCGCTGACGATCTTCTTCATGTCGGTGGACTGGATGATGTCCATCGACCCGCACTGGTTCTCGACGATTTACGGCATCCTCTTCATGGGCGGCCAGGGCCTGTCGTCGATGGCGTTCACCGTTGCCGTGATCGTGCTGCTGGCCCGCACCGAGCCGCTCTCGAAGGTCATCGGCCCGAACCACCTGCACGACCTTGGCAAGCTGATGCTCGCCTTCGTGATGCTGTGGGCCTACTTCAGCTTCTCGCAGTTCCTGATCATCTGGGCGGGCAACCTGCCCGAGGAAATTCCCTGGTACATGGCCCGCATGACCGGCGGCTGGGGCTGGGTGAGCATCCTGGTGATCGTCGGGCACTTCGCGCTGCCGTACCTGCTGCTGCTCAATCGCGATTTGAAGCGCGCCGGCACGAGCGTCGCCGCCATCGCCGTCCTCGTCATCGTCATGCGCTTCGTGGACCTGTTCTGGCTGATCGGGCCCGAGCACGGGCAGCCGCTGCTGTCGGTGCACTGGCTCGACGTCGTCGCGCCAATCGCGCTCGGCGGCGTCTGGGTGGCGCTGTTCCTGTGGCAGCTCGGCACGCGGCCGCTGCTGCCGGTGACCGAGCCGACGCTCGAGGAGGCCATCGCGGCGGGGGCCGATCACTGAGTTGACGGTTGCAGGTTGAGGGTTGACGGTTGCGGATTGGGACTTCGGAATCCGAGGGCTGAAGGCAGATTATGAGCGCGCACAACGAACACGACGCCGACTTCGTCGGCCACGAAGAGACCGACGCCGAGATCGGACCGCTGGTCAAGTTCGCGGTGTTCCTGACGGTGCTCACGCTGTTCACGGCGGTGCTGACGGTGGGCTTCTACAAGTTCCTCGATGCGCGCGAGCAGACGGAGAAAGCGCCGCGGTATCCGCTCGCCGAGGGCGTGGAGCGTCCGCTGCCGCCGACGCCGCGACTGCAGACGTATCCGTTCGACGACGTGAAGACGGTACGGCGCGACCAGGAGCAGATGCTCGACCGCTACGCGTGGATCGACAAGAACGCGGGGACGGTGCGCATTCCGGTGGAGCGGGCGATCGAGCTGCTCGCCGAGCGCGGGTTGCCGCACCGCGCCGCGCCGCCGGAGGCGACTCCGGCCGCGGCACCGGCTGCAGCGCCGGCGGCGCCACCGCCTGCGGCCGCGCCGGCACATTAGGAGGGCGCGGCTTCGAGCCGCGGGTCGCGGCCGCGTCGCGGAGCGGAGGAACACAGGGGACGATGAGTATTTCTCGGTGGGCATTACTCGGACTGGCGCTCTTGCTGACCGCTCCCGCGGCCGCGCAGGAACCGGTCCGTCCGCCGACCGAGCGGCTGACCGAAGCGGTGCCGCCGGCCGGCGCGATGCCGACGCTGCTGCAGGACATCGGGCTCGACCAGAAGCTGAACGAGCCGCTGCCGCTGTCGCTGAAGTTCAAGGACGAGCAGGGGCGGGAGGTCCGGCTCGGGGACTACTTCGGCAAGCGTCCGGTAATCCTGACGCTGGTCTACTACGAGTGCCCGATGCTCTGCACGCAGGTGCTCAACGGGCTGGCGAGCGCGTTGTCGGTGATGAACTTCACTGTCGGCAAGGAGTTCGACATCGTCACCGTGAGCTTCGATCCGGGCGAGACGCCGGAGCTGGCGCGGGCGAAGAAGGCGACGTACATCGAGCGCTACAAGCGCGCGGGCGCCGAGCGGGGCTGGCACTTCCTGACCGGGAGCCAGCATTCGATCACGCAGCTGACGCGGCAGGTCGGGTTCCGCTACGCGTTACAACGCCGAAGTAGACCAGTACGCGCATGCCAGTGGAATCATGGTGGTGACGCCAGACGGCCGGCTGTCGCACTACTTCTACGGCATCGAGTACGCGCCGCGTGATCTGCGCCTGGCGCTGATCGACGCGGCCGACCGGAAGATTGGCAGCCCCGTGGACCAGCTGCTGCTGGCCTGCTTCCACTACGACCCGAAGAGCGGGAAGTACAGCCTGGCGATCATGACGTTCGTGCGGCTGGCCGGCATCCTCACCGTCGTGGGCATGGGCGTGGCCATACTGATCATGCGGCGCAGGGACCGACGGGGCCCGCTGCCGCACGGCGCGCGCGCCTGACCGCCGTGCGAGACGACCGAGCGTAGCGAAGACACATGGAACCGACCATCCCGTTGTTCCCCGAACAGGCCTCCACCGTGGCGTCACGGGTGGACAACCTGTACTTCTTCATGATCGCCGTCAGCGCGTTTTTCGCGGTGATGGTCACCGTCATGGTCGTGTTCTTCGCGATCAAGTACCGGCGCCGTCACGACGCGGAGGTCGGCGAGCCGATTCACGGGTCGCTGGCGCTCGAGCTGCTGTGGACCGGCATCCCGTTCGTGATCGCGATGGTCATGTTCGTGTGGGGCGCGAGCGTGTTCTTCGCCATCGCGCGCGTGCCGGACGAGACGCTGGACATCTACGCGGTCGGCAAGCAGTGGATGTGGAAGTTCCAGCATCGCGAGGGCCAGCGCGAGATCAACGAGCTGCACGTGCCGGTGAACACCCCGGTCCGCATCCTGGTGACCTCCGAGGACGTGCTGCACGACCTCTACTTCCCGTCGTTCCGCGTGAAGATGGACGCGATCCCCGGCCGCTACACGCAGGTGTGGTTCAACGCGACCAAGATCGGCACGTTCCACATCTTCTGCGCGGAGTATTGCGGCACCAAGCATTCCGGGATGATCGGCAAGGTGCACGTGCTGTCGCAGGAGGAGTACCAGGCGTGGCTCGGAGGCGCGAGCCCCGGCGAGTCGCTGGCCGAGCGCGGCGAGAAGCTCTTCACGCAGTTGGCGTGCATCACCTGCCACCAGCCCAACTCGCAGGGCCGCGGCCCGGTGCTCAACGGGCTGTGGGGCCACCGCGTGGCGCTCGCCAACGGCAACACGGTCACCGCCGACGCGGCGTACATCCGCGAGTCGATTCTGACGCCGACGGCCAAGCTCGTCGCCGGGTACCAGCCGCTGATGCCGACGTTCCAGGGCCAGGTCAGCGAAGAGCAGCTGCTGGCGCTGATCGAATACATCAAGTCGATGCCGGCCTTGCAGCCGGCGCCGGCGGCGCCGGCCACCGCGCCGCCAGCGCCCGTGCCGCCCGCCGCGCCGCAGCAGTAGGAAGACGAAGAGCGCTATGACGACATCAGCACACGCGGCGGCCACGATGCCCAGCCGCCATTATCTGAACCAGACCAAGGGCGTCAAGAGCTGGCTGCTCACCACCGATCACAAGCGGATCGGGCTGCTCTACCTGTTCTCGATCACGGGGTTCTTCTTCCTCGGCGGCCTGTTCGCGCTGCTGGTCCGCCTGCAGCTGCTGAGCCCGGCCGGCGCGCTGATGAGCGCCGACGAATACAACCGCGCGTTCACGATGCACGGCGTGATCATGGTGTTCTTCTTCCTGATCCCGTCGATCCCGGCCACGCTCGGCAACTTCCTCGTGCCGCTGATGGTGGGCGCGAAGGACCTGGCGTTCCCCCGCATCAACCTCCTGAGCTGGTACATCTACGTGCTCGGCGGGATCTTCGCCCTCGGGTCGCTGATCGGCGGCGGCGTCGATACCGGCTGGACCTTCTACACGCCGTTCAGCTCGATGTCGAGCAACAGCCGCGTGCTGACCGGCGCCATCGGCGTGTTCATCTCCGGTTTCTCGTCGATCCTCACCGGCCTGAACTTCATCGTGACGATCCACCGGATGCGGGCCCCCGGGTTGACCTGGTTCCGGTTGCCGCTCTTCATCTGGGCGCACTACGCGACCAGCCTGATCATGATCCTCGGCACGCCGGTCGTCGCGATCACGATCCTGCTCCTTGCCTTCGAGCGCGTGCTGCGCGTCGGCATCTTCGACCCGAAGATCGGCGGCGACCCGGTGCTCTTCCAGCACCTGTTCTGGTTCTACAGCCACCCGGCGGTCTACATCATGGTGCTGCCGGGCATGGGCGTGATCTCGGAGCTCATCGCTGCCTTCGCGCGGAAGAACATCTTCGGCTACAGCTTCGTGGCGTTCTCGAGCCTGGCGATCGCGGTCATCGGCTTCCTGGTGTGGGGCCACCACATGTTCGTGGCCGGCGAGACGCCCTACTCGGCGCTGCTCTTCTCGGTCATCAGCTACCTGGTCGCCGTGCCCTCGGCGGTGAAGACGTTCAACTGGACGGCGACGCTCTACAAGGGGTCGATCTCGTACCAGACGCCGATGCTCTACGCCTTCGGCTTCGTCGGCCTGTTCCTGGTGGGCGGGCTCACCGGCCTCTTCCTGGCGGCCGTTGGCCTCGACGTGCACGTCCACGACACCTACTTCGTCGTCGCGCACTTCCACTACATCATGGTCGGCGGCACGCTGATGGCGTACCTGGGCGGCCTGCACTACTGGTGGCCGAAGATCACCGGCCGGCTGTATCCGGAGGGCTGGTCGAAGCTGAGCGCGCTCATCATCTTCGTCGGCTTCAACCTGACGTTCTTCCCGCAGTTCATCGTCGGCTACCTGGGCATGCCGCGCCGCTACGCGGTCTACCCGCCGGAATTCCAGCTGTGGAACGTGATGTCGACGGCCGGCGCGACCATCCTCGGCGCCGGCTACCTGCTGCCGATGATCTACCTGACCTGGTCGTGGTTCCGCGGCCCGGCGGCCGGCGACAACCCGTGGGACGCCAAGGGGCTCGAGTGGGAGACGACGTCGCCGCCGCCCACGTTCAACTTCGACCGCACACCGGTCGTAACCGAGGCCACGCACATGTACGGCCACCCGGAGGAGGTCAAGGTTGCCTGAAGCGGTCCTGACTCACGGCGCCGCCGCGCACGCCTCGCCGCGGCTGCAGCACCACTTCGACACGATGGCACAGCAGAAGGAAGCTGTGACCCTCGGGATGTGGGTGTTCCTCGTCACCGAAATCATGTTCTTCGGCGGCATGTTCGCAGCCTACCTGCTGTACCGGATGTGGTACTGCCAGGGCTTCGTCGCCGCCAGCCGCGAGCTGGACCTGGTCCTCGGCGGAATCAACACCGCCGTCCTCATCGGCAGCTCCCTCACGGTCGCCCTCGGCGTGCACGCCGCGCAGGTGGGCAGGAAGAAGCAGGTCGTCAACTACCTGGTGCTCACCGGCATCCTCGGCCTGGCGTTCCTGGTGATCAAGTACTTCGAGTACTCGTCGAAGTTCGACCTGCACGCGGCGCACCACGGCGCGTCGATGATCCGCCTGTTCCCCGGCGCCGGCATCTTCGAGGTTACCGGCGAGTACGCGCCCATCGCGTCGCAGATGCGCATCTTCATGGTGCTCTACTTCGCGCTGACCGGGATGCACGCGCTGCACATGATCATCGGCATCGGCATCCTCGCGGTCATCACGTGGATGGCGATCAAGGGCGAGTTCACGCCGCAGTGGTACGCGCCGGTCGAGATCTTCGGCCTCTACTGGCACTTCGTCGACATCGTCTGGATCTTCCTGTTCCCGCTCCTGTACCTCGTGAATCGACACGGATAACGCGCGCATGGACGCCCACGCACATCACGCAGATCTCGGCCACGAGCACGTCACGCCGCTCCCGGTGTACTTCGGCATCTTCGGGGCGCTGATGGTGCTGACCGCCATCACCGTGGCGGTGGCGTGGCTGGACCTCGGCACCCTCAACATCCTCGTCGCGCTCGGCGTCGCGGTGTTCAAGGCCAGCCTGGTCGTCCTGTACTTCATGCACCTCAAGTACAGCTCCAAGCTCACCTGGGTCGTGGTGGGATCCGGTGTGTTCTGGCTGTTCATCCTGCTGTCGATCCTGATGGCGGATTACGCCACCCGCGGCTGGATGGCGGCGCCGACGATCGCGCACTGACGCAGCTCAGCCTTCGGTCTCCAGCACCCGCCATCAGCTGCGACGCGATTGAGGGCATCTGCGTAGTAGCCGAAGGCTGAAGGCCGAAGACGGAAGGCTGTTGTAAAATCCGTCCGCACCTCGCGGCAGCCCGTCCCGCCCTGCCGGCCGTTTCCACCCGCGACGGTGTCCTTTGTCCCGGGCCCTGCTCCCCTGCCAGCACGCGGGACTCCTGCAACTGCTTGCATGGTGGAGGAACCGGCATGACCCGCATACTCCGAAGGACCCTCTACGTACTTGCCGTCTTCGGTGCCGCGGCTTCGATCGAGGCCACGACTGCCCGCCAGCTCAGCGACGAGGAACTCGCGACGAGCTCCGAGATCATCGTCATCGGCCGCTGCACAGCGCTCAAGTCGGTCTGGGAAGGACGCACGCTGGTCACGGTGGCCACCGTCGCGGTCGATGAAGGGCTCAAGGGCACGTCGGGCCCGTCGCTGACGGTCGCGCTGCCGGGCGGCATCGACTCGGCGCGCAAGTTCCCCGTCTCGGTCGTCTGGCCGGGCGCTCCGACCCTGCAGGTGGGCGAGGAGGTCTTCCTGTTCCTCGTCACCGACGAGGGCGTTGCCAGCGGGCCGGTCGTTGCTGGCTTCTCCCAGGGTAAGTTTTCGATCGGACGCGACGGCAACGGCCGCAAGTACGTCACGCGCGACCTGACCGGGGTCAGCCTCCAGAGCGGAACCGGAGTCACCCGCGGCACGCGCTCGCAGAAGCCGCTGGATGAGTTCAAGGCCGAGATCCTCGGCCACCTGAAGTAGGGGGCCATCATGCGAAAAGCTTCTCTGGCTCTCTTCGCCGTCGGTGTGCTCGTGTTCGCCCAGGCCTCAGGGCTGCGCGCCGGCGGCGCCCTGGAGACCGTAGACATCACCGGCTTCGTCCCCTCGCCGATTCGCCGGCCACATCGTCGGCCGCGTAATCGGCATCAAGTGGGATGTCCGTTCACTGCCCGTTCGCTACAGCATCAACACGACGCTCGACCCGGTGCCCAATCGCTCTCGGCGCGGCGTTCGCTGACCCTGGCCGACGCGCAGGCTGCTTTCACGCGGTCTTTCAACCGCTGGAACACGATCCCGACGTCGTTCATCGAGATGCAGCTCACGTCGACGACTGCCAACCTGGGCCTTCGCGGATTCGACATGGTCAACGAGCTGACGTTCCGCACGGCCGCCACCTTCACGGCTATCGCGTCGTCGCCCTCGACGTCTCTCATCGCCGACTCGCAGTTCGACGACGGCGACGACATCGACGGCGACGGCGACTCCGATGTCTCGGCGTCGATCGCGTCGTCCAGCGACGTCGACAACGACGGCGACTTCGAGTTCCCGGCCGGCTTCTACAAGGCCGGCACGATCCTCGACAACGACGTCCAGTTCAACACCAAGACAACCAACGGATTCCGTTTCACGGTGAACGACGGCGACGCCGACATCAACATTCGCTCGGTCGACCTCGAAGGCGTGGCGACGCATGAGTTCGGCCACTCGTTCGGCCTGTCGCACACGCTCGTGAATCAGCAGTCGGCCCAGGACCCGACCGGCGCGACGATGTTCCCGTTCATCGACACCGGCGATCCGGCCTCCGAGCTCTCGCAGCGCTCTCCGGAGATCGACGACGTCGCATGGGCGTCGTACTTCTATCCCGAGGGCACGGCCACGTCCGGGCCGGCTGCTCTGCAGGCCGGCGATCTGTCCTTCAACCAGGTGTTCGGGCTCATCAGGGGGACCGTCACGCACGGCGTGCAGAACGAGCCGCTGGCCGGGGCGCACGTCTTCGCGACGGATTGGGAAGGCCGGGCCGTTGGCGTCGAGTGCGTTCTCGGGGACCACGCGGCTGTCGTTCGACCCGTCAACGGGCGGCCTGTCCTTCCTCCCAGAACCGGCGCCGTCACCATCGTCAACGGCGACTACGTGATTCCGGTGCCGAAGGGCAGCTACGCCGTGGGGTTCGAGCCGGTGGACGGCAGCCCCGTCTGCTGCCGCCAACATCAGCTTTACCACCCAGATCGGCAACTTCTTCGGCCAGATGAACTTCAACGAGGAGTTCTGGAACAACAACAAGGAGTCGACACTCGAAAAGCGTCCAGGGAAGGCGAAGAACATTGCGGTGACTCCGGGACAGACCAGTGCTGACGTCAACGTCACGACGTCGCGTGCCGTCAACGTCAGCAACTTCGGTGCGCTGAACGCGATAGGGTTCATCAACTCGCCGCCGGGGCGGTACTACGCGGTGAGGGTGCCGGCGTCGCAGGTGACGGACGCCATGAAGGGCAGCGCGTTCCTGCTGCACGGCGCGCTGTTCGAGACCCACATCGTCGACGCGTCGACACCCGCGTTGTTCTCCGAGGCGCTGATCACGACCGGAACCGTGGATGCCAGCGGCAACATCACGGCGATCGACCTGGTCAACCCGCTGCTGCGGACGACCAGCTTTCTCGGGCAGGACGGCGACTTCGCGCCGCTGTTCGAGCCCGAACCGCAGGAGCTGGGCCGCGTGGTGCGCAGCGGCATCGCCGGTGGGACCATTACCGATCTGTTCCTGGTCCTGCGAATCCCGACGACAGCACCGTATCCCGGTGTCAGCGGCCAGCCGCCGCTTGTCGGGCTCAACTTCACCGGCACCATCTTCGGACACTCGTACTTCTCGAACGACGGCGTGCTATGGACGCGCAGGACCGACCTGAATTTCCGGTTCTCGCTGGTGCTGTCTGACGTGACCAACTGAAGTGTCACGTACGCCAACCACCGAGACACGGAGGGCACAAAGACGCACGGAGAACACGTTTGGAAGCGCTCGGATGAACCCCGACGCCGGGGCACATCCTGACGTTGCCAAATGTTCTCTGTGCGTCTCCGTGTTCTCCGTGACTCCGTGGTTGGCGTACGTGGACTATCGACTCTTCTGCCGTAGCCCCCGTACCTTCATCGGCAGCCCGAACAGATCGATGAACCCGCGCGCCGCGGTGACGTCGTAGCCCTCCATGCGAAGCTGGCCAGCTTCGGGTCGTAGAGCGACTTGGGTGACGTGGCGCTGACGGCATCGCGCGGCCCTTGTAGAGCTTCACCTTCACCTTGCCCGTCACCACCTGGCTGGTGTGGTCGACGAACGCCTGCAGCGCCTCGCGCAGCGGGTGGAACCACTGGCCGTAGTAGACCAGCTCGGCGTATCTGAGGGCCGCCTGCTGCTTGTAGTGGTAGCGGTCGCGCTCGAGGCAGAGCTGCTCCAGCGCCTTGTGCGCCTCGTAGAGGATCGTGCCGCCCGGCGTCTCGTACACGCCGCGGCTCTTCATGCCGACCAGGCGGTTCTCGACGAGCGTCACCTGGCCGACGCCGTGTTTGCCGCCGATCTGGTTCAGCGTGTCGATCAGATCGTGTCCGCCGCCCTTGAACCGCTTGCCGTTCACCGCGACCGGGTTGCCCTGCTCGAACTCGACCTCGACGTACTCCGCCTTGTTCGGCGCGGCCGAGACCGGCACCGTGATCGTGAGACCTGCTCCAGCGGCTCCTGCGCCGGGTGCTCGATCTCGGCGCCCTCGTGGCTGATGTGCCAGAGGTTGCGGTCCTGCGAGTAGATCTTCTTCTTGGTCTGGGTGATGGGGATGCCGTGCTTCTCGGCGTACTCGATCGCCGTCTCGCGGTCGGTCAGGCTCGTCGAGGAAGCGCGGGTCCTTCCACGGCGAGATGATCTTCAGCGTCGGGTCGAGCGCCATGTAGGTCAGCTCGAAGCGCACCTGGTCGTTGCCCTTGCCGGTCGCGCCGTGCGCCACGGCGTCGGCGCCGGTCTGGTGCGCGACGTCGACCTGCGCCTTTGCGATGAGCGGCCGGGCGATCGACGTGCCCAGCAGGTAGTCGCGCTCGTAGATCGCATGCGCGCGCAGCATCGGGAAGCAGTACTCCTCGGCGAACTCCTTGCGCAGGTCCGCGACGACGACCTCGTCGGCGCCGCTCTTTCGGGCTTTCCGCTCGATGCCTTTCAGCTCGTTGCCCTGGCCGAGCTCCGCCGCGAACGCGACGAGCTTCACGCCGGGGTAGCGCTCCTTCAGCCACGGCAGGATGACGGACGTGTCCAGCCCGCCGGAGTAGGCGAGGACGATCTTCTTCGGGTCACTCATTGATCAAGAAACCTCAGTCGATGATTGGAGTTGAACGCCGGTCACTGCACGCGCGCACCCAGCACCGCACCCAGCACGAGGCACGCGGCACCCGGCACGATATTACTCAGCCGCTTCGATGCCCAGTGCGGCGCGGACAAACTGCGCCTCCGGCAGCGCGCCCATGATCTCGACGCTGCCGTTGACGACGGTCTTCGGGACCCCGGTGACCCGGTACTGGCGCGCCAGGTCGTGGAACTCCGTGGCGACAATCGTGGTCGCCGTGATCTGGGGGTTGGCAAACGCCATGCGCACCGCGAGCGCCACCGCCCGGGGGCAGTAGACGCAGGTCGGCGTGACGAAGACCGAGATTGCCGCCGGCTCGCGTGTGCGCCGCGAGCAGCTCGATGCTCTCGGCCGTGAGCGGCGCGTCGGTCGCGCCGGACACCGCCAGCACCGCGTCCACGACGGCCATGAAGTCGTAGCCGAGCGGCGCGCCCAGGAACCGCACTCTCGTGTCCTTCCCATCGGCCAGCAGCACCAGGCCTGGCGCGCGATCGATGCCGTAGGTCGCGGCCCGCTCCTTGTCGAGCACCAGGTTGATCTCCTCGACGACGATGCGGTCGGTGAGGTCGGTGAGCTCGGCGAGGATGCGCTTGGTCTCGTCGCAGGTCTCGCACCCGAAGGTCTGCGTGAAGAAGAGGATCGTGACGGGGTGCGTCATGTCCGCGAACATGTCGCGGAGCGTCTGCTGGTCGGTCGGGGACAGGAGGGACATGAAGAGACAATTATCCCACGTGCTAGCATCCAACCAAACCCGTGGATGGTCGAGTTCCGTCAGGTTTCGTCAGGTTCCGTCGGGTTTCGTCTGGTTGCGTCGGGTTGGTTGGGTTCGTCAGGTTGGCCGGGTTGGTCTGGTTGCGTCGGGTTAGGTGATCGCGTGATGCATCGTCGTTTGAAACAGTCGTGTCTGATTGCGTTGTCGGCGTTGACCCTGGTGGCCCGCCCTGCGGCGGCGCAGGCGCCGATTGAGTATCGATTGTCATTTCCGGAGCCGGAGCAGCGGTGGATGCTCGTGGACGTCGCCTTTTCGGAGGTGCCGGCGGGGCCGCTGCGGCTGCACATGAGCCGTTCCTCGCCGGGCCGTTACGCGCTGCACGAGTTCGCCAAGAACGTCTACGACGTCGCGCTCACCGATGGCGCGGGCCGGCCGCTCTCGGCGTCGCGGCCGAACCTGCACCAGTGGGAGGTCGCCGGGCACGACGGGACCGTGCGGGTCCGCTACCGCGTTTTCGGCGACCGGGTGGACGGCACGTACCTCGGCATCGACGCCACGCACGCCCACATCAACATGCCGGCCGCCCTCATCTGGGCGCGCGGATTCGAGCAGCGGGCGGCGCGGGTGACGTTCGTGCAGCCGCCTGGCAGGCAGTGGACCGTGGCGACGCAGCTTTTCCCGACGGCCGATCCGCTGGTGTTCACGGCACCCAACCAGCAGTACCTGTTCGACAGCCCGTCGGAGTTCGGACCCGGCCTGATGCGCACGTTCCCGGCGCCGATGGCCGACGGCGACACCAGGCCGGCGCCGACGATCCGCGTGGCGCTGCACCATCCCGGCGGTGACACCGGCGTCGACGAATACGTCGACGGCGTCCGCCGCATCGTCGAGCAGGCACGGCGGCTGTTCGGCGAGTACCCGGCGTTCGAGAACGACACCTACACGTTCCTCGCCGACTACCTGCCGTGGGCGAACGGCGACGGCATGGAGCACCGCAACAGCACCGTGCTGACCTCGCGCGGCGTCCTGCCGGACTCGCGGATCGGCATGCTCGGCACGGTGAGCCACGAGTTCCTCCACGCCTGGAACGTGGAGCGCATCCGGCCGCGATCGCTCGAGCCCTTCGACTTCGCCGACGCCAACGTGTCGACGGAGCTCTGGTTCGCCGAAGGGGTCACCAGCTACTACGACGGGCTGCTGCTGGCGCGCGCCGGTCTGACCGAGCTGCCGGCGCTGCTCGGCGAGCTTTCCGGCGCCGTGCTCGAGGTGATGAGCAGCCCGGCGACGCAGTTCCGATCGGCAGAGGACATGAGCCGCCTGGCGCCGTTCGTCGACTCGGCCAGCTCGATCGATCGCACGAACTGGCCCAACACGTTCATCTCGGTACTACACCTACGGCGCCGCGCTCGGCCTCGGACTCGACTTCTCGATCCGCGAGAAGACCGCAAATGCGGCGTCCCTGGACGACGTGATGAAGCTGATGTGGAAGAAGCACGGCAAGCCGGGAGGCCGCGAGGTCGGGTACGTCGACGTGCCCTACACGTCGGCCGATCTGCGCGACGCGATCGGCGCGGTCACCGGCGACGGAGCGTTCGCCGCTGATTTCTACAAGCGCTTCGTGCAGGGTCGAGAGGTCATGGACTACGGCCGCCTGCTGACGCAGGCCGGGCTCGCGCTCCGCAGCCGCTTCCCCGGACGGGCGTCGCTGGGGCCGCTTGCCCTCGAACGCCTCGCCGGCGCCGGGGTCCGCATCGCCGGCCCCACGCGTATCGGCTCTCCCGCCTATCGCGCCGGCCTGGCGCAGGACGACGTGATCAAGGCGATTGGCAAGACGGCGGTCGCGAACCCCGACGAGGTCGAGGCTGCGTTGAAGAGCCACGCCCCAGGAGAGCGCGTGACCGTGACGGTCGTCAGCAGGGGAGTGGAGACGAACGTCGAGGTGGAGCTGAGCGAGGATTACCGGAAAGAGATCGTCGCCGTCGAGCTGACGGGCGGGACCCTGACCGACGCGCAGAAGGCGTTCCGGTCGAAGTGGCTTGCCGGGAAGTAGCCGCCGAGCGACGCATATAACCACGAAGCCACGAAGCCACGACGACACGATGGCATTGAACAAGACATCCCGGCGCGCATTCATTTCCCGGACAGTGGCTGCTGCCAGCACGGGCTTGTTGTCCCCCGCGACGAGCGAAGCGAGTCCGCCCTCCGCGCGAGGCGAAGCCGAGCGCCCCCGCCGCGGCCGAAGGCCGCGGCCCCCCGCGCGAGCGAAGCAAGCGCGCCCTCCGCCGCCAAAGGCGGCGCCCTCCTGAAGCCTCGCCGCCTCCGGGCGGGCGACACGGTCGGCCTGGTGGCGCCGGCGACGGCGACCTTCTTCCCGGTGGACATCGAGATCGCCGAAGAGTCGCTGATGGCGATGGGGCTGAAGGTCAAACGCGGCGCGCATCTGCTCGATCGATTCGGATTCCTCGCCGGCCGCGACAAGGACCGCGCCGCCGACATCAACGCGTTCTTCGCCGATTCCGCGATCGCCGGCATCGTCGCGCTGCGCGGCGGATGGGGCTGCGCCCGGCTGCTGCCGTACCTCGACTACGCGGCCGTCGCGAAGAACCCGAAGGTCGTCGTCGGCTACAGCGACATCACCGCGCTGCTCGACGGCCTGTACGCCCGGACTGGCCTCGTGACGTTCCATGGACCGGTTGGCGCGTCGCACTGGAACACGTTCAACTTCGACTACTTCAAGCAAGTCGTCTTCGACGCCAGCCTGGCGACGTTCGAGAACCTCAAGGAGACAGAAGAAGGAGAGCTGGCGCAGCGAAAGAATCGAGTCCGCACCATCACGCCGGGGACCGCGCGCGGCCGCATCGTCGGCGGGAACCTGACGGTGCTGACGGCGATCATCGGCTCGGCGTACCTGCCCGACTTCCGTGACGCGATTCTCTTCATCGAGGACACCAACGAGGCGCCGTACCGGGTAGACCGGATGATGACGCAGCTGAAGCTGGCAGGCATCCTGGACCAGGTGAAGGGCGTCGTCTTCGGCGAGTGCACCGACTGCGATCCGGGCGAAGGCACCTACGGATCGCTGACGATCGAGGAGATCCTGACCGATCATCTGGCGCCGCTGCGGATTCCCGCCTGGCACAACGCCATGATCGGCCACATCCCGATGCAGTTCACGATTCCCGTCGGCATCGAGGTCGAGATTGACGCCGCGAAGGGGACGATCCGGATGCTCGAGCCGGCCGTCGCGTAGCAACCCGTAACCCGTAACCCGTCATTCGTAACCGTGTTATGCTCCCCCGGCCAGCCTGCCCGAGGCTTGTCGGGCTAATGCGCTTCACTCCCCTCGCTGCGCTCATCGTCGCCTCGACCCTCACCGCTGCGGCACAACAACCGCCGGACACAAGGCCCCAGGACCAGCCTCGAGCTGCACGATTTGGCACGGCCACGTCCGGTGTCGTGGTCGATGTCGTCGCTCGCGACAAGCGCGGCCGTCCGGTCACCGACCTCTCCCAGGCAGAGTTCGAAGTCTACGAGGACGGCGTCCGGCAGCAGATCCTGGCCTTCGAGCCTTACACGCCCGGCGATGTGCCTAAGAGCGCTGGGGAGGCGGCAGCAGCGGCCGGAGTCGGAGGCAAGACGACGACCACGCGCCGGCTTGCCGAAGGCCCGCCGGTCGTCGCGCTCGCATGGGACCGATTGAATCCCGAGGCGCGCGCCCTCGCGTACAGCGCCGCGAAGCGGCTGGTCGAGACGAAGGCGCCCGGCGAACTCGTAGGCGTCTTCCTTACGGACATGACGCTGCAGACGCTGGTGCCGTACACGACAGACTCCGCGAAGCTGTCGGCCGCCGTCGAAGACCTCGCGACTCGTGCGACCAGCGCGCTGACGCGCGAGCCAAGCCCGCTCGATCACATGGTCGGGCGCGCGCAGACGTCGCCGACCGCGAGCGCGGATGACAGCGGGTACGGGCTGGCGGGATTTCCGCAATCGTCATCCGGCGGCGGCGACCGGACCGAGGCATCGCAGCAAACCGGCGGTTGGGCCGGCATCATCGCGATGCTGCAGCGGATGGAGCGCACGTACCAGCAGTACATGTACGAGATGCAGGGCCGCGCGTCGATGGTGGGACTGCTGTCGCTCGTGGACTCGCTGGGAGAAGTGCCGGGACGCAAGACGCTCTTCTACTTCTGCGAGGGGCTTGACGGTCACCGACTCCCAGCAGGATCGCTTTCGCGCCATCATCGACACCGCGAACCGGAACAACGTCAGCGTCTACACGTTCGACGCGGCCGGGCTTCGCGTGCACAGCGCGCAGCAGCAGACGGCGCGCGAGATCCGCGAGTTGACGTTCACCGCCCTCGGCAGTGCGGCCACCCGAAGCGAGAAGTGGAACGAGTCGCTCGAAGACAACGAGCGGCTCCTGAAGATGGATCCGGCCGTGTCACTCGGCATTCTCGCCAATCAGACCGGCGGGCTCCTGGTCAACAACACCAACGCGCTCGATCGCGCCATCGACCGCATCAACGAGGACCGCCGGCATCATTACCTGCTGTCGTACGTCTCCTCGAACCCGGCGCTCGACGGCGCCTACCGGAAGATTGAGGTCAAGGTGGCGCGCCGCGACGTCGAGGTGCGCTCGCGGAAAGGCTATCGCGCGACAGCGGCAGGCAGGAGCGCCCCGGTGCTCGGCTACGAGACGCCCGCGCTCGCAGCCGCCGCGCCGACACCACCGCCGATGAATTTTCCGATCGTGGCGCGCGCGCTCAGCACGCCGATGCCGAACTCGGCCTGGCCTGACGGCGCTCATCGTCGGCTTCAACGGCATGTCGCTTGCCACCGGACTGGACAAGGAAGGCAAGCACCTATCTCGCCGACGCCACCGTCCTGGCGCGGGTGATGGACGGCGCGAAGAACGAAATTGCGCGATCGAGCCAGAAGTATCAGTTCACCGGCGAAGTGGAGAAGCGCGAAGCGTCGATGTCCCGCGACGTGCTGTTCTTTCGCACTCCGGAGCTGCCGGCCGGCCGCCACACCCTTGAAGCAGTGGTTCACGACGGCATCGCCGAGAAGAGCACAGTGCTCCGTATTCCCATCGACGTCGCGGCAACTGGATCTCCGCTTGTCGTCGGCGACCTGATTGTCGCCTCTCGCGTGGAGCCGTTTCCGGCAGACCAGCCGGGCGCCGCAGAGCATCCGCTGGTCTGGAAGGGCGTGCTCTTCTACCCGTCGTTTGGCGAGCCGCTCAGCCAGGCGAAGCAGGCGGAGATGACCTTTGCGCTGCCGCATGGTCACCAGGGACGCGCCTGCCGCGACGCTGGAACTGCGGCACGGCGACAAGACGCTCGCGACGCTGCCGCTGCCGGTCGAGGCGCCGGCGTTCAGACGGCAGGCTGATGCTGGTCGGCCGTCTGCCCCTCGCACAGATCCCGCCTGGCGCCTACGACATCCGCGTGACCGTGACCGCCGGCACACAGTCGGCGGCGCGGACGGCTGGCGTGACGATCGTGAAATGAGCCGTGCTCGCGTTCAGAAGATCGCAGAGGATCGACTCGTATGACTCGATGGGCTCTTGTAACGCTGCTTTCGATCGCGCTCGGTGCCGGCGGACTGCGGCTTGCGGCTCAAGGGCAGGCCTCTTCCGACAGGCCCCGATTCGGCACCTCCACTGCCGCCGTGGTGGTTGACGTGATCGTTCGCGACAAACGGGGACAGCCCGTCGTCGATCTGACCCGCGACGACTTCGAGGTATCCGAGAACGGCACGCCGCAGCGCCTGATCGACTTCGAGCGCGTGCTGCCAGGAGCGTCATCGCCCGTCGTCGCCCCGAACCCGTCCGCCGGGATGGCGGAGCCTGCGGCCCACAACGCGGAAGTCGGCGGTCGACTCAAGGGCCAGTCGGTGACCGCGATGGTCTTCGACTGGCTGAGCGAACAGTCCCGCGTGGAGGCATGGCGTGCTGCCAGCACGATGATGGACCAGATGCAGCCTGACGACTATGTGGCGGTGTACGTCATCGATCGGACGCTGCGACGAGTCGTTCCCTACACAAAGGACACCGCCGCGCTCAAGATGGCATTCGACTACGTGGTGAAGCGGCCTCGTCCGTCACCCGGACGAACGGAAGGCGCCCTGATCGCCGCGCTCGGCGTGCAGCGGGACGCCCCGCTCACGCCCAACGCCGAATCCGCATCCGGCGGACCGCAACCCGGCATTCCTGTGACTGCCGATCGTTCCGCGGCCGCAGCGGCCGCCATGATTCAGGAGATGCAGCTGTTCGAGCAGTACATGGACAGAAACCGTGCAGGGGTATGCGGTTTCGCAGGGGCTCCGCGCGCTGGCCGAGCAGTTGGGCGGCATGCCCGGCCGGAAGACGGTCGTGCTGTTCTCGGAGGGCCTCCAGATCACCGACCGGGCAAAGCACGGATTCGATCTGACCGAGGAGATCGCCAACCGCAACAACATCAGCTTCTACACGGTGGATGCGGCTGGCCTGCGCGTGCACAGCGAGATGCGGCTCACCGCGCAGCAGATCCCGGAAGCTGGCGAGGCGTTCAGCACGGGAATTGCGAACGACCCGACAGGACGCGCTGCCGAGCTGATGTGGAGAGATCCGACACTGGGCCTGAAGCCCCTCGCCGAGCGAACAGGTGGTTTGTACATCGGGGACACGAACGACCTGAAGGCCGGGCTCGCACGAATCAATGCCGATCGCCGGTTTCACTATCTGCTCGCGCTACTCGTCCTCGAATCCGTCGCTCGACGGCTCCTATCGCAAGATCGACGTGCGAGTGCGACGCGACGGCGTGAGGGTCCGCAGCAGGGCCGGATACGTGGCCACGCCTACCATCGAGCGGACTGAACGGCGCGACTACGAGGCGCCGGCGCTGGCAGCGCTGACCGCGACACCCGCGCCGGCCGCGTTCGCGTTTCAGCCCAGAGCGATCAGCACGCCGATGCACGGCGCGCCCGGGATGACGGCGCTCGTCGCGGCCGTGAGCACTGACGTCGTGACGTTCCGCGAAGACTCGTCCCGCAGCACCTACGACGGCGAGCTGACCGTGCTGGCGCGGGTGGTCTCGAAGGCCGGGGACCGATAGCGACGCAGAGCCAGCTCTATCAGATGCGCGGCGACCTCCAGAAGCTGCCGCAAGCCAGGCAGGGGCGGCTCCTGTTCTTCAGGACGCCCGACGTGCCGCCGGGCGCTCACACAGTCGAGTGGGTCGTTCGCGACGGCGCCAGCGGGGCGGCCAGCGTGCTGCGATCGCCGATCAGCGTGCCGCTGCCAGACTCGCGGCCAATCGTCGGCGACCTGGTCATCGTCGATCACGCCGAGCCGGCGCCCAAAGACGACCCGGCGATGAAGCGAAATCCGCTCGTCTGGAACGGGTCGCTTCTCTATCCCAGTTTCGGCGAGCCGATCAGCAAGGCCGCACGCGCCGAGCTGATCTTCTTCCTGCCGATGCTCGTCGACCGCGGCGCACCGCCGCCGGCGACAACGCTGGAGCTGGTTCGCGGCGGACGGTCGCTCGGCACCATCGACGTGCCGACGTCGGCGCCCGATGACGACAGCCTGCGCCAGGTCGGCACGCTCCCTCTCGACAAGCTGCCGGTGGGCGTGTATGAGCTCAAGGCGACGATCCGCGTGGGCGACGTCGTGGTGTCGCGAACTGCCGCATTCACGCTGGTGCCCTAGGAGGCCGGAGCCGGCCCCAGCCTCGTTGGTGACTCTGATTCGGTGACGGGACAACCATGACGTATTCACGCGCACGCATCCTTGGCTGGATTGGCTCACTTGCGTTCGTCGCCGGGCTCTCGGCCCAGGCGCCTCCGCAGTCGCCTGCACGGTTCGGCGCTGCTACGTCCGCCGTCGTCGTGGACGTGATCGCGCGCGACAAGAAGGGGCCGGTGACCGATCTCACGCAGGCCGACTTCGAGGTCCTCGAGGACGGCAAGCCGCAGACGATCGCGACGTTCGAAAAGCGGGCACCCGGCGCACTTGTCACCAGGGTGGACGCGCCGGCGGTCAGCTCCGGCGCCGGCGACGCGGCGATGGCGCCGGTGGTAGTGGCGCTGGCGTGGGACCGGTTGACGCCCGAAGGACGCGCGCTGGCACACAAGGCGGCGTTGACGTTCGCGTCCACGCGGCAGCCGGACGAGCTCGTCGGCGTCTTTCTCGTCGACCAGGCGCTGCGAACGGTGCAGGGGTACACGAGTGACGGCGCGAAGGTCGCCGCAGCCGTGGACAACATCGCAGGCATGGCGACGACGCAGACGGGCCGTGAGACGAACACGATGCGGGACTCGCGCGTGCCGAATTCGAGGACGCCGGTCACCGCCGGCGCCGAGTCCGGCGGCAGTCCGATCGGCTCGCCGGCGCCGCCGCAAATTCAGTCGACCGACCAGGCCGTGATGGCGGCCAACCGATCCGAAGCGGCCACGCGCCAGGCGCTCGAGCGCATGGACAACAGCTATCGCGACCTGCAGTCGAACATCGAAGGGCAGGCGTCGATGAACGCGCTGCTTGCGCTGGTGGACTCGCTCGGATCGCTGCCAGGGCGCAAGACGGTGGTCTATTTCTGCGAAGGCCTGACGGTCGCGCCGGCGGTCGAGGCGAGGTTCCGATCGGTCATCGACACGGCGAACCGCAAGAACGTCAGCGTCTATGCGCTCGACGCAGCCGGGCTCCGCGCGCACAGCAAGCAGGCCGAGACCTCGCGCGACCTGCAGGCGCTGACCACCTCGACCATCACCGGCATCGACCGCGACAACAGCAAGAAGTGGACTGAGGATCTCGAGCGGAACGAGGAGCTCCTGAAGTCTGACCCCTCGGCTTCACTCGGCATCCTCACCGGGCAGACCGGCGGCCTGCTGATTCAGAACACCAACGATCTCGACAAAGGCATCAGCCGCATCAACGACGATCGACGGAACTACTACGCGCTCACCTACACGCCGACGAACGAGGTCATGGATGGCACCTACCGGCGCATCCAGGTCAAGGTGAAGCGGCCAGGTGTCGAGATCAAGGCGCGACCCGGCTACGTGGCGGCTCCGGCGAACGAGGCGTCGCCAGTGCTTCGATTCGAGACTGCGGCGCTCGCCGCCATCATGGCATCGCCGCGGCCGTCGGCGTTCCCGGTGCAGTCGCGCGCCCTCAGCGTGCCGATGCCGGACCGGCTGGGCCTGACCGCGATTGTCGCCAGCTTCGGCGGAGACGCGGTGACCTTCGCCGAGGATGCCACGGCCAGGACATATGCCGGCGAGGCGACGGTCGTCGCACGTGTCACCGACAGCTCCGCCACGCCGTTCGCGAAACAGAGCCAGCAGTATCTGCTTACCGGGGAACTCGATCAGCTCCCGAAGGTGAAGGGCGGCCGGTTGTTGTTCTTCCGCACGCCGGATCTGCCGCCCGGCGCCTACACCGTCACGACCGCGGTTGCCGACGACCGGGGCAAGCGCGCCAGCGTCGTCGAGATGGCGGTGGAAGTGCCGGGAGGGGCCATGCCCGTCGTCGGATCGCTCTTCGTGGTGTCGCGCGCCGAGCGTCTCGACCCGAAGGATCCCGAAGCGGCATCGCACCCGCTGGCGGGGCAGGGGGTGCTGCTGTATCCGTCGATGGGCGAGCCGATCAGCAAGAAAGCGCAGGCCGAGATCGCGTTCGCGCTGCCGATGGTCCTCGATCCGGCGGCGCCGGCCTCGGCCATGTTGGAGCTGCTTCAGAAAGGCCAGGCGCTGGCGCAGCTTCCGCTGCCCCTCGACAAGGCGGATGCGGCCGGCCGCCTGCTGCAGGTGAGCCGGCTGCCATCAGCGGCCATTCCCCCCGGCACCTACGAGTTGCGTGTCACCGTGACCGCGGGTGCGTCGAAGGCCGCCCGGACGACGGCGCTGGTGGTCGTGGACTGAGAGCGCGTGACGGGTGGGTCCCGGTCGCCGGGCCCACCCGGCTATCATGGTTCGATGTCCCGTTGGTTCGCCTTCCTCATTGTCCTCGCGTTATCCATCATGTCGCTTCCGATCGATGTCATCGCCGCCGGGCAGGCCAAACCGGCGTCCGTCGCGCCAGAGCCGGTCCGCTACACCCTGAGCTTCCCCTCGCCGCAGACGCACTATGTCGAGGTGCAGGCGGACGTGCCGACGCGCGGCCGGCCGCAGGTCGAGCTCGAGATGGCCGTCTGGACGCCTGGCTCCTATCTCGTGCGCGAGTACCTCGCGGCACGTCGAGCAGGTCCGAGCCGAGAGCGCGGGTCAGCCGAGAGCGGTCGACAAGCTCGCCAAGAACAGGTGGCGTGTGCAGACCGGCGGCGCGGCGTCGGTGACCGTGCGCTACCGGGTGTACGGGCGCGAGATGACCGTTCGCACGAACTTCGTCGAAGTCCGAGTTCGCGCTGATCAACGGCGCTCCGACCTTCCTGACGCTGGCCGACGACCCCGGGCCGAGACCGCACGAGGTGACGCTGGCGCTCCCGGCCGGATGGAAGACGTCGATGACCGGGCTGCCCGCGGTGGCGGGCTCTCCGCATCGCTATCGCGCGGCCGACTTCGACACGCTCGTCGACTCGCCGATCGTCGCCGGCAATCCCGCGGTCTACGAGTTCAGCGTGAAGGGCGTGCCGCACTTCCTCGTCAACGTCGGCGAAGGCGGCGTGTGGGATGGTCCGCGGTCCGCCGCCGACGTGCAGAAGATCGTCGAGGCGCAGGCCGCGTTCTGGGGCGTGGTGCCGTCACGACAAGTACGTCTTCATCAACATGATCACCGAGGCGAGCGGCGGCCTCGAGCACAAGAACTCGACCGTGCTGATGACGAGCCGCTGGCGTACGCGCAGCCGCCGCGGCTACGTCGACTGGCTGTCGCTCGTCAGCCACGAGCTGTTCCACGCCTGGAACGCGAAACGAATGCGCCCGGTGGAGCTTGGCCCGTTCAACTACGAGCAGGAGAACTACACGAAGACGCTCTGGGTTGCCGAGGGGCTCACCAGCTACTACGGCGATCTGCTCGCGGCCCGTGCCGGCGTCATCACCGCCGACGAGTACTTCGGCGAGCTGAGCGGCATGATCGCCGAGTTGCAGACGACGCCCGGCCGGCTCGCGCAGCCGGTTGAAGAAGCGTCCTTCGACGCCTGGATCCGCTACTACCGTCCCGACGAGAACACGCCGAACACGACCATCAGCTACTACACGAAGGGCGGCGTCATCGGCTTCCTGCTCGACCTGGAGATCCGCCGCGCCAGCGCCGGCAGCCGATCGCTGGATGACGTGATGCGCCTCGCCTATCAACGCTACTCTGGCGCGAGCGGGTTCACCTCGGCGGATTTCCGCGCGGTCGTCTCCGAAGTCGCCGGCGCCAGACCTTTCCGCGTGGCTGCATCGTGCGCTCGACACGACCGAGGAGCTGGACTACGCGAACCTCGACTTTCTTGGTCTGCGCTTCCGTCCCGAGTCGTCAGCCGGCAAGTCGTGGAGCGGGCTGACGCTTGCGGCGCCAGGCGCGACGCTTCGCAACGACGGCGGCCGCCTGATCGTGACGCAGGTGCGCCGCGCGACGCCGGCGTTTGAAGCCGGCGTCAACGCCGACGACGAGATCCTCGCGCTCGGGGGCTATCGGGTGAGGCCGGACCAGTGGGAGGCCAGGCTCGAGGCATTCAAGCCCGGAGACCGGGTGCCGCTGCTGGTGGCGCGCCGGGAGCGGCTGGTCACTCTCGAGCTCGTGCTCGGCGTCGAGCCGCAGAAGGTCTGGCGGCTCGAAGGCGCCGGCGACGCTCCCGAGGCCAAGGCACGGCTCGCGGAGTGGCTGAAGAGCTGAGCAGCCCGCAGCTACTCCACGCGCAGCGCCACGGAGGAGGGAGTCATCCCGATCCCGTCCGGCGCAGGCGCGGCTTGGTCTGCGCGTAGTCCACCAGGCGCTGCAGGCGGTCCACTTCACCTCGCACGGCGGTCCAGCCCTGCTTCGTCAGCCGGTAAAACCGGCGGGGCCGGTCGTCGTCCTGCTCCGGCGCGTCGGTTTCCACGATGAGCCCGGTCTGCTCGAGCCGCTGGATGGCTTCGTAGAGGGTGCCCGCGCCGAGCTTGATGGCGCCGTCGGTTTGCCGGGCCACTTCCTGCCGGATGCCGTAACCGTGGAGGTCTCCGTCGGCGAGGGCCAGGAGCATGTGGAGGTGAATCAGCGACGGCGCACGCTGGTTTGTCATGTCGGTATCCGATATATCGGTGAACGATAACACTTCGCCCACGATTCCGGCAAGCAGAAGATCGGTTGATGCGGTGGTCCGCTCCGCCTATGCTGACTGGGCTACCGCCACTTCCATGCTCGGCAGTTCCGCGTCGCCTGCGTTCGACATCGCCCTGCTGAAGCGCATCGTCGATCGCGATGCCGCGGCGCTGGGCGAGCTGTACGACCGCCATTCACAGGCTGCTGTTTTCGCTGATCCTTCGCGTGCTTCGCGATCGAGGCGAGTCCGAGGACGTCCTTCAGGAAGTGTTCGTGCGGGTCTGGGACCATGCCGGCTCCTACAGCCCGGCACTCGGCGCGCCGTCGGCCTGGCTGGTGCGCATCGCCCGCAATCGCGCGATCGATCGCCTCCGCTCGCGCCAGGTCCGCGCGGACCTGGCCGAGCCAATGGACCTCATGCCGCCGGCTGTGGATAAGACCGTGTCAGGCGACCCCGAACGCCTGACCGGCGTCTCGGAGCAGCGCCGCGCCATCGACGCAGCATTGGACGACCTGCCGCCAGAGCAGCGCGTGCTGATCGAGTCGGCGTTCTTCGAGGGCTACACGCAATCGGAGCTGGCAGAGAAGTTCAACCTGCCGCTCGGCACCGTCAAGACGCGCATCCGCACCGCCATGCAGGCGCTGCGCTGAGGTAAGGCGCTCGCTGGCCGCGACGCTCGGCGAGGCGTGCTCAGAGGGCGCTCGGCCGCTCTCGGCGGACCAGCGCAGGCGCGCCCTCCTCGGCGCCGTCAGGCGCCGAGCCCTTCAGGCGTGCACGCCTGGCGCTTCGTGCCCTGTTTTCGCGACGTACTCGACGTAGGACCCTGGATAGGCGTGGGGATGTGAGTCCGTGCCCGACTCCCCGCCGAGCTCCAGCACGCGGTTGCTCAGCCCGCGCAGGAACGTCCGATCGTGCGAGACGAAGATCATCGTCCCCTCGAAGTTCCTGAGCGCGTCGACCAGCATGTCCTTCGTGGCGAGATCGAGGTGGTTGGTCGGCTCGTCCAGGACCAGGAAGTTCGGCGGGTCGAAGAGCATGCGCGCCATGACGAGCCGCGATTTCTCGCCGCCCGAGAGCGACCGGATCCGCTTGTCGATTTCGTCGCCGGAAAACTGGAAGGCGCCGAGCAGGTTGCGCAGCAGCCCGACGGACTCGTGCGAGAAGTCCTTCTGGATCTGCTCGTAGACGGTCAGGTCCGGGTCCAGCAGGTCGAGCGCCTGCTGCGCGAAGTAGCCCATCTTCACGCTCGCGCCGAGCGTGACGTCGCCGTCATCGGGCGCCAGGACGCCGGCCACCATGCGGAGCAGCGTCGTCTTTCCCGCGCCGTTGCGGCCCATCACCGCCCATCGCTCGCCGCGCTGAATCGTCAGGTTCAACCCGTCGTAGATCGACGCGCTTGCCGTATGCCTTGGCGACCCCGTCGAGGACCGCGACCTTGTCGCCCGAACGCGCCGGCGGCCGGAAGTCGAAGGCGACGACCTTGCGCTTCTTCGGCAGCTCGATCTTCTCGATCTTCTCCAGCGCCTTCACGCGGCTCTGCACCTGCGCCGCCTTGGCGGCGTGCGCCGAGAAGCGCTCGATGAAGCGCTGCTCCTTGGCCAGCATCGCCTGCTGCCGCGCGTAAGCGGCCTCGCGGTTGGCCTCGCGAATGGCGCGCTCGCGCTCGTAGAAGTCGTAGTTGCCCGAGTACATCGTCACCTCGCCGGCGTCGATCTCCGCGACCTTCGAGACGATGCGGTTCATGAAGTCGCGGTCGTGCGACGTCATCAGCAGGGCCGACGGCTGTGACTTGAGGAACGCCTCGAGCCAGATGATCGACTCGATGTCCAGGTGGTTGGTCGGCTCGTCCATCAGCAGGACGTCGGGCTTGCCGAGGATCACGCGCGCCATCGCGACGCGCATCTTCCAGCCGCCGCTCAGCGCCCCGACGTCGCCGTCGATCCGGTCGTCGTCGAACCCGAGGCCGTGCAGGATCTCTCTCGCCTGGCTTTCGATGGCGTAGCCGCCGAGGTGGTCGTACTCCTCCTGCACCTCGCCGAACCGCGCGAGGATGCGATCCATGTCGCCGGCCTGATCGGGATCGGCCATCGCGTGCTGGAGCGCCTCGAGCTCGTGGTGCAGATCGCCGAGGCGGCCGCTGCCGGCGATGACCTCGTCGATCACCGAACGCCCCGACATCTCCTCGACGTCCTGGCGGAAGTAGCCGATGGTCAGCTTCTTCGGGACCGAGACGTCGCCCTCATCGGGCTGCTCCTCGCCGACGATCATCCGGAAGAGCGTGGTCTTGCCGGCGCCGTTAGGACCGACGAGGCCGACCTTCTCGCCGGGATTGAGCTGGAACGACGTGTCGACGAACAGCACCTGCCGCCCGTACTGCTTGCTGATGCGGGTAAACGAGATCATGCGTCCTTACATGATGCCGTACCCCTCCGGTCAATCACAGGAGGCAAGGCAGCCGGGCGTCACCTACGCGGCGTACGGCTGCTTCAACCGCGCCTCTCGCAGCGCCTCGGCCCACCACCGGATCTGGTCGAGCATCGTCGTCGCGGTCTTGCCGCTGCGGGCAGGATCGGCGGGCTCGCCGCGGTCGTCGAACTGCGCCCAGACGCCGTGGAAGCTCACCGTGTCGCGCACGGTGACGGCGTGCAGCTCCGCGAACACCAGCCGGAGCTGCTCCACCGCGCGGAGCCCGCCCGAGGCGCCTCCGTACGAGACGAATCCGACGGGCTTGGCCCGCCACGGTTCGTAGTTCCAGTCGATGGCGTTCTTCAACGCCGCGGGGAAGCTGTGGTTGTATTCGGGCGTGACGACGACGAAGGCGTCGGCGCTGGCGAGTCGAACCGCGATGTCCCCGGCCGCGGGACCGCCGTCGGTGCCGAGCACGTCCGGCAGGCGAGCCTCGGCGAGATCGACGACGTCGACCGCCATGTCGCCGCGCGCGCCTGCCACTCTCGCGAACCACGCGGCGACCGTGGGCGCGATGCGTCCGACCCTCGTGCTGCCGACGATGACGGCGAGCTGAAGCGCGGTGATCAGCCACGGCCGTTCTCCGTCGCGACCGCAGGCTAGCGACCAGCTGATATCGCGTGAAGCCGCTTCGGACCACACCGGCATACGTCTGCACGTCGCGCCACTTCGGTCCGGCGCCGATGGCGCCCTGACCCGAGCGCTCGATGGCGTCGCGATGGGCATCGGCGCTCGTCCATTCCGCGTAGTTCAGCACGCGCGTGCCGTCGACGCTGACGTGGAAGTGGCCCGAGATGCCTCCCGGGTGCGGCGATGGCTCGGCCGCCAGCGCGTCGAACACCAGATCCACCCAGTGACGCTGTCGCGCCGCATCCGGTCCGTCGAACTCGATCGACACGACGACGACGCAGCCGGGCGTGGGGGCGTTCTCGCGCGCGCCGCTGCGATACAGCCGGTACCTTGTTCGGCGGGCGGATCTCGAGGCCGGGCACCGACCTCCGGAAGGCGCTGCAGAAATGTCGGTCCGTCCGTCCGGGCAAACGCGTCGGCGCCCTCGTCGCCGGTCCACTGGGAGTAGGTGAAGACCGACTCGCCGTCGATGCTGGCGAACCAGGCAACCGACAGCAGGGCGTCGGGCCAGGCGATGCCTTTCCACGCCGCCGTGGCCTCCTCAATTGCGAGGCGCTGCCGTTCTGAGGTGCCGACCTGCCACTGACTGACGAGCACGACGCCGGCGTCGGGCCGTCCGATCGTCGGAAACCGCGGCGCGCCGGGCCCGATCGTGGCCGACGTTTCGAGACTGGTGATGTTGGACATGCCACGACGATAGAACTTCAAGTTAACTTGAAGTCAAGCCCTTTCCGACGCATACTCGGCAGATGGGCGGCGAGCTCACCATCGGCGAGCTGGCGAAGCGCAGCGGCGTCGCGACCTCGGCGCTGCGGTTCTACGAGGAGCGGGGGCTGATCGCGTCGGTCCGGAACGCCTCGGGCCACCGCCGTTTCCTGCGGTCCGTCATCCGCCGCGTCGCCTTCATCGTCTTCGCGCAGCGCGTTGGCCTGACGCTCGACGAGGTGGGGGCGGAGCTGGCGAAGCTGCCCGACAACCGCGTGCCGCAAGCCGCGGACTGGGCCACGCTGTCGCGCGGATGGAGCGGCCGGATCGACGAGCGCATCGCGGAGCTCGAGCGCCTGAAGCAGGGCCTCACCGGCTGCATCAGCTGCGGCTGCCTGTCGCTCGAGCGGTGCCAGCTGGTGAACCCTGACGACCGCGCCGCCCGCCATGGGCCGGGGCCGCTTTTCTGGGGAGGTGTGAGGAAACACCTCTGACCCTTCCGGCCGCAGGCGTGCCCTCCGCGGCCGAAGGCCGCGCCCCCGCGCGAGCGACGCAAGCGCCCCCCGCGCCGCAGGCGCGCCCTATACTTGTGGCGGATGCGCTTCGCCCCGGAATACATCACCTACGTTCTCAACGAGAACTTCGAGGATGCCAAGCGGCTGTTCGTCGCGCCGCTGATGGCGATTCACTACGCCCACCTGGTGATGCTGGCCGATCGCGCGATCGTCGGCCCCGTCGACGCGCGACGCCTTCGCGACGCGCTCGACTCGATCGTCGTCGATGACATCCAGCGCGTCGACTACGACGGCAGCTACGAAGACCTGTTCTTCTACGTCGAGCGGCTGCTCGTCGGTGCCTGCGGCGAGGACGTCGCGGGCCGGCTGCACATCGCGCGCAGCCGCAACGACATCGACATGACGATGTACCGGATGCGGCAGCGCGAGTTCATCCTCGCGCTCTACGAAGGCGTGCTGGCGCTGCGCGACAGCCTGCTCGACGTCGCCGAGAAGCACCGCGAGACCGTGATGGCGGTCCACACGCACACCCAGCCGGCGCAGCCGTCGACGGTCGCGCACTACCTGCTCGCCGTGATCGAGCAGCTCGAGCGCGACGCGGTGCGGCTCCAGGCATCGTTCGCGACGACGAACCGGAACCCGCTGGGCGCATGCGCCATCACCGGCACCGGGTTTCCCATCGACCGCCACCTGACGAGCGACCTGCTCGGCTTCGACGGCCCGACCGGCAACACCTACGGCAGCATCGCGACGGTGGACTACCTGCTCGAGAGCGTCTCGGCGACGACCGTCCTGCTCGCAGGGCTCGGCCGGTTCGTGCAGGACCTGCTGCTCTGGGGCACGCTCGAGTTCAGCTACGTGCGATTCGGCGATGGCTTCGTCCAGTCGAGCAGCATCATGCCGCAGAAGCGCAACCCGGTGGCTATCGAGCACGCGCGGGCCATCGGCAGCAAGGCGCTCGGCCAGGCCCAGGCCATCGTCACGACCGTGCACAACACGCCATTCGGCGACATCGTCGACACCGAGGACGACTTGCAGCCGCTGGTGTCGTCGATGTTCCGCGACGCCGTGCGCGCGGTGCGACTGGTAGCTGCCGCCATGCAGACGGCCGAGTTCGATCCCGAGCGGCTCGAGGCGCGGGCGGGCGAGGGCGGGACGACGCTGACCGAACTGGCCGACACGCTGGCGCGCGATCACGACCTGCCGTTCAAGACCGCGCACGCGATTGCCGGCCGCGTGATGAAGGCGCGGGTCGAAAACCCGCAGTCCAACCTGTCCGCTGTCCTCGCCGGCGCGTCGATGCACACCGTCGGACGGCCGCTGCTTTACAGCGACGCCGATCTGCAGCGGATCCTGAGCCCGCGGCACTTCGTGAACGTTCGCCAGACGCTGGGAGGTCCGGCGCCGAACGAGACCGGCCGCGCCATGGCGGAGTCCCAGGCGCTGCTCGACCAGCACCACGGCTGGCTGACGGAGCGCCGCTCGGCGCTGACGGCGTCGGAAGTGCGGCGGCGACAGAGGAGCGAGGGGCTCTAAAGGGTCCGGGGTCCGGGGTCCCGGGTCCGGAGTTCGAATGCCATGAACGCAGACAGTCGACCCTTCGCGATGACCGTCGTCAAGGTCCTGGCCATCGAAGCGGCGGTCATCGTGGCGCTGTGGTTCGCGAACTACTACTTCTCGCCCTGATCAACCGATCGGCCGTCCGTACTTCCGCATCGCGTCCCGCAGCCGATCGTACGGCAGCGCCTCGATCGTCCGGCCGTTGACGCCGGTCATCGTTTCAGCCCGCATCATCGCGTTGAGCACCGCTTCCTCCACCGCTTCGACGGTGGCGAGAAACAGCGGGTCCATCCGTCCGGGGTCGTACCAGCGGATCGGTCGCTCGCGCCGCTCGTCGGCCTTGTCGAACTGATTCGCGGTCGAGAACGCGACGAAGATGTCGCCGCTGCCGTTGCCGGACCACGTCCCGGTGCGCGCCAGTCCAAGCGTCGCGCGGCGGCAGATCCGTTCCAGTTGCCTGGACGAGACCGGAGCGTCGGTCGCGATGACCACGATCACCGAGCCTTCGCGGCCGCTCGCCTGAACCTCCAGGGCGGCGGCTCGCGGTGGCAGCGGAATCTCGCGCCCGACCGGCACGCCGTCGATCATCAGCGTGCTCCGGCGGCCGAAGTTCGCCTGCAGCAGCACGCCGACGACAAAGCCGCCCGCCTCGGCGCCAAGCTGCCTGGATGCGGTGCCGATGCCGCCCTTGAAGCCGTAGCAGACCATCCCCGTGCCGCCGCCGACATTGCCTTCAGCGACAGGTCCCGCCGCCGCGCTGTCGATGGCGGCGTAGACGTGCTCGCGCTTCACGTGAAAGCCGTCGATGTCGTTCAGCTGCCCGTCCCACGTCTCGCCGACGACAGGCAGATAGCTGCCGCCGTCGTACTTCTCGATCGCATAGTTGATGGCGGCCTCGTGCACGGCGCCGACCGAGACCGTGTTGGTGATGAGCACCGGATGCGCGAGGGTCTCGAGGTCCCGGACCCAGTGCACGCCGGTCAGCTCCCCGTCGCCGTTGAGCGTGTGCGTCGCCGCCAGCACCGGCGCGCTCCAGATGCGGGCGTGCGGCACCACCGCCGTCACACCCGTGCGTACCGGCCCCTCGCCTTTCTTCAGCGCGCCGTCGCCGCGGACGATCGTCGAATGTCCCACGAGCACGCCGCTGACGTCGGTGATCGCGTTCAGCGGTCCCGGGGGCAGCTCTCCGGTGGCAATGCCGAGCTGGCGCGCGCGAACACGCCCTGCCGGAAGTGGGGCCTGCAGTGAAATCGCGCCGGCTGCCGGGGCCAGGGCCATTGACGTTGTGACATCGAGGAAATCGCGTCGATTCATGCGGCCATGGTGAACCAGCCCGGCGGGCGGCGCAACCGCCGCCGGGAGCCGTGAGCCGGGTCGCGCGCGACCTGCGCATTCCGGTGCATGAAGGCCTATCGAACGGCACGTACATGGACAATCGCGGCGCTGCTCCTGGCGGCGCCATCGATCCTCGAGGCCCAGGAGCCGCCGCGGTTCGATCTCACCGGCACCGTCGGCTGGTTCGCCAACGAGCGCGCGCTGCCCGGCGTCGCCTCTCACACCGACATCAACCATCGATGGGTGTTTGGCGCCGACGTCGGCTATTACTGGACGGAGCACCTGAAATCCGAGGTCGGCGTCTCGGCAACGTCCGCTGGCGACAGCTACGTCGTGTTTGCCAGCGAGCCGACACCCACGCGCCCCTACCCCTACATCAGCGGCCGGATGCACGCAAAGGACCTGCGCATCGTCGCGCAGCAGATTTTCCAGTTCGGCCGCAATGCCTGGGTGCACCCGTACCTCGGGGCAGGTGTGATCGTCCAGCACGAGACGACGCGCATCTCGTTCGACGAGATCTACGGTCCGCCACCCGGCCCGGCGCGGCCGCCTGACATGCGTGACGTCACGACACGCGTGAAGCCGGTGGTCTCGGCCGGACTCAAGGCCTACGTCACCCCTCGCGCATTCGTGCGCGGCGACTTCCGCGCATCGCCATGGACCGAGTCCCGGGACTTCACTCTGAGTTTCGGCCTGGGCGTCGACTTGAGGTGAGAGCTGTCATGAGGATCATCGCGACGTTGTTGATTACCGGTGTGATGGCGTGCGGCTGCGCGGCTCGACTGCAGCCGACCGTTCCAGCGGACACTCTGGGAGACGCCGAACGCGCCGCCGTCATGCGCGACTACCTGGGACGGCTGCCGGCCGGCAGCCGCGTCAAGGTCGAGACCGCCGACGGCACGCGGTTCACCGGGACGCTGCTGTCGGTCGATCGGGACCGTGTCGTCGTCCAGCCGCACGGCCGTCTCGCAGAGCCGTCGCGGGCCTTGCCCATCGCGTCGCTGCGCGTGGTCGAGCCCGCGCCTGCCGGCGCCAATGGCTCGCTCGGCAAGGCCATCGCCATCGGCGTGGTGGCCGGGGCGGCTTCATTCCTTGCGATGCTGCTGGTGGCACTGGCGGCCGTGGACTGAAGGCCGACGGCTGAAGTCTGAAGGCTGACGTATGATGCCAACGACATGGCCACTGACGATCGTCAGCCGCTCGTCGGCGTCATCATGGGCAGCAAGTCCGACTGGGAGACGCTGCGTCACGCCGACCAGGTCCTGAAGGACTTCGACGTGCCGCACGAGTGCCGGGTCGTCTCCGCGCACCGCACGCCGGTCGAGATGGCCGACTACGCGCGCCAGGCAGAAGCGCGTGGGCTGAAGGTGATCATCGCCGGCGCCGGCGGCGCGGCGCACCTGCCCGGGATGGTCGCGGCGCACACCACGCTGCCGGTCCTCGGCGTGCCGGTCGAAAGCCACAGCCTGAAGGGCCTCGACTCGCTGCTCTCTATCGTGCAGATGCCTGGCGGCGTGCCCGTCGCGACGCTCGCCATCGGCAAGGCCGGCGCGACGAACGCGGCGCTCCTGGCGGTGTCGATCCTCGCGACCGCCGACGCCGTGTTGCGCGAACGGCTCCACGAGTTCCGGACGCTCCAGACGGCGCGGGTGAGGGAGGACACGCTGTCGTGAGTCCCGCGCCCATCCTGCCGGGCGCGACTCTCGGAGTGCTCGGCAGCGGCCAGCTCGGCCGCATGTTCGCGATGGCGGCCCGTCGGCTCGGCTATCGCGTTCACGTCCTTTCTCCCGAAGCCGATACGCCTACCGCGCAGGTCGCCGACGTCGAGGTCGTGGCGGCGTACGACGATCTCGACGCCATTCGCGCCTTCGCGCGGGCCGTGGACGTCGTCACCTTCGAGTTCGAGAACGTGCCTGCGGCCTCGACGCGGGCGGCGGCCGAGGTCGCACCGGTGCGTCCCGACGGCCTCGTGCTCCACGTCGCGCAGCAGCGCGCGCGCGAGAAGCGGTTTCTCGCCGATCGGGGATTTCCGGTCGCGCCGTTTGCTCACGTCCGCACGCAGGACGAGCTCGAGCGCGGTCTGACCGACGTCGGTGTCCCCGCGGTGCTCAAGACCGCCAGCTTCGGCTACGACGGCAAGGGGCAGGCGAAGATCTCCAGCGCCGACGAGGCGCTTGCCGCGTGGACGCGGATGGGCGAGCCCGAGGCGGTCCTGGAGCGGTTCGTGTCGTTCGAGCGCGAGGTGTCGGTCGTCGCCGCCCGCGGCGTGGACGGCTGGGTTCGCAGCTACGGCGTCATCGAGAACGTGCACGCGAACCACATTCTCGACGTCTCGGTGCTCCCGGCTGCCGTGTCGCCGGCCGTCGAGCGGCGCGCCGCCGAGATCGCGCGCGGCGTGCTCGAGGCGCTCGACGTCGTCGGCGTGCTTTGCGTCGAGTTCTTCCTGACCGCCGACGACGAGCTGCTGATCAACGAGCTCGCGCCTCGCCCGCACAATTCGGGGCATCTCACGATCGACGCGTGCATCACCAGCCAGTTCGAGCAGCAGGTGCGGGCCATCTGCGGCCTGCCGCCCGGCTCGGTGGAGCAACTCCGGCCCGCGGCCATGGCCAACCTGCTGGGCGAGGTCTGGCAGGGAGGCGAGCCGGACTGGGCGGCGGCCTGCGCGCTCGAGGGCGTGAACCTGCACCTCTACGGGAAAACCGAACCGAGACCGGGCCGGAAGATGGGCCACCTGACGGCGCTGGCGCCAAGCGTCGGCGAGGCGCGGGCCCTCGTCGAACAGGCCCGGCGGGCCCTGGTGGGTTGACGAAATCGGCGGGACGAAAGACGATTGCGCGCAATCGTCAATCGCCAAACGCCAATCGCCAATCTTCAATTCGACAAATGCCCGTCCGATACGGCCAGTCGCCCTGGCGCGCCGACCTGCCAAAGTCCTCCCGTCCGACATACCCGAAGCTGAGCGGGCGGCTCGAGATTCCGGTAGCGGTCATCGGCGGCGGGCTCACTGGCTGCGCGACGGCCTACGCGCTCTCGGCCGCCGGCCAGCGCGTCGCCCTCATCGAGGGCGGGCAGATGGCGGAGGGGGCGACCGCGCAGGCGGCGGGCCTGCTCCTGGCCTCGCCAGGCGCGGATTTCCTCGACCTCGAGAAAGCGCACGGACTGCGCGTCGCCCGCGCGCTCTGGCAGGACACGCGACGCGCGTCGCTCGACGCCCAGGCGACGCTCCGGCGGCTGAAAGTCCGCTGCGGCCTGCAGCCCTGCGACGCCGTCGTCGCCGCCCGGACCGACGACGACCTCAAGCGGCTGCGCAAGGAGCTGACGGCGCTCAAGTCGGCCGGCCTCGAGGCGACGTGGCTGACCGCCCGCGCGCTGGAGCAGGCGACGGGCATCGACGGTCCCGGCGGCATCAGGTCGCGCGGCCACGCCTCGCTCGACCCGTTGCGCGCCGCCCTTGGCCTGGCTCGCGCGGCGGCCGTTCGCGGCGCGGCCGTCTTCGACCGGTCGCCGGTCGACAAAGTTCGCGTCGCGCGAAACAGCGTCGAGATCGTCTCCGGCAAGTCGACGATCGTCGCCGGCACCGTGATCGTCGCGACGGGGGAGCCCGGCTCGCTCTTCTCGGCGCTGTCGCGGCATTTCGTGAAGGCCGAGACCTACGTCGTGCTGACGCCGCCGCTCGGCGCCGACGTGAAGAAGAGCGCGGGCACACGTGATGCCATCGTCGAGGATCGCGCCACGCCGCCGCATCGGCTGTGCTGGACCGCCGACGATCGCGTGCTCTGGTCCGGCGCCGATCAGCAGCGCGTGGACGAGCGGCAGCGCAAGAACGTGCTGGTGCAGCGCACCGGACAGCTGATGTACGAGCTGTCGCTGGCGCTGCCGGCCATCTCCGGCACGCAGCCCGAGTACGGCTGGCACGCGCCCTGGAGCCGCGCGAACGACGACCTGCCGTTCATCGGCACTCATCGCAACTACCCGCGCCACCTCTTTGCCCTCGGGCTTGGCACGAACCTCACGGCCGCGTTTCTCGCCAGCCGCATCCTCGTCCGTGCCGTCCTCGGCACGAGCGAGAAGTCCGACGACTATTTCGGCTTCGGACGCCTGGCCGCCCGGCGGTAAGGGCGCGACTCGCTCTGCTCGTCGCGGGGGCGCTTCGGCGGTAACTGCTCGCTTGTCGCGGGCTGAATGTCAGACGTCAGCACAGCAGCGACGTTTCGTCCCAGGGAAACCTCCACACTCGCCCAGCATCTGAGTAGATCACCGATCTCGCTCCCGCGTGATCCGTCTGATCTCTCACGGAGGCTTCCTCAAAATGCGTCGTCTCATATCCGCGGTTCTGCTGCTGTTCACTGCTGGCCTGGCGCCGGCCCTCGCTCAATCGCAGGCGGCCAACGGCACCATCGAAGGCACCATCGTCGATAGCTCCGGCGGCCCTGCTTCCCGGCGTCACGGTCATCGTGCACAACACCGAGACCGGTGCCCAGCGGGTCGTGGTGACCAACGCCAGCGGCGTGTACCGGGCTGTGCTGCTGCCGCTCGGCACGTACCGGCTCGACCGCGGAACTGACGGGCTTCAAGAAGTTCGAGCAGGACGGGCATCACGGTCGGCGCCGGTCAGACCGCGGTGATCGACGTGACGCTCGGGCGTCGGCGACCTGTCCGAGGTGGTGTCGGTCACCGCGGACACGCCCGTCGTGGATCCCGGCAAGATCGATCTCGGGCGCAACCTGAACGAGAGCGAGATCAAGAACCTGCCGCTCGTCTCGCGCAACCCGTACAACTTCGCGCTGCTGCAGCCCGGCGTGACCGGCTTCGAGAACCAGGAGTTCGGCGTGCCGCGCTTTGCCGCCAACGGCACGCTGCTGCGCATCAACTACCAGATCGACGGCAACACCAACACGCAGAAGGATCGCGCCGGCCTGCGCCTGCTGCCGGTGTCGGAGGTGATGGTGCGCGAGGTGAAGGTCGTGACCTCGCGGCTATGCGCCGGAGTTCGGCCAGACGACAGGGCTCGTCTACAACGCGATCACGCCGTCGGGCACCAACCAGTTCCGGGGGTCGGCGAGCTACCGGTTCCGCCGGAAGGACTTCGCCGCGTTTCCGTTCTTCTTCCAGGGCCCGCGGACCGACGAGCGGAAGCCGGAGACCAAGACCGACACCTTCACCGCCGAGCTCGGCGGTCCGATCCTGAAGGACCGGCTGCATTTCTTCGGCGGGTTTCGAGAGCACCGCGCGCGACCTCTCGAGCCAGCGCGTCATCACCATCATGCCGGCCGATGCGGCGGCGCTGGGGCTTGATGCGCAGCCCGCGATCTTCCCGACGCGAGCAGACGGCGCGCTTCTTCATCGGCAAGGGCGACTGACAGCTCAACCCGTCGCACCACCTGACGGCGCGCTACATCGCTTTCCGCAACGACTCGCCCAACAACCCGAACAACTTCACCGGTCTCACCTCGACCGACCTGGCCGTGGACTTCCTCGACGCGATGGACTCGACCTCGGCGCAGCTGGTGTCGTCGTTCGGCAACAACCGGCTGAACGAGCTGCGCGTGCAGTACGCCGCGCGCCACCAGAGCCGCAGCCGCAACGACCTGTCGGGCACCGGGCCGTCGATTCTCGTGTCGGGCGTCGCCGCGTTCGGCGGGCCGCTGTCGAATACGTCGGAGGCCGGCTTCGACTTCAAGCAGGGCATCTGGCAGGTCGTCGACAACTTCACCTACATCCGCGCCAACCACAGCTACAAGTTCGGCTTCGACATCCAGCACATCGCCGACACGCGGACCAGCGCCGCTGCAGTTCCTCTACACCTTTCCGTCCATCGACGCCTACAACGCCGCGCGCAGCGGCCTGCTCCGCGCAGCTACACCAACGTCCAGCAGTTGCTGGGCGACCCGAACTTCGAGATGTCGTCGAACCTTACAGCTTCTTCGTGCAGGACGACTGGCGGCTGTCGCGCAACGTGAAGCTGCTCTACGGCGTCCGCTACGACCTGTACGACTACCCGGAAGCCGATCCGGCGGCGCCGTTCTCCTATTCGCAGAACTACCCGATCGACAAGAACAACTGGGGGCCGCGCGTCGGCGCGTCGTGGGCGATCGACCAGAAGACCGTCCTTCGCGCGAGCACGGGCCTGATGTTCGACCAGCCCCTGCTGGCGATCTTCGAGAACGCGATCCAGCAGAACGGGCTGCCGGTGCGCTTCACGGCCAACCTCGGACCGACGGCCGCCAACGCGCCGGCCTTCCCCGATCCCGTGAGCACTGCTGCGCCGCCGCGCCAGTCGATCTTCACGACCGATCCGGGATACGTCACGGCACGGACGTTCCAGAACAACGTCCAGATCGACCGGCAGCTCGGCAACGACTTCGCCGCGCAGGTCGGCTTCATCTACGTGAAGGGCTACGACCTGCCGGTCGTCACCAACATCAACCCGATCAACCCGATCCGCACGCTGGCCAACGGCGTCCCCGTCTTCAGTGGCACGACCGACGCGACGACGAGGCTCGATCCGCGCTTCAACCAGATCAACGTCGTGCAGTCGGTCGGCGACTCGGACTACAAGGCGCTCACGCTGAACCTCTCGAAGCGCTTCACGAAGGGCTATCAGTTCGATCTCACCTACACCTACGGCAAGGGCGACGACAACGCGCCGATGACCTCGGCGCTCGCCGTCCAGGGCGACGACGGCCGATCGGACCCGACCAACCTCGATCGCGATCTCGGCCCGAACGCCCTCGACCAGCGCCACTCGTTCGCCGGCAGCGTCGTCGCCACGCCGGAATGGAACGGCGACAACGCGCTGCTGCGCGCGCTGCTGAACCACAACCAGATCGGGATCCTGCTGCAGTTCAACTCCGGGCTGCCCTTCAACGTCCGGAGCAACCTCGGATCTGAACAACGACGGCATCCTGGCAGACCGTCCGCTCGATGTGGGAAGGAACTCGCTACTACCTGCCGGCACGCTACAACACCGACCTGCGGTACTCCCGCTTCGTGCCGATCGCCGGGCACGTACAAGGCGGAGGTCGTCGCCGAGTTCAAGAACCTGTTCAACGTCGTGCAGACCTCCGCCGTCAACCGTGTCGTCACCACGAACGCCGACGGTGTACCGACCGCGGCTCTGCCACCGACGGCCGACGGGTTCACGCCAACCGCCGGCTACGAGCAGCGGCAGTTCCAGCTCGGGTTCAAGTTCAGTTTCTGATGTCACGTCCGCCAATCACAGAGACACGAGAACACAGAGGACGCACAGAGACCGAACTTGGCAGCGGTGGGATGAACCCAGCGTTTGGGTTCATCCGGTCGCTGAAAAGCCGTTCTCCGTGTGTCTTTGTGATCTCTGTGTCTCTGTGGTTGACGTACGTGGACTACGGCGCGATGACCTTGATTGCGCGCGCGGCGACGTTGTTGCCCTCCTGCGTCTCCGTGACTGAGCCGTCGCCGTCCGCCTTGGCGAAGAGGTAGTACGGACCCGGCGCCGTGCTCGCCGGGATGGTGAGCGCGGTCGATCCCGCCGACGTCGCGCTGGCGGCCAACGTGGGCACGGCGCGGCCGGTGCCGAGCGGCACGTCGCCCGGATCGAGCAGCAGGTCGGTCGACAGATAGAAGCGAGTGACGGATGGCTCGGCCGGCGACGCGCCGTGGTTCTGCACGGTGTCGCCGACGGTGAGGACCGCGCCGCGCGCGACCTCGAACGGCGTCGCCGAGACGCTGGCGATGCCCAGGTCCGGTCCGACGGCCACCGCTCTGGCCATGACGTTGTTGCTCTCGCTGGTCTCGACGACGGCGTCGTCGGCGTCGGCCCGGGCGAGGACGAAGTACGTCCCGGTTGTCAGGCCCGACGGCATGTTCACGGTAGTGCTGCTCGAGCTGCTGGCACCGGCTGCCAGCGCGCCGACCACGTGCGAGCCGGCCAGCACGGCATCTGACTCGTCGAGCATGGTGTTGGTCGACAGATAGAACCGCGTCGTCGATGCGCCCACACCCGACGAGCCCGGGTTCGACGTGGTCGAGGCAATCGCGATTGGCGCCCCCGCCGCGGCACGGGCCGGGACGGTCAGTGCAGAGACGGTCAAGTCGCCGCCCACCGTGACCAGCCGTGTCGTCGTGTTGTTCGTTTCCTGGCTTTCCAGGACCGTCCCGTCGGCATCCGCCCGCGCAAGCAGGTAATAGCTTCCCGTCGCCGTCGCGGCGGGAATGACGACGGTGCTGGTGCCCGTGCTGGTGCCGCCGCTGACCAGGGCGCCTACCGATCGTGCGCCCGACAGCAGCGTGTCGCCCGCGTCGAACGTGGCGTTGACCGACAGGTAGAATCGCGTCGTCGACGAACCGGCGCTGCCGCCGCCCTGATTCCGGATGACGTCGGTGACGGCAATCGAGGCGCCGGCGCCGGCAGTGGCCGGCGCGGTCAGCGACGACACGGCGAGATCGGGTCCGACGTTGAGCAGCCGCGCCGCCACGTTGTTGAACTCCGACGTCTCCGTTTCGACGCCATCAGCGTCCGCCTTTGCGAGAACGAAATACTGGCCGGCCTCGGTGGAGCTCGGAATGGCCACCGTTGTGGATGCGGTGCTGACGCCGCCAGCAAGCAGGCCCGGCACGACGTGCCCGGGTTCGAGCGGCGTGTCGCTGGCGTCGAGCAGCGTGTTGCGCGACAGGAAGTAACGAGTGGTCGTGCCGAGCGATCTGCCGGCGCCCTGATTCTTCGTCGTCTCGGTCACCACGACCGTGCTGCCCGCCCCGCCCACGGTCGGCAGTGTGAGCGATGAGATCAGGAGGTCCGACGGCGCTTTGGGCGTCGCCGAGACCTCAGAGGAATCAGCGCTTTCCCCCTGCGGATTGGTCGCCGATACCTTGTAGAAGTACGTCGTGTCGTTCACGACCGACGTGTCGACGTAGGCCGCGCCGGTCGCGCCGGTAGCCACCGCGGTGTAAGGTCCGCCGGCGGCGAGGCTCCGCTTGACGTTGACGCCGGTCGCTCCGGGCACCCGCGTCCACGTGAGCGTCACTCGCCCATCTCCGGCGGTTGCCGTCAGGTTGGCCGGTGTCGCCGGCGGACCGAGGCACGAGCGAATGGCGCTGTTGACGTCGAGCCGGCCTCCTGTCGCGGTTACTTCCGCCAGCGCACCCACGGGCTCGACGGTCGCCAGCAGGGCGTTCTTCAAAGCCGCGGTGTCGAGATCGCATCGCGACAGCACCAGCATCGCGGCGCCGGACACATGCGGTGTCGCCATCGACGTGCCGCTGTTGAACACGTAGCGATTGCCAATCGCCGTGGAGAAGATGTCCGCGCCGGGCGCGCCGAGGTCCACCGACACGGCGCCGTAATTCGAGAACCAGGCGCGCGCGTCGGTGTTCGTCGTGGCTGCGACCGCGATGACGTTGGGCACGTCGTAGCTGGCTGGATAAAGCGGAAGCAGGTCGTTGCTGAATCCGTCGTTGCCGGCGGCGGCGACAAAGAGCATGCCCTCCTCGTTCGCCACAGCGATCTCGTCGGCCAGGGCCTGCGAAAAATCGCGTCCGCCCCAGCTGTTCGACAGCACGCGAACGTCGGCGCCGCCGGTCGCCGCAAAGGCGTCCCTCGCCTGGATGGCGAAGTCGATCGACTCGATCGCGCCGGCAATCGTGCCGCTGCCGGTCTCGTCGAGGAACTTCAACCCCATGATGCTGGCGACCCAGTTCACTCCAGCGACGCCGATGCCGTTGCCGGCGGCGGCGCCAATCGTCCCGGCGACGTGCGTGCCGTGGTCGTGGTCGTCCATCGGATTGCAGGAACGCGTCAGGGTGTTGAACCCGTGGCTCCCGGCCGGGCAGGTCACCGCCACGCCGTCGATAGTGACCGTGAACGGCGCCGGAGCGGACCAGATGTTGTCCGCGAGATCGGGATGCGTGTAGTCGATGCCGGTGTCGATGACGGCGACGACGTGTGCCCTCGATCCGAACGAGACATCCCACGCCTCCGTGGCGTGGATGTCGGCGCCGGCAACGCCGGCAACGCCGCCGTTGACCGCCTGTCCGACGTTCTCCAGGCCCCACAGGTACGGCACGAATGGATCTGGAGGACCGACCAGCGCGGTCACGATGTAATTCGGCTCGGCGTAGACGACGGCCGGGTGCCCGGACAGCCTGTCGATCAACGCGCGCGTGCCGTGCACGCGCGAGCGGACTCGCCGCACGCCGCTGCGGCCGATCGGTCGAACCGCGTCGGCATCGGCGAGACGGGAAAGCTCGTCGACGTCGCGCGCCGGCGTCTGAGCCCGGAGCTTGACGAGCACCTCGCCTGCGGCCGCACGACGGCCGTCGACCTGCTCGACCCGCGCCTGCCCGCCCTCCTCGATTGGCGGACGCGCCGAGACGACGACGACACCGGCGAGCACGACAGCGCCGACGGCGATCCGCCGCATGGACCCTCGCTGACTGGGAGCGATAGCGGGCGGCTGCCATTCCGATGCCAGCGCGAAAATGGCACGCCGCCCTGCAGTGGTGTGACGACATCGGCCGCCGTGTGCGCCGCCGGGCAGGCTTTAATCTGGTCCCGGCAGGCTATACGGTACAGTGAGCCGATGCACCGTCGACTCGGCGCCGCCCTTGTTCTCACCCTCGGTCTCGGACTCGCCTTCGCTCGTGTGCGTTCCCGCCGCCGGCCCCGTCGCCGACGAGAGGGGACTGGTCGGACTGCAGCTGGTCCTCCGCAAGCTCGCCACCACCGGAACGGTGATGCACGTCACCGCGCACCCCGACGACGAGAACAACGCGCTGCTGGCGAAGCAGAGTCAGGGACAGGGCCTGCGCGTGATCCTCGCGACCGCCACGCGCGGCAACGGCGGCCAGAACGAGATCGGCCCCGAGCTGTTCGAAGCGCTCGGCGTCCTGCGTACCGAGGAGCTGCGCGCGGCACACCGCTTCGACGGCGCCGAGCAGATGTTCGCGCGCGCCATCGACTTCGGCTACTCGTTCAGCGTCGATGAGAGTTTCAGGAAGTGGGGCAAGGAGGAGATCCTCGGCGACTACGTCCGCCTCATTCGCATGACGCGGCCGGACGTGATGATCACGATGCGGCCCGATCTGCCTGGCGGCGGGCAGCACCACCAGGCCTCGGCGCTCATCGGGCTCGAGGCGTTCCGCGCGGCTGGCGATCGCGAACCGCTATCCGGAGCAATTGAAGCAGGGCCTGCGGGCGTGGCAGCCGTCGAAGGTCTACAAGGTCGGCTACTACGGCTTCTTCCGCGGCGAGCCGGAGCCGCCAGCCAACGCGAAGCTCGTGCCCGTCGAGGCCGATGTCTACGATCCGCTGCTCGGGCGCACCTACTCCGAGATCGGCAGCGAGGCGCGGGGGATGCACAAGTGCCAGGGCTTCGGCCAGCTGCTCGCATTGCCCGGATCGTTCCTCGTGAAGTACCAGCTCGCCGACAGCGCGATTCCCGGGCAGAAGGACAGGGACGAGCGCGACCTGATCGACGGCGTGGACCTCAGCGTGGAGGGCCTCGCGCGATTCGCCGGGCCCGCTCCGTCCGAAGCGTTAATCGCGCAGCTGAAGGCGATCGCGACCGCGCGCGCCGAAGCAGAGAAGGCGGTACGGAGCTCGGGGCCCGACGCCGCCTCGCCATTTCTCCAGCAGGGCCTCGTCGCGACGCGCGAACTGACCGGGTGGCTGGCGTCGAGCGCGCTCTCCGAGGACGCCAGGTTCGAGATTGGCTTCCGCCTGGCGAGGTTGGAGGATTCTGTTCCAGCAGGCCGTCGTCCTCGCCGGGAGCCTTCGCATCGAGGCGCTGGCAGACGACGGGGTGGTGGCACCCGGCCAGAAGCTGAAGGTGCGGCTGATTGTCGCCAATCGCGGCGTCGAGAGCCAGCGGCTGGAGGCGGCCGGCCTCGAAGGCTTTGGCGCCAGTCCGGTCTCGTGCGCGAACGCGCCGCAGGACATCGCCTCCGGCGCCGTCGTCACCTGCGAGCAGGAGGTGACCGTGCCTGCCGACGCGCGCACGACCGAGCCCTACTGGACGCGCGACGGCACCGCCGAGCGCTACAAGTTCGAGCCCGACGCGCCGTTCGGCCAGCCGTTCCGGCCGACGCCCTTTCGAGCCGGGCTGGTGATTGGGACCGGCGCTTCGAAAGTCTCGCGCGCGCTCCCCATCCAGTACCGCTACGAAGGCACCATCTTCAGCGGCGAGAAACGCACCGAGCTCCTCGTCGTCCCGGCGCTCAGTGTGCGCGTGACGCCGGACATCGCGGTGGTGCCGGTGGGGGTCGGCCCGAAGCGCACGGCGGCGCAAGCCACCGCCGACGCGGCGCGCGAGGTGCGCGTGACGATCACGGACAACGCGGCTGGCGCCGCCGATGCCGAGGTCTCGCTCGACCTGCCGCAGGGATGGCGCGCGCAGCCGGCGGCCGCGAAGGTGCACGTCGCGCGGGCCGACGAGGCGGCCAGCGTGCGGTTCCTGGTGTATCCGCCTTCGGGGCTGACGCCGGGCGCGTATCCCATCGCCGCCAACGTGACCTCGGGAGGCCGCAAGTGGACGCGCGGCTACGATGTGGTCGAGTACCCGCACACGCGGCGGCAGCACATCTACCTGCCGGCGACGACGACGATCAAGGCGCTCGAGGTGCAGATGCCGCCAGGGCTGTCGGTCGGGTACGTGATGGGTGTCGGCGACCAGGTGCCGGCCGCGATCGAGCAGCTGGGAGCCAGGGTGAAGATGCTGGAAGAGGCCGACCTGGCGTCGGGCGACTTGTCGAAGTACGACGCGATCGTCACCGGCGTGCGCGCCTACGAGCGGCGCAAGGACCTGCGTGCGTACAACCAGCGGCTGATCGAGTACGCGCGCAACGGCGGGACCGTGCTCGTGCAATACAACAAGTTCGAGTTCAATCAGGCGCAGTACGGACCGTGGCCCGCGAAGGTCAGCGCGAACCGGGTGACCGACGAGAACTCGAAGGTGACGGTCCTGGTTCCAGACCACCCCGTCTTCACGCGTCCCAATCTCATCGACGACCGGACCTGGGAAGGGTGGGTGCAGGAGCGGGGCCTCTACTTCCTCGGCGATCGCGATCCGCAGTACACCGACCTGGTCGAGCTGTCCGATCCATTTCCGGACAATGCCGGGCCCAGGCGAGGAGCGCTGGTCGAGGCCCGGGTCGGCAATGGACGGTGGGTCTACGTCGGGCTCGGTCTCTGGCGGCAGCTGCCGGCTGGCACGAGCGGGGCCTACCGGCTGCTGGCCAATCTGCTGTCGCTCGGCGCGACCAAGCCGTGACAGAATCTGCCCGGGCGGGCTGCCGGGGCACCGGGGAATCTGGCCCCTGCGCTGTCGCGTAGTATTGAAGAGTCAAGCTGCCAGTGACGCACGACGAACTCCGAACCACGCTCGATGCCTGGGCGCTGGGCGCCCTCCCGGAGGCCGAGGCCCGCGAGGTCGAGGCGCATCTGGCCGGGTGCGCCGAATGCCAGGTCGATGCCCGTGCGCGCAGCGCCGTCGCCGTTGCCCTGGCGCATTCGGCAGGCGATCACGCGCCGAGCCCGGCCGTGCGAGCCCGGATCCTGGCGGCCGTCACGGGCGCGCCAGCCGCCGTGGCGCCGCCGGCGGTCGCGCCCGCTCCGATGTTTACGCCTTCGAAGGCCGTGGTCAGGCACGACAAGCCCTCCGCATCGTGGGTGGGCAGGGCCGGGTGGCTGGTCGCGGCCGCCTCGCTGCTGCTCTCGGCCTACCTCACGTGGGACAGCACCAGGCTGCGCGATCGGATCGCGGAGCTCTCGTCGCAGCTCGATCAGGCGCGCGCGCTCGTCGCCGCGGCCGAAACCCGCGTCGCCTCGCTCGAGCGGGCCGCCGATCGCAGCCAGTCAGCCATGGCGGTGATCAACGCGCCCGACGTGGCGCGCATCGATCTCGCGGGACAGCCAGACGCGCCAGACGCCCGCGCGCGCGCGTTCTGGAGCCGCGATCGCGGCATGGTGTTCAGCGCGTCGAAGCTGCCGCCGCCGCCCGCCGGCAAGACCTATCAGGTCTGGGTCGTGACCTCGGAGCCCGCGCCGATCAGCGCCGGCCTGGTCCAGCCCGACGCGGAAGGACGCGTGGACGCCGTGTTCGCGACGCCTCCCGACATCCCGCAGCCCGTCGCCGTCGCGGTGACGCTCGAGCCAGCCGGCGGCGTCCCCGCTCCCACCGGCGCGAAGGTCCTGGTCGGCACGGTGTAACTCGGCCTTCAGCCTTCGGCCTTCGGCAATCGTCAATCGTCAATCCTCAATCGCCAATCTGAAATTCCCTCACCTGCGTAGTCCTCACTGAATCGAAGCCGCGTGAATGCGGCGGGAGGTGTGGAGTGCGCAGGACGCTGTTCATTGCTCTGGGTCTGGGCATCCTCGTGGCGATTGGATTGACCGCGCCGCGCGCGTCGAGCCATCGCGAGGCGCCGCTCATCAGCCAGGATCCGCTGGCCGACAACACCGACACGTACGCCTTCGTCAGTCCGGAAAGCCCGGACAAGGTCGTGCTCATCGCGAACTACATCCCGTTGCAGGCGCCGTATGGCGGTCCGAACTTCTACAAGTTCGACGACAACGTCCTCTACGAGATCATGGTGGACAACAACGGCGACGCGGTGGAAGACCTGACGTATCAGTTCAGGTTCCAGACCGTGACGTTGAACCCGAATACGTTCCTCTACAACACGGGCCCCATCACGTCGCTCGACGATCCCGACTTCAACGTGCGGCAGTTCTACTCGGTCGCCGAGGTGCGCGGCCCGAGGCGGACCGGCGCTGCGACGCTGCTGGCCGAGAACCTGCCATCGCCGCCGGTGAACGTCGGCACGCGGTCGACGCCGCGCTACGACGACCTCGCGGTCGTCCATCCAATCCAGGCGGATGGGACGCGCGTGTTTGCCGGCCAGCGTGACGATCCGTTCTTCGTCGATCTTGGCGCCGCGTTCGACCTGCTCGGCATTCGCGTGCTGCCCGGCGACGGCGGCGGCGGCCTCGACGGGCTGAAGGGCTTCAACGTGCACAGCATCGCGCTCGAGGTGCCGATTGCGCGGCTCTCGCGGTCGGGCAGCCGGCCGACGAGCACCACCGATCCCTCCGCGATCATCGGCGTATGGGCGACCGCGAGCCGGCCGTCGATGACCACGCGGTCGGCGGGCAGCGAGACCTCGAGCGGCAACTGGGTGCAGGTGTCGCGGCTCGGCCAGCCGCTGGTGAACGAAGTGGTGATCCCGCGCGCGCTGAAGGACGCCTTCAATGGCCTCGAGCCGACGGGCGACAGCGCGGCGCTGCCGGTCGTGCTCGATCCGGAGGTGCCGAAGCTCCTCGAAGCGCTGTTCGGCATCGTGTCGCCTCCCGCGCCGCGCAACGACCTGGTCACGATCTTTCTCACCGGCATCCCCGGGCTGAACCAGCCTCCGGGCGTCCGGGCGTCAGAGATGCTGCGCCTGAACATGGCCGTGCCGCCCAGCGCGCGCCCCGAGTCTCTTGGCGTCCTCGAAGGCGACCTCGCCGGGTTCCCCAACGGCCGCCGCCTGGACGATGACGTGACGGACATCGCGCTCAAGGCGATGGCCGGCGCGACGCCGCTGACACCGGCGTTCAACGCCGGCGTGAACAGCCGGCTGGGGGACGGCGTCGACCGCAACGACGTCCGCTTCCTCGATCGCTTCCCGTTCCTGGCGTCGCCGCACCCCGGCAACGACGGCCAGCCGGTGAAGTAGGACGAACTCGGCCTTCATCTTCCTTCGGCCTTCAGTGATTGCGCGGATTGCGTGACGCTCGAAACGAGCACCCAATCCGCGCAATTCCCGAAGGCTGAAGGCTGAAAGGAGAACCTCCATGTCCCTGCGTCCCGTAGTTGGAGCCGCGGCCGTCGCCCTGACCATTGCTGTCGTTGCCGTCGCCATGTCGGCGAAGCCCGAGCCTGCGGCGCTGGCCATCGCGCCGTCGGAACGAGCGTCGTCGCTCGACGTGTCGACCAGCCGCGAGGGGCTGGAGCGGACGCTCACGACCCTCGAAGCCCGGGTCGCCGGGAATCCTGACGACGATTGGTCGGCCGTGGCGCTGGCCGACGTGCTGCTGCGGCAGGCGCGCGTGACCGGCGACGCGACGCTGCCGCCCCGCGCCGAGCGGGTTCTGCATGCCGCCGTCGCCGCCACCGACAGCTACCTCGCGCGACGCATGCTCGGCGCGACATACCTGGCGCAGCACCGGTTCGTCGAAGCGCTGGCCGCGGGCGAGAGCGCACGGGCGCTTCGCCCGGACGACTCCTGGAACTACGGCGTCATCGGCGACGCCGCGCTCGAACTGGGCCGGTATGACGAGGCCTTCGCGGCGTTCGACCGGATGGCGGCGCTGAAGCCGTCGGCCGCCTCGTACGCCCGCGTCGCCTACGCGCGCGAGCTTGGCGGCGACCTGCCGGCGGCGCTCGCCGCGATGCAGATGGCCGCGGAGAGCACGAGCCCCCAGGATGCGGAGGCCGTCGCGTGGTCGCATGTGCAGGTCGGCCTCCTGCATCTGCAGCGCGGCGCGATCGACGACGCGTCCAGGAGCTTCGACCGGGCGCTGTTCGCGTTCCCCGGGCATCCGTACGCGCTCAACGGCAGGGCCAGGGTCGCCGTGGCGCGCAACGACCTGGCCGGCGCGATCGCGATCTACCGCGACTTGTACTCCCGGATGCCGACGCCGGAACTCGCCGCGCACATTGGCGACATCCTCGTCGCGACGGGCGATGCCGCCGCGGCCAGGACGTCATGGGCCGAGGCCGAGCGGCTCGAGCGCGAGGGCTGGGCGCACGAGGCGGCGCAACCGGCCGCGCTGGCGCGGCTGCTGGCGGAGCGGTCTCTTCAGCCGGAGGTCGCCGTGAGCCTGGCCCTTGCCGCGTCGAGGGAGCGCGACGACATCTTCACGAACGACGCGCTCGCGTGGTCGTTGTTCCGGGTTGGCCGCTTCGAAGAGGCGTGGGCGGCGTCGGTGAGGTCGCGCCGCACCGGCACGAAGGATCGCCGCATCCTGTATCACGCGGCGGCGATCGCGGAGGCTCGCGGCGACGCGGACACCGCCGTCGCGCTGGCCGTATCCGCGCTCGACGGGCATCCGAACTTCGACCTCATTGCCGCGCCGGCAGCAAGGGCGCTGCTAGCGCGCAACAGCCTTCGGGCTTCAGCCCTCAGCCTTCGGTGATGGCGCGGATTCAGCAACCATCGGCGCAATGCTGAAGGCTGAGGCTGAAGCCCCGAAGGCCGATCCCCTACCGCAGGATGGCGCGCAGCGCCGGTTCGAGCGACTCGTGCTCGAACCGGAACCCGAGCTCCGTCGCGCGCTCGGGGACGACTCGGTGGCCCGTGAGCAGCAGCGCGTCGGCCATCTCGCCGAGCGCGAGGCGCAGCGCGAACGGCGGCGCGCGGAACAGGCAGGGCCGCCGGAGCACGCGCGCCAGCGTGCGCGAGAACTCCTCGTTGGTCACCGGATGCGGCGCGGTCGCATTGACAGGCCCCGTCGCGTGCGGGTGGTCGATGAGGAAGCAGGCGAGCGACACCCAGTCGGCGCGGTGGATCCACGGCCAGGACCGATGGCCGCTGCCGAGCGGCCCGCCGACGCCCAATCGAAACGGCCGGAGCATCGACGCCAGCGCGCCGCCGTCGCGTTCGAGCACGAGCCCGCTTCTCACGCGCACCACGCGCGTGCCGCCGGATTCGGCGGCCTGCGCCGCGTGCTCCCATTCGACCGACAGGCGCGCAAGGAAGTCGTCGCCAGGCGGATCGGCCTCCGTGACCAGCTCCGGGCCCCGCGGGCCGTAGTAGCCGACCGCGGAGGCACTGACGAGCAGCGCCGGGCGCGCCCGCGCGCGGTCGATGGCGGCGACCAGGCTCCGCGTCGGGAGCAGCCGGCTTTCCGAGAGCACGGCCTTCCTGGCCGGCGTCCAGCGCCCTGAGGCGATCGACTCGCCCGCCAGGTTCACCACGCAGCCCGCGCCGTCGACCGCCTCCGCCCATCGACCGGCGGCGCCATCCGGCTGCCACTCGACTTCGCGGACACCCTTGGTGCCGCGCGGGCGCCTCGTAAGCAGGGTCAACTCGTGGCCGCGCGACTTCAGGGCCTCGACGAGCGGCCGGCCGAGAAAGCCCGTCGCGCCTGCCAGGACGATCTTCACACCCGGATTGTACCGGGGGCTCGCAGGTCGGGCGGGTCCGCGCAGGTCGGGCGGGTCCGGCAGGTCCGGGCAGGGTCCGGCAGGTCGCGTCCGGGCCGGTCTTGACGGGTCCGGCGCCGCCGCAGTAGTTTATTGACTAACTGGTTGGTTAATTTAGATGGCGAGACCGCGCAAGGGCGCACGGCCGGACACGCGGGGGAAGATCCTCAAGGCGGCGCTCTCCGAGTTTGCCGCGCACGGCTACGACGCGGCCGGCGTCGACCGGATCGCGCGCCGGGCGCGCGTCAACAAGGCGCTCATCTACTACTACTTCGCCAGCAAGCGCGGGCTCTACACCGAACTGCTCCACGCCAGCCTCGTCGACCTCGCCGCCGCGCTGCGTGCGGCCATCGAGCTGCCCGGCAACGCCGAAGGCCGTCTCGCTCGCTATATCCAGACCTTCGTCGCTCACCTCGACGCCAACACGCATCTGTCGCCGCTGATGCTCCGCGAGCTCGCCGATGGCGGACGCCATCTCGACGAGGCCACGCTGCGCGAGATGCTGACGCTGCCGCCGATGCTCGCCGAGCTCATCGGACAAGGGCGTGCCGAAGGCGCCTTCCGCGAATTCGACCCGCTGATGCTGCACTTCGTGATCACCGGGACGGCCATGCTCATGGCCAGCAACGTGCCCATACGGCGCCGCGTGCGCCAGCTGGGGCTGGCCGAGCCGCCGGTGGATTCCGGCGCGACGACCGCGGTGCTGCAGACGATTGCCTCCCGAACCCTCAAGGACCACATCGATGCTCCAATCGCCACCTAGACCCGTTGCCGTCGTCCTGGGCGTGCTGTGCGTGATGACGCTGGCTGGTACCGGCTGCCGCAAGGAGGCGCCGACGGACCGCGTGCGTGTATCCGGCCACGTCGAAGCCGACGACATCCAACTGGCTGCCGAAGTGGGAGGGCGGGTCCTCGAGCTCGACGTGCGGGAAGGCGACCGTGTGACCGCCGGCCAGCTGATCGCGCGGCTCGACACGCGCGACACGGAGCTGGCGATTGTCCGCGCGCGCGCGGACCGCGCGCAGGCCGAGGCGCAGCTGCGCCTGCTGCAGGCCGGGTCGCGGGTCGAGGACATCCGCCAGGCCGACGCACAGGTGACTGCCGCCAGGGCCGACGTCGGGGCCGCGGAGGCCGAACTCGCCAATGCCCAGGCCGACCTCGAACGCTACGAGGCGCTGCTGAAGGCCAACGCCGGCTCGCGCAAGGCGCGCGACGACGCGGAGGCCAGGCGCAACGTGGCGAGAGAGCGCGTGGCCGCCGCGCGCGAGCATGCCCGCGCGGCCGCCGAAGCCGCCGCTCGCACCCGCGCCGGAGCGCGGCCCGAGGAGATCGATGCGGCCCGGGCGCGCGTCGCCGCTGTCGACGCGCAGATCGCGACGCTCGAGAAATCGATCGCCGATGCCTCCGTGAAGGCGCCGTCGGCCGGCGCGGTCACGACCAAGCTGGTGAACGTCGGGGAGATCGTCGCGCCGCGCGCGCCGCTGGTCGTCATCACCGACCTCGATCACGCCTGGGGCGAGGTGTTCGTGGACGAGCCGCTCGTCCCGCGCCTGGCGCTGGGCCAGCGAGCGACGCTCTACACCGACGCCGGCGGCGAGGGCGTGCCGGGCACGGTCACGTTCATCTCGCCGAAGGCCGAATTCACGCCGCGCAACGTGCAGACCGCGGAGGAACGATCGCGTCTGGTCTACCGCGTGAAGGTGAGCGTGGACAACTCGAACGGCCTGTTCAAGTCGGGCATGCCGGTCGAGGCGGAGCTGCCTCTCAAGTAGGGCGCGCGCCTTCGGCGCGGAGGGCGCGACGCTTCGCGTCGCGGGGGACGCGGCGCTCACGCGCCGCGGAGGGTCGCGGGGGACATGGCGACATCGGTACTGCAACTCGATCGGGTCACCAAGCGCTACGGCGCGGTGACGGCGGTGTCCGACCTGTCGTTCGACGTCCGGCCGGGCGAGATGTTCGGGCTCATCGGGCCGGACGGCGCCGGAAAGACGACGACGATCCGGCTGCTCTGCGGGCTGCTGCACGCCGATGGCGGCACGGTACGCGTCCTCGGGCACGACCCGGTTCGCGAGCACGCGGCGATCACGCGCGATCTCGGCTATCTGTCGCAGCGCTTCAGCCTCTACGGCGACCTGAGCATCGACGAGAACATCGCCTTCTTCGCCGAGATCCACGATCTCTGGCGGTACGAACCGCGGCGCGCGCGGCTGCTGGAGCTCACCAACCTGCTGCCGTTCCGAACGCGCCTCGCCGACCGGCTCTCCGGCGGCATGAAGCAGAAGCTGGCGCTCGCCTGCACGCTCATCCACGAGCCGCGCGTGATCCTGCTCGACGAACCGACAACCGGCGTCGACCCGGTCTCGCGCCGCGAGTTCTGGAAGCTGCTGGCCGAGTTCCTCGAGCAGGGCATCACGATTCTCGTGAGCACGCCGTACCTCGACGAAGCCGAGCGCTGTCATCGCGTGGCGCTGCTGCACGAAGGACGGCTGCTCTCGCTCGACACGCCGGATCGGCTGCGCCGCAGCCTGCCCGGCCAGATGGTCGAGGCGATCGCCGACGACCAGGAGAAGGCGGTGGAGGTGCTGTCGGCGCTGCCAGCGGTCGCCGACGTGCACGTCTTCGGCGAGCGCATGCACGCCAGGCTGAAGCCGTCGGTCACCGAGGACGGCGCCGCCGTGATTCGCTCGGGGTTGTCCGGCGCCGGCCTGGGTGTCCGCGTCGCGCGCGTGGTGCCGGCCTCGCTCGAGGACGTCTTCATCGCCATGCTGTCGGACGCATCCGCATCCACCACAGAGGCTCACCGTCTCGAAGACACGTAGAGGACCACGCAATGAACCGGATCGGACCACGCCTTCGAGCGTTCACGCGGCTCGGACTCCTGCCGACCCTCCTCTCGGCATTCACGATCGCGCCGGTGTCGGCCCAGCCGCCGTCGCCGTCCACGCCGCTGCCCTCGCGTGTGACGCTCGACGACGCACTCGCCCGCGCGACGGCGGAGAGCCATCGGCTCGCCGAGCTGCGGGCGCGCGGACAGGCCAGCGGCGCCGTGGTCGATCAGCGCCGTGCCGAAGACATGCCCATCGTCTCGGCGCTGGGGGGATATCAGCGGACCAATCACGTGACGCCGTACGGCTTCATTCAGAACGGGAGACTGTTGATCCTCTATCCCGACGTGCCCGACAACTGGCGCGCCCGCCTCGACATGCAATGGCCGATCTACACGGGCGGCCGCTCGAATGCGCTCGAAGATGCCGCCCGGGCCGAGTTCAACGCGTCGGGGAAGGATCTCGACGCCGCCCGCGCCGACCTCCGCCTCGAGACGACGCGCGCCTTCTGGGCGCTGGTGACGGCCACCGACTCGGTGCGCGTCGTGCAGGAGTCGGTGAAGCGCATCGACGCCCAGTTGAGCGACGTCCGCGCCCGGTTCGACGCCGGGTTCCTGCCGCCCAACGACGTGCTTACGGTCGAGGCCCGCGTCTCGCTGCAGCGGACCCTGCTGATCCAGGCAGAGAACCTGCGCGACGGCGCCCGCGCCGATCTCGCGCGGCTGATGGGCGTCCCTGTGGACGCCGCGTTCGAGGCAGACGCCGACCTGACCCAGCCCGGACGCCGGGTCAGCCGCGGTGCCACCTGAAAGTGCCAGGCCGGAGGCCTCGGTCGCGGCCAGGGCCGAGCACCAGGCGCAGGCCCTGCGAACCGAAGCCGCCGAGGCCCGCATCGACGCTGCGCGCGCCGAGAACCGGCCGTCTGTCGCGGTCGTCGGCGGCTACGACTACGCGCGCCCGAACCCGAGGATCTTCCCGCGCCAGAACATGTGGGAAGACTCCTGGGACCTCGGCGTCAACGTCTCGTGGACGCTCTGGAACGGCGGCCGCACCGCCGCGCTCGTCGCCGAAGCGCAGCACCAGGCCGACGCGGCGCGCGAGCGCCTGGCCGAGCTCGACTCGCAGCTCGCTCTCGAGATCCGGCAGCGGCAGCTCGATCTGATCTCCGCCCGCGCCCAGGTGGACACGGCCTCTTCCGCCGTCCGCAGCGCCACCGAAGCCCGTCGCGTCGTCGCCGAACGGTTTGCCGTCGGGGTCGCCACGACGACCGATCTCCTCGACGCGCAGGTAGACGAGCTCCAGGCCGACCTCGAACGCACGCGCGCGCTGGCCAACGTGAAGCTGGCCGAGGCGCGGCTCGCGCGGGCGCTCGGTATTTGAATCCTGCCCGCCGTAAAGCGCGTCGCGCAAAGGCGGAAAGGCCGAGGGCTGAAGGCTGATGACGATGACAGGCACCATGGCCGCAATTGCCGTCTCGCATCTCACCCGCCGCTTCGGCGAGTTCGTCGCCGTCGACGACGTGAGCTTCGACGTCCGGCAGGGCGAGATCTTCGGGTTCCTCGGCGCGAACGGCGCCGGCAAGTCCACGACCATCCGCATGCTGTGCGGCCTGCTGCGGCCGACGAGCGGCACCGCCACCGTGGGAGGAGTGGACGTGGCCCGGGACCCGGAAGCCGTGAAGCTGCGCATCGGCTACATGTCGCAGAAGTTCTCCCTCTACGAGGCGCTGACCGTCGAACAGAACATCCGCTTCTTCGGTGGCGTGTACGGGCTCGAGGGCGAGCGCTTCGCCAGGCGACGCGCCTTCGTCCTGGAGATGGCCGGACTCGTCGGCCGCGAGAAGACGCTGACGCGCGAGCTCGCCGGCGGCTGGCGTCAGCGGCTGGCGCTCGGCTGCGCGATCCTCCACGAGCCGCCGATCGTGTTCCTGGACGAGCCGACCGGCGGCGTCGACCCGGTGTCGCGGCGGCAGTTCTGGCGCTTGATCGACCACCTGTCGCAACAGGGCACGACCGTGCTCGTGACGACGCACTACCTGGACGAAGCCGAGCACTGCCACCGCATCGCCGTCATGAGCGCCGGCAAGCTGGCGGCGCTGGGTACGACGCGCGAGCTGAAGCAGACCTTTGCCGGGCGGCCGATCCTCGAGGTGCAGACGCCCTCGGCCGTCGCCGCGATGCGCGCGCTCGAGGCGATGCCGCAGGTCGAGAAGACCAGCCTGTTCGGGACGGCCGTGCACGCCGTCCTGCGCTCGGCCGACGCGGCGGCCGGCGACATCGCCAGCGGGCTGCGCGGCGCGGGTGTGGACGTGCAGTCGGTCACGCCGGTCGAGCCCTCGCTGGAGGACGTGTTCCTCGACCTCGTGGAGAGGACGGGCACATGAGGAAGGCCCTTGCCGTCGGATTGAAGGAGTTCCGGCAGATCAGGAGGGATCGGCGGACGCTGATGATCCTGCTGTTCATCCCGATCTTCTTCCTCCTGCTGTATGGCTACGCCCTGAACTTCGACATCAGGCACGTCGGCCTCGCCGTCGAAGATCGCGACCTCTCACCGGAGAGCCGGCGGCTGGTCTCGGCCTTCGTCAACTCCGGCTACTTCGATCAGGTCGCCGCGGTCACCTCGGATCAGGAAGTCATCGACCTGATGGACCGGGACCGCATTCGCGCCGCCCTCCACATCCCGTACGGCCTCGGCCGGGACGTCCGCCGCGGCGTCCCGACCAGCGTCGAGGTGGTGATCAACGGCGAGAACGCCAACACCGCGACGACGGTGCTGTCGTACGCGAGGACCATCGTCGCGACAGAGTCGGCGCAGTACCTCGTGGCCGGACGCATCGGCGAGGCGTCGGGCGCGGTCGTCCAGCTCGAACCGAGGGTCTGGTACAACCCCGACCTGCGCAGCACGCTCTTCCTGGTCCCCGGCCTGTTGGCCTACATCGGCATGATCACGGCCGTCGTCTCGACGGCGCTGGCGGTGGTGCGCGAGAAAGAGCGCGGCACGATGGAGCAGGTGCGGATGGCGCCCATCGGCACGCTGCAATTCATCGTCGGCAAGAGCCTGCCGTATTTCGTCGTGTCGATGAGCGCCGCGGTCGGCATCGTGTTCGCCTCGATTGCGCTCTTCGACCTGCCGGTGCGAGGCTCGTGGTGGCTGCTGCTGCTCTCGATGGCGCTCTATCTGTTCGGCGCGCTGGCGATGGGGCTGCTCATCTCCACCATCGCCCAGAGCCAGCAGGTCGCCTTCCAGGTCGCGCTGCTCTCGTCGTTCCTGCCGACGATGCTGCTGTCGGGATTCATCTTTCCGATCGCGAGCATGCCGACCTTCCTCCAGATCGTCACGCACATCGTCCCCGCGCGGTACTTCCTGGTCGCGCTCCGCGGCGTGCTGCTGAAGGGCAGCGGCTTCTGGGCCGTTGCCGACTCTCTGGGCGCACTCGCACTCTTCGCGGCCATCGTGACCGGCCTGGCCGCGATCCGCCTCAGAAGGGAGTGGGCCTGACCATGCGGCGCCTCTGGTACATCATGTGGAAGGAGCTGCTCGAGCTCCGGCAGGACCCGCGGCTGTTCGGCGGTGATCTTCATCGCGCCTGTCGTCCAGCTGACGATGCTCGGCTACGCGGCGTCCACAGACGTGCGCGACGTGCCGATGGTCGTCGTCGATCAGGACCGATCTGCAAGAAGCCGCGAGCTGATCGCGCGCTTCGACGCCTCGCCGTACTTCACCGTCGTCGGCACCGCCGACAATCTCAACGAGATCGATCCGTGGCTCGAGCGGGGCCGCGCGTGGCTGGCGCTGGCGATCCCGGGAGACTACCGGGACACGCTGGGCAACGGGCGTCCCGCGATGGTGCAGGTCGTCGCCGACGGCACCGACTCGAATTCCACCGGCGTCGCGCTGGGCTATGCCGCCAACCTCGTCGCCGCCTACAACGAAGAACTTATCGAGCGGCAGGCAATCGCGGCCGGCAGGAGCGTGCCGCCGCAGCCGATAGAAGCGCGCGCCCGGGTCTGGTACAACCCGCAGCTCGAGAGTCGCGACTTCATGATCCCTGGCATCGTCGCGCTGCTGCTCCTGGTGATCACGACGAACCTCTCTTCGATGGCGATCGTCCGCGAGAAGGAGCTGGGCACGCTCGAGCAGCTGAACGTGACGCCGGTGACACGCTGGCAGCTGATCGTGGGCAAGCTGCTGCCGTACGGCCTCATCGGGCTCATCGATGTGGTCGTGGTGACGCTGGCAGCCGTGCTCTGGTTCGAAATCCCGCTGCTCGGCAGCCGCGTGCTGCTGTTCGCGACGAGCGCCATCTACCTGCTGACGACGCTGGGGCTGGGCCTCTTCGTCTCGACGATCTCGAGCACGCAGCAGCAGGCGATGATGACCGCGACGTTCTTCTTCCTGACGCCGATGCTGTACCTGTCCGGCTTCATCTTCCCGATCGAGAACATGCCGGCCGTCATCCAGCCGCTGACCTACCTGATCCCGCTGCGCTACTTCATCGTCATCGTCCGTGGCATCTTCCTGAAAGGCGTGGGAATTGAGGTGCTGTGGCCGCAGATCCTTGCACTGCTTGCGTGGGGGCTCGTGATTGTCGGCCTGGCGGTGGCGCGATCGCGTAAGACGCTCGCGTAGAGAGGGCGCCGGGACCGTGGATCACACGTCGACCAGCGCAGGTTATGATGAGGCCTCCCTGCGGTCGTCGACGTGGCCCGACAGCGCGAACAGGAACTCGAGCACCTCTTCCGGCGTGCCGCGTTTGGCGCCAGTGAGGCCGAGTTAGACCGTTTCGCGCGGCTGGGCTTCGGCGCCTACACCGCGGCTGCCGCTTACCTCGTCAACTACGCCGAGATCCCCGACGATGTCGACGACTACATCGGGCGGGCAGGCTATGTCGGCGTCACTGCGCGCGGCCCCTTCACTCCAGCCTCCAACATCGTCGACGCACGCCAGCGCTGGCTCTTCCGGATGGTGCACAGCCGGCGCCCGCTCCAGGAAAAGATGGCGCTTTTCTGGCACAACCACTTCGCCACGGCGTACTCGAAGATCGCCGGCGAGATTGGCGCCGCCGAGGCGGCGCGTGTCATGGCCGCCAAGCCCTCCGAGGACCCGGGACAGGCAAAGGGCCAGCTCGAGCTTCTGCGCGAGCACGCCCTGGGCAATTTTCGAGACCTGCTGGTCGCCATCGCGCAGGACCCCGCGATGCTGGTGTGGCTCGACGGCCGTTCGAACGTTCGCGCGCGGCCGCAGGAAAACTTCGCCCGCGAGCTGATGGAGCTCTTCACCATGGGCGTCGGCACGTTTGCCGAATCCGACGTCTACGCGGCTGCGCGGGTCTTCACGGGCTGGAATCTCGCGAGACCGGGCGCCGGCGCTGCCCGCAAGTACGAGTTCGTCTACAACGCCGGCCAGCACGACACCGCCGCCAAGGCGTTCACCTTCGCGATTTATCCGGATGGCGGCAAGACGATTCCCGCGAGAGCCGCGTCGGCGGGGCTCGAGGACGGGCTCGATCTGATCAATGCGGTGGCCGCGCATCCTTTGACCGGGCCACGGCTGGCCCGGAAGCTCTATGCGTACTTCGTCAACGACGTCGATGCGCCGGATGCCGCGCTCGTCGACGAGGTCGCCGCGGTTTACTACGCAAGGGACTTCGAGATCGAGCCGATGGTCAGACGGCTTCTGCTCTCGGAGCAGTTTGCCGATCCTTCCAACTATTACCGGCGCTATTCATGGCCCGTCGAGTTCGTCGTGCGTGCGCTGAAGGAAGTGGGCTGGAACGGCTACTCGGTGAACGACGCGTTGTCGCCGCTGTCGAACATGGGACAGCAGCTGCTCGAGCCGCCAGATGTGAACGGCTGGGAGCTGGGTCCGGGATGGTTCTCGAGCGGTGCGATGCTGGCGCGCATGAACTTCGCGGCTCAGCTGTCGACCAACCAGAAGTTCAACCTGCGTGACGCGTTTCGGGGCCATGCGTCGACGCCCGAGGAGCTGCTGTCGCACGCGCTCGATCGGCTGACGCCATCCGAATACACCGATGCGGCACGGGCAGCGCTGGCCGACTACGTCAACGCCGGGTCGGCCTGGAGCGGATCGGACGCGCAGATCGCCGCCAAGGCCTCCGGCGTCACGCATTTGATCATCGGCTCTGGCGAGTATCAGTTCCTGTAGGGCACAGGGTCGCAAAGTCAGCGGGGAGGCAGTGCGAGGGGACATGGCGGTCACCAGACGCGAGTTCGTGCGGGGCGGCGTCGCCGCATTCACCGTGGGATTCTCCGCGCCGTCGTTTCTCTGCGACCTGGCGCTCGCACAGGGCCAGTCGCGCCGCAATCTCGTCGTCCTCTACCTGAGCGGCGGCAACGACGCGCTGAGCACGGTGATCCCCTATACCGACGCGCAGTACTACGCGCGCCGGCCGACGCTTGCGGTGCCTGCGGGCTCGGTGCTGCAGATTGGCTCCGACAGTGCCGGCAATGCGCTGGGCCTGCACCCACGGCTTTCAGCGCTGCGGCAGATCTTCGATGCGGGACGTCTGGCCATCGTGCAGAGAACGGGATATTCCAACTCGAGCCGCTCGCACTTCCAGGGCACCGACATCTGGTCGACGGCCGACCCCTCGTCGCCGCAGGGACCTGGCTGGCTGGGGCGCTACCTCGATCGCATGCCGGCGCCGGTCGACCCGCTGACCGCGTGGTCCACCGTTCGCGAGACGCCGCGGACGCTGCTGTCGCGGACCGTCGGCGTGCCGTCGATTCCCAACGTCCAGCAGTACGCCTTCCTCGGCCCGAACGACCGCACGGATGCGCAGTTTGCCCGGGCCAGTGCGGAACGCATCTCCTCGCACGTGCCCGTCGACCAGCCACATCTCGCGTTCGTGAACGCCACTGCGCACGCGGCCTTTGCCACGCTCGACCGTGTCGGTCAGGTGGCAGCGTATAGCCCGTCTGTCGTGTATCCGAACAACGGGCTGGCCCTCGCGCTTCGCACGGTGGCGGGAGCGATGGTCAACCAGGTCGGCACCCATGTGTTCTGGGTGCAGACCGGCGGGTTCGACACGCACGCCGGGCAGAACACCAATGCGCCCAACGGCACCTACGGCACGCTCATGGGGACCCTCAATGGGGCGCTGAACGCGTTCTACACCGATTTGCTCAACCACGGCCTGCTGAACCAGACGCTCGTTCTCCAGTTCTCCGAGTTCGGCCGACGGATCGACGAGAACGGCAGCTCGGGGACCGATCACGGCGCGGCTGGGTTGATGATGGCGATGGGAGGAGGCGTCCGCGGCGGGCTCTATGGCTCTGCGCCGAACCTGCGCGCGACGCCAGACAACCCGACCCTCGAGAACGGCACCCGCGACGTTCGCCACGAGACCGATTTCCGCTCGGTCTATGCGACGGTCATCGACCGCTGGCTCGGCGGCGATTCCGTCGCCGTGCTCGGCGGCGACTTCCGCGGCGGCCCGGCGATTCTGTGAGATCCTCGCCGGCGTGCCGCTCCAGGCTCAATTCATGACGAGGCGTGTTGCGGTACTCGTGTGTCTGCTGACGTTGGTGTGGGGCTCGATCGCGTCGGCGCAGGGGCTGTCATTTGGCGCACGGGCCGGCATCAATATCGCCGAAGCCTCATTCGACAGCGATGCGGACGGCCCAGACACGAGCGCCCGAATCGGCATCGTCTCTGGCGGGTTCGTGACGATACCGCTGGTGTCGTGGCTGGAGCTGCAACCGGAGGTGCTCTACTCGCAGAAGGGCGCCGGGTTCAACGAGGAAGGCATCGACTCCAGCGTGCGACTGGACTACGTCGAGTTCCCGATCCTCGCACGCGTCTCGCGCCGGGGCAGCGGTCTGCAGTACTACATCGCCGGTGGACCGTCCTTAGCCGTTCGTGTGCGGGCGCGCGCGCGCGCCGACTTCGGCGGCGCCACCGAGGAGATCGACATCAGCGACGAGGTCGAGACTACGGACTTCGGCGTTGCCTTCGGCGGTGGCATCGAGTTAGGCAGGCTCGTCGTCGACGCGCGCTACACTCTCGGGTTGAAGGACGTCGACAAGGACGACACCGATGCCGTGAAGGTTACCAACCGCGCGTTTTCGTTCACGGCCGGCGTGAGGTTCTGAGGTGCGGCTCGTCGTGCTTGCGGTTGCGGCCACGGCCGTCGGATGCGGCGGCGGCGGTCCTTCGGGTCCCAGTCCGCCGCCCGACAACCCGAATCGCATCACCATCTCCGCGGATGGCGTGGTCAGCCCGGCCGACCTCGTCGTCGCGCCCGGCACCCGCGTGCTGTTCGTGAACAACCACTCGCGGTCGCACCAGATGACGTCCGATCCGCACCCGGACCACCAGGACTGCCCGGAGATCAATCAGGTCGGCCTGCTCGGCTTCGGACAGAGCCGTGAGACCGGCAATCTCATCACTGTTCGGACGTGCGGCTTTCACGACCACGACAATCCCAACGACACAAGACTGCAGGGTCGCATCGTCATCAGATAAGTCATGACCACCACTCAGAGGAAGCTTCTCGGAAAGCGCGCGCTCGTCACGGCCGGCGCGCAAGGCATCGGGCTGGCAATCAGCCGCGCGCTCGCCGCCGCGGGATGCGACGTGTTCGTGCACTACCACACGAGCCACGACGCCGCGACAGCGCTGTGCGCCGAGCTGACCGCCGGCGGCGTCCGGTCGGGCTGCACGCCGGGCGACTTGACGCGTTCAGACGGGTGTCACCGCACGGTGGACGAAGCGGTGGCGTTTCTGGGCGGGCTGGACGTCCTCGTCAACAACGCCGGCTCACTTCTCGCCAGGAAGCCGCTGGCGGAAACCGACGACGCGTTCTGGGGAGAGGTGATGCGGTTGAACCTCGACAGCGCGCGATGGGTCAGCCAGGCGGCGCTGCCACACCTGTCGGAGGCCGGCCGCACGCGCGGCGGCGCCAGCATCGTCAACCTGTCCTCGCTGGCCGGCCGGCATGGCGGCGGCCCCGGCGCGATCGTCTACGCGACGGCGAAAGGCGCGATGCTGACGATGACCCGTGGCATGGCGACGGAGCTCGGACCGAAAGGCGTGCGCGTCAACGCGGTCGCCCCCGGACTGATTCTCGGATCCACCTTCCACGCCATTCACACGCCGGAGGAAGCGCAGCGGCGCATCATCGCCGGCATCCCGCTCGGCCGCGCCGGCACGACCGAAGACGTCGCGCGGGCCGTCGTCTTTCTCGCCAGCGAGTTCGACGGCTTCATCACCGGCGCCACGCTCGACATCAACGGCGGCGTGTACCTGATGTAGCTACGGCTTCGATCCCATCTTCGCGCGCAGTGCGTCGCGATGCTCTCGAAAGGCGTCGGTGAGCGGGTCCTTCGACGCCTCGCCGCGTCTGAGCGCCTCTTCGTACTGCGCCAGCGCTTCGTCGCGCTGCCCGGCTGCCTCGAGGCCTTCTCCGAGGCTGTCGTACACGTTCGCGCTCTCCGGATGGTTGCGCACGTTCGCCCGGAAATAAGCGAGCGCGTCGTCGAGTCGGCGCCGCTGCAGCTCGGCATACCCGAGCGCGTTGACGGTGGCTTCCGGCGGCACAACGGTCCAGCCCAGCCGGCTCGAGAGCCTGGCGAAGTGGGCTTCAACGGCGGGCAGTCCTCCGGAGTACGTGCCGTCGGATTTCCGAGGGAGGCGCCAACCGTCGAAGACATGCTCGAGTGCCTGGTAGTGGCTGCGCAGGACGATCGAGCCGTGGTCTTCGTCCGGCATCTGGACGAGGCTCCAGCGCATCGACTTGCCGGCGCCATCCTCGAGTACCGTGCGAAGCCGGTCGAAGCCTGTCTGCATCGCCGCTCCCTCGTCCCCGAGCGTGACGTAGAGGCTGCACGTCAGGTTGCGCTGGCTTCCCAGCATCGTCTCGACGCGCTTGACCGGCTCGCCTTGACGCCAGGGCAGGGAAGGGCTGACCGCAACGATCGCGTCGAAGAGCTCGGGCCGTGTCGCGAGAGCGTGGATCCCGAACAGGCCGCCGAAGGAGTGGCCGGCGAACGCGCGGAAGGTCTCGGTCCGGTAGCGCGACTCCACCCACGGGATCAGCTCGGTCTCCATGAACTTCAGGAACCGGTCCGCGCCCCCGGCCGTCGCCATCTGTCCGGTGGTCTCGTCGTCTTTGTCGCGATAGGGTGTCAGGTCGCGCGTCCGGTCGGTGTTGAACACGCCGACGACGATCATCGGCGGGATGCGGCCGTTGCGCGAGAGGAACTCGACGGTCGTGACCGTGTGGCCGAACTGCCGCTCGGCGTCGGTCAGGTACAGCACGGGATACGCACGCCCGTTCGCAGCGTCGCCCGGCGTCCAGACGAGCACCTTCCGTGGTTCGCCCATCACCTTCGAGTCGAGGGTGAAGATCTCGCCGATGGTCAGCGGTGTCTGGGCTGCTGGATGGCCGGCGCGCACGAGCAGCAACAGTGCGACGAGCAGGACGCAACGTGTGGTCATGCCGGGAGCCTAGCCTCGACGGTAACAGCCGTGGGAAGAATGACGCGAGCCGAGCGACCCGAGGGACGAGTTGACACCGCAGACGGTCGGGAGCCGCGTGCGCGCGGTGGGTCTGTCCCTTGCCTAGTCGAGCGGCAGGGCGCGCCCAACCGATTGCGCCGGCGGCGGGATGCCAAGCAGCGCCGCGGCCGTCGGCGCGGCGTCAACCTGGCGCACGACGCCCAGATTCCGCCCGGGCGCGACGCCTGGGCCAGCCGCGTAGAAGATGCCCTGGAGCCGGCGCCTCCAGGGAAACGGGCCGTGCGCCCCGACGCCGCCCGCACGCATGGTGCCCGTGATTGCCTTCTGACCGAACGGCGCGTTGGCCTGATAGCCGGGCGTCGGATCGAAGTACAAGTCGGGAGCCACGTCGCCGCCGATCCCAAGCGCCGCGCCGTCGAGGTCGGTGTCGATGACGGCCCGCACTAACGGTGTTCCGTCCGCGGGATCGCGCGCCGACAGCAACGCCTCGCGCACCGCCGCCTTCACGTCCGCGCGCTCGTCGTCGCTGACGATTCCGCCCTTGTAGCGCGTCGTGTTGATGAAGATGCCGCCGCCGTGCGAGTAGAGGAACATCGCCTTGGTACGGCTGAGATCGACCTTGCCCGTCTCGTCCTCGGCGAGCAGTCCCGCCTTCCGCAGCACGGCATTCGGATACCAGAGCCGGCGGTTGCCTTCGACGCCGTGGTCGGCGCCGATGACCAGCGTCGCGTCGGGCATCAGACGCCGAATCGCCGCGACGTAGTCGTCCGCGCAGCGGCGGAACATCTCCTCGTAGACCGGCCAGATTCGCGCCGCCAGCGCCGGGTCGTGGCCGGGCGCGTCGGGGTCCAGCATGCCGACGAGCGAGTGTCCCGCGATGTCCATGTTCGGAACGTACGCCACCAGCAGATCCCAGGGCTGGCGGGCGGCATAGCGGATCGCGCCATCGAAGTACTCCTGGTTGGCGGCGGTCGAGGCGATCAGGTGGCGTTCGGCGGTGCCGTCACCGCCCTCGGCGATTGGTTTGCCAAACTGTCCGGTCGAGTAGAAGCCCGAGCTGGCCTCGCCGACGGTGACCCCGGCTTCGGCGAACAGAGCATCGCGTGCCTTCGATTCGGTCGCGACGAGCCGGACGACGTCGCCGAGCTGGAGCAGGACTCGACCGGACGCCGCGTCGGTCCTCGAGCAGGCCGACGCGAAGCTTGCCCGCGGTGCCGTTCACCGTGACGGACAAGGGCGGCGAGAACCCGCCGGCGCCGGGGGCGAGCCTGACACGCGCATCTCCGAGAGTCAGGAGCACGCCGCCGTCGGTTCCACGATCGACGCGCCCGGTCGCGTCGCCAACGGCGAACGTCAGGGGCGCAGCGCCGAGTGTGCCCGTCACGATCCGACCGTGGAGCAGCTCGTTGGCGTAGATGTCGAACTGCAGCAGGCGATCCGGGTAGAGGCCGGAGAACGGGTATCCGTTGGTCGCCTGGATCACGACCGCCCGCTTGCCATGCCTGGCCGCGGTTTCCCAGATCGGCTCGGCGCGGAGGACGGTGCGCAGGTAGCCCGACTGCCGCTCGAGCAGCGTGTGCTCGCGCGTCGGCGACATCGGCATCGAGTTGTCCGTGGCGCCGTGCGACCGCGGAAACGCGCCCGTCCAGAGCGTCGCATGCGCGACGGCTGTCAGCGACGGGATGACCGAGATCATCGAATCGGCGCGCGCGCCTTCGCTTGCCATCCGCGCCAGCGCCGGCGCCTTCCCCTCGGCAATCAGGCGGTCGACAATCCAGTCCGCACCGGCGTCGAACGACAGGAGGATCACGCGGCGCCCGGCCGACGATTGCGGTGGGACGTCAGGTCGCGGGTCTAATCCAGTGGCAGCGATTGCGGCGTGGACGACGACGACGATGAGGGCGAGGGGGAGCGCTCGAAACAGCATCGTGCCCAATACTACAGGTTCGGCCGCGGGCGTCTGGCGCCGGTCCGCGGCCCAGCGGCTAGAATGCGGGCATGACCTTCTTCCGAGCGATCGTCCTCGTGTTGCTCGCCACGTCCACGGCGTTCGCGCAGCAACCGCCGGCCGCTGAATCCACCGATCCCTCGCAGCTCGTCCAGAAGGGCCGCCGGCTCGTCGCGGACGGGCAGCATGCGGAGGGCCTGGCGCTCTACGAGCAGGCGCTCGCCGCCCAGCCGGCCTCTGCCGAAGCACATCTGGCGGCGGGCATCGTGCTCGACCTGATGGGCCGCTACGCCGACGCGCGCAAGCACCTGACGCGGGCCATCGAGCTGGCGCCGCCCGAGATGAAGGCGAACGCGCTGAACGCCATGGCGACGTCCTATGTGTTCGAGCGCCGAACCGCCGACGCGGCCAAGTTCTTCCAGCAGGTCTACGACCTGGATGTCACCGGCGGCCGTCCGGCAGGCGCGGCAGCCACCGCGAACGCGCTCGGCCGGCTGTATCTCGAGACCGGCGACACTGCCAACGCACGGAAGTGGTACGAGACCGGCTACGAGATGGCGAGACGACAGCCCGACGAGCCGGCCTCTCAGCTGGCGCTGTGGGAGCTGCGGTGGCACCACGCGCAGGGCCGCATCGCCGCTCGTCAGGGTGACGCCGCCACGGCGCGGAAGCACGTGGAGGCGGTTCGCGCGCTGGTGGCCTCGACGCCGGCGCTGAAAGACGAGGGCCCGACCGTGGCCTACCTCGCCGGCTACGTCGCTCTCTATCTGGGCGACACCGCGTCCGCGCGCGCCGAGCTGGCAAAGGCCAACCAGGAAGATCCGTTTGTGTTGATGCTGGAGGCCGAAGCGGCGGAGAAGGCAGGCGACAAGTCAGCCGCCACCCGATACTGGCAGCAGATCCTGAAGCTCAACGGCCACGGACTGCAGCACGCGCTGTCACGGCCGACGGCGACACAAAAGGTGGGAGGGCGGTAAGTCGGTGGGTCGGTGCCCACAGACCCACAGACTCCAGACCCACAGACCCACAGACCCCGACCAATCGTTACGTCCCCGTCCGGGCCGCGGCCTGTCCTTTTTCGACGTCCACCATCCAGAGCAGCGCGGCGCCGACGACGAAGAACGCGATGACCGAGAGGATGGCATTGCGGCTCGAACCGGTCGAGCGCACGGTCACCGCGAAGAGCAGCGGCCCGATGATGCCGGCGAACTTCTCGAAGACGCCGAAGAAGCCGAAGAACTCCGACGACTTGTGCTTCGGGATCATCGTCGCGAAAAGCGACCGCGACAGCGCCTGGCTGCCGCCCTGGACGGTGGCGACCATGAACGAGAGCAGGAAGAACTGCCAGATATTCGTCATGAAATAGCCGACGAGGCTGATGAGCACGTAGACGACGAGCGCGATGAAGATCGACGGCTTCGCGCCGATGCGATCGGCGAGCCGGCCGAAGAGCACGGCGAACGGTATCCCGACGAACTGCACCATCACGAACGCGGCGATCAGCGCGTCCTGCGGCAGCCCGATCTCCTGGCCGTACGGTCCGGCCATCCGGATGATCGTGCCGACGCCGTCGTTGTAGATCAGGAACGCCACCAGCATCAGGAACGCCTGGCGGTACTGCCGCAGTTCGCGCAGCGTCGCAATCAGCTGACGGACCGACGCGATGAGCGGGTTCTCCCCGCTGGCCGGTGTCGACCCGCACCGGCGGCTCCGGCACGCGGCGGAACAGGGGAATCGCGAAGACCAGCCACCAGACGGCGACGCTGAGGAACGAGAGCCGCGAGGCGACGCCGGCATCGGCGAGCCCGAACCATTCCGGCTTGAGGATCCAGGCCAGGTTCACCGCCAGCAGGACGCCGCCGCCCAGGTAGCCGAGCGCGTACCCCGCGCTCGAGACGCGATCCATCTCGGCGTCGGTGGCGACGTGCGGCAGCAGCGAGTCGTAGAACACGAAGCTGCCCGACACGCCGATATTGCCGACGACGAACAGCGCCGCGGCCAGCCACCAGTCGCCGCGGCCGATCTGCGCCATCGCCGCCGTGCTCAGCACGCCGATGCCGAGGAACAGTCCCAGCAGCCGCTTCTTGGCGCCGGCGACGTCGGCGTACGCCCCCAGCACCGGCGAGATGATCGCGACGATGGTCAGCGCCAGCGTCGTCGCCGTGGCGAAACGCTCGGTCGCGACCGCCGGCGGCAGGTCCGCGGCCGCCACCGACGAGAAGTAGACGGGGAAGACCGCGGTGATGATCGTGCACTGGAACGCGGAGTTCGCCCAGTCGTAGGTCGCCCACGCGCGCTGCTCCGGCGTCCGCAGCCCGAGTCGCGCCAGCCATCGCGCGACCATCAGAACGTCCTCCGCGCGATCCACTCGCGCATCAGGGAGTCGACGACGACGTAGCGGTCCTGGTCGCGCATGATCACGTCCTGGCGCTGCAGCGCGCCGAGCGCCGCCTGGACCGACGAGGCGCCGCCGAGCCGGTAGCGCGCGCGCACGTCGGCCGAGAGCAGGCTGCGGCCGTCCTCGAGGACGAGCGCGCGCAGCACGCCGCGCTGGCCGAGCGTCAGCCGCTGCCACGCGGTCTCGAAGAAGACCTCGTGCTCGGCGAGCAGGCGGCGCAGCGTCACGTGCAGCTCCTCGAGCCCCACCTTGCGGATCCCTTCGGCGCGGCCATCGTCCCACACCTCGTGCGCGAGGCGCTGCACGTCGTAGGGCAGGCCGCCGGCGAGGTCGACAATGGCGGCGCCGAGGCCGGCCTCCGGCTTCATGCCGGTCTTCTGGAACTTCTGCTCGATGAACGCCGCGAAGAGGTCGGCGGGGATCTTGTCGAGTCGCATGACCGGCCCCGCCTTGTAGAACGGGCGCTTCGGGCCGAGCATCGCCTCCATCAGCGACGGCTCGGAGCCGGCGAAGACGTAGCCGACCTGGCGCTGATGCTGTACCGCGCCGCGGAGCGCTTCCTCGACGCTCCCGCCATTGAAGCCGCCGATGGCCTGGAACTCATCGAGCGCCACCACCACGCGCTGGCTTCTGGCCTCGGCCAGCTTTGCCGGCAGGGCGAAGACCTCCGGCGCCAGCCGCGCGACGTCGCGGGCCGACCGCACCGAGGGAAACGCAACCGAGACCGCCGACGCGCCTCCCGGCTCGGATTCGAGCCGCACCTCGGGCCGCGTCGCGCCGATGGCCTCGCGAATCCACTTCAGCGCCCGTGACACGCGCGTCTCCGCCGAGACCACGGCGCGCGCGTACCCTTCGAGGAAGGCCAGATAGGAGCTGTAGCTGCTGACCGTCACCTCGACCCCGAGGCAGCCGGCACGCTCGGCGTTGGCGAGCGCCCGCCGGATCAGCGACGACTTGCCGTAGCGGCGCGGCGAGATCAGGAAGACCTTCTGCCCCGCCAGCAGGTCGGCCGCCAGCCGCTTCAGCTCGTCGTGCCGGTCGACGAAGGCCGACCACGGCACGACCTCGCCGTAGACGAACGGGTTCTCCACGGGAATCTCCACGGGCGGCCGCTGCCGCGCGGCCGGATGACGTTACGTAAAAGCACGTAATGATTACGGAGTTTACCGTAACGCGACGATGTCCACCACCCGGTAGGACCAGGCCAGCCCGGGCCGGGACAGCCAGCGCGGCAGGGCGCCGGTGGCCGGGTCCACCGGCCGCGGGCGGCGGAGCACGACCCGGCCGTCGCAGGCCCGTCCCGCCCGGGACGCGGGCAGCCGCACGCGAAAGGTCACGCCCTCGGGAGGCACGCCGGCGAAGCCGGCCGACCACCATCCGCCGCGCGTGCGTCCGGGCCAGCTCGAGCCGAGGACCGTGCCAGGCACCTCCAGCCGCGCCGACAGGCCGTCAATTGCCGGCGTGACATGGGCGGCCAGCTCGACGCCGCGCTCGACCGGCGTCTCCTCGCACGAGACCGTCCCGAAGGCGTCGGGCGGCGGCGCAATGCCCGCGAACCTGAACGGCGCGTCCGGCGCCTGCCGCTCGATTGGCTCCGGGAGCGTCGTCGCCGGCGCGAGTTCCGGACCGTCCCGCCCCAGGTCGAGGCCGGGCTCGTTGCTCGTGACGACGATGATGCCTTCGGCGGCGGTGCCCGGGCTGGAGCGGACCGCGAGGAGGCCGACACGCAGCGGACGCTCAGGCGTGTAAGCAGGAGAGGCGTAGGCCCAGCCGACCGAGAAGCCCAGCGCGACGAGGAGCGCCCGGGTCAGGAATCGGGGCCGCGCCTGGCGGCCCTCGACGAGCAGCGCCACCAGCGGCGGCGCGACGATGGCCGATGCGCAGAGCAGGAGCGCCGGCAGCGCCCAGACCGGCGCGACAATCGGAAGCGTGCCGAGCAGCGCGACGACGAAGCGAAAGAACATCAAGGTGTCGGGAAGCCAAAGCACCAATCCGGCCAGCAGCGCGAGCCAGGCGGCGACCTGGAGCGCCACACGCCTGGTGCCCCCGACCGCGATCGGCACGGCGCAGGCGACGAGCGGCAGCACCCAGAGGTACGCGGCGCGCGGCGCGGTCGAGGCCGCCAGCGCGGCGAGCGCAACCCACGCGACGAGCAGCGGCAGCCAGACGAAGACACCCATCCGCGGCAGGCGCAGCCCCTGCGGGACGTGCGCGCCGAGCCGGTAGAGCAGCCAGGCCGCCGAGGCGCCGGCGAGCACGATCATTGTCGCGAAGCGGCCGGGGCTGGCGTACCACGGGTGGTACACCTCCCGCACCGCCCGGAGCAGCGCGACGCTGCCGATGGCCGCCCCGACGACGAGGGCCAGTCCGGCGATGGTCCATAACGCGTCTACGAACACGCCGCGCAGTCCGGCCTGCCTCCAGCATGCGGCGAAGACTCTTGCGATCGCGACGAGGCCGGCGAGGATCGCCACGGCAGCCAGCAACTCGTCGACACGCGGGCTCCATGCCAGCGCCCATAGTCCGAGCAGGTCGAAGTAGGTGGCAGACGTCTCCGTGCGCGTCGTGATGTCCTGGCGCTGCAGCGCCTCGGCGAGCGCGACGACCGTGGTGCCGGCGTCGGCCAGCGCGCGATCGGTGACGCGCGCCGGGACGTCGCCGGCGGTGTGGTACGCGTACATGTCGCCGACCGCGGCGAGGTTCACGCCAGGTATGCCCGCGCTCTTGAACACCGTGAAATCGGTGTCGTTGGGCATCCGCCTGTAGATCTCGTGGTTGAACGACGCGCCGCGCGGACGGGGCACAGCGCGTGCCCAGGCGTCCACGATCCATCCGCTGGCCGGCCCGGTCTCGAAGAGCAGGACCGGGGCATCGGCGCCGATCGACTCGATGTTGATCACGGCCTTCAAGCGCGACCGGACTTCGAGGTCACCGACGACGGCTTCCGCGCCGAGCAGCCCGGGTTCCTCCGCATCGGTGAGCATCACCATCGTGCTCCACTGCCGCGGCCCGGCCGCAAGCCATCGGCCCGCTTCCAGGCACACCGCGGTCCCGATGCCGTCGTCGGCGGCGCCGGAGCCTTCGGCGACCGAGTCGTAGTGCGCGACCAGGCCGATGGCCTCGGGCCGCGCGCCGTCTTTCACGGCGATGATGTTGTTGACCCGTCCGCTGACGCCGTAGCGCTCACTGGTCGCATCGGCGGTCTGGATGCGGACGGTGTAGCCGGCGCTGGTGAGCGCGTCGGCGAGGTACGCGCGGGCGGCCGCGTTGGCCGGCGTGCCGGGCGGACGAGACCCGATGACGCCGGCAAGCTGCTCGATGTGGCGGCGAGCGTGGGCGGTGGAGAAATCCGGGGCGGGCCGTTCGCAGCCGGCCGCGGCGAGCAGGGCGACCGCGAGCCAGGGGGTCCCGCGCACGCGGGAAGAGTAACATCAGCCCTCGGTCCTCGGCCCTCGGCCTTGGGGAATTCCGCGGAAGGCCGAAGGCTGAAGGCTGAAGGCCGAAGGCTACTTCAGGAGTCTGACGTCGCCGCTGAACGTCTTGAACGTCAGCTCGCCGCCGCTGGCGTCGTTCAGGCTCGCTCGCATCTTCCGCTTCGACTTGCTCTGGAGTGTCAGCGGCAGATCGCTGTTGACATCGCCGCTGAACGAGTCGAATTCGACGGTTCCCGCGGCGGCGGCCGGCAGCCGCACCTCGATGTCGCCGCTGAAGGTCTTGGCCCTCACCGACTGGCCCTGCTGCCAGCTCGCCGGCGCCAGGTAAATCGCGCCACTGAAGGTCTCGGCGTCGACCGGACCGGTGGTCTTGTCCAGGCGCAGCTCTGACGAGAAGCCATGCACCTTGTGGGTGCCAGAGACGCCGTTGATCTGCACGGGGCTGCTGAACACGCGGAGATCCAGGTTGGCGTTCTGCGGCACCTTGATGGCGAAGTCGGTTTCGACGATGTTCTCGTCCTTCTCTTCCCAGTCGGCGTCGCGCTTGTTGGCTTCGATGGTCACCGACTTGCCGTCGGACTGGATGTCGAGCTTGATCCGGTCGAGCCTTTCGCGGGTGGCCTTCCGGATCGCGACGATGGACACGTCCGACCGCGGCTCTCCGGTGATCTCGACCCGGCCCGAGAAGTTCTTCAATGTGAGCGTGCCGCCCGATTGCATGGGCACGGTCCGCTCGACGCGCTCGGTCTCCTTCGCCGCGGCGGCGGCCAGGGAGGGGATGCCCAGCGCCAGCAGGGCGAGGGCGGCAATACGCGAGGCGCGCGGGGTTCGGAGCTGAGCCATGGCGATTCTCTCCTCCAGTCGCCCTGAGTAGACGGAGGGCCGCCGGCAAAGGTTGCCTCAGGCGGTTGGGGGGCGGATCGCGAGCCGGCCGGTGTAAATGGCCATGCCGACCACGGCGTCGACGCCGATGGCGTCGAGCTGGTCGATTTCCTCCTGGGTCGTGATGCCGCCGGCGGCGACAACCCGGCGGGTGGTGGCGTCCCGAACGGCCCGGATCGCGGCCATGTCGGTGCCTTGCATCATGCCTTCCTTGTCCACGTGGGTGTAGAGGAACTCGGCGCAGAACGGCTGGAGCGCCTCCACGGCCTCCACGGCGGTGAGCGGCACGGTCTCGCGCCAGCCCTTCACCGCCACGCGGCCGCCCTTGGCGTCGACCGCGGCGATCACCCGGTCGGCGCCGACGGCAGCGGCCAGGTCCGCGGCAAACGCCAGGTCGGGCCGGCCGCCCTTGAATAGCGAGGATCCGACGATGACGTGCGTGGCGCCCTGGGCCAGCACCTCGCGCGCCCGATCGATGGTGCGGATGCCTCCGCCGACGCGGCACGACCGCACTCCGCAGACGTAGCTCACCAGGTCATCGTTCCGGCCCGTCCCAATCGCAGCGTCGAGGTCGATCAGCTGCAGCTTGGGGAACCCCTCGAACCGCCGAAGCCAGCCGTCGAGGTCCGCGTCCTCCAGCGCCAGGCGCTCTCCCTGCACGAGCTGGACGACTTTGCCGTTACGGAGATCGATAGAGGGAATCAGCATCGGATCACAACCGCAATGCCGCGACGTCGCGGCGTCGCGAAGAATCTCTTCGAGCCGACCAGCGGCGCGCCATCGCGGTCGCGGCCATCTAGATACGCACCGGGATCTGCCGGTCCCTGAGGAACTCCTTGAGCTCGGCGACGCTGTGCTCCGCGTAATGGAAGATCGACGCGGCCAGCGCCGCGTCGGCGCGGCCGGCGGTGAACACCTCGGCGAAGTGGTCGAAGCTGCCGGCACCGCCCGAGGCGATGACCGGGATGTTCACCGCGGTCGACACGGCCGCCGTCATCTCGCAGTCGAAGCCAGACTTGGTGCCGTCTTTGTCAATCGACGTGAGCAGGATCTCCCCGGCGCCGCGCGACTCGGCCTCGCGCGCCCATTCCACCGCGTCTCGGGCCGCGGCGGTGGTCCCGCTCCGCGAGTACACCGCGAACCGCCCGCCCTCGCGCTTCGCGTCGATAGCGACGATGACCGCCTGGCTGCCGTATTGCTCGGCGAGCCGCGTGACGATCGAGGGGTCAGCCAGCGCCGCGGAATTCAAACTCACTTTGTCCGCACCCGCGTCGACGACAGCCGCGGCGTCCTCGGCATCGCGAATGCCGCCGCCGACGCACAGCGGGATGAAGAGCTCGCCGGCCACCGATCGCACGGTGCGGGCCATGGCCAGCCGCTTCTCGAGCGTCGCCGTGACGTCGAGGATGACGAGCTCGTCGATGCCCTCGACGTTGTACCGCCGGGCCAGCGACGCCGGGTCGCCGGCGGATCGCAGGCCCTCGAACTTGACGCCCTTGACGACCTGGCCATCGCGGACGTCGAGGCAGGCGATGATGCGCTTGGCCAGCATCAGGCGCGCACCGCCGACGGCGTCGAAGCGACGCGCCGGAGGAAGTTGGCGAGGATCGCGAGGCCGGCGTCGCTGGATTTCTCCGGATGGAACTGCACTCCCATCACGAGGCCGTCCTCGACGGCCACCGCGAAAGTCTCGCCGCCGTACTCGGCGGACGCGGCCGTGGCGTCGTTGACCGGTCCGGCGAACGAGTGAGTGAAGTAGACGCTGCTCTGCGCCGGCAGCGCCTCGAGGAGCTGCGAGGGCCTGGTGAGTTGAAGCGTGTTCCAGCCGACGTGGGGCACCTTGAGCCGGTCGGCGCCTCCCGTCAGCTTCGTGCAGCGCCCGGGAATCAGGCCGATGCCGGGACACTCCGGCGCCTCGGTGCTGCCCTCGTACAGCCACTGCATGCCGACGCAGATGCCGAGCAGCGGACGCCCCGCTGCCAGGCTCGCACGCACCGCGTCGTGCCACTCCGGCGTCAGCGACCGCGTGGACGAGAAATGGCCGACGCCGGGAACGACCACTCCCGCCGCGCCGGACAGCTCGTCCGGCCGCTGCGGCGTGAACACCTCCGCGCCCAGGTGCGCGAACGCCTTGCGCACCGAGGTGAGATTTCCTGCGCCGTAATCGACCAGTGCAATCCTCATGAACCCGTAACCCGTAACCCGTAACCCGTAACTCGTAACTCTGTAACTCTTAACTCTTAACTCTTAACTCTTAACTAGATGAGTCCCTTCGTGCTTGGAAGGGCCTTCGCCAGCTGCTTGTCCCGGCTGCACGCGACGCGCAGCGCGCGCGCAAACGCCTTGAACACCGCCTCGATGTGGTGGTGGCTCGACCGGCCGTAGAGCACCTTCGCGTGCACGTTCGCACGCGCGCCGATGGCGAAGCCCTCGAAGAAGTCGTGGACGAGCTCGGCCTGCAGGTCGCCGACGTGCCGCACCTTCACCTTGAGATCGACGGCGGCGTGCGGCCGGCCGCCGAGGTCCAGCGCGACCACCGCCAGCGTCTCGTCCATCGGCATCACGAAGTAGCCGGCGCGATTGATGCCGCGTCGGTCGCCGAGCGCCTGCGACACGGCCTCGCCGAGCGCGATGCCGAGGTCTTCGACGGTGTGGTGCTGATCGACGTCGAGATCGCCGGTAGCCTTCACGTCGAGGTCGAATGCGCCATGCCGCGCGAACAGCTCCAGCATGTGATCGAGGAAGCGGATGCCTGTCGACACCGCATAGCGTCCCCGTCCCTCGATCGTCAGCTTCAACTGGATCTGGGTCTCGGTCGTTTTCCGGTCGATCACCGCGCGTCGCACAGGTAGTCCTCCATGGCCGCGATCGCCGCGTCGGTGGCGGCGACGACGCCGGTCGTGACGCGGATGCAGCCGTCGCAGCCGGGATCGGCCGACTTGTTCCGGATGTAGATGCCCCTGGCCCGCAGCGCGTCTACCAGCGCCTGCGCGCGATCGCCGACCCGCGCCAGCACGAAGTTCGCGCCGCTCTCCCAGTACTCGAAGCCGTGCCGCGCGCAGAACGCGTAGAAGCGACGGCGCGACTCGCGCGCGGCCTCGACATAGGACGCGAGATACTCACGATCGGCGATGGCGGCCCGCAGGCCGGCGGCCGCCGCGACGTTCAGGCTGTACGGCGGAATCACCGGCTTGAACAGCCCCAGCGTCTCGGGCACGGCGAGCAGCGCGCCGGCACGCAGCGCCGCCAGGCCGTGCGCCTTGGCAAACGTCCGGCCGACGACGACGTTGGGGAGCGAGCCGAGCTCGCCCAGCATCGTGTCGCCGCAGAAATCGTGGTACGCCTCGTCCACGAACACCAGCGCCTCGGCCGGCAGCGCTTTCGCGACCGCGCGGATATCGGCGTTGGCGACCCGGACGCCCGTCGGGTTGTTGGGGCTGGTGATGTAGACGACGCGCGTGCGCGGGGAAATCGCCGCGAGCACGCCATCGAGCGGGAACGTGAAATCCGGCCGCGGCGCGACGTGCACGGCGCGGCCGCCGCAGGCCTCGACGCTGATCGCATACATGTCGAACGCCGGCTGGACGACGATGCCCTCGGCGGGACCGTCGGGCGGCCGCCGCTGCAGCGCCAGCACGGCCGCGAGCATGATCCCTTCGTCGAGGCCGTTGGTCAGCAGGAGCGCAGACTCCGGCACCTCGAAGTACGCCGCCACCTCGCGATACACGTCGTCGTAGTCCGGATAGAGCGCGATGGCGTCGCGGCCGAGCGCGCGAATCGCCTCGAGCACCTTCGGCGAGCACCCGTCGGTGTTCTCGTTCAGGTGCAGCCGCAGCGCGCCGCGGGCGGTGACTGGCCGCTGATATTCCTGCGTCATGCGCCCCTCACCGCGATCGATCGCGCGTGCGCGGTCAGGCCCTCGGCAAGCGCGAGCGTTCGCACCGTCGGACCCAGCCGCTTCAGACCGGCCTTCGTCATCCGCTGCACCGAAACCACGCGCACATAATCTGCTGCATGCAGCCCGCCGCGCAGCCGCGCGGCGCCCCCCGTCGGCAGCACGTGGTTGGATCCAATCGCGTAGTCGCCGGCGACCTGAGCGGTGTACGGGCCGACGAAAATCGATCCGGCGCAGCGCACCGCGCCGGCCGTCCGCTCGTCGTCCACGACCAGGTGCTCCGGCGCCATCCGATTGGCGAGCGTGATAGCCTCGGCGGCCTTTCGCGTCACGATGATGCCGCCGTGACGTGCCAGCGACTCACGCGCCGGGCCGTCCGCCGGAAGCTGCCGCGCCACCTCGCGCGCGACCGAGGCGGCAAGCCGGGCGCTCGACGTGATCAGGAGGGCGCGCGCGTCCGGATCGTGTTCGGCCTGCGCGATCAGATCGGCGGCCAGCCACTCGGGGTTGCCGCGGTCGGACAGCACCAGGATCTCGCTCGGCCCCGCCTGCATGTCGATCCCGCACTCCGCGGCGACGTAGGTCTTCGCGGCGGCGACGTACTTGTTGCCGGGCCCGACGATCCGGTCGACGCGCGGAATCGTGGCAGTGCCGAACGCGAGCGCCGCGACGGCATGGGCGCCGCCCACCTGGAACAGCCGGGTGACTCCGGCGGCCTCGGCCGCGGCCAGCACCACCGGCTCCGGGCGCGGACAGACGGCGACGATCTCGCCGACCCCGGCGACACGCGCCGGAATCGCCGTCATCAGCAGCGACGAGGGCAGCGGATGGCGGCCGCCCGGCACGTAGCATCCGACGCGATCGAGCGGGCGCACGCGCTGCTCGACCGTGATGCCGGGCGCAACGCGCAGGCGGAACGGACGCGGCATCTGGGCCCTGGCGACGCGCGCGATCTGACGCGCGGCGGTGGCGATGGCCTGTCGCACGTCTCGCGGCGCCCGGCCGGCCGCCGCGCGCCACTCGGCCCTGGGAATCTCGACGGCGGCCTCGTGTCCGTCGAACTGTCGCGCGAACCGGGCGACGGCAGCGTCCCCCTCCGCGCGGACCGCCTCGACGATGGCCGCCACCGCCTCGCGCGTCGCCGCATCGTCCTCGCGACGGGGAGCCAGCAGCGCGTCAACGGCGTCGCGGTCGCTCGATTTGATGACTCGGATGCCCATACCGTCCTCGACCTGCTCACTCTCCGACCCGCCGGACCCACCGACCGCCCGACCCACCGACCCTACCGTTCCTACCGACCCTCTCTCAAACCACAATCTTGTTGAGCGGGTACTCGACGATGCCGTGGCCGCCGGCGAGCTTGAGGCGCGGGATGAGATCGCGAACCGTGCGCTCCTCGATGATCGTGTTGACCGCCACCCAGTCGCCGTCGCTGAGCGGCGAGATCGTCGGGCGCTGCAGTGCCGGCAGCAGGCCGAGAATCCGCTCGAGGTCGTCGCGGCGCACGTTGAGCATCAGGCCGACTTTGCCCTGCGCCTCGATCGCCGCCTTCAGCAGCAGCGCGATGTTGTCGATCTTCGTGCGCTTCCACTCGTCGGCGAGCGCGCCCTTGTTGGCGATGAGCTGCGTGTTCGACTCGAGCAGCGTCTCGATGATCCGCAGCCGGTTCGCACGCAGGGTCGAGCCGGTCTCCGTCGCCTCGACGATCGCATCGGCCAGCACTGGCGGCTTCACTTCCGTCGCGCCCCATGAGAACTCGACGTCTACCGGCACCTGCCGATCGGCGAAGTACGCCTTGGTGACCCTCACCAGCTCGGTGGCGATCGTCTTGCCAGCGAGGTCCTCCGGGCGCTTGAAAGGGGAGTCCTCCGGCACCGCCAGCACCCAGCGCACCTTGCCGAAGCTCTGTTTTGCGTAGACGAGGTCGCAGATCGGCTGGAGGACATCCTCTTCCGGGTGGCCGACCTCGTGCTCGCGGATCCAGTCCTGGCCGGTGAGGCCGGCGTCGATGACGCCGTCGGCGACGTAGCGCGCCATCTCCTGGGCGCGGATCAGCATGCACTCGATCTCCGGGTCGTCGATCGAGGGGAAGTACGACCGTGTGCTGACGTAGATCGTGAAGCCGGCGCGCGCGAACAGCTGCACGGTCGCATCCTGCAGCGACCCCTTTGGAATGCCGAGCCTGAGAATCGCCATCGGGTTACTCCAGCCTCCGGAAGAAGCACGTCCGCTGCCCGGTGTGGCAGACGTTGCCGTCACCCAGCCGCTCGGCCCGCACGAGCACCGTGTCGTCGTCGCAGTCGACCAGCAGCTCGACGACCTGCAGGCGGTTGCCGGAGGTCTCCCCCTTCGTCCACAGCGTGTCGCGCGAGCGGCTGAAGAAGGTGACGAAGCCGGTGTCGCGCGTCCGCGCGAGCGCCTCGGCGTTCATGAAGCCCACCATCAGCACTTCGTTGCTGCTGGCATCCTGCACCACCGCCGGCACGAGTCCGCCGAGTTTCGTGAAGTCCACGGCCATCCATTCCTGCAAAAAAAAACCCCGCCGGTGACCGGCGGGGCTGCGTGACGTTCGTCGTTCGTATCTTCGTCAGATTCGGCGTCAGTCCGACGCGCAGCTCGACCGGCCCGGGGCAATGCCCGAGTGGTGATGGCGGCGCGCATGATGGACGAACTGAATCATGACTGGTGTCAGGCTAGCCCACGCCCGCGAGAGCTGTCAAATCCGCTGTCGCGCGCGGCCTGCTGTGGCATAGTCGCAGGGCGTGATTGAGCGCCGCCGATTGATCGCACTGAGCCTGGTGGCCGCCGCCGGCCTCGGCTGCCGCGGCGAGACGGCGAGGGCGCCGTTGCACGTGGCGGCGGCCGTGAGCCTGACCGAGTCGCTCCAGCGGGCCGTCAACGCCTGGGAGCGGAGCACCGGCGAGACGGCGGTCCTGAACTTCGCCGCCAGCAACGTGCTCGCGCGCCAGATCGAACAGGGGGCGCCGGTCGACCTCTTCGTCAGCGCCGATGCCGTCCAGATGGATCGGCTCGTCAGCCGACGGCTGGTCGAACCCGCCTCGGTCGTTCCCCTCCTGTCGAACCAGCTCGTCGTCGTGACGCCGGTCGATCGCCGGCTGCCGGCCCCCGCGCCGGACGGCCTGGACGGACCCTCGCGTCTCGAGAATCGCGCTGGGCGATCCCGCCGGCGTCCCCGCCGGCGTCTACGCGCGCCACTGGCTCGAGAGTCGGGGCCTGTGGGCGGCGGTCGAGCCGAAGGTCGTGCCCGCTGCGAGCGTGCGGGCCGCGCTTGCCGCTGTCGAAGCGGGCAACGCCGACGCCGCTGTCGTGTATCGCACCGACGTCCTCGCGAATCCCCGCGTCCACGTCGAGCATGTCGTCCCGCGCGACGAGGGCCCGCCAATCATCTATCCCGCCGGGATCGTGACCGCCAGCCGCGCGCCAGAGCGGGCGCGGGCGCTGCTCTCGTGGCTGGCGAGCGACGAGGGACGCGCCATTTTCCTGGACGCCGGCTTCAGCGTCCCCGCGCCATCCGTGCCGTGACCGGCGAGTTGCTCGACGTCATCGGCCTGACGCTCGCGGTCGGCCTCACGGCCACCATCGTGATGCTGCCGCCCGGCATCGCGCTCGCCTGGTGGCTGGCGCGCACGCGATCGCCGCTGCGATCGATCGTCGAGACACTCGTCGCCCTGCCGCTGGTCCTGCCGCCGGTGGCCACCGGCTACCTCCTGCTCCGCCTGCTGGGCCGCCGCGGCCCGCTCGGCCCGTGGCTCGACTGGCTGGGCGTCGAGGTGATCTTCACCTGGAAGGCGGTGCTCCTCGCGATGGTCGTGATGGGGCTGCCGCTGCTGGTGCGAACGGCGCGCGCCGGATTCGAGCAGGGCGCGCGTCGCTACGAGCAGGTGGCCGAGACGCTGGGCGCCGGGCCCTGGCGCGTCTTCACGACCATCAGCCTGCCGCTGGCCAGCCGTGCGGTACTCGCCGGCGCGCTGCTGGCCTTCTCGCGCGCGCTCGGAGAGTTCGGCGCGACCATCGTCGTCGCCGGCAGCATTCCGGGCGAGACCCGCACCATCGCGGTGGCGATGTACAACTACCTCGACACCGGGCGGGACGCCGATGCCACGACGCTGCTGGTCGCCTCGCTGAGCATCGCGCTCGTCGCCGTCTGGGTGTCGAATCGGCTCAGCCGGGAGGCGGCGTGAACGCCGGCACGGGCCTGCTGTCGCTCGACCTTGGTGTGCGGCAGGGCAGCTTCGTGCTCGACGTGAAGTGGTCCGGTCCGCTGGGCCTGCTCGGGCTGTTCGGCCCTTCCGGCTCGGGCAAGACGACGGTGCTCGAGGCCGTCGCTGGTCTTCGACGGCTGTCGCGAGGGCGCATAGTCGTCGGCGATCGCGTGCTCGAGGACACGGCGACCGGCGTATGGACGCCGCCGCGCCGCCGCGGCGTCGGCTATGCGCCGCAGGACGCGGCGCTCTTCTCGCACCTGTCGGTTCGCCAGAACGTGCTCTACGGCGCAAGACGCGCCGCCGCAACGGTTCCGCTCGACGCCGTGCTCGACATGCTCGAGATCGCGCCGCTGGTGGATCGCGATGTGCCTGGCCTGTCGGGAGGCGAGCGTCAGCGCGTAGCGCTTGCCCGCGCGCTGCTCTCTGGTCCGTCGCTCCTGCTCCTCGACGAGCCGCTCTCCGCGGTCGACGTCGCGCGCCGCCGCCGGGTGATGGCCAGGCTCGTGGAGTGGACGCGCACCGCGGCGCTGCCGATGCTCCATGTCTCGCACGACGAGGTGGAGCTGGCCGGCGCCGATTCGATCCTGGTCCTCGACGAAGGACGCATCGCCGATCGTTGAAGGTACCAGTGACTAGTTACGAGCTACGAGTGGCTGCTACGTTCCAACGCTCCCGCGCTCCCACGTTCCTCGCTACTGCGCTCCCATCACTCCCGCGCGCGTCAGCGCGTTGAGCGCGCGGCCGCGCTCGAACTCGCTGTCGATCCCCATCGCCGCATCGGCGAGCGCTTTCCTTGTCGCGGTGCCGAGATTCGCGTTCCGGCTCAGCCGGACCAGCGCCTGCGACTTCTCGAAGTCGCTGTTGATGGACGAGGCGAGCCCGACGACGTCCGCCATCGCCGCGTCGGACAGCGAGACGTTCGCCATCGCGTCGACGACGCGGCGGCGCTCGAAACCGGACTCGATGTGGCGGGCGGCCGCGATGAACGCCTGCACGTTGGTCTCGGTGACGTGCCCGCCCTTGGCCGCGCCCTGCAGGAGTTGCGCGAGCTCGAAGTCCGAGTCGATGCCGCTGCCGTCGGGTCCTGGCGTCGCCGCCTTGAACAGCTGTCCGGCCGTCGCCGCCGAGAGGCCGGGCCGCTCGATGGCCTTGGCCAGGGCCTGGCGCTGCTCGAAGTCCGACTGGATTGACCGTGACGCCTCGACGAACGCTGGAAGCGCCTGATCGATGGGCTGGCGGCCGGCCGCCGCGGTCAATGCCTGCCGAAGCTCGAAGTCCGACTCGATGTCCCGCGACGCTTGCCGGAAGCTGCGCGTCAGCGTCGACTCGTCGAGCGTGGCCTGCTTGTAGAGCTCGCGCAGGTGGCGGCTCGCCGAGAAGTCGCTCGGGATCGAGGCGATCTCGGTGAGAACGAGCGCCGGGCCGCCCTTCGCCAGCAGCCGCGCCACCCGCCGGTCGGCGTTGAATCCCATTTCGCGGAGCCGCTGGGGCAGGAAGCTGGCCAGCCAGGCCCGTCCCTCGCTCTCGCCGATCTCGCGGCCGTTGAACACGAACTTCCGGACCACCTTGCCGTTGCTCTCGTGCGCCTCGAAGCGCTTTACGTCAGTGGCGAAGTAGCCGCGAACGCCGCCTTCGCGGCGCTCGATTGTGATCCTGCCGCCCGACGAGATGTCCCGCACATCCGTGTCGTCGTCGGTGAAGTCGATTCGACCGCGCGCGTTGACCTTCAGGGTGACGCCGTTGTTCGAGTCCACCATGTTCCACGAGCTGTCCTTGCCGTGGGCGGACCAGTCCCAGCCGTCCGCCGGTGGCACCGGCGGTGCGGGAGGTGCTGGAGGCGCTGGTGCGGCCGGCGGCGCGGGTGGAGCAGGCTGCGCAGGCAGGCCGGCGGGCGGGCGGCGCAGGTGGTGCAGGCGGCGCCGGGACGGCCGCCGGTGCGGGTGGGGCGGGCGGCGCTGGCGGTGCCGGAGCCGCCGGGGGCGCGGGCGGAGCTGGCGGTGCCGGTGGCGCTGGGGGCGCGGGCGGTGCTGGCGGTGCCGGTGGCGCCGGCGGAGGCCTCGTCGGCGTACCAGAACCACGCCGAGCCGCGGGCCGAGCGCTCCGCTTCCCGCAGTGCGCTGGATGCCTCGCGCGCCGCCTCTCGCGCGCCGCGCATCAGCTCGTGCGCCTGCCGCATCGCCTCGCGCGCCAGCACCTGCGCTTCCTGAGTAGCGTTTCGTGACTGGCGCGTCGCGTCACGCTGGGCCGCCTGCGAGGCGCGCTCGGCGGCCTGTGCCTGCTCGACGGCGCGACCCGCCGCCTCGTGGGCCTGCTCGACGGCGCGTTCGGCCGCGCGCATGGCGCGCTCCTGCTGTGCCATGGCGCGGCGCAGGTCCCGCTCGGGCTCGCTCTTCGGTTCCGCGGGGGCGGCAGCAACTTGCGGAGACGCGTCCTCACCGGTCTCGCGAACGGCCGCCGGCGGCTGGCCGGGCCGCGTCGCCGCGGCCATCGGCGGCTGATCGATCTCGGCGCCGGACGCGAACTCGACGGGCACGCCGCGCATCCAGTTCGTAATGCCGGCGCCCGAGACCATCAGCGCGGTCAGCAGCGCGACGATCCATCCAGACGACGCGCTGCTGGTCCGTGGCTGGGCGCCCAGCAGGCGCCGCACTCGTGCCAGCAGTGGCGATCCGGTTACGGCCATGGCCACTCCCACTCCTTCGTGCCGAAGCGTCTCTATCGCCGTCAGCGCGCGCGCATAGAGCACGGCGTCGCCGCAGGCCACCACCGCAAGGTCGTCGCAGCAGTGCTCGCGCTCGATCCGGACCGTCCGCGACACCCACCACACCGCGGGGTGATAGAACAACAGCGTCTCCACCGTCGACTGCAGCAGGTTCACCAGGTAGTCGTGGCGGCGTATGTGCGCGAGCTCGTGGGCGAGGACCGCCTCGAGCTGCTGCGGCGAGAGGCCGCCGAGCACGGCCGTCGGCACCAGCAGCACGGGCCGCAGCCAGCCGATGACGACCGGCACCTGCAGCCGCGTCGATTCGAGCAGGCGCACCGTGCGCGTCAGCCCGAGACGCGCCGACAGCGCGGCAGTCGTCGTTGCCCACTGGCCGCTCACCGGACGCGTGCCGACGTGGATCAGCCGCCGTGCCTGCCACCAGCCGCCGGCGAGCCGCAACGAGCAGGCGAGCACGCCCAGCATCCACGCCATCACCATCCACGGCAGCCACCGCGCCGCGTCGACGACGAGCCGATCGTCGGCAGACGGCGACTGGCGGCGAAGCGAGGCCGGCTCGATGGTCGCCGCGGCGGACGAGGACCGTGCCGCCGGCGCGACCGACTGCTCGACCGCGTCGAAAAACGGGGAGGCCGGCTCGCCGGGATCGGCCAGGCGCCAGATCGTGATCGCGGGGGCGAGAAGCATCGCCGCGAGCGTCACGCAGCCGGCGACATAGCGGGCGCGCGCGAAGCTGCGAGGCAGCACCAGACGCGTCAGTCCAAGCGCGATGGCAAGCGCGGTGCCCTGCCACAGGAAATGAATCAGGCCCCAACCGACGACGTCCGAGATGCGGTTGAGGGCGTCGACCAGAGGCGTCATCGCTTGTCTCCCTCGCGTTGGTCGATCAGGCGGCGAATCTCCGCCAGATCGGCGCGCGACGTCTTCCGGCCCGACAGGGCCTGCATCACGAGCTGCATGGCCGACCCGCCGAACGCGCGATCGAGCAGATCGTCGACCAGCTGGCGCTGCGTCTGGGCTTCGCTGTACCTGGCTTTATAGACGTGCGTGCGATCGGTTTCGTCGCGTGCGACCAGGTGCTTGTCGGTCATGATCTGCAAGAGCTTCAAGACCGTGGTGTAGCCCATCGTCCGCTCTTCCGTGAGTGCGTCCAGTACCTGGCGGACGGTGCTGGGACCCCGGGTCCACAACACGCGAAGGATGGCCAGCTCGGCGTCTGTCGGTTTCTTCATGGTGGTCGGCTGCAAAAGGATGAGTCTCCGGAACAACCCGGTTCCGCCATCGTCTACGAGATGCTTCGTAGATGTCAACGAAGATCTTCGTAGATTAGTTCCCGGCCGGCAGGTCGTCAGGGACGAACGGTGGGACGGATGCGGCCGGCGCGCATGAAGACCGGGAACGTCACGTCCCGGACGGGCTGAGACGCCCAGCGTCCCGCGACTTCGGCCACGAACGCCGGAACGGGGTCTGCGCCGTGCGCCTGACGGTAGCGGTCGGTCGCCGACTGCGTGCCGAGGTACTGCGCGAAGTCGTCGAGGCTCCACTGGCAGCGCATCTCGAAGGCGGGGGCCGCGACCTCGTCGAAGGGGAAGTCGATGGTCATCAGGCGATCGAGCACCAGGCGGCGCTCGGGCGGCCAATACGGCCCGACAACGACGTCGTGAAAGTGCCGGATCGCGCGGTCGATGGCGTCGTCGCCGGTCGCGGCGACGTGGTATCCCCACACCGCGATGAGCCCGTCGGGCGCCAGCACGCGCCGCGCCTCCGCGAAGAACGCCTCGCGCGGCAGCCAGTGGACCGCCTGCGCGCACGTCACCAGATCGACGCTGCGATCGTCGAGGCCGCTGCTGCCCGCATCGGCGACGCGATACTCGATGCGTTGATCGCTTGTCGCGTGCCGAAGCTGATCGGCGCTCGCGTCGGTGGCGACGACCCGTTTGAAGCGATCGGCAAGCCCCACGGCAGCCTGCCCGCTCCCGGTCGCGCAGTCCCAGGCCAGGCCGTGGCGCAGCGCCGCCGCGGCAAGCCAGTCGAAGAGCGCGGCGGGGTATCGCGGCCGATGGCGGGCGTAGTGCTCGGAGACGCGCGAGAAATGGTCGTTGAAGGTCATCAACTCGACCGTCGACGTGATCCCTCAGGCGTCGACGATCGCCTCGGCCTCGATCTCGACGAGGATCTCCGGCGAGATCAGCGCCTTGACCTCGACCATCGAGGTAACCGGGCGGATCGCGCCGAACACCTCGCCGTGGACGCGTCCGACGGCCTCCCACTGCGTGATGTCGGTCACATAGATCCGCGTGCGCACCACGTCGTCCAGCCGGGCGCCGGCCTTCTCGAGCGCGGAGGCGATGTTCTTCAGCGTCTGCCGCGTCTGGGCGCCGACGTCGCCGACGCCGACGATCGCGCCGTCAGGGCCGGTAGCGGTGGTGCCGGCGACGTGGACGTGCGCGCCAACGCGAACCGCTCGCGAGTAGCCGACGATCGGCTCCCACGGCGCGCCGGACGAGATGTTCTGTCGCGACATAGTCACGTGGCCTTCCGGCCTCATTGCACCTGAACGAGCCGGCCGGCGACGAAGACGTGTTTCACCTTGGTCTTCTCGCCGAGCAGGTCGCCGTCGACGACGACGAGGTTCGCGCGTTTGCCGCGCTCGATGGACCCGAGCCTTGCCCCCGCCCCGGCAAGCGTCGCGGCGTCCAGCGTCAGCGCACGCACGGCCGCGTCTGCCGGAAGGCCCTGCTCGACCGCAACCCTGGCGTTAGCGACAAAGTCCTTCGGGTCCTTGAGCCCGGCCGAGCCAAAGCCGAACGGCACGCCCGCCGTGGCCAGCGCCGCTGCCACCTTACGCGCCGCGGCGCGCGCCGCCAGCGCCTCGTACGTCTCGTCGGCGTCCGTCGCCAGGCTCTTCGGACGCACGGGATAGTCGAGGCTCACGACGACCCGGGCCCCTGCGGCCTTCAACTCCGGGGCCACTTCCGCAGCTCCGTGTGCGCCCATGACGATCGGGCTGACGCCGAACTCCTTCGCCAGCGCCAGCGCGCGGCGGATCTCGCGAGGCGTCGACGCCTCGAACGCCACCGGCACCTTGCCGGCGAGCGCGGGGCCCATCGCCGCCAGCGCGGGATCGTACGTATCGCGTCCGGCGGCGCCCTCGGCAAGCGCCGCGGACTGCTGGTAGTGCTGCGCGTCCAGGAACGCCTGCCTGAGAAACGCGATGCCGCCCATCAGCGAGGCGGGATAGATGCCAAGCGCGCCACGACCAGGAAACGCGACGTGCAGCGCCACCGACTCGCGCAGCACCATCGGCCCGCGCGGGTCCACCGCCAGTCGGCCCACCTGCGGGTCGATTTCCGGCGCGGCGACGTCAATCAGGGCGCTGTACCCCGCGATCGCGTCGCCTGACGGCACGACCACGGCGTTGGTGATGCCGGCGCTGGCGAGCTTCGTCAGGTCCGACGCATCGGCGCGCAGCAGGTCTGCGGCCTGGACGTCCGCACGCAGCAACTGGCGGCGCCGGAACCGCTCCGTGACCTCGCGGGTCTCGGGATTCTGCGGGGCGGTGGCCGCTGGCTGGTCCAGCCCGGCGCTGGCATCGAGGTCGATCAGGCCTGGATAGACCGTCAGTCCAGCGCCGTCGACCTTCTGCACGTCGCCCGGCGCGTCCACGCCGTCGGCTACCGACACGATCTCGCCGCCGCGAATGACGACGGTCGCGCGGCCGAGCGGCGCGCTGGACACCGGCACCACCCGCGCGCCGACGATCGCGTATCCAGGCACCACGACCGCGTGCGTGACCGTCAACGCTCGACCGCGACGCCGCACCAATCATCAACATCCGCATCTTCATCTCCAGCCTGCGCCCCTTCGACCCGTGCGACACTGCCTCCGGCGCGGCTGAAGCCGCGCCCTCCTACGGCCTCCGCGAGTACTTCTCGAAGAACTGCTTGTGGACGTTGTCTGTGCCGACATCACGTCCGCCGATGAAGACGTGCGTGATTTCGGTACGCACTTCGAGCGGGTCTCCCCTGGCGATGAAGAGGTTCGCGCGCTTGCCGGGCTCGAGGCTGCCGACCTCGGCCTCGACGCCGAGGATCGTCGCGGCGTCGATGGTGATCGCGCGCAGCGCGCGATCGCGGGAAAGCCCCCACGCCACGGCCTGCGACGCCTGGTACGGGAGCAGGCGCACGTTCGTGGCGTCGGTGCCGCCGCTCAGCGCAAATGCCACTCCCGCGTCCGCCAGCAGCGAGGGTGCGCGGTACGTCGCCGCGTGATGATCGTCATCACGCGTCGGCAGCTGCAGCACCGGGCCGAACACGACCGGCACCTGCTTCTCCTTCAGCAGCGCGGCCACCAGCGGCGCCTCCGCGCCGCCTTCGAGCACGATGCTCACCTGTTCGCGGCCGGCGAAGCTCACCGCCGCCCGAATGTCGGCTTCCCGGTTCGCCGCGACGATGAGCGGCAGCTCGCGCTCGACGACGGGCACCAGCGCGGCGAGCACCCAGTCGGGCTGCCGGGCCGAGGGCGGCGTGCGCGCGTAGGCCCGCGCCCGCGCGAGCAGGTCGCCCAGTGCCCGCAGCCGCGCGTCGCGTTCCTTCTCGAGGTCCGCGTAGGACTTCTCGGGCCCGGTCGGCGCGCCAAACGTGCGCGGGCGCGTCAGCGGCGGGAACTGGAACGAGATGCCGGCCGAGGGCCGCAGCGTGGCGTCCTCCCAGGTCCAGCCGTCGAGGTTCATCACCGCGACTTCGCCGCCCAGCATGCCGCCCGACGGCACGACGCCGACCGTGGTGACGCCATTCGATCGCGCCACGGCAATCGCGTCGCTGTCCGGGTGATAGGCGACGCGCGCGCGGAGGTGCGGGTTGTACTCGACCGACTCGACCGTGTCGGCAAACCCGCGCGGCCCGGGCTCGTCCAGCCCGATGCTGGTGCTCGCGTCGATGAAGCCCGGATAGACGTCGGCGCCCGCCGCGTCGATCACCTGGGCCCCCGCTGGAGTCGGGACGCTGGCGCCGAGCGCTTCGATGCGGCCGTCCTTGAGGACGATGGTCCCGCGCTCGATGCTCGCCGCGGTGATCGGATGGATGCGCGCGTTGACAATGGCGACGAGCGGCCCGGAAAGAACGGCCGGCTTGCCGCTCTGCCGCGACGCGGCGCCATGTCCGTTGGTGCCGTTGGTGCCCTGCGGCACGCCAGCCTTCGCGTCGGTCGTGGTCGGCGGCGGCTCGGGCCGATCCGGCTTCGCGTCGTCCTTCTTGTCGTCTTTCTTCTCCTTCTTGGCCGCATCTTTTTCGGCCTGGATCAACGCGTCCTTCTTCCGGCGGAGCTCCGCGACGCGGGCCTCTTCCTGTGAGCGGTCGTAGTAGAGAGTCCCGTCGATGTAGACGCGGTCGGCGAGCGCGTAGCTGCTGAGCGGGTGGTGATTCCAGACGACCAGATCGGCGTCCTTCCCGACCTCGATCGAGCCCACACGGTCGGCGACGCGGAGCTGCGTGGCCGGGTTGATCGTCACCAGCGCCAGCGCCTCGTCGTCGCTGAGGCCACCCCATTTGATCGACTTCGCCGCCTCGGTGTTGAGGCGGCGCGAATGCTCCGCGCTGTCCGAGTTGATCGAGACGAGCACGCCGCGTCGGGTCATCAGCGCCGCGTTCCACGGCGTGGCGCCGCTGGCCTCGACCTTGTAGCCCCACCAGTCGGAGAAGGTGGAGGCGCCGGCGCCGTGCGCGGCGATCTCCCTGGCCACCTTGTAGCCCTCGAGCACGTGCTGCAGGGTCGCGACGCGGAAGCCGATCTCTTCGGCCAGCCGCAGGAGCATCAGAATCTCGTCGGCGCGATAGCAGTGGGCGTGCACCAGGCGCTTGCCTTCGAGCACCTCGACGAGCGGCTCGAGCTGCAGGTCGCGCCGCGGCGGAACCGCCGACGGGTCCTTCTGCTTGCGGGCGGCAAACGCCTTCCATTCGCCCTGGTAAGCCCTGGCCCTCGTAAACGCGTCGCGGATGACGAACTCCACGCCCAGGCGGCTCGTCGGATACCGGCGGGGCCCCTGCTGGCCGAGCTGCCGCATGTCCTTCGGGTTTTCGCCGAGCGCGAACTTGATGCCCGGCAGCGCGCCGGCAAACCGGAACTCCTCCGTCATCGTCTTTCCCCAGCGGAGCTTGATGACGAAGTTCTTGCCGCCGATCGGATTCGCGCTGCCGTGCAGCACGTTCGCCGTCGTCACGCCGCCGGCGAGATCCCGGTAGAGGTCGATGTCCGTCGGGTCGAACACGTCCTCGATGCCGGTCATCGAGCTCACCGTCGTCCCGCCCTCGTTGATCGAGTCGGCGGCGACGTGCGAGTGCGCGTCGATGATTCCTGGCGAGACGAATCGCCCCGAGGCGTCGACGACCTCCGCCCCTGACGGCACGGCGACGTCGGCGCCGACCGCGGCGATGCGGCCGTCCCTGACGACCACCGTGGCCTTCTGCAGCGTGCCCTTCGTGACCGTCAGGACGGTCGCGTTGGTGATGGCCACGACACCGCGGTTCGATGTCTGGGCGGAGGGATGAACGGAACCGGTCACGAGCGACGCAAGCGCGCCAGCGACGACGAGGCGGGCGATGGAATGAGCCATGGGAAGCGCTAAGTATAATCACGACATGCTGACAGCGGTTCGGGGTCCCTGGGGCCACGCCGTGGCCCTGCTGACGGCGCTCTGGCTGGCCGGCGCTCCCCTGACCGCCGAGCGCCGCACCGTCAGCGGGGAAGTCGTCGACGTCCAGTGCCAGCGCAAGGCCGCGGAGAACACCGGCTCGAGCCACGTCGACTGCGCGCTCAGCTGCGCCAAGCGCGGCGCGCTGATGGGCGTGCTGACCGCCGACGGCCTTTACATCGTCACCGGCGACTACACCGCGAACAGCAACCAGAAGCTGATCCCGTTTGTTGCCCGGGTCGTGGACGCCACCGGCGTCGTCACCGTCAACGGGGAGACGAAGACGATCAGGGTGGAAGGGATGAAGGTGTTGGAGGACGGGCAGTAGGTCGGTGGGCTAAGGTCTGTTGGTCGGTGGGTCTGTTGGTCGATGGGTCTGGGGGTCTGGGGGTCTGTAGGTTAGTGGGTCTGTAGGCTGGTGGGTCTGTAGGTCTGTGGGTCGGTGGGTCTGTCGGTGGACGGTCCGCTGTTTGCTCTTCGGCGAGCCATGGCCCGGCCGCCTCGGTATCGGGACCTCGTCGCGTGGCAGCGCGCGGACGAGCTGTTCATTCGACTCCATGTCACGGCCAGAGAGCAGTTTCCGCCGGGACGAACGGTACTGCCTGACCAAGCAGTTGCGATGCGCGGCGCTCTCGGTACCGGCCAACATCGTTGAAGGAACAGCACGCTCGCACCATGCTGAGATATTGCAGTTTCTGCGAGTGGCGTGGGGGTCACTTCAGGAGGCCGGTTACTACATCCACGTCGCGCAGCGTCTCGGGTACATCAGCGAAGCCCTCGCCGCGGAACTCCAGGACCAGGTGCACGGTGTCGCAGCACCGCTCATAGGCCTGATGCGCCATTACAAGCGCTAGCCCCCTACCGACCCACCGACCCACAGACCCACAGACCCACCGACCCACCGACCCACCGACTCACCGACCCACCGACCCCCCGACCCACCGACCCACGACCACGACCTCCCGACCCCGACACCCCCGGCCCTATCCTGTCCGCGTCGGGCGTACAATCGACGCCGTGACGTTTCTCTGGATCCTTCTCGCGTTCGTGCTCGGGGCGGCGCTGGCGTTCGTGTGGGCGCGGCAGCGGGCGGCGACGCGCATTGCCGTGCTCGAGACGAGACTGCAGGCGGCCGAGGAGCGCCATGGGCTGCTGGGGCGGGCAGAGCTGACGCTGCGCGACGCGTTCCGGTCGATGGCCTCGGAGGCGCTCCAGGCCAACAGCCAGTCGCTGACGGCGCTCGCGCAGGCGTCGCTCGAGAAGACCAACGAACAGGTCAAAGGCGATCTCGACCGGCGGCAGGCGGCCATCGCCGACCTCGTCCGTCCGATTGCCGACACGCTGCAAGCCGTCGATCAGAAGCTGTCAGCAGTGGAGCGGGACCGCATCTCGTCGACCGCGTCGCTGGTGGAGCAGCTCAAGCACGTGGGGTCGGGTCTGTCCACGCTGCAGGGAGAGACCGGCCGGCTCGTGAAAGCCCTCCGTCAGCCGCACGTCCGCGGCCACTGGGGGGAGGTTCAGCTGCGGCAGGTGGTCGAAATGGCCGGCATGATTGAGCACACCGACTTCGTCGAGCAGCAGACGGTCACCACCGACGACGGGCGCTTCCGGCCGGACCTCGTCGTCCGGCTTCCCGGCGAGAAGCGGGTGATCGTCGACGCGAAGGCGCCCCTGGCTGCCTACTTCGACGCGGTTGAAGCGCGGGACGAAGCGGAACGCGCGCTGAAGCTCGCCGATCATGCCCGGCAGGTGCGCGATCACCTGGGCCGGCTTGGCAGCAAGGCGTACTGGAGCCAGTTCGAGGACACGCCGGAGTTCGTCGTGATGTTCCTGCCCGGCGAGGCCTTCTTCTCCGCCGCCCTGGCGCAGGATCCGCTGCTCATCGAACACGGCATCGCCAACCGCGTCGTCCTCGCGAGCCCGACGACGTTCATCGCGCTGCTGAAGGCCGTGGCGTACGGCTGGCGGCAGGAGCGCATCCAGGCCAACGCGCAGCAGATCTCGGATCTGGGACGCGACCTCTACCAGCGCCTGCTGGTGATGGCGACGCACTACGACGACGTGAAGCGCGGGCTGGACAAGGCAGTCGACGCGTACAACCGCTCGGTGGCGTCTCTCGAGACCCGCGTGCTCGTCACTGCCCGCCGGTTCCGGGAGCTCGGCGCCCACTCCGGTGAAGAAATCCCCGAGGTCGAGACCATCGAGAAGACGACTCGCCAGGTGCAGGTGCCAGAGGTCAGGAGCTTGTTCGAAGAGTGATCTGAGTGCCGAGTGCTAAGTGCCGAGTGCCGAGTGGAAGTGCTCAGCACTCTCCACTCAACACTCTCCACTCTGCACTTCCGATTCACCACATGAACCCGATGCCCGCCGTCGCTCGCCAGTATCCGAGCGTGCCTTCGATGATGTCGAGATCGAGGTCGAAGCCCTCGTCGAAGTCGAAGGCCTTGAAGTAGCGCACGTCGGCGCGCAGCGTCACGCCGCCACCGCCGGCAAAGAAGCCGCCGCCGACGTTGCCGCCGAAGCTGTTCCTGGCCGCGTCGAGGTCGACGGCGTCGTCGAGCACCTCGAGGCTGGTCCGAATCAGCCCGCCTCCCACCGCGAAGTACGGCGAGAATCCGCCGCGCCGGCCGCCAATCAGGAAATTGCCCATCATCGTCAGGTTCTTGCCGTCGACGTCGAACTCGTCGTCGCCGAAGAACTCGGGTGTGTAGCCGAAGTCCACCTCGAAGCCGGCTTTCTGGCCCATGAACCCGATGGCGCCCCCGAAGACAGTGCTGTTCGTCGTCGTGTTGCCACCGAAGTTGATGCCGGCGTACGGCGCGAGGAAGCCGTCCGCACGGGCGGCCGCGGGCCAGGCGACCAGCGTCGCGAGCACGAACATGGACGTGAGCAGTCGTCTCATTGCGTCTCCTGAATCAGGGTGAATTGAGGCGGACACCGCCTCTTCGGCGCTACAAGCCTCGTGCCATTCAATATCGGCGCATCCGGCAATTTCCGTGGGTTAGGCGTGTACGGCACGCGGCAGGTCTTACATGCCGCGGCGCGCCTGTCCCGCCTCCTTCAGCAGCGTCCACGCGCGCTGCACGTGCCGCTCCTCGGTGCGAATGTTGCCAATCGCCATCCGCAATACATATCGGCCATCCAGCTTGGTATGTGACAGGAACGCTTCGCCTGAGGCATTGACGTCGGCCATGATGGCGGCGTTCAACTGTTCGAGCCGCGCTTCGTCGTCGACGCCGTCGGGGTGACAGCGGAAGCAGACGACGCTGAAGGGGACCGGCGCCAGGCGTTCCCATCCCGGTGTCTCGTCAATCCACGACGCCAGTGCCCGAGCCAGCGCGACATGCGCTTCGAGGCGCGCGCGAATTCCTGCCGCGCCGAAATAGCGCAACACCATCCAGAGCTTCAGCGCGCGAAACCGTCGTCCCAGTTGAATTCCGGTGTCCATCAGGTTCTTCACGGCCGCCGACTCGGAGGTCTTCAGGTACTCGGCGACGAGCGAGAACGCCTGACGAAGGACGTCCATCCGGCGGCAGTAGAGGATCGAGCAGTCGAACGGCGTGAACAGCCACTTGTGAGGGTTGACGACGAGCGTGTCCGCGCGCTCCGCGCCGGCAAACACCTCGCGCCACGCCGGCACCATCGCCATGACGCCCGCATACGCGGCATCCACATGGAGCCAGATGCCTTCGGCCTCGCACACATCCGCGATCGCGTTGACTGGATCGATGGCGGTCGACGAGGTCGTGCCGATGGTGGCGACGACGGCGAGCGGAAGGATGCCAGCGCGACGATCGGCGGCGATCGCGTCGCGCAGCAGGTCGACGCGCATCGCATGGTTGGCGTCGCACGGGATGTGCGCGATCGCGTCCTTGCCGAGGCCCAGCAGGATCGCCGACTTGTCAGCCGACGAGTGCGTGTGCGCCGAGAGGTAGACACGTACCGGCGGCAAGTCGGCGCGGCCCGCCAGGCCCTTCGTGCGGACGTCCGGGATCGCCGCCTCTCGTGCCGCCGCGAGCGCGTGCAGCACCGCCACCGAGGCCGTGTCGTAGATGACCCCTTCGAACGCCGGTGGCAGGTGCATCAGGTCGCGGAGCCAGCCGACCGCGACTTCTTCCAGTTCGGTGGCCGCCGGCGACGTGCGCCACAACATCGCCTGCACGTTCAAGCCCGCCGCGAGCATCTCGGCGAGGACGCCGGGACCGCTGCCGCTGATGGCGAAGTAGGCGAAGAAGCCCGGATGATTCCAATGCGTCACGCCGGGCACGACGTGCTTGTTGAAGTCCTCGAAGATCGCGTCGAACGACTCGCCGGTTTCCGGCGCGTGCGATGGCAGCGCGCGCACGAGATCCCGGGGCTGCACCTGCGCGAGCACCGGATATTGCTCGGGATTGGAGAAGTAGTCGGCCAGCCAGTCGACGACGCGGTGGCCTTCGCGGCGGAAGGCCTCGGGATCCATGTCGCCGAGGGCGTCGCCGTCGGCGCGACGTTCCGCCATCAGGCCTTGCCGTGCGCCTTGAGGTAGTCGAGTGCGAAGTTCTTCAGGCGATCGCTCGACATGCCGATGCGTGCGGCTTCTTCCGTCGCCTTGTCGACCGGCCAGCCGTCGACCATCACCCGCTTGATCATCCACATCATCCCGGCCCGGCCGGCTCCGGCGCAGTGGATGTACACCGGTGAGTTGCGCGGGTCCTTCACCGCGGCGAGGAACTGATCGACCGCCTCCGTCCTGGGGTCGGCGCCGCTGAACGGGATGTGGACGTACGTGAGCCCCGCAGCGGCCGCGGCTTTCGATGACGCCTCGACGTCGGCGCCCGATTCGGTCGCCAGCCGCAGGTTGACGATGGTCTTGAAGCCCTCGGCCTTGAGCTTCGGAATGGCGTCGACGGTCGTCGCGCCGGCGCATGCGACGGTGGCGTCGATGCGGGTGTAGTTGGACACGCCTTTCGGCGCGGGCTGCGTGTGAAGTCCGGTCAGGGCGAGCGCCGCCAACAGCAGCGCGCTGTGAGTCATCGCATCAGCTCCACGAGGGATCTTAGAGCAGATGCGAGCGCGAGCGAACTACTTCTCCACGGTGACCGTGACAGGCGACAGCACCTTCACCGTCATCGGCGAGCCGGCCTGGATCTGCGCCGGCTTGCGGCCGCTTGCCATCACGGCCGCCGTCCCCGCGCCGGCGCCGACGCCGGCGCCAATCGCCGCGCCCTTGCCGCCGCCGAGGATGGCGCCAAGGATCGCGCCGCCAATCGCGCCGCCGCCGACCTTGGCCGCGCTGGCATTGGCCGGCGAGTCGCCTTCGCGGAAGACGGTCTCGGTCTGCAGCGGCAACTCCGTGCCGTCGGCGAGAATGACGGTGTGAAACCGCACGCCCAGGCGCGCGCGCTCCTTCATCTTGCCGCCGCGCTCGACGACGCTGACCGATCCGAGGACGCGGGAGCCAGCGGGAATGGCGACCATGCCGTTGGCGCGAACATCGCGTGTGACGCGCGCTTCGATGCGGTCCTCGACGCGCGCGGTGTCGCTCGACAGCCCGGACTCGAGCTGAAGGCCGATGACGGCATCTGCCGGAACGGTGACCTGCTCGAACTGCCGCGCGGGCGGCAGCGACGGCACCGGCTCAATCGGCCGCCGCTCTTCCCTGGCCGTCGGCTGCTCCAGCGACGGCTCGGGCGAGGTCGGCAGCGAGGGTCGCGAAGAAGCTCGCTCGGCCGGCTCTGCTGCGGCTGGCTCCTCGCGGACGGCCGGCGCGGGCCGGCTGCGCTCGGGGCGGGCCGGCGCCGGCGTGGCGGTGGACGCCGAGCGGCGCGGGCCTTCGACGACCGGCCGCCGGGCTGGCTTGGGCGATGACGTCGCGGCGGGCGGCGCGGCAGCGGGTGGCGCGGCGACCGTCGGAGCAGGAGCGGCGGGGGCTGCCGCCGGCGGCGCTTCCTTGTCGTCGATGACACCCTCGGTTGCTTCGACGCCAACGGCCGGCGTGGCGTCGGCCGGGGCAGTCTCCGAGGTCGGCGCCAGGGAAAGTGGATCCGCCTGCCGCGACGCCACGTACACCCCCGCACCGGCTGCGGCGGCAAACGCCATCAGCCCGATTCCCGCGACTGCCACCTTGTTGCTCAACATGACCAGCGCTCCTTACCGCGTTTCCTCTTGAGCAAGGGTCGTACCCATGCGAGGGAACTCGGCCGTCGCCGTAAACCGCTCTATCGCCTACATTTGGCCGATCGGTAGCCCGATCGACGTCCTGTCCTGAAGTCAGGGCGGGTGTCCTCGCCCGGACCGGGTTCCCGTCGCCCGTCCGGCGGTTCACCGGCGGGCAAGCCTGCCACCGCTGGTGCGCCGTTGCAATCGAAAGATCGCGTGGTCACAATGAACATCGGCCTCGAAGCGGGAGGCGGCAACCGAGGCCCTGCCCGTTCAGCTACCTGACGTATCGGCTGAGGTGCCGTTCGCAATCCGGCTTCGGGCGGCTTCATCAACGATGGCTTCGTCGACCGCACTCCTCCCGGCTGATCCCCTTCACACGCGTTCGATCTCGAGCGGTTCGTGAGCGACGTCCTCGTCATCGGCGGCGGCGTCATCGGCTGCGGCATCGCCCATGCGCTTGCACGGCGCGGCGCCAGCGTCGCCGTCATCGAGCCGCGTGCCATCGGCCAGGGCGCCAGCCGCGCGTCGGCGGGCATGCTCGCGCCGTTCACCGAGGGACGCCACGATCGCGCGCTTCAGGCGCTGGGGGCACGCAGCCTCTCGCGGTACGACGCGCTGATCGAGACGCTGGCGTCGGAGGGCGTCAGCGTCCCGTACGTGCGCGACGGATCCCTCGACGTCGCGTTCGATCCCACCGCGGCCCGCTCGCTGGACGACGCGGCGCGTGAACTGGCCGAGGACGGCGTCGCGTGCGAGCGGCTGAACTCCCAGGCCGTGCGGTCCCTCGAGCCGGCGCTCGCCGAGGGCGCGCTCGGCGGCCTGCACATCCCCGATCACGGCGCCGTCGGCGTTCCGGAACTGGTCGGCGCGCTCTGGCACGCCGCCTCGCGCCGCGGCGCCACGCTGGTCGACGCGCGTGCGCGGCGCGTGTCGCGCGCGCCCGGCGGAACCTTGACTGTTGAGACGACGCGGGGCACCTGGACGGCGCCGCACGTCGTGCTCGCCGCAGGCAGTTGGGCCGGGCTGGTGGATCTCGAAGGCGTCCGGCCGCTGCCGGTCGAGCCGGTGCGCGGACAACTGCTGGCATTGAAAGCCGACGCCGGCACGCTTCGACACACTGTCTGGGGCCCGGGATGCTATCTGGTCCCCTGGCCCGAGGCGGTGTTGGTCGGCGCGACCGTCGAGCGCGTGGGGTTCGACGAACGCGCGACCGTGGACGGCGTGCACTCGCTGCTCCACGCCGCGACGGCGCTCATTCCCTCGCTGTCGAACGCGGCGTTCCTCGAGGCGAGGGTCGGGCTGCGCCCCGGCACGTCGGACGACCGGCCGATGGTCGGTCCGTCGAGCCGGCTCGCGGGCCTCGTTTATGCAACCGGCCACTACCGGAACGGCGCGCTGCTGGCTCCGTTGACGGCCGAGGCTGTCGCGGATGTGATTGCCGGCGTCCCGATGGACCCGATCTGGGCGCCTTGCGACCCGGCACGTTTCGACGCGTAACCGCCAACGCTTGCGGCCTTCAGCCATCGGCGCTGACACGGGGGTTCAGATGTCTCTTCTGTCCGATACCGAAATCGCCCGCGAGTTGCAGACGCTGCCCGGCTGGACGGGCGAGGGCAACGCGATTCGCAAGCAGTTCACGTTCGCCGGTTTCCCGGAAGCGGTGAGCTTCGTGCAGCGCCTGGTCCCGGGCTGCGAAGCGGCGGACCACCATCCCGACGTCACCATCAACTACCGCCGCGTGACGCTGTCGTATTCGACGCACAGTGAAGGCGGAGTGACGGTCAAGGACATCGACGGCGCACACGCGGCGGAGGCGAAGGTTTAGCGCTGGTGCCGGGTGCTCGTGCGCGTGCCTCGCCTGATGCCGCCTGCGGCGTTCGGGAGCCTGAGTTCGGGTAGAATTCCCACATGTCGAAGAACGAGCTCGTGAAGTCGGAGACCGCCAAGCTGCATGTGGGCGAAGCGCTGGGGATGGTCGAGACCCGCGGGCTGGTGGCGCTCATCGAGGCCGCCGATGCCATGGTGAAGACGGCCAACGTCACCATCGTGGCGTGGGACAAGGTGGACGCGGGCCTCGTGACGGTGCTCGTGCGCGGCGATGTCGGGTCGGTGAAGGCCGCGACCGACGCCGGCGCCAGCGCGGCTCGTCGCGTCGGCGAGCTCGTCGCGGTGCACGTGATCCCGCGGCCGGCCGACGATCTCGAGCGCGTTTTCCCAATCAACACGTAGACGGCAGCCTTCAGCTGCTCGGCCTTCAGTCTTCAGCCTTCAGTAGATTTTTCTGGATTTTGCCGAGCGCGGTTCTGGGCAAGCGCTCCAGAAACACCATCGCTTTCGGCACCTTGAATGACGCGAGGCGCTCGCGGCAGTAGCCGATGAGGCCTTCGGCGTCGGCCGCCGCGCCCGGCTTGCAGACCACGAACGCCACTGGCACCTCGCCGCGGCGCGGATCCGGCCGGCCGGCGACCGCCGCCTCGGCGACATCCGGGTGCTCCGCGAGCAGTTCCTCGATCTCGCGCGGGTAGATGTTGAAGCCGCCGGAGATGATCAGATCGCCGCGGCGCCCCTTGAGCGTGACGTAGCCGTCGACCGATCGCTCGGCGATGTCGCCGGTCCGAAACCAGCCGTCGGTGAACGCCGCGGCCGTCGCATCGGGGCGATTCCAGTACCCCGCGAACATGGTCGGCGATCGCACCAGCAGCTCGCCCGTCTCTCCGTCTGGCACCGGCGCGCCGCCTTCCCCGACGATGCGGATCGAGACGCCGGCGAGAGGAAGACCGACGGTGCCGGCCCGCCGCTCGCCGTCATAGGGATTGCCGATCGTCATGAGGGTCTCGGTCATGCCGTAGCGCTCGAGAATGCGTTGTCCGAAGCGTGCCTCGAACTCTTCCAGCACCTGCATCGGCAGCGGCGCCGAACCGGACACGCACAGCCGGAGCGTCGCGCCGATGGCCCTCGCCGTCGCCGCCTCGACCTCCAGCAGCCTCACATACATCGTCGGCACGCCGAAGAAGAGCGTCGGCGCGAAGTCGCTCATCGTCGCCGCCGCGGACTGGTGCTCGAATCGCTCCAGCAGTCGCGTCCGGCATCCCGACAGCAGCCAGCAGTGCACGCCGTTGCCGAGGCCATGGACGTGGAAGAGCGGCAGCGCGAGCAGGAAGCGGTCCGAGGCGGTGATGCGCCAGGCGTCCACCAGGGTGCGGGCGTTGGCCGTCAGATTGGCATGCGTGATCACCGCGCCCTTTGCCGCGCCTGTCGTGCCCGACGTGTAAATCAGCGCCGCCGGCGCGTCGTCGGCGATCGTCGTCGGGGGAAGCGCCGCCGATGACTGGGCCGCGGCTTCCGCGGCGAGCGCGTCGACGCTCCAGACCGGCAGATCCGAGGCTGCGCCCGGGACCGACGCCTCGACGGCGACGACTGCGGTCGGCGACGAGTCGGCGAGGATGTGCGTCAGCTCCCGCTCGCGGTACAGCACGTTGATCGGGACGACAATCGCGCCGAGCCTCGAGCAGGCGAGGAAAAGGTCGATGTACTCCAGCCGGTTGGGCAGGTAGATCGCGAGCCGGCTGCCCGCAGACAGCCCCCGCGCCGTCAGCACGCGCGCCATCCTGTTCGCACGGGCGTCCAGATCCGCGAACGTGTATTCCTGGCACGCCCATTCGAGCGCCGTTGCCCGCGCGCGGTTGATGAAGGTGGGCTTGAAGAGGGCGGGCAGGGGCATGACTCGTGCTACGTGCTGCGTGCTTCGTGCCGCGTCCGGTGCTGAGTGCTCCGTGCTTCGTGCTGCGTGCGGTGCATCGTGCACTCAGCACTGCACGTGGGACTCTGCGCCGCACGTAGCACGTGGCGCCCTGCACGGCACGTAGCACGCGGCACTCAGCACCGCACGTAGCACGTAGCACCGGCACGAGGCACTAGGATATCCCCATAAACCCCCGTCGGTTTTCCTTCGTGATCTGATAGCCGGGAAAGATCGGCGACGCATCGCGGATCCCGAGGTGGGCAGTGACGACCTCGGCGAAGACGTCGCGGAAGTCGGTGGTCACCTGCAGGTCGCGCCCCTCGAACAGCTGATCGCGCTCGAGGCCGGGCCAGCGGCCGTAGACGGCGCCGCCCTTCACGCCGGCGCCGATAGCGAGCATGGCGTTGCCGTGGCCGTGGTCGGTGCCGCGGCTGCCGTTCTCGGAAAGCGCGCGGCCGAACTCCGACATCGTGAGAATCACCGTGTCCTGCATGCGCGTGCCGAGGTCGGTGACGAGCGCCGCGATGCCGCGCGCGAAGTCGTCCAGCCGCGCGGCCAGCAATCCCTGCGTGCTGCCCTCGTTCACGTGGTGATCCCAGTTGCCGGTCTCTGCGAACGCGATCTCGAGCCCGACGTCGGACTTTGCGAGCTGCGCCACCTGTCTCAGTGCCTGTCCGAAGGCGCTGCGCGGATAGTCGGCACCCGCCGCCGGGCGGTACTTCGTCGGGTCGGCCTGCTTCATCAGCTTGATCGCGTCGAACGCCTCGCGGCCCGGCGTCTGCAGCACTTGATCGGCGGCCGCGGCGTACTGCTCCTCGAACGATGCCGCCGCGCCCATGCCACGCGTGTCGCGGACGCCGAACTGCGAGATCTGTCCAATCGCGAGCGCCGAGGCCTGCCCCTGGAGCGACCTGGGCAGTGTCGGCGCCAGGGCCACGGCGCGGAAGGGCGATGCCTTCTCGACGCGCCGCGCCTCGAGCGTCCGGTTCAGCCACCCATCGTCGGTGCTCTTCACGCCCGGCGTCGCCGACTCCATGTAGTCCTGCGCGTCGAAGTGCGATCGGGTGTGGTCGGGAGAGCCGCACGCGTGGATGACGGCGAGCTCGCGCCGGTCGTAGAGGGGCTTCAGCGGCGCCAGTCGCGGATGGAACGCGAAGAACCCGTCGAGATCGAGCGCGCCCTCTGGCGATCCCGGCTTCGGGACGGCGATGCTCGGGCGGCTCTTGAAGTACGCGCGCTCGCCGTAGGGGATGACCATGTTGAGGCCGTCCACGGCGCCGCGCTGGAAGATCGCGACGAGCAGCTTCTGCCGCGACGCCGCGGCCGCCGCCGTCCGCGCGAGAAACGATGGCGCGAAGCCCAGGCTGACGAGCGCCAGCCCGCCGTCCCGAAGAAAGATGCGTCGTGAAATCATCTCGACCTCATCGCGTTTCGCTCGTCAATCACAGAGGCACAAAGACACGGAGACGCACAGAGCCGCTTTCTTACTTCCCTGGGTGTCCGTAAGCCCCTTCCCCAATAGCTCTCAGTGCGTCTTTGTGACTCCGTGTCTCCGTGATTGACGAACGGTCACCGACGCTGGAACTCCGGCGACCCCAGCGCCAGCGCCACTACCTGCGCCGGCGTCGTTGCCCTGTCGATGGTCGCGCGCGTCGTGTCGGAGACGCTGTCGTTCAGCAACGTGGCGACGGCGGCGTGCGCGTCCTCTCCTGCGCGCTGCATCGCCTCCCCGGGCACGACGCCTTGCGTCCGCCCGTTCGCGAGATCGACCGCGAAGTTCATGCGGCTGATGAGCGCGCCGGTGTTGACCCACGCCTCGGCCGTGTCCTTGTATCCGGTCGGCGGCTGGCACAGGTAGAGCGGCATGCCCTGCTGCTGCAGCGTTCGTCCGAGCGCCGGGGTGGCCTGCACGTCGGCGCCGGTGGCCCGCAGGGCGGAGACGACGAACTCGAACGGCGTCTTGACCTTGGCGCGCCGCGCTTCCGGCGCCAGGAACTCCTTCGACGTGACGATGACTTTCACCACCGCGCCGAGGTCGCCGTCGGTGGACCGGAACGTCGCCGTCGCGCGCTCGACGATCGACGCAGGCGGCTCGTCGGAAATGAATCGGCGCGCCAGCTTCGTCGCGATGAAGCGCGCCGTCGACGGATGGCGCGCGAGCAGGTCGAGCACCCGCTCGCCGTCCTCGATGCCGCCGCCCTTGATGGTCTGCCCGAGGACCCGCTTCTCGCCGGTGTCGTGCATGCGCGGGTTGAACCAGAACTGCCCGGCCTGCGGGCTGCGCGGCCGGCCGATTGTCCATCCGGTCAGCGCCCGCGCGACGTTCACGATGTCCTGCTGCGAGTAGCCGCCGTCGACGCCCAGCGTGTGGAGCTCCAGCAGCTCGCGCGCGTAGTTCTCGTTGATGCCGGTCGGGATGTTCTGGCGGACCTGCTCCACCATGTCGGGGTTGATTTCGCGTCCGTTTCCGGAGGCGCGCCGGCGGCCCGCACGCTGCATCCGATCGAGGTCCTGCTTCGCCTTGTCGGCAAACGACGGGTCGGCGCTGCGGGCGTTGTCGAGATAGAAGAGCATCGCCGGGCTCTTCGCGGTCGCGCCCAGCAGGTCGCGAAAGCGCCCGAGCACGTGCGGCCTGATCGCGTCGCGCTCGTACGACGTCAGGTAGATGCGCGTGAAGCCCTTGTTCGCGAAGACGTTGAAGTGATTGAACCAGAAGTCCGTCAGCACCTCCTGCAGCTGGCGCTCGCTGTAGACCGCGCGGAGGATCTTCTGCGCCGTCATCTCCTGCAGGATCTCCTGCTGCCGCCGCAGCTCGCCGGGCGCCGGACGGGGCGGTTCGGCGGGCGTGCCGGCCATCTCGGGCTGCGACGAGGCCTCACGGCGACGCTGCTGGCGGCGTTCGAGGAGCGGCAGCAGATACGCCTCGGCGATCTGTCGTGACGACATGCCGAGCGTGCTGAAGCCCGCGAGCCGCGCCTCCACCGCGTTGTCGGAGATGCCATCGGGCCGCAGCTGGGCGTCAATCCAGGCCGCCAGGCCCTGCCGGCCGATCCGCTCGACGTCGCCCGGTCGCGGGCCGAAGGCCAGCCGGTTCAGCGCATGGACGATGGCGGCCTCATCGGCCGGCGGCTTCTCCGGCGCACCCGAAGCGGATGGAGCGGCACCGGCAGCGAGCGCGACGGCCAGCGCCAGCCCGGCGGTTCTGCGAGTGATGTCGCGACGGCTCATAGGTTCTGTCCTGGCTCTATGACCTTAGACCAGGGGGTGTAACGCCGGGTTGAGTCGATTACCCAGATTGTGGCGGATTACGCGGAGGATCCATCCGCAGATCCGCAGATTTCGCAGATTCGGCACATTGCGCGATGGAACGCGACATCCTCAAAAAAGCCGCGGCCTTCTTCGCCAAGCACAGGAGTGACGTTCGCGTTCATCGCGGCGGAGAAGGCCCCGGTATCCCGTGCGACGTGCTCTGTCGAGTCTCTGGACGTCTCGCCGCAGCGGCTACTACGCCTGGGCACACGCCGCCGGCCGTCGCGCGACCAGCAGGATCGGATGCGCGCCTGACCCAGCGTCTCCAGGTCGTGCACGCGTCAGCGCCGACCTATGGCCAGCTCGCGCCTGCACCGCGCACTGCGCGCGTCAGGGCGTCGGCGTCAGTACGCCAACGGTCGCGCGGCTGATGCCCGCCGCCGGCGCTGATAGCCGCGGGCCGGCGCCGCTGTCCCGTGACGACCGGGTCGAGCGCGCACGCGTAGCCGGCTGCGCCGCGTCAGCGCGCGCACGTTTACGCCGCGCCGGCTGCAACGCGGGCGGCCGGCGGACACACTGCGCTGCGCCAGCCGCGAAGGCTGGAGCAACCTGACATTTCAAACAGACTCTCTCCGTTTGTACTTGGCGTCTCGTTGCACTTGGCGCCTCGGGCGCGGTCTGATCGACCGGCGTGGGCCGCGAATGCGGCCCGCAGGCCTGAAACTGGTGACCACGAGAATGAGTGCCGCGTGTTCGTGGACGGCACTCATTCTCGCGGTCTACCAGCTTCAGGCACGCGGCTTCGCCGCGTCGCCGGTCGATGTGCCATACGTCGACCAAGCCGAGAGAATCTGCGTCATCTGCGTCATCTGCGGATAAACGTGTCTGCGCAATCTCGAAGCAATCGATAGAATCCCCACCACATGTCGCGCGCCTGCCTCCTGTTCCTCGGGCTGATTGGCCTTGCAGTTCCAGCGTCAGCGCAGCCTCCAAGTGGCCTCCTGATCCGCAACGGCCTTGTCGTCGACGGCACGGGCACGCCTGGCCGGCAACTCGACGTCCGGATTGCCGGCGACGCCATCGTCGAGATTGGAACCGGGCTGACGGCCCGTGACGGCGAGCGCGTGCTCGATGCGGCCGGCCGCGTCGTCGCGCCGGGGTTCGTCGACATGCACAGCCATGCCGACAACGGTCTGAACGCCTCTCCCGACGCCGCGACGCAGGTGCGGCAGGGCATCACCACGGCGCTGGTCGGCCAGGACGGCGGCGGCGACCTTCCGGTGTCGGAGCTGGCAGAGCAGCTCGAGCGCGTGAAGCCGGCGATCAACATCGCCACCAGCGTCGGCCACGGCACGGTGCGGCGGCTGGTGATGGGGGCCGACTTCAAGCGCGCCGCAACGGCGGCCGAGATTGCCACGATGGCCGCGCTGGTCGAGCGGGGAATGAAGGACGGCGCCGTCGGGCTGTCGAGCGGGCTCGAGTACCATCCCGGCTTCTACGCAACCGCCGACGAGCTTGCCGCGCTGGCCTCCGCGATCCAGCCGTTCGGCGGCTTCTACTCGAGCCACGTGCGCGACGAGGAGAACGAGTTTCTCGCCGCCTGGCAGGAAGCGATTGATGTCGGACGCCGCGCCGGCGTGGCGGTCGAGATCTCCCACATGAAGCTTGCGAGTAAGCCCGTGTGGGGCCGCGCCGCCGAGGGGCTCGCACTGCTCGACGCCGCCCGCCGGGATGGGCGTACGGTCATGGGGGACTGGTATCCCTACCCGTACTGGCAGTCGGCGATGTATGTGTTGATCCCCGACCGCGACTTCGGGAACGTCGAGAAGTGGCGCGTCGGGCTGGACGAGATCGGCGGTGCGGCCAACGTCCGCATCACGAACTATCGCGCCGACCCGTCATGGAACGGCAAGACGCTCGCGGAGTTGGCCGAGGCCGAGAAGATCGATCCGCCGTCGCTCATCGTCCGCATGGTGAAGATCGACGGCCCTGGCATCGGCATCATCGGCACATCCATGGACGAGGCCGACATGAAGGCCATCCTCGCGCACCCGCAGGTGCTGATTTGCTCTGACGGCCAGTTGAGCGGGCGCCATCCGCGCGGCTACGGCGCGTTCCCGCGCGTGCTGGGCCGGTACGTGCGGGAGCAGAAAGTGATCGCGCTGGAGGAAGCCATCGCGAAGATGACGAGCCGATCGGCGGCGATGCTCGGCCTGGCCGATCGCGGCGCCATCGCGAAGGGCAAGCGGGCCGACGTCGTCATCTTCGATCCCGCCACCATCGCCGATCGCGGCACGCCGCAGGAGCCGTCCCAGCCGCCGGTCGGGATCGAGACCGTGATCGTCAACGGCGAGATCGTCCTCGACGCCGGCACGATGACCGCTGCGCGGCCCGGTCGGATGCTGCGACGAGCCTCGACGAACCAGTGAACAGTGAACCCGTGAACCAACCTGTGAACCGTGAATCGAGATTGGCGAAAGCGTCCGGCCGGCTGCTCGACCAGATCCTGGACGAGAGCTGGCCGCTTTGGGGCGACGGCCTCACGCCGCAGGCGTACGCCCGCTGGAACGACGCGCAGCTGCAGACGCCGTGGGGGCGCGATCATCTCGAGCGCGTCGCGCTCGTCGAGGACGGGCAGCTGCTCGCCTCGGCCAAGCGCTATCGCTTTACCGCCTGGCTCGACGGCCGCGCGGTGCCGGCGGTTGGCATCGGCGCCGTCTTCACGCCGCCGGCTCGCCGTGGGCGAGGGCACGCGCCGCACCTGATTCAATCGCTGTGCGACGAGGCGCGCGCCGATGGCTGCGGCCTCGCGATGCTCTTCTCGGAAATCGGAGCGACCTACTACGAGCGGCTCGGGTTCCGCGTCGTCCCGCTGGCGACCTGCGACGTGTCCGTGCGAATGAAAAGCGGCGCGCCGGCCGTCCTCGTCCGCGCCGGCGAGCCACGCGACGCCGAGCATGTGGCTGCCATGCACGTGAAGCGCGTCGAGGGCTATCGCTTCGGCCTTCGCACCGAGGCAGATCTCGTCAAGTACTCGATCACCAAGAAGCGTCTGCTCGCTGGTCTCGATCCCTCGGGGCGACGGAGCGTCGAGTATTTCGTGACCGAAGAGGGCCTTCAGGCAGTCGCGTACGTGGTGATTCAGATCACGCGACGCGAGGGAGAGACCGAAGCGTGGAGCCTCGCGGGCTGCGGCGACCGCGACCCTGACGGCGCCAGGATTGGCGCGATGCTGCAGGTGCTGCTGGCCCGCCACCCAAGCGAGCGACCGCCGATCATCCGCGCGTGGTGGCCGGAACGCCTGCGACCGCCGCAGCTCGAGATCGACGCGGCGCGGGCTTGCCGCCGAGATCATGATGATTCGACCGTTGCAAGACGACCTGCGCATCGAGCCTTGGCTGGTGGAGGGCGACACCTTCTACTGGCACGGCGACGCGTTCTGATGGCCTGGATCGAGATCTCCACGCCCCTGCGCGACGGCGTCGTCCTCCAAGCCGATCGCCACGAGACGCCCGGCAACGAGGCCCGCCCGGTTCTCCTGATTCGAACGCCCTACGGCCGCCAGCAGTACCGCGAGGATTCGATGGTCGCCAAGGCCGTCGCGCGCGGCTACCGCGTCGTCGTGCAGGATGTGCGCGGTCGATACGGGTCTGGCGGCGAGTTCGATCCGTACAAGAACGAAGGCGCCGACGGCTTCGACACGATCGAGTGGATCGCGTCGCAGCCCTGGTCGAACGGCCGCGTTGCCACCGCCGGGCTGTCGTACCCAGGCGCGGCGCAGTGGCTCGCCGCTGTTGAAGCGCCTCCGCACCTGGTCTGCGCGTTCCCTGCGATGTGCTTCTCTTCGGCGCGGCAGTTCTTCTATTTCGGCGGCGCCTTCGATCTGTCGTGGCTGCCCTGGACCGCCAACAACATCGCCCCCGACGATCGGCGACGGAAAAGCGTGAGCGGTCCGGCCACCGGGCGCGACGCGCGCGCCTGGTGGCGCGAGCACGGACGGAACGCGCTGCGGCGCGTGCCACTGCGGTCTCATCCGCTCCTCAAGGGCGTCACTCCCTTCTACGACGAGTGGCTCGACCATCCCGATGACGGGCCCTACTGGGACTTCGCGGAGATCGAGCGGCATCACCGCGCCGTGGCCGTGCCGGTCTTCAACTTCAGCGGGTGGCACGACGAAGGATACGGGCCTGTCGGGGCGACGCGGAATTTCACCGGCCTTCGCGCGCAGGGTGACACGGCGGCAGCGCGCGCGACCCGCCTGACGATCGGACCATGGGTGCACGGCGAGCCGACGCCGCAGACGCGGCGCGTCGGCGATCGCGACTTCGGTGAGGCGGCCGGACTCGACTACGACGCGCTAGTGCTGGACTGGTGCGACCTCCACGTGCGGGGCATCGATCGCGGTCTCGGCGCGGAGCCGCCGGTGAAGCTGTTCGTGATGGGCGCGAATCGATGGCGCGCCGAGTCGTCGTGGCCCGTCCCGTCGACGCCGCGCACGCTCTTCATGCGCGCCGGCGGCCGCTTGACGACGGAGCCGCCCGCAAGTGGCGAGGCGCCGGCCAGATACGTCTTCGACCCGTCGGATCCCGTCGAGGATCCGCATTTCGACGCCGGTCTGGGCCCGCACGACCAGCGCGCGATCGAGTCTCGAGGCGACGTGCTGGGTACTCGACGCCGCCGCTCGATGACGACCTGGAGGTCATCGGCGAGATTGAGTGCAGGCTGTGGGTGGCGAGCTCCGCCCCGGACACGGACTTCTACTGCCGGCTCCTCGACGTGGACCGCGACGGCGCCGTGTGGAACCTGATGAGCCCGACGCTCGAGGTGATCCGCGCGAAGTACCGGAGCGGGGAAGAGGAGCCGGAATATCTCGTGCCCGGGCCAGCCGGTCGAGCTGGTGTTCAGGCTCGCGCGTACCGCCAACCGCTTCCTGCGCGGCCACCGGATCCGTGTGCAGGTGACGAGCAGCTTCTTCCCGCACCTCGATCGCAACCCCAACACCGGCCGGCCCTCGGCGGTCGAGTCGAGGCTGGTCCCCGCGCGGCAGACAATTTTTCATGACGCGGGCAGGCCGTCGAGAGTCATTCTGCCCGTGATTGGGTGATCACAATCGCGAAGCCGCGACGCCGCTAAGCCGCGAAGACCTTGAAGGGCTATGCGCTGTTTATTCGGCCCCTGGCGGTTAGCGCCATCACGGCATCGCGGCGTGGCGGCGTCGCGGCTTCGCGATTGTGACATCCAGCTAGAATCTCCCTGAACCATGGACTACGAGAAGCTCGGCCTCTTCTACCTCGGTCGTCCCTACGACCTCGACACCAAGACCGCCCGCGAGGGCCTGCTGCTGTACGACTGCGAAGGATCTCGTCACGCACGCGATCTGCGTCGGGATGACCGGCAGCGGCAAGACCGGTCTGTGCATCGATCTCCTGGAAGAGGCCGCGATCGACGGCGTGCCGGCGCTCGTCATCGACCCGAAAGGTGACCTCGCCAACCTGCTGCTCACCTTCCCGACGCTGTCGCCCGAAGACTTCCGTCCGTGGATCAACGAGGACGAGGCGCGCCGCAATGGCAAGACGCCGGAGGAGTGGGCGGCATCGCAGGCCGAGACGTGGCGGAAGGGGCTCGAGAGCTGGGGGCAGAGCGGCGAACGCATCGCGCGGCTTCGCGCGGCGGCGGACTTCGCGCATCTACACGCCCGGCGCCACCTCCGGTCTCTCCCTGTCGATCGTCCGGTCCTTCGCCGCGCCGCCGCCGGAGCTGATCGAGGAATCGCGATCTGATGCGCGAGCGCGTGGCGACGACGGCGACCAGCCTGCTCGGGCTGATCGGCATCGACGCCGATCCGATCAAGAGCCGCGAGCACATCCTGCTCTCGACGATCATCGACGCCACCTGGCGGCAGGGACAGGACCTCGACCTCGGCGAAGCTGATTCAGCTGATCCAGACGCCCCCGGTGCAGCGCATCGGCGTCCTCGATCTCGAGGCGTTCTACCCGGCGGACAAGCGCTTCGAGCTGGCGATGGCGGTGAACAACCTGCTCGCCTCGCCCGGCTTCAGCGCCTGGATGGAAGGCGAGCCGCTCGACGTGCAGCGGCTGCTCTACACGCCGGAAGGCAAGCCGCGTGTGTCGATCCTCTCCATCGCCCACCTGAACGACGCCGAGCGGATGTTCTTCGTCTCGCTGCTGCTGAACCAGGTGCTCGGCTGGATGCGCCAGCAGCCAGGCACGACGAGCCTGCGCGCGATCGTCTACATGGACGAGATCGCCGGCTACCTGCCGCCGGTGGCCAATCCCGCCTCGAAGGCGCCGATGCTGACGCTGCTGAAGCAGGCGCGCGCATTCGGCGTCGGCATGGTGCTGGCGACGCAGAACCCTGTCGACCTCGATTACAAGGCGCTCTCGAACGCCGGCACCTGGTTCATCGGGCGCCTGCAGACCGAACGCGATCAGGCGCGAGTGCTCGACGGGCTGGAAGGCGCGATGTCGACAGCCGGCCGCGCCTTCGATCGCGCCGCGATGCAGCGGCTGATCGGCGGCCTCGGCAAACGCGTGTTCCTGCTGCACAACGTGCACGAGGACGGGCCGGAGGTCTTCGAGTCGCGGTGGGCGATGTCCTACCTGCGCGGCCCGCTGACGCGCACGCAGATCCGGACGCTGATGGCAGATCGCAAGGCGAACTGTCGGCGCCCACGACCGCAGGACGCAGCACCGCACGAGGCACCGCGGCAGCACGGCACCGGCCGCGGCACGAGCACGCACCGGCGGCACGAGGCCGTACCGCGCAGTCTCTCCCCCGATCCTGCCGCCTGGCATCGCACAGTACTTCGCCCCGGCCAGCCCGGGCGCGCACTACGTGCCGATGATCGTCGGCTGCCGCGAACATCCGGTTCTCGGACAGCAAGGCCAAGATTGACGAGATCGCGCCAGCTCACCGTGGTGACGCCGCTGACGTCCGACCCCATTCCGGTCGGCTGGGATCGACGCCGAGCCGGCGCCATTCGAGGTCAGCCAGCTGTCGACGGAACCGCCGCCGGGCGCGACTTCGAGGCACTGCCGGCGGCGGCGGGCAAGGCGAAGAGCTACGCCGACTGGACCAAGTCGTTCTCGAGCTGGGTCGCCTCGTCCGAGACCCTGGACCTCTATCGGAGCCCGTCGCTCGGCCTCATCTCGGCGGCGGACGAATCAGAAGGGGACTTCCGCGCGCGGCTGCAGCAGGCGGCGCGGGAGAGGCGCGACGCCGAGGTCGCGCGGCTGCGCCAGAAGTACGCCCCGAAGCTGGCGAGCCTGCAGGAGAAGCTGCGACGCGCGCTGCAGTCCGTCGCGCGCGAGGAGGAGCAGGCCTCGGCGCAGAAGACGCAGACGGCCATCTCCTTCGGCACGACCGTGCTCGGCGCGCTCTTCGGCCGCAAGACGCTCAGCGCCTCGACGCTGGGCCGGGCCACCACCGCCGTGCGCGGCGTCGGACGCTCGTCGAAGGAAGCGCAGGACGTTGCCCGGGCGAAGGAAAACGTCGACTCGGTGCAGGGCCAGCTCGAGGAGATGGACACCACACTCAATGCCGACATCGCCGCGCTCGAGGCGACCTACCACCCCGCCACCGAGCCGCTCGAGACGATCAGCCTCAAGCCCAAACGCGGCGGCGTCACCGTTCAGCTCGTCGCGCTCGTCTGGGTGGGCTGACTTCGTACGTCAACCACGGAGACACGGAGAACAGAAGGCACACGGAGAACGAACTTGGCACCATCGATGAACCCGGGCGCCAGGTTCATCCCGATGCTGCCAAATTCGTTCTCCGTGTGTCCTCTGTGTCCTCCGTGTCTCTGTGGTTGACGTACGTCAGGACCCGCGAACGAGCTTCAGATTCAGCGCGCGCTGCTCGCCGTCGTTCAGGGTGAAAGGCGTCGCCATCGACCGCATGCGTTCGAGCAGCGCCGGGTCGGTCTCTTCGCCGCTCTCGATCGTCTCGACCGCGACGCCGAGGTAGCGGCCCGGGGGCAGGTCCTTCACCTGGTAGCCGCCCTGTTGATCGGGCCGTGCCAGCTTGATGAAGCGCGACATGAATCCCCAGTGTTCGTTGTCCTCGGCGAAGAGGACGACGGCGTAGTCGGGGACCGCGCGCCCGGTGTCGTCGGTCACCGTCCCGGTGACCGTCGTGCTGGTGTTGCTCAACACCACCTGGACGCCGGTGATCGGCTCGTTGGTCTTGAACGCGATGCCGCTGTCGGTGACGTCGACGCCGTTCAGCGTGACCGACTTGAGCGTGTAGCCCGGAGGAAGCCGGAAGCTGCGGATGAGCACCGGGCTCTGCACCGCCTTCAGCTCGAAGGTCCAGTCGTCCTCGAGCCGGTCCCGCATCTCGCCGCCCATGAACAGCATCGGCGCGTCCGCGTTCTTCGCCATCGCGTTCACGGAGATCTCCGACGGCTTGACGCCGCCCACCGCCGCGGCCGGCTGCATCACCACGTGGCCGCGGATGCTGGTCCCCTTGGTGCCTATCAGCGCGACGCCGGTGACGTCCTCGCCGCCGACCGAGACGCTGGCGAAGGCGGCCTCCGGGTCCCCGTCACCGCGGCGCGGCGGCCCCATCATCATCGGCCTCGCCTCGAGGACGTAGTCGCCAGGCGTCACGTTCGACAGCTCGAAGGTCCCGTCGTCCCTGACGCGGTTGCCGCCGCCCCACATCATCATCATGCCGCCCTCGCCGGACCGCATGTCCTCGCGCAGCATCACGAAGGCGCCCGCCATCGGCTTGCCGGAGGAGTCGACCGCCGTGCCGCTGACCTTCACGGTGCGCACCGGCTGAAGGGCGAAGGTGATGCCCGACATCTCGGCTCCCAGCCCGACGTTGATCGCCTCGGCCTGCTGCGCGCTGCCGGTGCCAGGGTAATACGTCGGCGCGTAGCTCGTATTGCCCTCGCCGGCGTTCATCCCCATCATCCCCGTCGGCCGCATCGTCGCGCTGACGTAGTAGGCGCCGGGCGCGAGACCGAAGAGGCGGAAGCTGCCGATGTCGTCGGTCTGCGCGAAGCGTCCCGCGGGAATCATCCGGCGCCGGCCGTTCATGTACCGGTATCGCATCACCGAGACCGTGGCCTCGGCGATCGGCTCGCCGTATTCGTCGACGATCCGTCCGGTAATCACCGAGCCGCGCGGCAAGTTGAAGTTGACGTTCTCGAGGGTCTGCCCCTCGGCGAGCTCGATTGGCCGGCCCTGTTCGAACGGACGACGCTGGCCGTAAGCGAGCTGCACGAAGCCGCCTTTCGACGCGTGAAGCTGGTAGCGGCCGGCGGGAAGGTCCTTCAGCTCCCAGCGGCCCTCCTCGTCGGTCGAGGCCACCCGCCCTTCTCCCAGCTCCTGTCCCGAGAGCATCACCACGGCCCGCCGCAGCGGCTGGCCCGATTCGCCTCCCACGACCCGTCCGCGGAGGCGCGAGGTGCCGGTCTTCGGCGCCACGTTGTCGCGCGGGCCGATGCGGCCGGGGCGGCCCATGATCACCCCCTGCGCGACGAGGCCGGCGGTCGAGAGGGCGAGAAGGAGAGCGACGAGCGCGGGACGGGGGAACCTCATATGAATGCTCCGCTGGCGATCACAACCACGACGACACGACACGAAGGCCTGAACCGATCATTACGACCCGACGACACCATGAGACTGCCAGTCGACGAAAAGGAAGGGGGCGAGAAATGCGTTGCGCCGTATCATCTCGAGTCTCCCCTGGCGGCTGGCGGATGCACCCTACTCGACGTCGTTGACTGCCCGCTCGCCGTCGTCACTCTCACATCCCTGCTCGTCGTTGGTCTTCTCGCCGCCGCCCGACATCTGGGCCGGCATGCCGGACCTGGTGCCTGCAGCGCCATCACGCGGAGGTCTTCGACCGGCTCTCCGGCCTTGTCGACCACCCTGCCGCTGAGTACGGCGCCTGTGTCAGCCGGATGTCGAGCGTACGCTCAGGGTCCGAAGTCGACAGAGTGTTTGCGCCCCTCCGCATGCGCACGCCTTGTACGTATCCGCTCTTCTGCGCGTTCGGAAAGTACTCGCCCTCGGGAAGGCCGGCGATCTCCCACTTGCCTTGATCGTCGGTCGACGTGGTTATTTGTTCGTGCGTGCGCTGAATTATCACCGACACGGTCGCGCTTCTGACAGGTCGATCGGTCAGGGCATCAACCACTCGCCCGCGAAGTACGCAGCAGGCCGCGACCCTGCCCGCGGCCGGGCGGCATCGCGCGGCGCTATGGCTGGCGACTGGACCAGGAGCATCGAGCTACGTTCATCATCGGGCAGACCTGCGATACCTTAGCCGCAGTTCGGACGACGGACAACGGGCCTTGGCCGGACTGGCTACAATCCTCGCAATCCCCGACGGCTGAAGACGGAAAGCCGGCGACCGAAGGCTGACTATGAATCCAACGACCGTTCTCTGTGCCCTTGTCCTGGCGTTCTCCCTTGCCAGCCCAGCCTCGGCGCAGCCCGCGGCCATCGCCGGCGAAGGTGAGGATCGCGATTGCCGGCCTGGCGCACGGCCATCTCGGTCGCATCGTGCGGCTGATCAAGGCGAGCCCCGATGTCGAGCTCGTCGGCCTCTTCGACGCCGATCCGGCGCTTCATGCGCTGATGGCCGAACGGTACGCTCTGCCGCGGCCGCTCTTCCACGGCAACCTGGACGCGATGCTCGACGCGACGAAGCCGCAGGCCGTCGCGGCGTTCGGCACGACCTTCGATCACAAGGCGGTCGTGGAGGCGGCGGCCAGGCGCGGCATCCACGTGATGATGGAGAAGCCGCTCGCGGTCAGCGTCGAGCACGGCAACGCGATACGCGACGCCGCGCGCCGCGGCAAGATCCACGTCATCGTCAACTACGAGACGACGTGGTACCCGAGCCACGCCGCGATCTGGAAGCTGATGAAGGAGCAGGCGGCCGGCGGCGACATCCGCAAGATGGTCGCGATGGACGGCCACGAGGGGCCGAAGGAGATCGGCGTCGGGCCGGAGTTTCTCGAATGGCTCTCGGATCCGGTGCGCAACGGCGGCGGCGCGCTCTTCGATTTCGGCTGCTACGGCGCCAACCTGATGACGTGGCTGATGGACAACCAGCGCCCGCTGTCGGTGACCGCGCGGGTGCAGCAGATCAAGCCGGACATCTACCCGAAGGTCGACGACGAGGCGACGATCGTCGTGGAGTATCCGAAGGCGCAGGGGATCATCGAGGCGTCGTGGAACTGGCCGTTCGGCCGCAAGGACCTCGAGGTCTACGGCGCGAAGGGCTACGCGATTGCCACCGGCGGCGGCTCGCTGCGCGTGCGGCTGCCCGGCAAGCCCGAGGCGGCGTCGACTCCGGCCCCGCTGCCGCCAGACTCCCAGGACGAGCTCGCCTATTTCGTCGGCGTCGTCCGCGGCACCGTGACGCCCTCAGGCCTCTCGTCGCTCGAGAACAACCTGATCGTCACCGAAATCCTCGAAGCCGCCCGCGAGTCCGCGCGCACGGGGAAGACGGTGCAGTTGAGGAAAGGATTGTAGGTCTGTGGGGCTGTAGGCTGTAGGGCTGTAGGGCTGTAAGTCTGTAAGTCTGTAAGTCTGTAAGTAGCGCCCTTCGGACCGCCATCCGCCGAACGGCAGCCTGAAGGGCAGTGCTACCAGCAGATTCGACACGCGTCCCGCCCCACAGACCCACCCCCCCACAGACCCACCGCCCACAGACCCACCGCCCCACAGACCCACCACCCCCACAGACCTATTTTCCCGTCAACGTCCGTGCAGCCCGTTCGAGCGCGGCGATCAGGCGCTCCACCTGCGCGCTGACGCGTGCGGCATCGCCGGTCTCGACGGCCTCGGCGACCGCCGGCAGCAGTTCCGGGGCGTAGGTGAACTTCGGCGCGTAGATCTGATGGCGGTACCACGGGCGGCCGGGGATGCCGGCAGGATCGAGCAGGGCACGCTCGGCCTGCATGAGGCGCGTGTTGGACGCGTCGAGCGCCGCCCGATCGCCGGATGCCAGTGCCTGGGCTTGCGCGGCAAACGCGCGTGTCGGCGGCCGCGCGCAGCGTCTCGATCGAACGGGCCAGCGCCGCAAACGCCGGCGCCGGATCGCCGGTTTTCTCCGCGCGATCGAACCACTTCTTCTCGACCTCGCGCGCGAACTCGCCGATGCGTGTCGCGTAGGGCCGGTAGTCGAGCGGCAGCGCGTCGGCGTTGGCCAGCCGCAGCGCCATCACGCCCCACAGCTTCGTCATCGCCTCGTGATAGCGGAATCCCGGATCGCCGACGCGCGCGACCCACAGGTGGTTGTCGTACTGCGAGTGATAGACGCCGTACGGGCCGTCGAACGACATGTCCACGATTGGCATGCCGATGAAGTTCAGGAAGACCGTGTAGTCCGAGCCGCTGCCGAGGCGGTTGTTCACGAGATCGGCCCCTCCGGCATTCGGCAGCGAGCCCTGTGCGCGTCCTGCGCTCGCGCGCTTCGCCTCCGCCAGCGAGACGCCGCTCGCCGGATCGGTCACGACGTCGGCGGCTTCCTCGATGAAGCGGTTGAGCGACGGCACCGCGGCTGCAGTGAATGTCGAGCCCGAGGTCGAACTGTCCACGTTCAGGTACGCGACGGCCTTCTGCTTCAGCATCGCCTCGAATTGCTCGCCCCATTCGGTCGAGGAGGTGAGGGTGAACTCCTCCGCGTCCCAGCTCGCGAGGACAATCGACCGCTTCGGCCTGACGCCGCCGCGCGCCAGCGCGCCCAGCGAACGCGCGAGATCCATCATCGTCGCGCTGCCGCTCGATGGGTCCACGCCGCCGTACTGCCAGGCGTCGCGATGGTTGCCGAGCACGACGAGCTCGTCCGGACGATCGGTCCCGCGGATGGTGCCGATGACCGTCTGGATCGGCCGGACCTTGTCGTCGGCAAACACGCGAAGCTTCACCGGAACCGTGCCCGGGCCAGCCTTGTACGGAATGCCCAGCCCGCCCTGCCACGCTGCCGGGGCATCGGGACCGCCGAGCGACTTCAGGATCACGCGCGCGTCGCGTGCCGAGAGCGGCGCGCTGATGATGGCCGGCAGCGAGACCGCCTCTTCGGCGGCGATGCGCTTTGCGCCCGGCAACGACGCCCATCCCGGCGTCAGCGGGTCACCGGGCACCAGGAAGTCGTACGGGATGCCGCCCGACTGGATGTGGCTCTCGTTGCCCCACGGACCATCGGGGTAGACGGAGCCCTTCTTCGCGCCGTCTTCAGCGGGATCCGAGTAGATCAGCATGGCCGCGGCGCCGCGGCGCTGGGCGGTGAGCGCCTTGAAGCCGCGATAGCTGTACGGCACCGAGTACCGCACCAGCACGATCTTGCCGCGCACGTCGATGCCCTGAGACGCGAGCCAGTCGTAGTTCTCGGGATTGCCGCTGGCGGCGTAGACGACGGGCGCCTCGACTTCGCCGGACTTCGAGTACGCGTTGTAGTGGAGGAGCGGCTTCTGCGTGTACGGGTCGCCGTCCACGGGGTCCTCGGTGAACCGCGCCTCCCACGTCCCCATCGTCAACTTCATCTCGGTGGGATACGGGAGGAGGACGTCGTGGCCGACGATCTCGACGGTGTCGATGCCGTAGTCCTTCCAGCGATCGCGCATCCATTCGGCGAGATGCCGGTTGCGGTCGGAGCCGGCGACGTGCGGCTCCTCGGTGAGATAGCGATGGAAGTCGCGGGCGCGGTCGGCCGACGGCAGCGCGAGGAAGCGCCGTTCGATCTGCCGCTCGGCCGCTTCCGACGTGGACGTGAAGCCGTAGATCCCGGTCGCCGGCGGCGCCGACTGCGCCTGCGCGATCGCGCCGAGTGCCAGAACCGCCGCTGCCGTCCACCGCGTCATCGTCACCTCGCGCGCGACTGTAGCGCACGCGTGGTCGGGCGGCCAAGCGGCGGCCGGTCAGTGCCTGGCGGTGACCGCGGCCTGCTGGAGGTTTCGGAGCTCCTCGCGATAGAGCGCCTGCAGCTTGGGAGGCGCCACCCACCGCTCCACGACGCCGCGGAGTCCAGGTGTCTGCCACTCCGTGAGGATTGTCACCTCGCACGCCTGCTGTCCGCGAGGGTCGATCTCGAACGTCGTCACGCCGCCACGATCGAGGTCGGTCTCGACGAGCACGCGGCCTGGCTGCGGCTCGGTGATGGCGGCGCGCACGGTGCGCTTCGTGCCGCCAATCTTCACGTCGAACCGGACGATGGTGCCGGCGCCGACGCCGCCGGCTTCCACCTTCACGTTGCTGAATGCGGGGGGCAGGATGCCCGGATGGCGCTCGCGGTAGTCAGCGAGAATCTCGTAGACGCTGGCCGCCGGCGCGTCGATGTACAGCGATCCCTCGGCGCGGATGGTCGTCATAGGGCGAGTGTAACAGCGCCGGAGGGTGTCGGGGTCTTCCGAGGCTACGGTCGAGTCGGGTATGCTGGGGGTTTGGGGCAGCCATGAATCACCCCTTTCTGAAGGACCCTGAAACCCTGGACCGTTTCGTCGCCGACTGGCACGCGCACCGCCTCACGCGCGAGGCCTGGACACACGGCGCGCACGTCGGAGTCTGTGCCTACTACGCCTTCGACCGCGACGAGGCAGCGACGCTGGCGATCATGCGGCCGGGCATCCGATCGTTCAACGAATCGATCGGCGGACAGAACACCGCCACCAGCGGCTACCACGAGACCGTCACCCGGCTATGGGTGACCGCGATCGCCGCGCACCTGCGCACGACGCCGCCGGCGAGCCGCTGGGAGGCCGCGTGTTCGGCGGTGGCGCACTTCGACAATCCGCGGGACCTGCTGTCCCGATGCTATTCGTTCGACGTGCTGGCCGATGTGCGTGCGCGGGCTGAATGGGTGCCGCCGGACAGGGAACAGGCCGCCCTCAGTCTTCTGCCTTCTGCCTTCGGAGATGGCGCCGATCAGCCATCCGCAATCGCTGAGACCGAAGACTGAAGGCCGAAGGCCGCTCAGCTTCTTCCCCGCTTCAAGTCCTTCGCCGCCGTCCTTGCGGCGTGCGCTCCAGGCGCGCCGGTGACGCCGCCGCCGGGGTGCGTGCCGGCCCCGCAGAGGTAAAGACCGCGAATCGGCGTCCGGTGCTGCGCCCAGCCCAGAACGGGCCGCATCGCGTACAGCTGATCGAGCGCGTGCTCGCCGTGGAAGATGTGGCCGCCGGTGAGCCCGTAGCGACGTTCGAGATCGAGCGGCGTGAGCACTTCTGCGGCAGCAATCACCGATTCGATTCCCGGCATCACTTCGCTAAGCCGATCGATGACGAGCTTGCCGACGGCGTCCCGGCGCGCGTCCCAGTCGCTCTCGCGAAGGCGGTACGGGAAGTACTGCGCGTAGATCGAGAGCACGTGGCGGCCGTCAGGGGCGAGGGTCCGATCGGTGAGCGTCGGCACGTGGACTTCCAGCCACGGCCGCTCCGACATGCGGCCGTACTTCGTCGCATCGAACGCCCGTTCGAGGTCGTCGGGATCGTCGCCGACGAGAATGCGGCCGGCCAGCGCCTCTTCCGGTGGCACACCGGCCGCCTCGAGCCCGCGGAGCCGTGGCAGCGAGTCGACGACGAGATTCACCTTCGCGACGACGCCGTTCGATCGGTAGTTCACGATCTGCTGCCGGAACGACGGCTGCAGGTGCACCGGATCGAGCAGCTGCATGAACGTGTGCTTCGGATCGGCGCTCGAAATGACCGCGCTGGCGGCGATGGTCTCGCCTCCCTCGAGCGTCACCGCCTGGACGCCGTCGTCGCCGACATCAATGCGAGCGACGCGAGCCTGGCGCCTGATCTCGGCGCCGAAGCCCGTGGCCGCCGCCGCCAGGGCGGCCGACAGCGACGCCGGACCGCCGGTCGCGACCGTGACCGCCCCGGTCGGATGTCCCTCGGTTGCGGTCTGCAGCAGCCACGACGCGGCAGTGCCCGCCGAGCGCGGCCCGGCCTGCATGCCGAACACGCCGCGCGCGCAGATCGCCGCGCGCAGCGCCGGCGTCTCGAACCACTCGGCGGCCAGATCCGCCACCGGCATCGGCCCCCAGCGCAGCAGGTCGTAGAGGCCGGTCCGGCCGAGGCCTCGCAAGCTGCGGCCCACCTGGAGCAGCTCCCACAACTCTCCGGGAGACGGCGCGTCGATCGACGGCGGCACCTGCGACAGCACCGCCCGCATCGCGTGCGAGAGCGCATTCGTGCTTGCGAGGAACGCCGGCCAGCGCTCCGCGTCGCGCGGCGACCAGCCGGCCAGCGACCGCGCGGCCACGCTGTCGTCGCGCGAGACGACGAGCGCGCGTCCATCACGCGCGGGGACCGTGACCGACACGCCTGGCTGCCTCAGCTCGAGGCCTTGCGCATCGAGTCCAAGATCGCGAGCGATGTCTGACCTGATGGCATTGGTGTGCGAGAGCGCGGGCACTCGAACGCCCGGCGCAAGCTCGTGGGTGACCGCGCAGCCGCCGACTTCGTCGCGGGCTTCCAGGACGATCGGCCGGAGTCCCGCCTTTGCCAGATACGCCGCGCACACCAGCCCGTTCGGGCCGGCGCCGATGATGATCGGGCGATTCATGCGGTCACTCGCTCACGCCTTCGCCAGCACGGACAGCGCCGCATTCCGCCCGGGTGCGCCCATGATGCCGCCGCCGGGATGCGTCGCCGACCCGCACATGTAGAGACCGCGAACGGGCGTGCGGTAGTTCGCCCAGCCGGGCACCGGCCGCAGGAAGAACAACTGCTCGAGCGACAACTCGCCCTGGAAGATGTTGCCCTCCGAGAGCCCCCACTCGCGCTCGAGATCCAGCGGCGTCACGACCTGGCGATGGCGGATCAGGCTCTTGAAGTTCGGCGCGTACTCCGCGATGGTGTTCACGACCGTGTCGCCGAAGGCTTCCTTGTGGTCGTCCCACGTGCCTTCCGCGAGGTGATAGGGCGCGTACTGCACGAAGCACGACACGACATGTTTACCCGGCGGCGCGATCGACGGGTCGGTCAGCGACGGGATCACCATGTCGATGTACAGGCCGCCTCGAATACCGCCCGTACTTCGCGTCGTCGTAGGCGCGCTCCATGTAGTCAACGCCCGGCGAGATTGAGATCGCGCCGCGCAGGTGCGGACCTGTGCCAGGCAGGCAGGTGAAATCCGGAAGGCCGTCGAGGGCCAGGTTCACCTTGCCGGACGACCCGCGGAACTTGTAGCGCTTCACGCCTTCGACGAACTCGTCCGGCAGCTCTGACGCGCCGACGAGTCCGAGGAACGTGCGCCGCGGGTCGAGGCTCGAGGCGACCGTCGACGCCGCGACCTCGTCTCCGTTCTCGAGGACGACGCCGCGCACGGCGTTGTCGCGGACGAGCACCTTGGCGGCCGCGGTCTCCGTGCGGATCTCGACGCCGGCTTCTCGGGCGGCGGCCGCAATCGCGTTCGAGATCGCGCCCGTTCCGCCGCGCGCCAGCCCCCACGATCGAAACGCGCCGTCGATCTCCCCCATGTAGTGGTGCAGCAGCACGTAGGCCGTGCCGGGCGATCGCACGCCGAGGAACGTCCCGATGATGCCGCTGGCCGACATCGTCGCCTTCAGGACGTCGGTCTCGAACCATTGATCGAGAAAGTCGGTCGCGCTCATCGTCATGAGCTGGACCTGGTTGTAGCGATCGGCGCCAGGCAGGTCGCGGAAACGCCGTCCCAGGAAGGCCAGCCGCGCCAGCTCGCGCGGGTTGAGTGACCACGGGTCGGGCGGCGTCATGTCGAGAATCGGTTTCACGAATCTCGCCATCTCGACCATCGCGCGTCCGTATTCGTCGTACGCTTCGGCGTCCACGCGCGAGTGGCGGGCGATCTCGCGAAACGTGCGCGCGTGATCGTTCACCCGCCAGAGGTAGTCGCCGCTCGGCATCGGCGTGAAGGTGCCGTCGAGCGGCAGGATCTCGAGGCCGTGCCGCGGGAGATCCAGCTCGCGGATGATCTCCGGGCGCAGCAGGGAGACGACGTAGGAGCAGACCGAGAACCGGAAGCCCGGGAAGACTTCCTCGGTCACAGCCGCGCCGCCCAGCACGTGGCGCCGCTCGAGCACCAGCACCTTCCGACCCGCCCGCGCCATGTAAGCCGCGTATACGAGGCCGTTGTGGCCGCCGCCGAGGACGATGCAGTCGTACATGCGCGGCGAATGATACCCGACGCTCGTCACAATCACGAAGACACGATGCCACGACGCCACGAAGGCCGTAGAGGTTCGATCGCCGCACATACCGACAGCCAACCCGGCGGGTGTCGCCCGCGGTTCCTGCGTGTGCGGCTCCGCCCTCGGTTTTCTCGTGCCTCTGTGGCAAAGCATCGCTGCAATCCCGAGGCAAACGCACATCGCCCAGAAGACTGGTATATTCCGGCCGTGCCGATTGGAACGGCGTTTCACGCACGCACGCTGGCCCTGTGCGAGAGCCTGAACTACCGCGAGTGGGCGGGCTACTACGCGGTGAGCGCGTACGAGGCGCATCACGAGCACGAGTACGCGGCGATTCGGAATGGGGCGGCGCTCATCGACGTCTCTCCGCTCTTCAAGTACATCGTCTCGGGGCCCGATGCGACGCGCCTGGTCGATCGCGTCGTGACGCGCGATGCGACCAAGGTCGCGGTGGGCCAGGTGATCTACACGCCGTGGTGCGACGAGCGCGGCAAGGTGATCGACGACGGGACGGTGACGCGGCTGGAAGAGCAGGTGTGGCGATGGACGGCCGCCGACCCGAGCCTGCGCTGGTTCCGGCAGAACGCTGTCGGCCTCGACGTGCAGATCGAGGACGTGTCCGAGCAGGTGGCGGCGCTCGCCGTGCAGGGGCCGACGTCGGCCCGGCTGCTGAAGGCGGCGTCGGACGCGGACATCGGGACGGTGAAGTACTTCCGCATGACGCACGGAAGGATCGCCGACGTCCCGGTGCAGATCTCCCGCACTGGCTACACCGGCGATCTGGGCTACGAGGTCTGGATGCCGTGGGACCGCGCGACGGCCGTGTGGGATCGGTTGATCGACGTCGGCAAGGCGCATGACGGCAAGCCCGCGGGGATGCTGGCGCTGGATGTCGCGCGCATCGAAGCCGGGCTGCTCCTGATCGACGTCGACTTTCACAGCGCGCGGAAGGTGAGCGTCGACTTCCAGCGTTACACGCCCGACGAGATGGGGCTGGGACGCCTGGTCGGCGACAAGGCGCCGTTCATCGGCCGCGACGCCATCCGCGCCGAGCGCGCCCGCGGTCACGCGCGCCAGGTCGTGGGACTCGAGATCGCCTGGACGGACGTCGAGACGCTCTATACGCGCGTGGGCCTGACGCCGCAGGCGCCGATGATCGCGTCACGCGTGGCCGTGCCCATCTACAAGGGCGGCCGCCAGGTCGGCAAGGCCACGTCGACGACGTGGTCGCCGGTGCTGAAGAAACTGATCGCGCTGGCCACCATCGATCGGCCGCACTTCGCGACGGGCACGACGGTCGAGGTCGAGATCACGGTGGACGCCGTACGCCATCGGGCGTCGGCGACGGTGGTCCCGACGCCGTTCTACAATCCGCCGCAGAAGACCGCGCCGCCCGCGCTCTGATCGGCATTCGCTGGACGGACTCCGGACTCCGGACTCCGGACCCGGTCCGGACTCCGGACCCCGGACTCCGGACCTAGGACCCCGGACCTTTAAGATTGAACCATGCGCTCGACCGTCTTCCTGCTGTCGCCCGCCTATTGCGGCGGCCGCCGCGCGACGCAGTTGATGCATCCCGGGCCCGCCAGCGTGCTGGGCCGCAGGCTCGAGGCAGGGTCGCTCCCGCTCGGCGAGGCGTTCGCCTTCATGAGCGGCCTCTACTTCCGCGGCAAGATCGCCTATTCGCGCGCGTTTGGACGCCGCGCCGACGGCGGCGTGTCGGCGCTCGTCATCACGCCGACACGCGGGCTGCAGCCGCCCGACCTTCCCATCGACCGGGCCATCGTCGAGGAGTTCGCTGCGCTCGACGTCTCCGCCGACGAGCCGCGCTACCGCGAGCCGCTGCTGGCCGATGCCCGGTCGCTCCGCGACGCGATGCCGGCCGACGCGCGGGTCGTGCTGCTCGGCAGCATCGCGACCTCCAAGTACGTCGACGTCCTCGGCGACGTATTCGGAGCGCGTCTGCACTTTCCCCATGCATTTGTCGGCCGCGGCGACATGAGCCGCGGCGCGCTGATGCTGCGCAGCGCGGAGAGCGGCATCGAGCTGGAGTACGTCGCCGTGTCGGAGGCGGTGGTCCGGCGGGGACCGCGTCCGCCGAAGCTGCAGCCTGCTGACTGAACGGGCCCTCCGGCTCTACAATTCCGGCATGAAGGCACTCACACTCGCCGCATTTGCCGTTCTCGCTGCTGCCCTGCCGGCGCGGGCGCAGACCAGCGCAGGCGCGCAGCTTCTTCCGGGGATGGGCAGCTACAGCCATCCGATCCAGACGCGAAGCGCCGAGGCCCAGAAGTACTTCGACCAGGGCCTGGTGCTCCTTTACAACTTCAACCACGCCGAGGCCGAGCGTTCGTTCCTCAAGGCCGCCGAGCTCGACCCGACCGCCCCGATGCCGTGGTGGGGCGTCGGCATCGCGCTCGGCCTGAACTACAACCGCGACGTCACGAAGCTCGAAGGCGAGCGGCTGACGCGCGCCTACGATGCGGCGCAGAAGGCGGTCACGCTGAGCCGGAACGGATCGCCGGTGGAAGCGGCGCTGGCCGACGCGCTGGCGACCCGCTATTCGCGCGACGCCTCCGCCGATCCGGAAGCGCTCAATCGCCGCTACCGCGAGGCTATGAGACAGGTCGTCATGACGTATCCGGACGACCCCGACGCGGCGACGATGTATGCGGACGCGATGATGAACCTGCGGCCGTGGCAGCTATGGCAGCCTGACGGGACGCCGGCGCCCGACACGCTGGAGCTCGTGAAGATTCTCGAGACGGTCCTGCGCAGGTATCCCGATCACCCGGGCGCGAACCACTACTACGTGCACGCGGTGGAGGCGTCGCCGACGCCGGAACGGGCGCTGGCCAGTGCAACGCGGCTCGAGGCGCTGGTGCCGGGCGCAGGACACCTCGTGCACATGCCGACCCACATCTACATCCATACCGGGCATATCGATCGCGTCGCAGAGCTGAACAAGAAGGCCGCCGCGGCCGACGAGCACTACGTGCAGGTGGCAAAACCCGCTGGCGTCTATCCGTTCATGTACCTACGGACACAACGTCCACTTCGTGATGGTGGGCAGCCTCCTCATCGGACGCTATGAAGACTCGCTGAAGGCGGGCCAGCAGATGGCGGAGATGGTGCGGCCGCACCTGGACGGCATGGCGCCAATGGTGGAATGGGCGGTGTCGTTGCCGACGCTGGCCTACGTCCGCTTCCACAAGTGGGACGCGATCCTCGCGGCGCCGCGTCCGGCCGAAGGCCTGGCGCTGACGCGCGCCTTCGACAGCTACGCGCGCGCGGTCGCGCTGCAGATGACGGGCAAGCGAGACGAAGCGAAAGCCGAGGCGGCCGCCTTCGAGCAGGCACGCACGCGAGTGCCCGAGGGCGTGATGGTGGCGAGCTTCAATCCGGCGACGACGGTGCTGGCGATGGTGAGTCACCTGCTGCGGGGACAACTGGCCGCCGACGTGGATGCCGCCGTGGGGCACCTCGAGGCGGCGGCTGCCGCGCAGGACCAGCTGAAATACGACGAGCCCGAGCCGTGGCCGTGGTCGGTGCGCGAGACGCTGGGCGCCGTGCTGCTGAAAGCCAATCGCGGCGCCGCCGCGGAGAAGGTCTTCCGTGTCGACCTCGAACGCAATCCCGGCAGCGGCCGCGCCCTCTACGGCCTGATGGCGAGCCTGCAGCAGCAGGGAAAGACGGCGGAGGCCGCGCTGGTGAAGCGCGAGGCCGACGCCGCGTGGAAGCAGGCCACCAGTCCCCTCAGCGTCGACGCGTTGTTTTAAGGTGACGTACGTCAACCACGGAGACACAGAGGACACAAAGACACACAGAGACCGATTTGGCAGCGTTCGGATGCACCCCGACGCCAGGGTTCATCCGACGGTTGCCAAGCTCATTCTCCGTGTGTCCTCCGTGTTCTCCGTGTCTCTGTGGTTGACGTACGTCTCAGACGACGAGCTCACCGCGCAGCACCGTGACGGCGTGTCCGGAGAGCCGCACGCGATCGCCGAGGAGGCGGACGTCGAGCTCTCCGCCGCGCGCCGACGCCTGCCACGCGAGAAACGTCGTCTTGCCCAGGCGCTCGGCCCAGTACGGCGCGAGCGAGCAGTGCGCGGACCCGGTGACGGGATCCTCGTCGATGCCGTAAGGCACGGCGAAGTAGCGCGAGATGAAGTCGTGACGCCCCGTGCCCTTCGCCGTCACGATCACGCCGAAGTCATAGCCGCCGAGCCGATCGAACCGCGGCGCCAGCGCGCGCACCTCGGCCTCATCGAAGAACTCCACCACGATGTTGCCGTGAGCCTGGGCCGGCACCGTCGCCGACACCTGGCGCGGGCTCGCGCCGAGCGCCACCTCGAGGCCCTCCGGCGTCGGACACGCGGCGACCGGACGCGCTGGCAACTCGATGGCAATGCGGTCGCCGTCGGGTTCGGCCGTCAGCAGGCCGCTCCGGGTCTCGAAGGCAATGCGAGCCTGCGGCTCGACGTGGCCCAGTTGCCAGAGCGCATGGGCCGAGGCCAGCGTCGCGTGACCGCACAGGTCCACTTCGACGGTCGGCGTGAACCAGCGCAGGCCGAATCCCCCGTCCTGAGGCACCACGAACGCCGTCTCCGCGAGGTTCATCTCCGCGGCGACACGCTGCATCCACGCCGGGTCTGCCGGCTGGTCCAGGAGGCAGACGGCTGCCGGGTTGCCGCGAAAAGGGCGATCCGTGAAGGCATCTATTTGCAGCAGTTGTGGCATGTCTCGCACTTTGCTGCTTGAATGCGACGGTGTCAATGAATATATTGCCACTATGACAATGTGGCGGCCGAGCCTGGCCTCGACCAATCAGCCCATCTATCGAGCGTTGGCAGAGGCGCTGGGCCGCGACGTCGCCGAGGGCCGTCTGGCGGCCGGCGATCAGCTGCCGCCCCAGCGCGCGCTGGCCGATGCGCTGGGTGTGACGGTGCCGACCATCACGCGCGCCTACGCGCTCGCCGCCCGCCGCGGCTGGGTCACCGGCGAAGTCGGCAGGGGCACCTTCGTGCGGCCGCCGATCGCCGCCGAGTCCGATCACGAGGGCGTCGACCTCTCGATCAACGCGCTGCCGCCGCACGATCATCTCGGAGAGCTGGCCGCGCGCCTCGACCTGCCCGCCGACGCGGCGCGACGCGCGACGCTGCTCGCGTATCCGCCGACGGCCGGGCGCGAGGAGCATCGCGCCGCCGGCGTCAGCTGGCTTGCGCGCCGCGGCGTCGGCGTTGCCCGCTCGCAGGTCCTGGTCACCGGCGGCGCGCAGCACGCGCTGCTGGTCGCACTCGCGGCCCAGCTCGGGCCCGGCGACACGCTGCTGGTCGAGGAGCTGACGTACAGCGGCCTGCTCGGTGCCGCTCGGCTGCTGGGGATTCAGGTCGCGGCCGTGGCGATCGATCACGAGGGCGTTCGCCCCGACGTCCTCGACCGCGTCGCATGCGACACCGGCGCGCGCGTCGTCGCGCTGCAGCCGGTGATCCACAACCCCACCGGGCTCACGATGCCGCCGGCGCGCCGTCGCGCTGTTGCCGAAGTCATCGCGCGCCGAGGCCTCCACCTGGTGGAAGACGACATCTACGGGTGCCTGGCGCCGGAGACCGCGCCGCTCGTGACCGAGATCCAGACGCCGTGGACCTACGTCACCAGCCTCTCGAAGAGCGTCGTCGCCGGCGTGCGCGTCGGTTTCCTTGCCGTGCCGCCGGATGCGGCTGCGCGAGCGTCGCTCGCGCTGTGGTCGACGACGGTGGCGACGCCAGCCATCACCGCGGAGATGGCGAGCGCGATCATGGCCGACGGCACTGCCGACCGGATTGTCGCGTGGAAGCGCGACGAGATGCGGGCCCGGCAGCGGATGGCGCGCGAGATCCTTCCCGCGCTGTCGCAGGGCATCCACCCGGCGAGCCCGCACGTCTGGTGGCAGCTGCCGCGCCCCTGGCGCGCGGCGGACTTCGTCAGCGCGGCGCGCGAACGCGGCATCATCCTGGCCGCCACCGACGGGTTTCTCGGGCAGCCGGGCGCGACGCCGCGCGCGGTGCGGCTTTGCCTCGGTCCGCCCGCCTCCCGCGACCGATTGCGCCAGGCGCTGGAGACGCTGCGCGATCTGGCGGCATCCCCGCCCGCCAGGGCGCCGCGGGTTTAGGTCACGGGGTCAGACCCCGCTCCGGTCACTCCTGCACCCTGCTAGGATCGCTCCGCATGCGCACGATTGCCGCCGGTCTCATCGCGCTCGTCCTGGCTCCGGGCCCGCTGCTCGCGCAGCAGGTGCACAAGCTCGCGCTCGGCGATCCGGCCAGGCGCGACCGGGACGTCACGCTCGTGCTCGACGCCGCGGTGGACACGGCCACCGGCGAGACGATCGGGCCCGACGAGCTCGCGGCCCGCCTCGACCGCACGCGCCTGCTCCTGCTGGGGGAGTCGCACACCAGCCTCGAATCACATCGCGTGCAGTTCCAGGTGCTGCGGGCGCTGCAGCGGCGCGGCCGGCAGGTCCGCGTCGGGCTCGAGATGTACCCTTTCACGGAGCAGGCATCGCTCGATCGCTGGAACGCCGGTGAGTGGTCGGAAGCCGATCTCGTGGACAAGTCGCGCTGGTACGAGCACTGGGGCTATCACTGGGGCTACTACCGGGACGTGATTCTTTTCGCGCGCGCCCACGCCATGCCGCTCGTCGCGATCAACGCCCCGCGCGAACTCGTGACCGCGGTCCGTCAGAAGGGCATCGCGAACCTCCCGCCCGAGCAGGCCGCGCGCATGCCGCCGAAGGTCGACGCCGACAGCGCCGAGCACCTCGCGTTTTTCAAGGCGTCCTTCGGCGAGGGCGACTCGCTGCACGGCGGCATCACCGACGAGGCGTGGAAGGGGATGCTGGCGGCGCAGGCGACGTGGGACGCGGCGATGGCCTGGAACGCGGTGCAGGGCCTGAAGGGCGCCGCCGATCCGAAAGCCATCATGGTGGTGCTTGTCGGATCGGGCCACGTCGCCTACGGGCTTGGCATCGAGCGCCAGGCGCGCGCGTGGTTCGACGGCGCGATCTCGAGCGTCATCAGCGTGCCGCTCGACGACGACAAAGGGCCGACCGGTCCGGTTCGCGCCTCGTATGCGAATTTCCTGTGGGGCGTGGCGCGCGAGCCGTGGAGCGCCTGGCCGTCGCTGGGCCTCTCGACCCGCGCCGCCGACGGCGGCCGGCGCCAGGTGATCGACGTCGAGAAGGACGGTCCCGCCGCCCGCGCGGGAGTAAAGGTCAACGACGTCCTCGTGCGTATAGACGATGTGGCGATCGACTCGCGAGAGAGCCTGGGCCGCCAGATGGCCCGGTATGCCTGGGGCGACACTCCGACGCTGGTCGTCACACGCGGCACGGAACAGGTGTCAATCGTGGTCCCGCTCCGGCGCACACCGTGAACCAACCTGACGCAACCCGAACCAACCTGACGAACCGAACCAACCCGACGAAACCCGACGTAACCTGACGCAACCCGACGTAACCTGACAAGACCTGGTTGATCCGGTCCTTTGCATACCCCCACCGACGGCCTCGGCGCCTCCCGCTTCGTCGCGTTCACGCGCGACGAATGGGCCAAGCTGCGCGACCAGACCGCGCTCACGCTGACCGAGGCCGACCTGTTCGCGCTTCGCGGGCTGAACGAGCAGATGACGCTGGCCGAAGTCGAGTCGATCTACCTGCCGCTGACGAGGCTGCTCAACATGTATGTCGCCGCGACGCAGGTGCTGCGGACGGCGACGCATCATTTCCTCGGCAACCCCGAAGCGAAGCTGCCCTTCGTGCTGGGCATCGCCGGCAGCGTCGCCGTCGGCAAGAGCACGGTGTCGCGCACCCTGCAGACGCTGCTGTCGCAGCTGCGCGAGCATCCGCGGGTGGACCTGGTCACGACCGACGGGTTCCTCTTCCCGAATGCGGTACTGCAGGAGCGGGGGCTGATGCACCGCAAGGGCTTCCCCGAGAGCTACGACATCCGCCGCGCGCTCGAGTTCCTGATCGACGTGAAGTCGGGCAAGCCGCTGGTCACCGCGCCCGTCTACTCGCATCTCACCTACGACATCGTCCCCGGCAGCGCGCAGGAAGTGAGCCGGCCGGACATCGTGATCTTCGAGGGGCTGAACGTGCTCCAGACACCGCAGCGCCAGCAGGGCCGGGCGCTGGCCGTGTCCGACTTCTTCGATTTCTCGATCTACATCGACGCCGACGCGGCCGACATCGAGCGCTGGTACATCGACCGGTTCATGACGCTGCGCGAGACGGTGTTCACCGACCTGCGCTCGTACTTCCATCGCTATGCGTCGCTTTCCGACAGCGAGGCGCTGGCGACCGCGCGCCGCATCTGGCGCGAGGTCAATCTCGTGAACCTGAAGGAGAACATCGAGCCGACGCGCGAGCGCGCGCAGCTCATCCTGCGCAAGGACGCCAAGCACGAGATCGCGAGTGTGTGGTTGCGGAAGCTCTGAGCCCACAACCGCGAAGCCGCGAGGACGCGAGGCCGCGAGGACGTCAGGTCGGTCTTTACGCCCCACAACCGCAATGCCGCGAAGCCGCGATGCCGCGACGAACCATCGGTCAGACCGCAATGCCGCGAAGTCGCAGTGCACAGCAAATGGAATCATCGCGGCTTCGCGGCTTTGCGGCGTCGCGGTTGTGATTACCGTCGCGCGCGCGGCTTGTATCGGAAGCAATCGACGAGGTGGTCATCCACCATGCCCGTCGCCTGCATGAACGCATAGCAGATGGTCGATCCGACGAAGGTGAAGCCGCGCTTCTTGAGGTCGCGGCTCATCTGGTCGGATTCCGGCGTCTGCGCCGGGACGTCCTTCATGGTCTTCCGCACGTTGACGAGCGGAGCGCCGCCGACGAACTGCCAGATGTAGCGATCGAAGGAGCCGAACTCCTTCTGGACGTCCAGGAAGGCGCGCGCGTTCCGCACCGCGCCCTCCACCTTCAACCGGTTGCGGACGATGCCTTCGTCCTTGAGCAGGCGCTCGACGCGCGCCGGTGTGAAGCGGGCGACGCGGCGGGCGTCGAAGCCGTCGAACACCTCGCGGTAGCGCTCGCGCTTGCGGAGGATCGTGATCCAGCTCAGGCCCGCTTGCGCGCCTTCCAGGATCAGCATCTCGAACAGGTGACGGTCGTCGTGAGAAGGAATGCCCCATTCCTCGTCGTGATAGGCGACGTAGAGGGGATCGGTTCCGGCCCAGGGGCATCTGGTCATTGACGGTTGACGGTTGGTGAGTTGGAAGTTGGTCGTTGGGAGTTGGGCGTTGGGAGTTGGACGTATCAGCACTTCCTGATCAACACCACGCCGGCAACCAGCAGGCCGACGCCAACGGCGCGGCCGAGGCTCATGGAGCGCTGGGGGAAGCCGACGAGGCCGTAGTGATCGAGCACGAGCGCGAAGGTCATCTGGCCGGCGATGGCGACGCTCAGCAGCGTCGCGGCGCCCAGCGTCGGCGCCAGCCACGCGATCGTGACGACGAAGACCGCGCCAAGCAGGCCGCCGGTCCACACCCACCACGGCGCGGCGGCGGCCGCCGCGACGCCGGTCCACGTGCTTCGCACGCCGATCGAGCACACGAGCAGCGCGACCGACCCGACCAGGAACGGAGATCGTCGCGGCGAGTATCGGGTGGCCGACGTAGCGGCCGAGTTGCGAGTTGACGCCGGCCTGCGTGGCGATGAGCGCGCCGGCGGCGAAGACGACGGCGAAGTAGAGCAGCAGCACGCGCAAAATCTTACTCCCGGCTCCTCCTGTTGACATGCCACAGGGCTGTGCACACTCTCGTGTGGCTGAGGCATCTACGGGGTCATCGCGGCGTCGGTGACCGCCCGCACGCGTGAAATCGGCATCCGGATGGCGCTCGGCGCCGCGCCGTCGACCTGTACGTGCGCAGATGCTCCGCGAAGCGGGCCTGCTCGCCCTGCTGGGCGTCGTCGTCGGCGTCGTCGTCGCGCTCTCGGTGAGCCGGTTGATCGCGTCGATGGCGTTCGGCGTTGCAGCGATCGACCCGATCGCCTACGCGGCTGCGCCCCTCGTGCTGCTCTCGGTCGCACTCCTGGCGGCGTTCGTGCCGGCGATGCGCGCGGCCGGAACGAACCCGGTGTCGGCACTCCGCGCCGACTGACCTTCCACACTTTCCAAGGGGCGGCCTCAGAAGGTCTGCCCACTTTTCCTGCGCGACCTGCAGCGGAGCGGCCCTCGTTCGCTGGTGCATTCATGCTCTGCGTGCATCCAGTGAATGACGTGTCCGCCAGTAATGCACTTCTTTTCGCAAAGTGTTAGTTTCCTCGTGCTGATGGTGCAAAATATGGTCTACACTCTGCGAACGTCGCAGCCGGATGAGCCGGCCGGCGCGGATCTCTCTCCTTACGAGGTGCACCCATGAATCAGGCCGATATCGCGTGGATGCTGGTATCGACCGCGCTGGTCCTCCTGATGACGCCGGCCCTGGCGTTCTTTTATGGCGGGCTGGTCCGCTCGAAGAACTCGCTCAACACGATGATGATGAGTTTCGTCTCATTGGGCGCGGTGGGTGTGCTGTGGGCGCTGCTCGGCTACTCTCTCGCGTTTGCGCCGGGCGGCCCCTACATCGGCGGTTTGAGCCACGCGCTTCTGGCCGGTGTGAATCTCGAGGCGAAGGGCACCATCCCGCACGTGCTCTTCATGTGCTTCCAGGGCACCTTCGCGATCATCACGGCGGCGCTGATCTCCGGCGCCATCGTCGAGCGGATGCGGTTCAGCGCCTACCTGCTGTTCATCTCGCTCTGGACCCTGTTCGTCTACAGCCCGATCTGCCACTGGGTCTGGGCGTCTGACGGGTGGCTCTTCACCTGGGGCGCGCTGGACTTCGCCGGCGGCACGGTCGTGCACGTGAACGCGGGCGTCGCGGCCTTCGTCACGGCGATCGTCGTCGGTCCGCGCAAGGACTACGCGCGGCAGGCGTTCCTGCCGCACAACGTGCCGTTTGCGCTGCTCGGCGCAGGCCTGCTGTGGTTTGGCTGGTTCGGGTTCAACGCCGGCTCCGCGCTGGGCGCTACGCCGGTGGCCGCGCTGGCCTTCGCGACCACGATGCTGGCTCCGGCAGCGGCGCTGGTTGTCTGGACCATGCTGGATCTGGTCCGCAACGGCAAGGTGACCGCGGTTGGCGCCGCCACCGGCATCGTCGTCGGCCTGGTTGCCGTCACTCCGGCGGCAGGGCATATCAGCCCGATCAGCGCGATTCTGCTCGGCGGCATCGCGGCCGTTCCCAGCTACTACGGCCTCGTATTCCGCGCACGGACGCGTCTCGACGACAGCCTCGACGTCGTCGCCGCGCACGGCGTGGGCGGCACGGTGGGCGCGCTGCTGACCGGCGTCTTCTCCGAGAAGGCGTGGAGCGGCGTCTCCGATGGCCTGCTCTTCGGCAACCCCGGCCAGCTGTGGATTCAGTTCGTGGCCGTCGGCGCGACCATGCTTTACAGCGGCGCAGCGACCTTCGTGCTGCTGAAGGTCGTGGGAGTCCTGGTGCCGCTGCGCGCCGAGGCGACCGACGAGGGATTGGGCCTGGACGTGACCCAGCACGGCGAAGAGGCGTACGTCGAGGGCGAGGGCGCTATCCTTGTCCTGCCTGACCGTGACACCGGGGTCTCGCCCTCGCTCGCATCGGCGGCGGCTGGAGGTCGGTCATGAAGCTGGTAGTGGCAATCGTTCGATCCGAACGGCTGAGCGCCGTGCTCGAGGAGCTCTACAAGGCGGACGTGCAGGGCGTCACCATCAGCCGCGTGCAGGGGCACGGCGGCGAGCGCGAGCAGGTGGAGACCTATCGCGGCACGACGGTGAAGATGGAGCTGTCGGAGAAGGTGCGGCTCGACATCGGCGTGTCGAACCACTTCGTGGATCCGACAGTGAAGGCGCTTCTGAAGGCGGCGCGCACCGGCGCCGTCGGCGACGGGAAGATCTTCGTGCTGCCAGTCGAGAAGATCTTCCGCATCCGCACCGGAGAGGAAGACGAAGCAGCCGTCACGCCCGTAGGCGTGCCGAGCCGTTGAGCAGCAGCTTCACGATCACCACCTTGGCTACCTGGCGCGGGTCTTCCCCGAAGATCCGCGCCAGCGCTTCCTGCCGGTAGCGGAAAATCCTCACCAGTTCCGGCGCCACGATCCACTCGTGGACCAGGTGTCCGCCCGGCACCTCGGTACTCGACGCCGTCCTCGACGAGCGTCCCGCCATGCTCCTCGCGAAACAGGTGTACATGCCGCCAGTAGGTGTACGGCCCGCGGCGCTGCTCGTCCTTGAAGCGGACGTTCGGCTCCCACGCCGTGATCTCGCTCTGCCAGCGCATTGGCAGCCCGCGCAGGCGCAGCCGGTAGTCGATGCGCGCGCCCTGGCGCATCACGATATCGGGCGTCAGCACGGTGAAGCGCAGGAACGGCGGCGTGATCGCCCCGAGGTTGCGGGCGTCGGCGAAGAACGTGAAGACGTCAGGAAGCGGCGCCGGCACGAACGAGGCGTGATCTCGAGGCGATAGGGCACCGGCGCTGATTCTAGCGCGAACGGACGAGCTGGAAGAGTGGGCCCGTAGGCCCGCTGCACGATTTTTCCCGCCTTGTCCCGCCCCGTCACCACCACACGGAAGGGCACTCCGGGCACGCGAACTCCAGCAGGTACACCTGCTCGTCTGACCGTCCTGACGCCGGCGCGACGGCGGAAAGCGTCCGAGCTCCGCTCGTCGTCGGCAGCCCGCATCTCGAACTGCGGCGCCGAGCGATGTCCGGCGACAACCGGATGCTCATCAGGCGCCGCGTGGACCTGCGGAGAGCGGCCGTTTCATCGCGAACGAGTTCCTTCATCGCCCGGGTCGCCCGGTCTCGCGCACCAGCCGCCACATCCTCGATTGCGAGCCACGCGCGCGCCTGCACGACGACGAACGCAGGCCCCTGCCGGCCAGGCCAGCTTGCCACACGCCGGGCTCGGGAGTCGGCACGACGATCTGCCGCCCGGCCTGAAACTGGTGCCATCCCGTGCCGGCATCCGAGGCTGCCGACGACGGCGCCCGAGGGCCGGACGACGTCGAGGGTCTGCAGGCACTGGACCGAGGCCGAGAACAGCACCTGGTCGACGGACTGGTCGACGCGGACCTCGTACGTCCGCGGCGCCGCTCGATCTCGTCCGACCGACCCGCCGGAGCGTTGCGGCATGCTCCCCCGGCGCCGTCATCAGCACCGCCGCCGACGCAGCCCAGCTCCGACGGCTCGAGCAGGAACACCTGGCCGCCGCTGCCTTCAGCGACCTGCACGTACGACGGATCGGGCCGACCGACGCACGGCCAGCCGGGCCGCGACGGCGGCTGCTGTTGCGCGCCCTGCAGGCCGGCGAGCCCGGCAATCGCGATCAGAATCCCAATCAGCACTTGATCCGACCACGAAGCCACGAAGCCACGAAGCCGCGATGACAAGATGGGACGATGAAAGGACTTCACCCAACCTGACGCAACCCGCCAACCGCAACCAACCCGACGAAACCCGACGCAACCAGGCGCAACCCGACGAAACCCGACGACCGGTTCACCCCGTCGACCCAAACCCCCCGGCGCCCCGCTCGCTTTCCGGCAGCGCTGACACCGTCTCCCACGTGACGCGTGTCACCGGCGCGACCACCAGCTGTGCGATGCGCATGCCGCGCTCGATCGTCACCGGCGCCGCGCCGAGATTGATGAGCGCCACCTTCACCTCGCCGCGGTAGTCGGCGTCGATCGTCCCGGGCGTGTTGACGACGGTCAGGCCCTGCTTGCTCGCCAGCCCCGAACGCGGGCGCACCTGCGCTTCGTAGCCATCCGGCAGCGCCATCGCGAAGCCGCATTCGATCACCTGAATGCGTCCCGGCTCGATTGTCGCCGGCGCCGTGACCGCCGCGTGCAGGTCCATCGCCGCGGCATGGGGCGTCTGGTAGGACGGCAGGGGAAGGCCCGTTCCGCTGGGAAGGACCTGAATGCTGACAGGGACGGGGGACATATCTGTGCCAGGTGCTGGGTGCTACGTGCTACGTGCGGTGCACTGTGCCTCGTGCTACGTGCGGTGCACCGTGCCTCGTGCTACGTGCGGTGCACTGTGCCTCGTGCTGCGTGCAGTGCCGCGTGCCCCAGCACTCCACGCACCGCACTGAGCACGTGGCACCCAGCACCGCACGCCGCACGAAGCACGCGGCACGCAGCACGGGCAAGAGTCTCTACATCCCCCGTCTGCGACGACGGCGGCACCATGCCCTTGAGGCGCATGTAGGTGACGATGTTGCCGTAGTGCTCGAAGTCGTGGGCGGTGTTGAACTGCAGCGCGTTCAGGCGCGGCATCTTCATCCCGAACAGGTCCACGGCCTCGGCCGCCGTGGCGGCCGTCATCGCGTCGAACTGCGCTTCGCAGAAGGCGAACGAGTCGGCCAACGCCTTCGTCAGGTCGGCCTTGGTCGTCTTGGTCTTCTCGATGTCGCTCGGTGCTCGGGTTCGTGGCGCCGGTCGCGCGCGAGCAGATCATGAAGTTGGCGTTGGCGATGTGGCCGATGAGCTGGCCGAAGCTGCGCACGTCGGCGGTCGGCTTGAACGCGTAGTTCTCTTCCGACATCTGCTCGGCGGCCTTGACGACGTTGCCCTTGATGAGGCCGAGCGTCTGCTTCGCCGCCGCCGAGTACGGGTTGTCCTGCGCCAGGGCGGGCGACGCGCCAGCCAGGACCGTGATACAGAGCATTGCCGCCAGTCTCATCGAAGCCTCCTCGGAAATGGGTGCGGGACGTGTCTGCCGCCCCGGAATCTTACCCGGTTCAGACGGAAGGACGGTGTCAGTCATCCGCGTCGTTTCGTCCCGGCGGCGTCGGTCCGCCTGGACTGCCGGACTACTCCATGCATCGGCGGAAACTAACTGAAACACGTACTGCCGCCGGCCCGACTTTTCCCGGACACTCTCCCGATCGCGAATTTTTCCGGGAGGCGGCCGGTGGACTGTGTACGACTGAAGGCTTTCAGGTTGATCTGTGCGGCGGCGTGGCTGGTGGCGGCGTCTGCGGGCGTCACTGCCGCACAGACGGCGGCCACGGCAACGCTTCGCGGACGCATCGTCGATCCGCAGGATCGGCCGGTGCCGGGCGCTCACGTGACGGCCACGGCCGCGACGACCGGGTGGACGCGCGAGGTCGTCTCCGACCAGGACGGCCGCTACGTGCTTCCCGACCTGCCGCCGGACGGCTTTGCCGTGGCCGTGACCGCCACCGGGTTCGCGCCGCAGCGCTTCGAGAGCCTGACGCTCCGCGTCGGACAGATCCTGGATCTCGATGCGTCGCTGACCGTCGCCGGCGTACGCGAGGACGTCGTGGTCGATGCCAGCGGCGCCGGCCTGGTGGATACGGCGCGGTCGGTCGTGGACGCGGTCATCACCGGCTCGTCGATTCGATCGCCTGCCGCTCAACGGGCGCAACTTCATGGAGCTGGCGCTGCTGGTCCCCGGCAACGCGCCGGCGCCCAACTTCGATCCGACCAAGACCAACTCCGTCGTCATCTCCTCCGCCGGTCAGCTCGGCCGCGGCGGCAACATCAGCATCGACGGGATGGACAACAACGACGACGTGGTGGGCGGGCCGCTGCTGAACATCGTGCAGGAGGGCGTGCAGGAGTTCCAGATTGCGACCAGCCGCTTTGCCGCCGACCTCGGCCGGTCGGCCGGCTCGGTCATCAACGTCGTCACGCGATCCGGCGGCGACGCGCTCCACGGCTCGGGCTCGCTCTTCTTCCGTGACGACTCGCTGCAGGCGTTTCCGCCGACGGCCGACCGCGACGCCGACGCGCCGCCATTCGATCGCCAGCAGTTCGCAGCCACGGTCGGCGGTCCGATTCGCAAGGGCAGCGTGTTCGCGTTTGGCGCCGTCGAGTACCGCAACCAGGACGGCGCGTTGATCGTCGGCGAGCGCGACCCGGCGGCCGGCGTCATCCGCCGCACCTTCGCCCCGGCGCCGCTCGACGACGTGCTCGGGCTGGCCCGGGTGGACTGGCGGCTCGGCAGCAACGACCACATCGTCGTGCGCTATTCGGGACAGGATGCCGAAGACGTGGCCAGCACCGGCGGCGATCGTCCGCTGGCTTCGGCCTCGCAGCGGCAGCAGGCCCGGAACAAGTATCACTCGGTGCTTGGCACATGGACGCGCGTGGTGTCGTCGCGGAGCGTCAACAGCTTCAGCCTCAGCGTCAGCGATTTCGACAACAACATCGTGTCGCTGTCCTCCGGGCCGCAGTACACGTACCCGAGCCTCGAAGACGGCTCGTCGTTCCGCGTCCCGCAGTCGACAGTGCAGCGCCGCTGGCAGTTCGCCAACACGTTCAGCTACGCGCTCGGCGCGCATTCGCTGCGCGCCGGCGGGGAAGTGCAGCTGGTGGACGCCGGGTTCGGCCTCGGCGTCTTCCGGGCGGGACGCGTCGAGCTGATTCAGGACTTCCCCGACTTCGATCACAACGGCGACGGCCGCGTGGACGACAACGACCTGCTGTTCGCGGTGACGCTCCGCAGCGGCAAGCCCGACCAGGACCTGAACATCCCCGACGCCGACAACACGCACACGGCGGTCTTCGTCCAGGACGACTGGCGGCTGCGCCCGAACCTGACCCTCAATCTCGGACTGCGCTACGAGTTCGACACCGACGTCAAGAACGTCAGCCGCTACGACGAGATCAACCCGCTGGTGCTGCCGTTCCTGCACGGCACTCGCGAGCGGGACATGAACAACTGGGGCCCGCGCATCGGCTTCAACTGGTCGACGACCGATGGCCGGACCAGCGTGCACGGCGGCTACGGCATCTACTTCGATCGCATCACGCTGCAGATCCAGTCGCTCGAGCGCGGGCTCGACGGCCGCGCGCTGCCGATCGAAGTGCGTGCCGGCAACGTGTTCTTCATCGATCGATGCCACCGGGCAGTTCCCGCCGTTCGCGCCGAGCCTGGCCAATCCGTTCACCGGGTTCATCCTGCCGGGCGCCGGCGCCTCGGGCATCAACATCATCGACAACACGATGCAGAACCCGATGACGCAGCAGTTCAACCTCGGCATCGAGCGCCAGATCGGCGACGCGTGGCGCGTGCGGCTCGACGGCATCCATGCCCTCGGCACGCATTTCATCATCGGCCGCGATGCCGGCGTGGTGTTCAACCCGGTGGTGGGCGGGCCCGACAGGGTCGTCAACCTCGAGTCGAGCGCGCGGACGCACTACGACGGCCTGCTCGTCGGCGTCGAGCGCCGGCTGCACGACGGGCTCGGCGTGCGCGCGTCGTACACGTTCGCCAAGGCGTTCAACTACGCCAACGACGATCAGATTCCGTTCAGCAACGGGCCCGTGGATCCGGACAACCTGCGCGGCGAGTACGGACCGACGCCCAACGATCAGCGCCATCGCTTCACGCTGGCAGCCTCCTGGAACGCGCCGGCCGGCTTCGATCTGTCGACGATCTGGACGCTGGCCTCCGGCGTGCCGATGGACATCCTGCTGCCGTCGGGCCTGTCGCGCATTCCCGAGCTGCAGCGCAACGCCGGCGGCCGCAGGTTCTCGACGGCCGGCGAGCTGAACGACTACCTCCGCGACCTCAATGCCCGCGGCGGCGTCGAGGGCGTGCCGATGCCGCTTGTCCGCCCCGACGCGCGGTTCAACGATCGCTTCGACAGCTTCGACCTGCGCGTCGCGCGGCCGTTCCGGGTGGGTGGAAAGATGCGGGTCGAGCCGATGCTGGAACTCTTCAACGTGTTCAACGTCACCAATAATCTCGGCACGTCGAACGTCAACTACTCGGGCTTCACCAACGTGCTCGTGCGCGACAGCGACGATCCCGCGAGTCCCGGCTTCATGACGTCGTCGTCGTTCGGCAAGCCCGTCTCGACAGCCGGCGGCGTCTTCGGTTCGGGCGGACCCCGCGCCGCGCAGCTCGCCGTGCGCGTGCTGTTCTGATGGAGCGGCATCTCGGGCTCGCCGGCGCGACGGCCCTGGTCGTCGGCCAGGTGATCGCCGTCGGGATCTTCCTGACGCCAGCCGGGATGGCGCGCCTGCTCGCGTCGCCGTTCTGGCTGCTCGCGGTCTGGCTGGTCGCCGGGGCGATGGCGATCTCGGGGGCGCTCGTCTACGGCGAGCTCGCCGCCCGGTATCCCGAGGCGGGCGGCGGCTACCTCTACCTGCGCGAGGCCTGGGGGCCGCGCGTCGCGTTCCTCTACGGCTGGAAGTGCTGCCTGGTGATGGATCCCGGGATCACGGCGGCGCTGGCGACCGGCCTGGCCGCGTACCTCGGGTACCTGATCCCTCTATCGCCGGCTGGTCTGAAGGCCGTTGGCATCGCTGCCATCGCCGTCGGCGCAGCGGTCAACATCGCCGGCCTCCGGTTGGGCGCCGGCGTCGTCTCAACCCTGGCGGCGCTCAAGCTCGGCGCGCTGGCGACGATCGTGATCGCAGGGTTCACGCTCGGCCGCGGCGACTGGAGCCACTTCACGCCGTTCATCGCGCGTCCGGAAGGCGCGGCGCCGCTCTCGGCCGCGCTCGCCGGCGCGTTCGTGTCGGCGTTCTTCGCCTTTGGAGGCTGGTGGGAAGCCGCCAAGCTCACCGGCGAGGTCCGCAACCCGCGCGAGACGATGCCGCGGGCGCTGACGCTGGGCGTGGCCATCGTGACGGCTGCTTACGTGCTGACGTCGGCCGCCTTTCTCTACCTCGTCCCGCCTCAGGCCGTCACGAGCGACGAGGCCTTTGCGGCGCAGGCCGGCGAGATCCTGTTCGGCCGCGCCGGCGGCGCCGTGCTGGCGTCTGTCGTCGTGGTGTCGGTTGCCGGGAGCCTGCTCGCCATTCAGATGATGTTGCCGCGCCTCTACTACGCAATGAGCCGCGACGGGCTCTTCCCCGAGAGCCTGGGCCGGCTCCATCCGACGCGCGGGACACCGGTGCGCGCGATCCTGCTGCAGGCCGTGCTCGGCTCGGCGCTGGTCGCCCTCGGATCGTTCGACGCGATCGTCGCGTACTTCATCTTCGTCACCGTCGCCTTCATCGGGCTGACCGTGGCGGGCGTGTTCAGGCTGCGGCCCGACTCCGGCCCAGCGCACTCGTGGGTGCGGCGCCTCAGCCCCGTGATCTTTCTCGCGCTCGTCGTCGCGCTGTTGACGATGCTCGTGATGAACCGTCCTCTCCAGGCGCTCGCCGGCACCGCGATTGTGCTGGTCGGGCTGCCGGTTTACGCTGTCATCAGCCGCCGCGGGCGACTTGCGGCGACCCGGAGCCTCGCATGACGTGGATCAAGACCATCCAGCCGCCTGACGCCGATGAGGCGCTGCTCGAGACGATCACCAGGACCCGTGCGATGTACCCGCCCGAATACGGATCGTCGGTGCCGACGATCCCGACCGGCGAGAGCATCGTCATGTCGCACACGCTCATCCCGGATGCGCTGCATCACGCCTTCGCGTTGCTGGCGGTGCTGATGCGGCCGGAGCTGCCGCTCGAGCGGCGCCATCACGAGATGATTGCGACCGTCGTCTCGGCCGCGAACCGCTGCTTCTATTGAGTGGAATCACACGCAGAGTTTCTGCGTCAGGTGACACTCGACGACGGTCTGGTGCAGGCGATCAAGCAGGACCACCGCACGGCGCCGGTGTCGGATGCCGAGCACGTGATGCTCGATTACGTCGACCGGATGACGCGCGACGCGACCCAGCTCGGGCGCGAGGACCTGGCGCGGCTCCGCGAGGCGGGCTACGACGACACCGCGATTCTCCAGATGACGCTCATCGGCTCGTGGTTCAACTACATCAATTGCGTCGCCGATGCGCTGGGCGTCGGCCGCGACTGACGGCCGCGCCCCCGCGCTCCCACACCGGTCCTCGAACCCGCCCGTACCGAACTGAAGGCGACGGAGCAAAGCCCACCCGCTCCTGAGCTATCATCGACGTTCGCCATCCTGGTAAACAGCGGCCGAGGCGGCGGCGTCATAATGACTGTCCCGCCGCCCGAAGATCCCTTATGTCACGAACTTCGAAGTTCCGCAGTTGCGCCTCCCGGTTCAACTGGTCCGTCCTCCTGTTGATTGCGGCAGTTGCATCGGCGTGTGGCCGAGGTGGCGCGGCGCAGGCGCCGCCGCCGCAAGGGCCCGCCCCGGTGGGCGTCGTCGTGCTGGCCCCGAAGCCGGTCACCATCACGTCTGAATACGTCGGCCTGCTGCGGTCGCGACGTTCGTCCCAGGTGCGCCCGCAGGTGGAAGGCATCATCACGCGAATCTTCGTGAAATCCGGCGACCGCGTCGCGCTCGGCACGCCGCTGCTCCAGATTGACCCTTTGCGCCAGCAGGCGGCGCTCGAAAGCGACCAGGCCAGCCGCGCTGCGCAGGAGGCGGCGGTCCGCTACGCACAGCAACAATACGATCGTGCCAGGCAACTGCTCGAAGCGGGCGCCACGAGCCAGCAGGAGTTCGAGGAAGCCGAGACGAACCTGAATACGGCCAAGGCCTCGCTCGAGGCGCTGAAGGCGCGCGAGCAGGAGTCGCGCGTGCAGCTTCATTACTACCGCGTCGCCGCTCCGACCGGCGGGATCGTCGGCGATATCCCCGTGCGCGTCGGCGACCGCGTGGAGACCTCCACGGAGCTGACCACGGTGGACGAACAGGCCGGTCTCGAGGTGTACGTGCGTGTCCCGATCGAGCGCGCTCCCGAGATCAGGACGGGATTGCCGCTGCGGATCACCAACTCGCGAGGCGAGGTGCTGGCGGAGACCACGATCGACTTCGTGTCGCCGCAGGTCGACGACCGCACGCAGTCCGTGCTGGTCAAGGGACCCGTGCCGTCCGGTCCGAACTTCCGCACGGAGCAGTTCGTGCGGGCGGCCATCGTCTGGCGCAACGAGCCCGGCCTGACAGTGCCGGCGACGGCGGTGACGCGCATCAACGGGCAGTACTTCGCCTTCGTCGCCGACCCCGCGGAGAAAGGGTTTGTCGCGCGTCAGCGGGCGGTCAAGGTGGGCGACCTCCGCGGCAGCGACTACCTGCTGCTCGACGGCCTGAAGGCCGGCGATCGCCTCATCGTCTCCGGGGTGCAGAAGATTCGCGACGGCTCGCCCGTCCAGCCACAGAGTTAGGAACGAGCGATGTTCGTCGACGTCTTCATCAGACGGCCGATCCTGTCATCGGTCCTGGCGCTGGTCATCATCCTCGCCGGCGTCATCGCGATCCCGACGCTGCCGATCTCGCAGTATCCGGAGCTGGCGCCGCCGCAGGTGAGCGTCACCAGCATCTACACCGGCGCGAACGCGCAGACGGTCGAGACCGCCGTCACGATCCCGCTCGAGCAGGCCATCAACGGCGTCGAAGGCATGCTCTACATGACGTCGAACAGCACGAGCAGCGGCGTCAGCCAGATCACCGTCACCTTCGACCTCTCACGAAACCAGGACCTGGCGGCCGTCGACGTGCAGAACCGCGTGTCGACGGCGCTCGGCCGCCTGCCGAACGAGGTGAAGAACATCGGTCTGACGGTGACCAAGGGCAATACCGGCTTCGTCATGGCGGCCGGTGTCTACGCCGAGAACGCCCAGTACGACGCGCTCTTCCTGAGCAACTACCTCGACGTCTTCGTCCGCGACGCGCTGAAGCGCATCCCCGGTGTCGCCGACGTCATCGTCTTCGGCGAGCGCAAGTACGCCATGCGCCTCTGGCTCGACCCGATACGCCTCGCCGCCCGCGGCATCAGTGCCGGCGACGTGACCAACGCGCTGCGCGAGCAGAACGTCCAGGTGGCGGCCGGCGCCGTCGGTCAGCCGCCGGTGGAGACCGGCCAGCTCTATCAGATCAGCGTCCGCGCCGCCGGCCGGCTGAGCGAGCCCGAGCAGTTCGACAACATCGTCCTCAAGACCGGCGCCGACGGCCAGCTGATCCGGCTGCGCGACATCGGGCGCGCTGAGATCGGGGCCGAGGCCTACTCGAGCGAACTTCGCTTCAACGGCGTCGAGGCGGTCGGCTTCGGCGTGACTCAGCTGCCCACGGCCAACGCGCTCGACGTCTACGAGCAGGTCCTGACCGAGATGACCAGGCTGGAGCGCGATTTCCCGCCCGGCATGAAATACCAGGTGTCGTTCGACACAGCGACGGTGGTGCAGGACTCGATTCGCGAGGTCGTCATCACCCTGCTCGAGGCCATCGGGCTGGTCGTGCTCGTGATGTTCCTGTTCCTCCAGGACTGGCGCAGCACGATCATCCCGACCATCACGATTCCGGTGTCGCTCATCGGCACCTTTGCCTTCATCAAGCTGCTGGGCTACTCGATCAACACGCTCACGCTCTTCGGCATCGTCCTGGCCACCGGCATCGTCGTCGACGATGCGATCGTGGTGATCGAGAACATCCAGCGCCATATCCAGGAGTACGGGCGGACGGCGCGGCAGGCGGCCTCGGAGGCCATGCGCGAGGTGCTGGGCGCGGTCATCGCGACGGGCCTCGTGCTCGTCGCCGTGTTCGTGCCGGTGGCGTTCTTCCCCGGCACCACGGGACGGCTCTACCAGCAGTTCTCGCTCACCATCGCCTTTGCCGTCGTGCTGTCGGTGTTCAACGCCGTGACGCTGACGCCGGCGCTGTCGGCGCTGCTGCTGAAGCGGGAAGGCGAAAAGCGGGGCTTTTTCCGCTTTTTCGAGCGCGGCGTCGAAAAAGTCACGCACGCGTACGTGGTCATCGTGCAGCGCGCGATGCGCGTCAGGTGGGCGATGCTCGGCCTGTTCGTGCTGGCGCTGGGCGCGACCTACTGGGTCTACAAGGTAGTGCCGCAGGCGTTTCTGCCCGACGAGGATCAGGGCTATTTCATCGCGCAGATACAGGCGCCCGAAGGCGCGTCGCTCGAATACACCAGCCAGATCGGCCGGCAGGTCGAGGCCCTGCTGGTCAAGGAGAAGGATATTGCCGCCGCCTTCACTATCGGCGGCTTCAGCTTCAGCGGCGCCTCGCCCAATCGCGGCATCCTGTTCATCCGCCTGAAGCCGTTCGACGAGCGCCGGGACGACGCGCAGTCGGCGCAGGCGGTGGTGGCGCGGCTGCGCGGGGCGCTTAGCCGCATCAGCGGCGCGGTGGTGGTGCCGTTTCTGCCGCCGCCGATTCGCGGTCTCGGCGCGTTCGGCGGATTCCAGTTCGAGTTGCTCGACCAGAGCGGCGGTCCAATCGAGAACCTCGCGACCGTGACCGGCAATCTCGTCCGCACCGGCAACCAGCAGGCCGAGCTTCGCGGCCTGTTCTCGGCCTTCACCGCGTCCGATCCGCAGCTCTACGTCGACATCGATCGCGAGCGCGTGAAGAGCCTGAACATGCCGCTCGGCGAAGTCACCGACGCGCTGCAGGTCTACCTGGGCTCGCAGTACGTCAACGACTTCGACTTCAACAACCGCGCGTACCGTGTTTACGTCCAGGCGGATCAGCGGTTCCGGCACGATCCCAAGTCGCTGGAGCAGTTCTACGCGCGCGCGCCGGGCGGCACGATGGTGCCGCTGTCGAATCTCGTCCGCGTCGAGGAAACCACCGCGCCGCAGGTGATCAGCCACTTCAACCTGTTCCGGTCATCCGAGATCAACGGCGCCGCCGGTCCAGGGTTCAGCTCGGGCCAGGCGCTGCAGGCGATGCAGTCGCTTGCCGAGCGGACGCTGCCCGACGGCATGTCCTACGCGTGGGCGGGGCAGTCGCTGGAGGAGATCAAGGCCGGCACGCAGTCGGTGGCGATCTTCGGCCTCGGCCTGCTGCTCGTCTATCTGACGCTTGCCGCGCAGTACGAGAGCTTCCTGCTGCCGTTCATCATCCTGCTCGGCGTGCCGCTCGCCGTGCTCGGCGCCGTCGGCGCCCAGGGCCTGCGCGGGCCTGAGCAACGACATCTATTGCCAGGTCGGCCTGGTCATGCTGATCGGCCTCGCGGCCAAGAACTCGATCCTGATCGTCGAGTTCGCCGAGCAGCTGCGCGAGCGGGGACTGTCGATCGTCGAAGCGGCGATCGAAGCCTCGCGCATCCGGCTGCGGCCGATCCTGATGACGTCGTTCGCCTTCATTCTCGGCGTGCTGCCGCTGGTCTTTGCCAACGGGGCGGGCGAGGCGGGCCGGCACTCCGTCGGCACGGCCGTCGCCGGCGGCATGCTGGTCTCCACCATCCTCAACCTCGTGTTCATTCCCGTGCTGTATGTCCTCGTTCGATCGCTCGCACCTGGCGGCCACCGCGTGCAGCAGCCCGTCGAGACAGAGGCCGCCCATGAATAGGGCGCCGGCCTCGGGGGGCGCGCCTCGCGCTTCGCGCTCGGCGCGGAGGGGAAGAGGGCGCTGCTCGCTGCGCTCGCAGCGGCAGGGCACGGCTCGCTCTCGCTCGCCGCGGCGGTTGGAGGTTCATCGCGGCATCGCGGCTTTGCGCCATCGCGGTTGTGTGCGCGACGCTGCTGGCGGCGGACGCACGGGCGCAAGTCCCCGCGCCCGAGCCGATCTCCTTCGAAGAGGCCATCCGGCGCGCGACGACGGCGAATCCGTCGGTTGCGATTGCGGCGGCGAATATTCTGCGCGCCGAGGCGCTGCTGCGGCAGGCGCGCGCGGTCACGCTGCCGGCTGTCGGCGTCCAGGGGTCGAACGTCACCCTCGACGACGCGCGGACTTCAAACGGGACGGAGTTCGCCCCGCAGAACACGTTCTCGGCGTCGGTCCCGGTGACCATGCCGCTGTTCGCGCCGGCGCAGTGGGCACGGCGGGCGCAGGCCGACGACCAGCGGCGCGTCGCGCAGGCCTCGGCCGAGGACATCCGCCGGCAGGTCGCCGTGGCCACGGCGCAGGCCTACCTCACAGTCATCGGCGCGCACCGCGTCGTCGAGGCCCAGGTGCGGTCCAGGGATACGGCGAAAGCCTTTTACGACTACGCGCACCAGCGGTTCCTCGCCGGCGCGAGCAGCCGGCTCAACGAGCTGCGCGCCCAGCAGACGCTCTCCTCCGACGAGGCCCTCGTCGAGCTGACCCAGCTGGGGCTTTACCGGACGCAGGAGGCGCTTGGCGTTCTCGTGGCGGCGGATCACCCCATCGACGCGACGAACGAGCCGTCGTTCGACATCCCGGCACAGGCCGATGCATCGGCCATCGCTCAGGCCGTAGGCCTGCGGACCGACATCAAGCTGTTCACGCTCGAAGTCGAGGCGGCCCGTCGTGTCGTCGACGACAGCTCGAAGGAATGGTGGCCGTCGGCGAACGGCATTTTCGAGCCGATCTTCCAGCACCCCGGATCGACGATCACGCCAGAGTCGAGCTGGCGGGCGGTGATCCAGTTCGGGGTCCCGCTCTTCGATTCGGGCGAGCGCAAAGGCAGGAAGCTCGAACGCACGGCCTCGCTCCAGCAGTCCGAGACAACGCTGAGCGCCGCGGCGCGCGAGGCCGCATCGGACATCCGGACCGGCTACGAAGGTGTCCGCCGCACCGAGCGGGTGCTCGAGGCGACGCGCGCCGCCGCCGCGCAGGCGGCGCAGGTCCTGGAGATCACCAGCATCAGCTTCCGGGCCGGCGCGACGACGAACATCGAAGTCATCGACGCGCAGCGCGCGCGCGCGGGACGCCGACACGGCGGTCGCCGTCGCCGAGGACAACCTCCGCCAGGCGCGGCTCGATCTGCTCAACGCGCTCGGTCGGTTTCCGTAGTCGCCGATTGTCACGTACGTCAACCACAGAGTCACAGAGAGCACAAAGGACGCACGGAGGGCGAGCTTGGCAGCACTCGGATGAGCCCAGGCGTTGGGGTTCATCCGAGCGGTGCCAAACGTTTTCTCTGTGTGTCTTTGTGTTCTTCGTGTCTCTGTGGTTGACGTACGTCGTGAGCTACGCGCGGCGGCGGGTGCCGGCGACGGCGTTGGGCTCGGCGGCCTGGAAGGCCTGGGCGGTGAGAAGGTGCTGGTTCATCGCCTCCCGAGCCGCCTTGACGTCGTGCGCGCGGATGGCCTGGTAGATTCGGCGGTGGGCCTCCGCCGCTTCCTTCATGTCGCGATCGGCGGCGTTCTTCGCCGACTCGCGCCGATGCTCGTAGTAGAGCCCGGACACCATCTCGGCCAGCGACGCGACGATCGGGTTGCCAGACGCGACGCCGACCGCGCGGTGGAAGCGGATGTCGTGGTTGAGGAAGACCTGCGGGTGGTCGAGGCTCGCGAACATGCCCGCCACTTCATCCGCCATCGTCGCGATGTGGTCGCCGGTCGCCCGTTCGGCAGCCAGGCCGGCGGCGCCGACCTCGAGGATCCGGCGGACCTCGTACATCTCGTCGCGCGTGAAGCCGTGGAGCGCGGCCAGGAAGCTGAGCGGCTCGCTGCCGAGCACCGGCGGGCCGTCGGTGATGAACGTCCCCGACCCGCGGCGCGATCGCACCACGCCCAGCGTCGCCAGCGCGCGCAGGCCGGCCCGCACCGTCGGCCGGCTGACGCCGAGGTGCGCTGCCAGCTCGCGCTCGGTCGGCAGACGGTCGCCGGCATGCAGCGCGCCGCTCTCGATCAGCCCGCGCACGTAGGCGACAACCTGTTCCGATCCGCCTCGCATGGGTCCGTGTGCCTCGAGAGTCGGGCCGTCCGAATGCCAGTTCCGGCGTGAAAGGCGCTTATTGTCGGTCCGTCACCGGGCGCTGTCAAACGACGCACCGCGGGAAGACCCGCGACGCCGTCGCTCGAGACGTTGCCGCCGTCCTATCGTGTCGCGACGACGACGGTCTGCGGTCCGGGCAGTGCGTGACCCGAGACGCCCTTGAATCCGGCCGCTTCCAGCATGCCCGTCAGCTCCGCCATCGTGTAGGCGTTGCCCGAGGCGGTCCCGGCCAGCATCAGCATCGCGAAGCTCGCCGGTATCGGCGGGCTCACGCGGTCCTCGTCCGGGACGAACTCGAGGATGGCGACACGGCCGCCGTCGTTGAGCGAGTCGTAGACGCGGCGCAGGAACGCGGTGCAGGTCGCGATGTCGAAGTGGTGCAGGAAATTGGTGATGAGCGCGACGTCGTAGCCCTCGCCCCAGTCGACGGTGAAGGCATCGCCGGCGACAGCGCGGTGGCGCGAGGCGACGCCCATGGCCGACGCGTTCTCCGACGCGACCGTGAGCACGCGCGGCCAGTCGACCGCGACGACCTCCGCCTGCGGGTTCTGCCGGGCAATGGTGATGCCGAAAATGCCGTGGCCGGCCGCGATGTCGAGCACGCGCTGCGGGCCGGCGCTGGCGACGCCCAGGATCTCGCCGATCGCCTGTGCCGGCATCGCCATCATCGGCACCATCGCCCGGGCAAACTTCTCCCACACCGGGTTCTCTTCCGTGACGGTGTTGGACTCGTCGGGCACCGTGCCACGGCGCACCGCCGCGGTAAGGCCGTCGAAGTTCCGGACGATCCGATCGGAGGCGAGGAACTCGAGCGCGCCGCCAAAGTAGGCCGGCGACTGCCGCACCAGGAACACGGCGGAATCAGGCGTCAGGCTGTACCTGTCATCGGACTTCTCGAGGAAGCCGAGCACGGTGAGAAAGTCGCAGAGAATCCGCGTCCCGCGCACCGACGTCTGGCACGTGGTGGCCGCGGCCTCCGCGGTCACGCCGCCAGGGGCGAGGGCCGAGAAAAGATCGATCTCGATCGCCGTCTTCAGAGCCGCAGTGCGCTGATACGCGTTGAGTGTCTGAAAAAACAGTTCGGGTGAAGGGGCTGAGGGCGTGGGAAGCATAAGGTTTGGTCGGGTTGCGTCAGGTTGCGTCGGGTTGCGTCGGGTTACGTCAGGTTGGTTGCGGTCACGTCAGGTTGTCGGGTTGCGACAGGTTGTCGATAGCATAGACCAACCCGCTGAACCCGCTGAACCCGACGAACCCGTCTAACCGCAAACCAACCTGACGGAACCGGCCCCAACTCGACGACACCCGACCGAACCCGCGCTCCTCGCGCGCCGCCGTTACTACAGGACGGGGGGAATCACGACCGGCAGGTCGCGGCGATCCACTGCCAGGTTGCCGGCGGCGTCCTCGGCGAGGACCCTGACCAGGTAATTGCCGGGGGGCAGATCGGGCGTCCAGGGCTCCGCTACGACCGTGCCCTGATCGACCCGCGTCGTCAGCACGTAGCGATATCGCGTCAGGCGCGTGCCGTAGAACGGGATGCCGCTCCCCGGCGCGTACAGCGTGGGCGGCGCGTCGGCTGCCGGCGGCAGGCGATCGAAGGCGATCGACAGTCGGGGACTCGCAAAGCCGGGCGCTGGCGAGCCGTCGGCATTCAGCACCTGGTAACCCGCACGATAGAGCCCGAGCCGCCGGCGTGGCGGGCTGTCGTTCATCCGGTCGTACGCGTCCACGACGATGTGGACGGGACCGCGAACCACGAGCCGTGCCCCTGCAATGCTCGGTGAGCGGAGTCCCCGTGAGGTCGGTGAGCGTGATGCCCTTCGGCGCGATCACCGGCGGCACCGTGTCGACCACGTTCGGGAAGCCGACGAGCAGCGCGTTGGCTTCCTCGCCCGGCGGGCCGACGTTCAGATGCACGTGCTGGAAGCGGTTCACCGAGCCAATTGCCTCTCCGGCGGCGATGTGCGTGCCGCGCCGGACGCGGACGCGCGCGGGCTTTCCGGAGATCGGATCGGGCAGCACGTCTGCCCAGTTCGCAATCGCGCGATCCGCGCGGTCGCGGCCGACGCGGAGGTGGATGTAGGTGAGGGGCCCGATCGTGATGAATTCCGACAGCGTCCCGACCGCTCCAGCCGGCAGCACGGCGCGAATCACGCCGTCGCGGACGGCCAGCACCGTCGAGCCCTGGACGGCGCGAACGTCGACGCCGGCGTGAAAGCGTTCGCGGCCGTCGCCGCCGGGATTGCCGCGCGGCTCTCCCAGCGTGCCGGCGACTTCATGCGGTCCGTCCTGCGGCTCCACCGGCCAGACCAGCGGCGCCCGCGCGAACCGCTCGAGGTCGAATCCGGGATGGCGCCGCGGAGGCGCTGGCAGCCAGCCGCCAATGCGCTCCGGCAGATCGAGCACCCGCAGCAGCGCGTTGCCGGCATCGGCCACGACCACACGGCCGGATCGGCTCACGGCGATGCCGGCCGGCTCGCGGAACGCCGCGGCGGTGCCAAGGCCGGCCGCGAATCCGGGATCGCCGCCGGCCAGCACGCGTCGCCGGCCGCCGGCGATCTCCAGCACGCGTGATCGATGGTCGGTCACGTAGATCCGGCCGCCCGACGCGGCGACGATTCCAATCGGCCGCCACAGCGCCGTGTTGAACGATGACGACTCCACGGCGTCAAGCGTCGTCACCGCGCCATCGAGGCCGATGCGCCGCAAGGCGTCGTTGCCCGTATCAGCGACGGCGATGCTGCCGTCCTCGAGAACAGCGACGCCGGAGGGAGTGTCGAAGGCCGTGGCTGCAGCCGGTCCATCCACGAAGCCGGGGGTGCCGGCGCCGGCGATCGTCACGACGCCCTCGCGATCGAGCCGGACGATCCGATCGTTGTAAGTATCGGCGACGACGACGCGTCCGGCGCGATCGACGGCCACACCGACGGGGCCGTTCAGCCGGGCGCTCGATCCTTCACCGGCGCCCGGAATGCCGTCTCCAGCCACGGTGGTCACGACTCCGTCCGGCGTCACCCGCCGGATGGCGTGATTGCCGGTATCGGCGACGTAGAGGTTGCCGCTCTCGTCGAGCGCCAGGTGCGAGGGCGTGTCGAACGCCGCGTCGGTGCCCACGCCGTCGGCGAAGCCGCGACGGCCGCCGGCGACGAGCTGCATCGTCCCATCCGGGGCGAGCCGCCGAATCGCGTGGGCGTCCCCGGCGTCCGACAGGAAGATCGTTCCATCAGCGGCGACGGCGACACCGAAGGGCTCGGACAGCTCGCCATGATTTCCCGCCGCGACGACAACGGCCGGGAGCCACCCGGCGACGGTGTCGTCGGGCAGCACCGGATGGGTGGCCCGCCACAGCCACCATGCACCCCACGCACCGGGAACGGCGACAACCGCGGCGAGAGCGACGACGACGAGACGGCGCACGACAGTATTGTGAACTACAGAGCGGCCTTCAGCCCTCAGCCTTCAGCCTGGAGTCCGCACGTCCCAGCACTCGTCACTTTGCGGTTGCATGAGGACGACCGCCGCGGCCACCATTTGCCGCATGCGATTGAGCCGACTTCCCCTGGTCGCCGCGTTTGTCATGCTTGCCGTGCCCGTCGCCGCGCAGACCGCCGACGAGCTCGTGCAGAAGAACATCGAGGCGCGCGGCGGCGCGGCGCGGCTGAAAGCGCTGACGACGGTCCGCATCGTACCGGACGTACGGCACTTTCGGCGGCAATATTCCGGTTACGATCACGAAGAAGCGGCCCGGGCTCTATCGCACCGATCAGGCGCTTCCGGGCCGGCCAACCGTCGCGCGCGGCCTGGGCCCGGACGGCGCGTGGGAGTCGGTGGACGGCAAGGTCACCAAGCGCCCCGCCGATCAGGAACTGGAACTGCGCGAGCTCGACGGAGACTTCGACGGCTTTCTCGTGGACTATCGCGACAAGGGCCACCGCGTCGAGCTCGCCGGGCGCGAGAAGACGGGCGGCATCGACACCTACAAGCTGACCGTCACGCTGAAGAGCGGAGCAGTCCGACACGTCTATCTCGACGCGGCGACGTTCCTCGAGCGCAAGCAGGAGGGGACGATGACGCTGCCCCAGGGTAAGGTGCCGGTGATCCTGACCTTCGGCGACTGGCGTGACGTCGGCGGGATCAAGTTCCCCTTTGCCATCGACGAGGAGCGCGTGTCGTTTCCGCCGCAGACGTTTGCCATCTACACCGAGCGGATCGATCTGGACCCGCAGGTCGAGGACGGGATGTTTGCGATGCCCCGATAACTCGAGTCGGAGTCCGCGCGGGGACCGCGCCTAGCTATGGCCTGACACCGGATTCCTCAGCGTCCCAACCCCCTCATAGGTGCACTCCGACACGTCGCCCGCCTTGAGAAAGATCGGCGGATTCCGGGCCGAGCCGACGCCGGCAGGGCTGCCCGTGGCAATCACGTCGCCCGGTCGCAGCGTCAGGATGTGCGAGGCGTACGACACCTGCTCGAACACGGTGTGGATCATCAGCGACGTGTTGGCGTCCTGCATCACCTGGCCGTTGAGCTTGAAGACCACCTTCAACTTCTGCGGGTCGGGCACAAATTCTTTTGGGACGATGAACGGGCCCATGGGCGCGAAGGTGTCGTGGGACTTGGCGATCAGCCAGTCGCTGCCGTGCCTCGTGTCGCCGCGGCCGCCGCGATCCGACACGTCGTTTTCGATCGTGTAGCCGAAGATGTAGTCACGCGCGCGATCCACGGCGACCTTCGATGCCCGTGCACCGATGACGACGCCCAGCTCGCATTCCCAGTCGATCTGGCTGCGGCCGGCCGGCAACTGGATCGGCTCACCGGCGGCAATCACCGCCGAGGGCAACTTGGTAAAGAGATACGGGTTCCATCGCGGGTCATCCGGCCTGCGCTCCCAGATGCCTGGCGCGCTCTTCGTCCCGGGCAGCGCCGCGCCCGGGCCTGCGGGTGAGGTGTCCGCGCCCCCCATTTCCGCCGCATGCTCGCGATAGTTCACTGCCATGTTCAGCATCGTCTGCGGATACATGATCGGCGGCAGGGTCTTGAGCGACGACAGCTCGACGACCCAGGAAGGGCGATCGGCGCCGGCGGCGTTGACCCGTGCGATCAGCTCGAGAATCCGGCTGCGCACGCCCGTCTCGTAGCGCGCGATCAGGTCCTTCATGTCGCGCGGCGCGGCGACGTCCGCCGCCGGCTTCATGGCCGCATCGGCTGCGGCCAGGTCGATCACCAGGGCGTCACGAAGGACCACGCCGACAAACGGCGCGTCGTTCCGTTCGAACGTGCCAAGCTTGAAGCTCGTTGTCGCAGGGGCCTGGGCGGACAGCACCGTGACGGCCGAGCCGGCGAGCACGGCCAGAACCGTTCTTGTCATGGTCGGACCTCAGCGAGCGGTCGGGTACTTGAAGGCCTGCAGCCACGCCAGGCTCTTCGGGATGTTGGCCAATGGAGTCGCGCTCTCGTCCTCGACGTAGTAGAGCGTCGTGCCGGCCTTGCGAGCGGCCGTGAGGACGGCCCCCATGTCGATCTGACCGGTGCCAACCGGCACGTCGATGTCGGGTGTGCCCACGCCGGTTCCTGCCGTTACCGGCGCGCCCTTCGCGAGGTCTTTGAGGTGCAGGCTCGTCGCACGCGGTCCGAGCTTCGTGATGAGCGCAGCGGGATCGGCCCCGCCATGAAAGGCGTGGAACACATCGACCTGAATCGCCACCTGCTGCGGATCGGTGGCGCCGGCGAGCGTGTCAAACAGCGTCCCCTCATTTGACGGGACGAACTCGTAGCCGTGGCAGTGATACGCAAAGCGCAGCCCCGCCTCGCGCGCCGATTTGCCGACGCGGTTGAACACGTCGGCCGCATTGCCTGCGACCTCGCGAGTGAAGCCCTTCTCGTGAGGAATCCACGGACAGACGACCCAGCCGGCGCCCATGGACCTGGCTTCCGCAAACGCGCCAGCCGCATCGTCGCGCAACCGCTCATAGCCCATGTGCGCGGACTGACACCGCAGCCCGGCGGTGTCCAGCGCCTGCCGGAAGTCGGCGGCGCTATGGCCCCACAGGCCGGCGCCTTCGACTTCCCGAAACCCCATCGCCTTGATCTTGGCGAGCGTGCCCGGCAAATCCTTCGGCAGGTACTCGCGAAGGCTCCACAGTTGCAGGCCGATGGGTCCATTCAATGGACTGGCGATCGCGGCCTGAGGCGAGACGGTGGCGGCCGACAGCGCGCGCGACGCGGCAAGGGCGGTGACGGCAGTGGTGAGGAACTCTCGCCTTGATGGCATAGGTGAACCTGGCCTCCCGGAGCATCGGCAGCATAGCGCACCGTTTGACCTGCATCACGCCGCTCGGCGTCATGCGATTACCACGGCACCGCGACCGTCCGTGCGGTTTGCGATCGCGCTTTACCCCCGCCCGTTGGGGCCCTGCCGTGTAAATACGACCCACTTTGGGCGACCTCAGCCACAAAGATCGTTGATTTCCAGCGAACGAGACCTGGCACGACTCTTTGCTTCTGAATCTGCAGCGTCCGGATTTTCAGAAGAGGTGGGAAGTGACAAAAGCAAAGACATTGGCACTCACGGCGGGGCTTGCCGGCGCGATTGCGCTGGGCGTCTGGGCCGTGCCTCGTTTGATGGATAGCGACCGCCGATCGACCGACGGGATGGTCGCCAGGATCACAGAGCCCGCGGCGCCAATTGCGGAGAAGGCGCCCGCGCCTCGTCGTGCGGCTCGCGTCAACAAGGTCGCCGCGCTTCCGGCATCGACAGCCGCGGTCCACGATCGATTGAAGCCGGTCCTCAACCGCGGCACGAAGATGGAGATCGCCGCCGAGGGGTTTGCCAGCGCGGAGCAGTTTGCGACCGTCGCTTACGCCGCGCGCAACACCGGCGTGCCGTTCATGGTCCTCAAGCATCGTGTGCTTGACGAGGGCAAGACGCTGGCCGCGGCTATTCGCGAGTCACAGCCTGGCGTGAATGCCGCCGCTGAAGTGGCTCGCGCGCGACAGGCCGCGCGGGACGACATCTCCTCACTCGTGAGCTAGCCCTCCTGCGATCCGTCGCGTACTTCGGAAACCCGATCCGCGCGGAGCAACGCGCGGATCGGATCGCAGGCATAACGGCGAACGGCTACGAGGGCCCCCACCACTTCGACAGGTTCCCCGTCGCGCGATGCGGATGGTCGGCGTAGTGGGAGATGTCGTTGAAGAGCATCAGGCGCGCGCGCACGGGATCCTTGAAGTCCAGCACGTTGAGGCAGGCCGGCGCCTGGTCGAGCCGGTCGCGGTAGCCGCGCGCGTCGAAGCCGAGCAGGCTGCTGATGATCAGGCGGATGGTTGCCTTGTGCGACACGACGAGGATGTTCTGCCCGAGGTGGGCTTCGACGATGTCGCGGATGACTGGCAGCGCGCGCGCCATCACGTCGACGCCGCACTCGCCGCGCTCCGGCGCGACGGTGAACGGGTCCTGCTCCCACCGCGCGTACTCGTCCCCGAAGCGCCCTTCCACTTCCTGCCGGGTCAGCCCTTCCCAGTGGCCGTGATCGATTTCGCGCAGCCCCGGCCGCGTCACAGGCAGCAGCTTGTGCGGTTCGGCGATGAGTGCGGCCGTCTCGATGGTCCGGCGCATCGGCGAGCAGTAAACCGCGCTGATCTCGTCGTCGGCGAGCCTGGCGCCCAGCCGCATCGCCTGCTGCCGGCCCTCCTCGGAGAGCGCGACATCGGTGGAGCCGGCAAACCGGTCTTCGGCGCTGAGCGTCGTGGCGCCGTGTCGGACGAGCATGAGCCGTGTGGTCAAGGCGCCTCCCCCGTGCAGGACGCCATTGTAGGCTGAAGCCCGAAGCCTGAAGGCCGCCCATTCGTCCGTATACTCCTTCCATGGACCTGCTCTCGGCCGTGGCCGGCTGCACCTTCGACGACTTCCTGCTGACGCCGCAGATGAGCGTCGTCGATCGGCGAGATCCGGCCACCATCGATCTCAGCGCCAGGCTGACGACGTCGCTGACACTGGCGCGACCAATCGTCTCGGCGAACATGGACACCGTGACCCGGGCCGAGATGGCCATCGTCATGGCGGAGGAAGGCGGCATCGGGATCATCGACCGCGGCTTCCGGCCGGGCGACATCGAGCCGCAGGTTCGCGAGGTGCTGAAGGTCAAGCGCACGCAGCACGGGATCATCCCGGACCCGCTCACCATCGCGCCCGAGGCGACGCTCGCCGATGCGAAGGCGGCCATGGCGCGCGCCCGCGTTGGCACACTCGTCGTGGTGGACGGCGACTGGCGTCTCGAGGGCATACTCACGGAGCGCGACCTGCAGTTCGTGGACGACCTGACGGCGACGGTCGCGAGCCGGATGACGCCGCGCAACCGTCTCGTCACCTTCACCGGGAGGCCGTCGGAGGCCGAGGCGGCCGCGGCGATGGCGGCGCACCGCGTGAAGAAGCTGCCGCTGCTGGACGCGTCGGGCCGGCTGACCGGGCTGGTGACGACGCGCGACTTGATCAGGCAGCGCGATCTGCCGTTCGCGACGCGCGACGATCAGGGCCGGCTGCGCGTCGGCGCGGCCATCGGCGCGCGCGGCGACTACGTCGAGCGCGCGTCGGAGCTGATTCGCGCCGGCGTCGACGTCCTGGTCATCGACATCGCGCACGGCCATTCCAGGGTGATGGAACGCGCGCTCGACGAGATCCGTAAACGATTCCCAGCTGTCGACGTCATCGCAGGCAACGTCGCCACGGCGGACGGCACGCGGTTTCTCACCGAGCGCGGCGCCTGCGCGGTGAAGGTGGGGATTGGTCCCGGCGGCGGCTGCACGACGCGCCTGACGACCAGTTTCGGCGTGCCGCAGCTGCACGCGATCGTCGAGTGCCAGCGCGCGGCCGGCGGCGTGCCGATCATCGCCGACGGCGGGATCAGGCGCCACGGCGCGATCGCGCTGGCGCTGATGTGCGGCGGCGACTCGGTGATGCTCGGCAGCGCCTTTGCCGGCACCACCGAGGCTCCCGGCGACATCGTTCACAAGTCGGTGCTGCTGCCCGAGTCCCAGAAGGCCGTGAAGGTGCCGTTCAAGGTGCTCCGCGGCATGGCGTCGATCGAGGCGATCAAGGACCGCCTGGACGTCGAGGACGCCAGCGCCGTGGATCTGCAGGCGATTGGCGCCGAGGGCATGGAGGTCAGCGTTCCGCTGCGCGGGTCGGCGCGGCCGGTGATCCAGGAAATGATGAAGCACCTGTGCTCGTCGATCAGCTACGGCGGCGCCGACAGCCTCGCCGATCTCTCGCGCCGATTCCGGGCCGAGCCGGAGCGGTACCTCGTGCGGCTGACGGACTCGTCGCGTCGCGAGTCGTATGAACGGTAGGATGTCCACGTTTCTCACCGCCATCCGGCTCGCGCTGGCCACCTTACGGCTCAATCCTCTTCGCACCTCTCTTTCCACGCTCGGCATCGTGATGGGCGCGGCGTCGCTGGCGGCGGTGCTGGCGCTGGGCGATGGCGCCGAACTGGCGCTGCGCGAGCGGATCGAGCGCGAAGGGCTGCAGATGGTCAGGGTGGCGCCGCGATTACACGACGAGATCGACGGCCAGCGGATTCCGCGTTCGAGCTGGGTGACGTTCACCGCCGCTGACGGCGAGCAGCTGGCGGCGGCACTTGGCGCCGCCGGAGATGTCCGAATCACCGTCGCTGGGACCCGGCGTTGATCGCGACCGCCGATCCGGCGCGGCCGCGCGCGGCCTATGTCACGGCCGTGCAGGTCTGGCCGGCTGCGGCGCACGGGCTGTCGCTGGCAGAGGGCCGGATGTTCACCGTCGGCCGAGATGCAGCAGGGCGCCGCCGTGGTGGTCGTCTCAGACAAGCTGGCGCGCACGCTGGCCGAGCAGAAGCTGCCAGGCGGCCGGGTGGGCGAGCGCCTGACCCTTCAAGGCGTGGGCAGGGAAGTGATCGGCGTGCTCGCCGAGCAGCGCGATCGCTTTCTCGTCGCGCTGGTGCCGTTTGCCGATGCCGAACGAAGTCTTGCCCCGCCGTCGTCGCCGCGGACGCCCGACCTGATCGTCCGCGCCGCACGAGCCGAAGAAGTAGCGACCGTCAAGGAGATGGTGGACGTCTGGGTCAGACGTCACGCCGAGTGGAAGGACGCGGTCTCGGTCGACCGCGTCGGGCCCCGAGCGGCTCAAGGTCAGTGCGGCAGGGCATCCTGATCTTCAAGATGCTGATGGGCGCCTTCACCGCCATCTCGCTGATCGTCGGCGGCGTCGGCATCATGAACGTCCTGCTGGCGTCGGTCCTCGAGCGCACGCGCGAGATCGGGATCCGCAAGGCGATCGGCGCCCGCCGGCGCGACATCCTCGTCCAGTTCCTGGTCGAGTCGATCACGATCGCGTCGGTCGGCAGCGCCCTGGGAGTGGCGATGGGGCTCGCGGGGGCCTTCATCGTCACCGCGGTGATCCGGGCGCGGACCGAAGCTCACCTGGTCGCCGCCGTCAGCTGGCAGACGCTGGCCGTAAGCGCGGCAGCCTCGATAGTGGTCGGCCTCGTCTTCGGCACCTATCCGGCCCTGCGCGCGTCCCGGCTGGCGCCGATCGACGCAATTCAAAGCGAGTAATTCCGAGAGATTTCCGAACTCTTGACAATTTTGAACACTCAAAATTAATATTTTGAGTATTCAGAAATCGGAGGCGGGCCATGGCTGAAGACGCGCTGTTCCACCGTTTCGCGATCGTCATCGTCGTGACGCTCGTGGGGCTGTCCGCGTATTACCGTTCGCGGGCCGACAAGGTCGGCGGCACGGTGCCGCGCGATCTGGAGCCTGGGCTCATTCGCCGAGGCTTGTCGTTCTGCGGCCTGATGGGGTTCGCCGGCCTCTTCGCGTATCTCGTCTGGCCGCGGTCGATGGCCTTCTCGATGATCCCGGTCCCAACCCAGCTCCGCTGGGCGGGCCTCCTCGTTGCCGTCGCCGGCGTGTTTGGCGCGTGGTGGGTGCTTCGCACGCTGGGCAACAACATCACCCGCACGGTGCGCACGCGCGCGAACGCCACGCTCGTGACCACGGGGCCCTATCGCTTCATCCGCCATCCGCTCTACACGAATGGCGCGTTGCTCTTCTGCGCGCTGGCGCTCGTGACGAGGAGCTGGTGGTTCCTGGCCTGGATCGCGCCGGCCTTCGTCCTGCTGGCGATCCGCACGTCTCAGGAAGAGCAGCATCTCGAAACGAAGTTCGGCAGTGCGTGGCGCGCGTACGCCAGCGGCACTGGCCGCTTCATTCCGAAGCTCACGCGATGAAATAATCCTGGGCGTGCGCGTCCCGGCCACGCCCGCCCGTCTCTTCTCGCTCGCCATCGCCGGCCAGTTCCTCTTCGGCCTCGTCCTCGGCCTGCCCGGATCGCTGTTCGGGCTGCCGCTCTGGACCTCGGCGCTCGGGTTCGACGTCGCCGCGCAGGCGCGGCTGCTGATGACGTTCTTCGCCGGCCAGTTCGTGTTCACGGCCGCCGCCGGCAGCCTCGTCGACCGCGCCGGCGCCCAGCGCGTCCTCGCCCTCGGCAGCCTGCTCATCGCGACCGGACTGGCGCTGCTCGCCGCGGCATCGCACGCCTCGGCGTCCCATCTGCCCGCCGTGCTGCTGGCCGCCGGCGGCGCCTCGATCAACGCGTCGAGCAACACGCTCGTCTCGGCAACCTACGGCGACCGGCGCGGCGCGATGCTCTCGCTGATGGCGACCTTCGGCGCCACGGGATCGCTTTCGGCGCCGCTGCTGTTCAACGGCAGCCTCGACCAGGCCGCGGTCGCCACGCGGCTCTGGGCTCTCACGCTCTTCGCCCTCGTAGTGGCGACCCTGCCGCTGCTGGTGAGGGCCGTCATCGCGGGCTCGAGCGGTCAGTCGCTGCTCGCCGGGGTGCGCCTCCTGCGCGAACGCCCCTTCCAGGGGCTGGTCGGCCTCCTGTCGCTGGAGTTCGGCCTGGAAGCCGTGCTTGCGGGCTGGACGGCGGCGTTCGCCATCGCGGTGTTTCCCGCGACGAGCGGCGGACTGATGGTCGGCCTCTACTGGGCAGGGCTCTGCCTCGGACGCGTCGTGGCGCCTCTCCTGCTGTCCCGCATGCCCAAACTCGTGCTGGTGCTGACAGCCTCCGCGCTCGCGGCCGTCGCGGTCCTCGGCATGGCGACCGCGGTTGCGCCTCTCTCGCTTGCCATCGGCGCCTTCGTCGCCGGATGCGCCGTCGGCCCGCTGGCGCCGACGATCGTCTCGGTGGCCGGCGACCGGTATCCGCGCCAGATGGGCGCCGCCATCGGCCTGCTGCTGTCGACCGCGCAGCTGGGCGGCATTCTCGCGCCCTGGCTCACCGGGCGCGTGACCATCGCCTACGACTACAGGCCCGGACTGATCGTGCCCGCGCTGCTGGCGTTCGGCATCACCGCCGGCACGGCGCTGGTATGGCGTACGCGCGCCACGCGCGTTGCCGTCGCGGAGGCGCAAGCGCGATGAAACCTGTCGTGCTCTTCGATCTCGACGGGACGCTCGTCGACACGACCGACCTGATTCTCCAGTCGTTCGCGCACGCCTTCGACGTGCACCTGCCAGGCCGGCTGCCCTCGCGCGCCGATCTCGTCTCCACGTTCGGCCGATCGCTTCCGGCCGCCCTCGAGGAAATGGCGGCGCTCAACGGCGCGGCTGATCCGCGCCGGCTCGCCGGCGAGATGCTCGAGACCTACCGTGAGTTCCAGCGCCTCCATCACGACACGCTGATCCGTCCGTTCGACGGCATCGGCGACGTCCTGTCCTCGCTCCAGGCGCGCGGACACCGCCTCGGCGTCGTCACGAGCAAGATGCAGCACTTCGCGCGCCGCGGCATGCGCCTGTTCGATCTCGAACGCCACTTCGACGTCGCCGTGTTTCACGACGACGTGACGAGGCACAAGCCGGATCCGGAGCCGCTGCTCGAAGCAGCGCGCAGGGCGGGCATCGCTCCGGCCGACGCCGTCTACGTCGGCGACAGCACGCACGACGTCGTCGCCGGCCGCGCCGCGGGCATGACGACGGTCGCCGTCCTGTGGGGGCCGTTCGAGCGCGAGGTGCTCGAGGCCGTCGGACCGCACTTCCTCGTGACGACACCGGCGGAGCTCGCGGAGCTGCCGATTCTGTCACTCCCATAGATCCACAGCAGGTTTCAGCCCGAACCTCGGGTTGCAATCGCCATCGCACCTGCTATATTCACGAACGCCCATTCCACTAGATGATCTTCTGGAGTATGCTCCCGCGCATGCCTCGCCGCGCCACGCCGCCGCTCGACGCCGATCTCCTGCAGGGGACGCTGGACCTGCTGATCCTGCAGACGCTGGCCGTCGGCGCTGCGCACGGGCACACCATCGCGCACGTCATTGAACGCCGGTCGGACGACCTGCTCCAGATCCAGCACGGCTCGTTGTACCCGGCGCTGCATCGCCTGGAGGATCGCGGCTGGGTCTCGTCGTTCTGGGGCACGTCCGAAAATAATCGCAGGGCGCGGTACTACCGGCTCACGCCAGCCGGCCGGAAGCAGCTGGCGACGCGCACGAGCCGCTGGGAGCAGCTCGTCTCGGCCGTCAACCGCGTGCTGCGCCCGCTGCCGGAGTGACCGATGAGCTGGCGGCGCTTCTTCCGTCGAGGGTGGTGGGACGCTGAACGCGCGAAGGAGCTGCAGGCCTACCTGGACATCGAGACCGACGAGAACATCGCCAGCGGCATGTCGCTACGACGAGGCGCGCGCGGCCGCGCAGCGGAAGCTGGGGAATCCCGTCCGCATCCGCGAGGAGATCTACGCGATGAACACCATCGGCGTCATCGACAGGCTCTGGCAGGACCTGCGCTATGGCGCCCGCGTCTTCGGCCGCAGCCCCGGATTCACCGCCGCAGCAGTGGTGACACTCGCGCTCGGCATCGGCGGCGTGACGATCATCTACAGCGTCATCCGCAACATCCTCCTCGATCCGTTCCCCTACGCCGACTCGCGCCGGATGGTCGATCTGCTCATCCGTGACACCGCGAAGCCCGACTGGCTGCGCGGCGCGATGACGGCCGACGAGTTCCTCGACTACCAGGAGCAGAGCGCAGGTGTTCGACGGCATCATCGCGACGATCTCCTCGACCCCGATGATGATGCCGGCGCCCGAGGGCGTCATCGCGCTTGGCGTGTCGCAGGTCAGCCCGAACACGTTCGACTTTCTCGGCGTCGACGCGCTGATCGGACGCGGAATCCAGGAATCGGACGGCGCGAATGGCGCGCCACCGGTCGCGGTGCTGAGCCACGAGGCGTGGCTCACCGAGTTCGGCGGCGACGCGGGCGTCATCGGCAGGGCCATCACGATCAACGACACGGCACGGACGATCGTCGGCGTGATGCCGCCGCGCTTCACGTGGCACGTCGCGGATGTCTGGATTCCGCGCGTGCTCCGGCGAGGGGACGCAGACGCGGAGACCCGGCAGTTCTGGTTCCAGGCCCGGCTGAAGCCGGGTGTCACAGTCGAGGAAGCCAGCGCCCACATGGACGTCATCGCGGCGCGGCGCAGGGCGCAGCACCCGGACGACTACCCGCCGCAGTTCAGGATGTCGGTCATCACGGTGATCGACTGGGTCGTCGGCAAGTTCCGCACCGTGCTCTACACGCTCTTCGGCGCGGTCGGCCTGCTGCTGCTCATCGCGTGCTGCAATGTCGCCAACATGCTGCTGGCACGCGCGACCGCGCGCGAGCGCGAGTTCCTGCTCCGGGCAGCGCTCGGCGCCAGCCGCGGCCGGCTGATGGCGCAGTTGATGATGGAGAGCCTGCTGCTGGCGCTTGCTGGCGCAGCGCTGGGGTGCCTCCTCGCATACGGCGGCGTCCAGGCCGTCGCAGCGTTTCTGCCGCGCCAGGGCGTGGCCTACGAGGTCGTGCTGCGGCTCGATCGCTGGGCGCTGCTCTTCAGCGTGGCGACCGCCGTTGCCACCGCGTTCGTGTTCGGCCTGGTGCCCGCCTGGCACAGCGCGCGCCGCGATGTCGCGCAGGGGCTGAAGTCCTCGGGGAAGGGGAACGACGGCGGCCCGTCGCTCGGCTGGGTCCGCAACGGCCTGGTCATCGGAGAGGTCGGGCTCTCGCTCGTCCTGCTGATTGGTGCGGGATCGCTCATGCGCGAGTTCCTGACGATGGTGCGAACCGACTTCGGCTTCTCGCCGGGCGGGCTGCTCGCCGCGGGCGTGCGGCTGCCCCAGCCGGCCTTCGAGGCGACTGAGACCCGCGAACAGTACTACCAGGCGGCGGCAGCGCGCCTCGCCGCCGAGCCGGGCATCGTCGGCGCCTCGTACACGTCCAATCACCCGCTCAGCGGGATCGCGACCGGGATCGAGCGCCCCGGCGCCGAACACACCGGGCGGCGCGATGGGCGACTCATCCTGTGTGGCGCCGACTACCTGGCCGTCGTGGGCGTGCCCATGGTGCGCGGGCGTCTGCTCACACCCGCCGACATCGCGAGCGCCCGGCACGTCGCCGTCGTCAACGAGTCGCTGGCGACACGCTTCTTCGGCGACGGCGATCCTATGGGACAGCCGATCCGGCTGGCCCGACTGGCAGAGCTTCCCCAGGACGCGATCGATCCCGTCTTCGAGATCGTCGGCGTCGTGCGCGACGTTCGGAACCGCGGGCTCAACCCGACCGAACCGGCGGCGTTCGTGCCCTCCTCGGTGACGTCGGGGTTCGGTTCGCGGATCCTGATGGTCCGTGCGGCAGGCGACGCTGCGCTGGCGGTCGAGCCCCTGCGTCGCGCGTTGCGGGGCGTCGATCGCCGCGTGCCCGTCACCGAGATCCAGACGATGGATTACATGATGCGGCAGCGGTTCGCGCAGCCGCGATTCAGTCTGATCATCTTCGCTGTCTTTGCCACGGTCGGGCTGCTGCTCGTCGCGGTCGGGGTCTACGGGGTGATGGCGTACGTGGTCTCGCAACGGACACGGGAGATCGCGATCCGCATGGCGCTCGGCGCCGATCAGCCGGCGATGATCCGCGCGGTGCTCAGAACCGGCGCGCTGCTGCTGGCCGTAGGTGTCGTGATCGGCCTGGCCGCGGGCGCCAGCACCACCCGGCTTCTGCCAACCACGACTCCGGAGCCGCACGCATTCGACCCGGTGATTGGCATGACGGCCGTCGCCGTGATAGCCGTCATGGGGCTGGCCGCGTGCCTCGTGCCGGCGCTCAGGGCGTCACGCGTCGATCCGATGACGGCTCTGCGGCACGAATAGCCGCAGAGGCACAGCTCCTTGGGGCTGACTCCATCATCAGCGCATCCGCTCGCGCACGATCTGATCGAAGTCCCACAGCAGGCCCTCGCGCGGCGAGAAGAAGCCCGGACGATACGCGCGCGACCCGATGCCGGCCTGCGACAGCTCGGAGACCCGCCAGTCCTCGCGGTTCGTGTCGTCCCAGAAGTCAATCGCGTCGGCCGGATCGAAGGCCGGCTGCTGGAACTCGCGCGGATGGAAGTGCCACTCGCACCAGATTTCCGTGTGGCCCGGTGCCCTGGGCCAGAGCAGATGGGTCATCACGTAGTCAGGATGCATGCTGAGCAGCAGGTTTGGCAGGACCGCGTAGTAGTAGACGTGCCGCCGCTGTTCCTCGCCGAGTCCGGGCAGCGGCGGCCGCCGCAGCTGGCCGTCACGGCTCATCGTCCCGATCTCCGGCCGCAGCTCCATGCGTCCGCCGAGCCACGTCGGCGTTGCCGGGTCGTTGTCGCCGGTCATGTAGTGCGACAGCTTCTGCAGTCCCGGATGGATGATGGGGCAGTGCAGGCACTCGGAGTAGTTCGAGATCACCAGCTTCCAGTTCGCCTTCACGTCGTAGGTCACGCGGTAGGCCCGTCGAAGCTCGTACATCCCCCAGGGCTTGAACTTTGCGGCGAGCCCCCCGATTTGCGATGCCAGCGGCTCCGGCGATGCCGCCAGCGTCGCGAAGACGTGTCCGTCCCACACGTCGACGTGGACCGCCGTCAGCCCGATGTCGTCCTTGCAGAATCCCGGCGTGCCGTCCATGTGCGGCGCCGAGACGAGCCGGCCGTCCAGCCCGTAGGTCCACGCGTGATACGGACACTGGATGCGCTCGGTGAAGTGGCCCTTCGCCTCGGTGCACAGGCGCGTGCCGCGATGACGGCACACGTTGTGGAACCCGCGGAATCGCCCCTCCCCGTCGCGGGTGACGATGACGCTTTCGCCCGCGATCTCCCGAAGCACGTAATCGCCTGGCGCCGCCAGATCCTCGACGCGCGCGACCGCGACCCACATCTCCGCGAAGAAGCGCTCCTGCTCACGCGCGAAGTGCGCCGGGTCGGTGTAGAAGGACGCCGGCAGCGTCTGGCGGATCTCGGTCATTCGGTCATCGCCCGCTCGAGCCGGTCGAGCGTGAGTGCGACGTCGTCTTCGGTATGCGCGAGCGACAGGTGATAGCGGTGCACCGGCGCGTTGTAGATCCCGGCCGCCAGCAGGCGATAGTCGACGGCGCGGCGCCGTGCGAGATCGGAGGCCCAGACGTCGCGTGAGGAGGCAATCGCCCGCTCGCTGAAGTAGAAGTCGGCCACCGAGCCGCGGCCCAGCACCTGGAGCGGCAGCCCGTGCCGCGCGCCGATCGCGACAATGCCGTCGCGCAGCTGCGACCCTCGCCGGTCGAGCGTCGCCATTACGCCGGGCTCCTCGAGCACGTTCAGCGCCGCCAGTCCGGCCGCCAGCGCGATTGGCGTGCCGTTGTAGGTGCCGCCATGAAAGACGTACGGGGACGCGTCGCTCTCCGCGCGGGCGGCACGAGGCGCGGTAAGCGACATCAGATCGCGCCGGCCCGCCAGCGCGCCCAGCGGCAGCCCGCCGCCGATCGCCTTTCCGAGCGCCGTGAGGTCCGGGACGACGCCGTAGAGGCCCTGCGCGCCGCCGAGCCCGACGCGTGGCCAGGCCACGACCTCGTCGAAGATGAGGACGATGCCGCGGCGCGCCGTCAGCTCGCGGAGGGCGCGAAGAAACGCCGGATCCGGGTGGAGGACGCCTCGCGCCACCGGCTCGACGATGACGGCGGCGACGTCTTCGGCCGCGGCGAGACCGGACGTCAGCGCGTCGACGTCGTTCCACGGCAGGACGATCGTCTGGGCCGCGATCGCTCCAGGGATGCCGTCACTCGCGGCGTGCGGCGGCAGCGGCCGGTCGAGGTTCCAGAGGACGGAGTCGTGCACGCCGTGATAGTGACCCTCGAACTTCACGACCTTCGCGCGTCCGGTCGCCCCGCGCGCCAGGCGCAGCGCATGGAGCGTCGCCTCGGTGCCCGAGTTGGTGAACCGCACCATCTCCGCCGACGGCACGAGCGCCGACAGCCGTTCGGCGAGCCGCGCCTCGAGGTCCGTCGGCGCGCCGAAGATCACCGTGCCGGCGCGGGTCAGTTCCGCCTGCACGGCGTCGCGGATGCGCGAGTGGCCGTGACCGGTGAGCAGCGGGCCGAAGGCGAGGCAGTAATCCAGGTACTCGCGTTCGTCCACGTCCCACAAGCGCGCGCCCTCGGCGCGTGTCATGTAGATCGGATAGGGCGGGAAGAACTTGACGTTGGAGGTCACGCCGCCCGGCAGATGCGCCGATGCCCTTGCGTAGACGGCGGCCGAACCCGGCGTGGCGCGACGATAGTCCTCGATCGCGCGGGCCAGTGTGTCGGTGGAGGTCAGAGCCACGAACCGCATCGTAGCATCGCCGGCGCGCCCCTGACAGGATCTAGAATTCCTCGATGCGTCTTCGACTCGCTCTCCTCCCGATCCTGCTTCTCAGTGCGTGCGCCCCCACACCGGACATCGCCGGTCCCTCGCCAGCCGACCTGGCGAACACGTGGGACGCGACCCGACTCCCGCTGCCGCTCCCGCCGCTGATGCGTCATCCCGACGTCGTCGCCGCGATCGATGCGGCGACAGCGGCGGCGCCAGACCTGTTTCAGTCGGAGATCATCGGCACGTCCGTCGAGGGCCGGTCGATCCACCACTTGTGGTTCGGTCGGGGCCCGACGCACGTGCTGCTCTGGTCGCAGATGCACGGCGACGAGCCGACCGCGACGGTCGCGCTCTTCGACGTGCTCAACTACGTCCGGTCGAACCGCCGGGCGCCGCACGTCGAGCGCCTCCTCAACCGCCTCACGCTCCACGTCGTCCCCATGCTGAATCCCGATGGCGCGGAGAAGCCGCAGCGGCGTAACGCGCAGGGGATTGACATCAACCGGGACGCGCTGCTGCTGCAGACGCCGGAAGGGCGCGCGCTGAAAGCGCTGCGCGATCGCCTGGACCCGCCGCTCGGGTTCAACCTCCACAACCAGAACTGGCGCACGTCCGTCGGCAAGACCGGCAAGCCGGCGGCGATGTCGCTGCTCGCGGTGTCCTACGACGAGAAGCGCAGCGACAACCCCGGACGGATTCTCGCGAAGCGCGTCGCCAGCGTCATCCGCGACGCGGTTGAGCCGATGGCGCCGGGAATGATCGGCCGCTACGACGACGAGTTCGAGGTGCGCGCGTTCGGCGACAACCTCACGAAGTGGGGAACCAGTGTCGTGCTGATCGAGACCGGGCCGTATCCCGGCCCGGAACCCGATCGGATGCTGGTGCGGATGAACTTCGTCGCGCTGCTGTCCGCGTTCGACGCGCTGGCATCGGGCCGCATCGAACGCGTCAATCCGCGGCGGTACGAGACGCTGCCGTTCAACGACTCGAGCCTGATGCACACCATCATCGCGCGCGCGTCGATTGCCCCCGGCACCGGCGTCGCACCGTTCATCGGCGACATCGGCATCGCCGCGTCGCGGGTCGTGCGCGAGGTGGACGGCGTGCGGCGCGTGGGATTCTCGGGGCGGATCGAAGATCTCGGGGACCTGCGCGTTTACGGCGCGCTCGAGACCATCGACGCCTCCGGCCTGACCGCCGCGCCGCTGTGGGACAAGACCTGGAAGGTCGGCGACGACGTCACGCTGCCAGCGGAACGGCCGAAGGACGCGCCGGTTCTCGCTCCCGGCCAGGCCACCGCGGTCGTGCTGCTCCGGCCGAAGTCCGGCGGCCGCTACGGCGTCGAGCGCATCGTCAGCGTGGAATAGCCGCGCCAACGCCGAGCGCGCCGTTCAGGTAGTGGACGAGAGGCGCCGTCGCGCGAAACACCCGGAGAAGCTCCGGCCAGAACTCGGGGCTGGTCGCCAGTTCGGGCGGCCACTCGCCCCACACCAGGAATTGCTTCATCTTGAGGTGATCGGCGGCCGGGTGATCGGCCGGAAAGCCGCGAGGCACGCGCTTCAGCGATTCGCCCCTGAGACCGCCGCACGCGGCGATGGCCGGCGAACCGGCGACCTTCGCGAATCCCGCGGAATCCTCGGCGATGCGCGTTCGAATCTTGTGCAGCCCCTGCGGCTCCGGCATGTAGAGGCCGCCGCCGCCAAACACCCAGTCCGGCGAGATCTCGAAGTACAGGCCGGCCGAGGAATGCCGCGTCCCCAGACGGTGCGGGAAGACGGCCGCGACGTTGGTCTTGAGCGGCTTCTTGTCGGAGCTGAACCGGGTATCGCGCCAGATGCGATAGAGGCTGCGCCGGGGATCGGCCATCAGGTCCGGCGCGAAGTTCCGGAATTCCTCGCCGAGCCGCCCGATGGCGGCCTGCATCGGCGCCTTGAGCAGGCGCTCGTACTCCCCGCGTCGTTCGTGAAACCACTCGCGCCGGTTGTTGCGCTTCAGCGCGCGCAGAAAGGCGAGCGCGTCGGGCGTGAAGGGAGCAGTAGCGGGCATGGCCGTCCTCAGGGCATCATTATCGCGTCCCATGGAGGCACTCATGCAAGCGCGCGCGACCTACGACGATGCCAAGCTGATACTCGAGCTCTACGAGATGCGGCGCGAAGACCGCATGCGGAAGGCGCGCGCGTGGTTCACTGGAAGCTTCAGGCCGAAGACCCTCGACGACTTCACCGCGCTCTGCCCCCCGGGGTCGGACGAGAACGCCTCCTACCGGATGGTGACGACCTACTGGGAGATGGTCGCGTCCTTCATCACGAGCGGCGTGCTGAACCAGGAGCTGTTCTTCCAGAGCGGACGCGAGCTGTTGCTGGTGTGGGAGCGGCTCAGGGGCATCCTGCCGGCGCTTCGGGAGAAGAACACCGACCCGTTCGCCTACGCGAACCTCGAGACGGTCGCGCAGGCCTTCATCAGCTTCCTCGAACGCCGCAGCCCGGGAACCTACGCGGCGTTTTCGGCGCGCCAGCGCGGATAGCCAGAAGGCTGAAGTCGCCTTCGGTCCTCTGCCTTCCGCCTTCAGCGATTTCGCAGACCGCGATCGCAGTCTCGCGGAAGGGCTGAAGGCTGAACGCTGGTTTCTATTCCGTCTTTTCCGCCTGCTCGCGGTCGAAGACGATGCGACCGTCGAAGATCGTCAAGGCCACCTGCGTGTCGAGGACGCGCGCGTCGCCGGCGAAGATGTCGCTCGTGAGCACGACGATGTCGGCGAGCATCCCGGATTTCAGCGTGCCTTTGCGCAACTCGTCGAACGACGCCCACGCGCCGGCCGACGTATAGGCGTCCACGCTCTGCGCCAGGGTCAGCCGCTCGGCCGGTATCCAGCCGCCGTCGGGCACGCCGCCGGGAGAGGTGCGCGAGGTCGCGACGTGCAGCCCGAGCCGCGGGTCGAGCGGGACGACCGGCCAGTCGCTGCCGAAGACCACGCGCGCGCCGTTCGTCAGCAGGCTGTGGTAGAGCCAGCCGCGGCTCGCTCGCGTCTCTCCCAGGTTCGTCATCCACAGGTCGATCTGATTCGGGTCCGGGCTTCCGTGGTACGGCTGCTGCGCAGCGATGACGCCGAGCGACGCGAAGCGGGGGATGTCTGCGGGGTCGATGGTCTCGATGTGCTCGATGCGGTGGCGCCTGCCGCGCGCGGGCGGCGGATTGGCGGCCTGTGCGTGCTCGAACGCGTCAAGCGCGGTGCGAACGCCGCGATCGCCGATGGCGTGGATGAAGATCTGCCAGCCGCTCTTGTCGAGCAGCGAAACGACTCGATCGAGCTCTGCCGTCGTGAAGTTCAGATGCCCGTTCGTCGCGCGGTTCGCGTACGGTTCGAGCAGCGCCGCCGTGTGTGACTCGACGACGCCGTCGAGCATCAGCTTGATCGCGCCCGCCTTCAGCACCGGGTCATCGGCGAACGTCGTCCTCGCCGCCTCGAACTTCGCGATCTCGGCGGCGCTCAGTCCTGGCGACGCGGACAGCGCGGCGTAGACGCGAAGATCGAGCGTGCCGCGCTTGCGCAGCTCGTCGTAGAGCTCGAGCTCTTCGACACTGCCGCTGGCGTTCTGGATGCTGGTGACGCCGTTCTCGTGGAAACGCTCGATGGCGCGCTGCAGCGCCGCAAGCCGCTCGTCCCGCGTCGGCTCTGGCAGCACGCGGGCCATCAGCGCCATGGCCGATTCCTTGAGCGCGCCGGTCGGCTCGCCCGTGCGGCTGTCTTTCACGACGACGCCATTGCGCGGGCTCGGCGTCTTGCGCGTGACTGCCGGCCGCTTCGAGCGCCTTGCTGTTGGCCCAGCCGGTGTGCCCGTCGTAGGAGATGAAGTATGCCGGCCGATCGGGCACCAGCAGGTCGAGCTGCTGCCGCGTCGGGAGTCCGCCGGGAAACGGCTCGTAGTACCAGCCGCGGCCGCGAACCCACAATCGATCGGGATGGGCCGCGGCGTACTCGCGGATCGCCGCCTGGATCGACTCGAACGAGGTCGCACCCAGCAGATCGAGGTGCTCGAGCGACAACCCGCCGGAGAGCGCGTGGACGTGGCTGTCGTTGAATCCCGGCAGCACCGTCGCGCCATGCGCGTCGACGGTCATCGTCTGCGGCCGTCGAAGGCGCTTGATCTCGCGGTTCGACCCGACGCGCAGGATCTTGTTGCCGCGAACGGCCACCGCCTCGGCAAACGTGCCGCTGCCGTTGGCGGTGTAGACGCGTCCGTTGGTGATGATGAGATCGACCGGTCCATCGGCAACGTCGCGCTGCGCGCCGACGATCAACCCGGCGACCAGCGTGCCGGCGACGATGAGGACGATGATGAAGGTCGTGATCCGGGACGCCATGCAGCCTCCGCCAGGCGCGGACCCGGGGGCCGGGGGACCCGGTATCGCGACGCGAATCTTAGCAGGAAACGACTCCTCACGGGTGGCTTGCCGTCCCCGATTTCAGTGCCGGCGGGGTCGGCATCGAGGCGCCGAAGACGTCCGAGGCTGGTGTGGTATGGTGCGCGGACTCGATGTCCGCTCCCGCCTTGTCCGAAGACGAGACACAGACGACCTCGACCGACGGGTTGATACGCGCCATCGGGCTGCCTGGCGCGACGCTGCTGGTGATTGGCAACGTCATCGGCTCGGCGATCTTCCTGACGTCGGGCGTGATGGCTGCCGATCTGCAATCCATCCCGGCGCTGCTGGCAGCGTGGCTGCTTGGCGGGTTGCTGGCCATGGCCGGTGGTCTCACCTTTGCCGAGATGGGCGCGATGCTTCCCCGCACCGGCGGTCTCTACATCTTTCTCGAAGAGGCCTACGGACCGGTCTGGGGGTTCCTGTTCGGCTGGGCGGCCCTGCTCGTCGTCCTCACCGGCAGCGTTGCGGGCGTTGCTGTCGGCTTCGCGGAGTACTTCAGCTACTTCGTTCCGGCGCTCTCGACATCCCGAACCGTCTGGTCGGCCGGTCCGCTCCACGTGTCCGCCGGCGGCATCGTCGCCGCCGTCTCGATCCTCGCGATCGGCTGGATCAACCTGGTCGGGGTGAGCACCGCCAACCGCGTGCAGGCGGTGCTGACGGTGCTGAAAGTCGCCGGCCTTGCCGCGATTCCGCTGGTCGCACTGGTGATGCACCCGGTGACGCCGGACTGGTCGCCGGTGCTGCCGCCGGTCGCGCGCCCACTCGCCTCGTTCGGCGTGGCGATGATCGCGGTCATGTGGGCGTTCGAGGGCTGGAGCTACCTGGCGATGTCGGCCGGCGAGATCCAGAACGCGGAGCGCGTGGTGCCGCGCGCCTACATCCTGGGCACGCTGGCTCTGACAGCGATCTACCTCGCGGTCAACGTCGGCTACATCTACTCGTTGTCGCTCGCCGAGATGGCCGGCGAGACCCGCATCGCGGAGAAGGCCGCCACGGCGCTCATCGGCCCGCTCGGCGCGTCCGCAATCGCCGCCGTCGTCGTGATCTCGACGCTGGGTTGCAATGTCGCCGGCACGCTCGCGATGTCGCGCGCGTGCTATGCGATGGCGGCTGACGGCCTGTTCTTTCGCCCCGTCGCCGTCGTGCACCCGCGCTACCGCACGCCTCACGTCGCCATCCTCGTCACCTGTCTCTGGTCGGCGCTGCTCGCGGCGAGCGGCAGCTACGATCAGCTCTTCACCTACGTCACGTTTGCCTCGGTGCTCTTCAGCGTGCTCGGGGGCGTCGCGATCTTCCGCTTGCGTCGCACGCACTCGCACCTGAAGCGCCCGTATCGCGTGTGGGGCTATCCGATCGTGCCCGGCTTGTTCGTCGCCGGCTCCGCCCTCCTCGTCGTCAACACGCTCGCCGAGCGACCCGTCGAGTCGCTGCTGGGCCTCGGCCTGGTCGCGATGGGGCTGCCGGCATACTGGTATTGGCGCCGCCAGAAGACCCGAAGGCAGAAGGCTGTAGGCTGAAGGCCGCCCGCCTTCGCCAAGGCTACGGCGGTCCGCCGGAGCGCTTCGCGCGAAGGCGGAAAGGCAGATCATGCGGGTTGCCGTCATTGGATCCGGGGCCGTCGGCGGCTACTACGGCGCGCTGCTCTCGCGGGCCGGACACGACGTGACGTTCGTGGCACGTGGCGCGCACCTTGACGCCATCCGGGCGTCGGGCCTGCGCGTGCGCGGGCCGCATGGCGAGTGGACGGTGCAGGCGCGCGCCGAGCAGGACACCGCGACGATCGGCGTCGTCGATCTGGCGCTGTTCGCGGTGAAGACCTACGACAACGCATCCGCACTGCCGCTGCTTCCTCCGCTCATCGGGAAGTCGACCGACGTGCTGACGCTGCAGAACGGCGTGGACAGCCCGGACGACGTGGCGGCAGTCGTCGGACAGGAAGCGGTGATCGGCGGCGCCACCTACATCGCGACCGCGCTGGCGGCTCCCGGCGTCATCGAGCAGACCGGCGCGTATCGCCGCATCGTGTTCGGCGAGGTGTTCGATCGGGCCGGGTCGGTACGCCTCGCGTCGCCCGCCTGCACGACGCGCTCGCCGCCGCCGGTGTCGAATCCGAGCCGGCCCCCGACGGGCGCGTGCCGCTCTGGGAGAAGTTCGCGTACCTGGCGCCCTTTGCCGGGATGACCGGGGCGGCGCGCCAACCCGTGGGCGTCATCCGCGCCGATCCTTTCGCGCGTGCGCAACTCGTCGCGGCGTTCGAGGAGGTGCACGCGCTCGCCCGTGCCGAAGGCGTGCCCGTCGCATCCGATCTGCTGGCGCGAGGCATCGTCTACGTCGACGGCGTGCCCGCGTCGATGCGGTCGTCGCTGCTGATCGACCTGTCCCAGGGCAAGCAAACCGAAGTCGAGGCGTTGCAGGGGGCAGTGGTACGACGCGCGGCCGCCCGCGGCGTGCCGGTGCCGGTGATGACGACGCTCTACGCGGTCCTGCGCGCCGCCTCCACACGATGAGCGATTGCCGCGGCCTCAGCGCACGACCACTCCCATCCGCACGACGTTGACGATCCGCCGCGTGGCACGGATGTCTGCGAGCGGATCGCCGTCGAGCAGCACGAAGTCGGCATCCTTGCCGATGTCGATCGAGCCGGCACGACTCGCGATCCCGAGCAGGTCGGCCGCGTCCGTCGTCGCCGTCTTCAGCGCCTGCGCCGGGGTCAGGCCGGCATCGACGTACAGCTCGAGCTCGCGGTGGAGGCTCGCACCCGGCACGACGAACTGCTGCGCCGTGTCGGTGCCCGCGGCCACACGGCCGCCGAGCTGGACGTAGAGCTTCACGAACCGCTGAAGGACCGGAAGCGCCCGCGCGAACTGCGCCAGGGTAGCGGGCGTCCACCGCGCGCGCGTCATGATGTCGGAGGGCGCCCACGACGTCTCGCGGACCTCCGGCGGCACGTCGGCCAGCGCCGGGTCGTTCTTCAGGTCGGGGCTCGCGAGCCTGGAGAACGCCTCGTGCAGCGCGAGCGTCGGGACGACGACGACGCCGCGTTCGACGAGCGTCCGCGCCACCTGTTCCAGCGCCGGCTGCCGCAGCCGCAGCCACTCGAGCTCGAAGGCGGTCCATCCCCCGAGAAAGTCCGCGTGCGCGCGCGACAGCGCGCCGGGATCGTCGCTGGCGGCATCGGCGATGCCGCTGAGATGCTCGATGCTCGTGACGCCGGCGACGGCGGCCTGCACGGCGGTCGTCTTTCCCAGGTGCGCCGCCACCGGCACACCGCGCGCCCTCGCCTCCTGCACGACGGCGGCAATCGTCGAGGACGACAGCCGCGTGTAGACCTTGACGACGCCGGCGCCGGCCTCGACCTGCGCCCGCACCGCCGCGCGCACGGACGCCAGGTCGGAGACGACGATGGCATTCGGCCAGAAGCTGCCGGGGCCGTCGAGCATCGCGCCGGCCGCGATTATCCTCGGCCTCGTCGGCGCGTCCTCACGGGCGAGCGGCAGGATCACGTCCGGTGCGTTGTGGACATCGCGCACCGACGTCACGCCGTACTTCAGAAAGAGCGGCGGCGACCAGCGCTCGACGTGCACGTGCGCGTCGATCAGGCCCGGGATGACGGTGCGGCCGTCGCCGGCAATCGTGCGACGCGCCGTCACGCCGTCGGCCGCCGCTGTCGAGTCGACGCGGGCGATGCGCCCGGACGCGACGAAGATCGTGGCGCGCGGCAACACCCGCCCGTCGCCCTGCACGACGCGGGCGCGGCGGATCGCCAGATCGAAGGTCGGAGTCTGGGCGCTGGTCGACATGGTCAGTACCAGAGCGACGGCGATCGACAGGACGCGGAGCCGCATCGGCTCCCTATTCTAGTGACCGCCCAACCGTTTTCTCCGGGCGGGTGCCGAGTTCGTTACGAGTACACTCGTGCCGGCAATCGGCATGGATCCTGTCTCGCCCGGAACGGCGCTCGTGACGCTGGTGGTAGGCACGGCCGCCGGATCGCTGGGAGCGATGCTCGGCATCGGGGGCGGTGTCTTCCTCGTCCCGTTCCTCGTCCTCGTCGTCGGGCTGCCCTTTCACCAGGCGGCTGCTGTAAGCCTCGCGGCGGTGGTCGCGACGTCGAATGCCGTGTCGGCCGCCAGTGCCGGGCGGCGCGTGATCAACCTGCGTCTCGGCATGGCGCTCGAAGTGGCGACCGCGGCCGGCGGCCTGGCCGGCGGGCTGACGGCGCAGATGCTCGCGCCCGAGACGTTGCAGATCGCCTTTGCCGTGCTGGCCCTGCTCGTCGCCCTGGCGGTCGTGCACCGTTCTGAATCGCCACCGCTGCCCCACGACACCGACGTCGGACTGCTCGGCGGTCGCTTCACGGACGAACGGACGGGCGAGACGACCACCTACGCCGTGCATCGCCTGCCGGTCGGGCTGTTGGCGTCATTCTTCGCCGGTAATCTGTCGACCCTCCTCGGCATCGGCGGCGGCATCGTCAAGGTGCCCGTGATGGTCACCTGGTGCGGCGTGCCGATGCGCGTGGCCGCGGCAACCAGCGCGTTCATGATCGGCGTGACCGCGACGTCGGGTGCGGTGATCTACTACGGCCACGGCGCGATGATTCCCGCGCTTGCCGCGTCGGCCGTGCTCGGCACGCAGATGGGCTCGGCACTCGGGCTCCGCGTGGCGTCTCGTGCCCGGGCGAGCGGCCTGCGGCGGCTTCTCGCCGGCGTGCTGGTCGTCGTTGCCGTGCTCATGCTGGTGAGGGCGCTAGGATGAGGGCAAGCGACGCCGGCATGGACGGGCTCGAGCAGGCGCTGGGACGTATTCTGACCGTGGGATCCCGCGCGAGCACCGTCGCCCTTGCGCTCGGGTTGATCGGCAGCTTCATCTGGCCCGGACACGCGGCGACGCAGGTGGTCCTCAAGGTGGGTCTCGGCGTGTTGCTCCTCACGCCAGTCGCTCGCGTCGTCGCCTCGGTCGTCGGCTACCTGCGAGCGCGGGACTGGTGGTTCGTGCTCTACACCCTCGTGGTGCTGGCGCTGCTCATGGGCAGCTTCGTCGCAGCGTTCGACTGACGAACGCGTCCAAAACCGCGGCCCGCTCCTCCTGAGAAACCAGCGGAAACGTCGAGAGGATGTATCGCAGATCCTCGGCGGAGAGACCGTATGCCTCCGCCGCGGCGGCCTGACACCTGGCGGCGACCCCGGCGTCATCCGCGTCGCGCAGTGCGGCCGCTGTCTCGGCCAGTTCGTCGAACCAGTCGGCCGCCCGCGGCACTGGCAGCGAGGCGATGATGCCGGCCGTCACGTGCGTGGTTACGCGTCTTCGCACCAGGTAGTTTGCGACGAAGCTGTTGAGCAGCCCGCACAGCGCGTGCTGCGATCGGATCGGCAGGCGCTCCCGCAGCACGAAGACCGTGTGCACAGAGACGACGTCGACCGGCAGAATCGCGGCGATGAGCGTCGTGCGGTTCGACGCACTGGCGACCTCGCGATAGGCAAGCCGGCACCGGCTGATGTTGTCCCGGGGCCCGAGCCGCTCTCGCGTGCGAGCGCGCTCGGCGTGACGGGTGGCGCGCGAGACCGCGACACGGAATGGCTCGAGGTGACGTCCTTCGAGCACTGGAAGGTCGTCGTCCCTGCTCGCAGAGTCGCGGAAGCAGTCGCGGTCGTCGGTCGCATTAAGCTCGCGGCTGAAGCTGACGTGCCAGCCGGACGGCGATCCCAGGCGCGGATGTGTCGCATGCATCGCTTCGACGAGGCGGAGATCGACGGGAGTCGGCAGGTCGGGAATGGCCAGTCCTGGCCCCGACAGCCGCTCGATCAGCGATGGCGTCAGCGTGACAACCGGCGCCGCCGAGGCGGCGCCCGGCGCGATGTCTGCCGGATCGACGACGCCGAAGCGGCAGCGGATGCTGGTAGTGCGCATGTGGCGCCCGACGGTGATGGCCGCGAAGCGCATCCCGCGGTGAATTGGAAATAGCCCGCGCCGATTGTCGTACACCGTGATGGCGTCGACGCCATTGGCGACGAGGAGGCCACGGCGAAGCGCCTCGCTGCCGTCGTCGCCGAGCATGGTAGCCGGCACGATGAGGCCGATACGTCCACCCGGCCGCGCCAGGTGGAGCGCGCGCTCGACGAACAGCTGAAACTGGTTGGAATGCCCGCGCCCCTGGTGCTTGTAGAGGCCGGAGTCCCGGGCAAAGCGCACGAGCGCCTCCGCGTCGTCAAGCGTGTCCGGCGCGCGGTGCCGGTCGCCACGCAGCATCTCCCACGGCGGGTTGCCGATTACCGCGTCGAAGCCGCCGTCGGGGCGCGGCCGCCCGTCGTCGTCGAGGAAGATCTCGGGGAACTCGAGCGGCCAGTGGAAGCAGGCCATGGCCCGGGCGCGCGACTCGAGCGCGTGCCGCGTCCGGTCGAGCAGAGGCGAGGAAGCGCTCGCACGCTCCAGCACGCGGTCGAGCAGCGCATGGTAGACCCCGCGCTCGAGACCGGGCGTCCACGCCGCGCACCAGAGGTCGCAGGCGGCCTTCCAGCGGGCCAGATCGGGATCGCGCGCGAGCGATCCCAGCGCGGTTTCCTTCGCTCGTACCACGGCGGCCGAGTCGTCAGGCGCGTCTTCCAGGCGCCGCCGCGCGACTCGGATGCCAGCCAGCGCGCCCGTCCACTCGAAGAGCGCGTCGAGCGGCAATGGACCGGGTCGCGGCCGTCGCGACGGCGCCTGCGAGAGGACGTCGACCGGGCTTGCGCCGACGAGGCTGTTGCCGGCGACCAGGTGGTGATCGAGAAACGACAGCGGCCGGTCTGCGGCCAGCGTCGCCAGCCACACCGAGAGCTGCGCCAGTTGCACGGCCATCGGATTGCGGTCGACGCCGAACAGGCATCGCGACGCGATGACGCGGCGCGCGGCGGCGCGGTCCGCCTCGGCAATGTCCGTCGCAGCTGCGTCGCCCGCGTCGACGACCGCCCGTTCCCAGGCCGACGCCAGAAATCGGGCGGCCGCGACGAGGAACGCGCCGCTGCCCATGGCAGGATCCAGAATGCGGAGAGAGAGAATTGCGTCGGGCCGACATTCCGTCACGAGCGGCGTCAGCGTGTCTGCGACGAGTGCGTCGGCGATCGAACGTGGCGTGTAGAACGTCCCGGTAGTCTTTCGCACCGCGCTTGTCGACGGGCGGAGCCGCGCCGACGGCGCCTCCCGGCCGATCGGTCGCCGGCCACCAGCGGGCTTCAGGTCGAGCAGGTTCTCGTAAACCGATCCAAGCTCCTCGACTCCCAGTTCCGCGTAGGCGATTCGCTGGCGCCCGCCCGCGCTATTCGCTGCGGTGAAGCACAGCGCGCCCAGCGCCAGCCCGACCTTCCCGTCGTCGAGCGCAAGGTGGTCGAGCAGCGGAGCGCGGGCCGGTGCGAAGAGGCGGCCGTTGAACGCCGTGACGCGCAGGTCGCCCGCGGTGCCGCCGGCGTGTGCGAGACGGGCAATGGCCTGAAGGGCGGCCCACGTGCCCGTGAGATCGCGGTGGCTCGCCAGGCGCGCGCGCAGCGCGTCGATGCTGTAGCCGCGCCGGTAGATCGGATGCCACATTGGCACCATCTGCCGCGCCTCCGCGAAGAGCAGGAAGAGGACGCGGTAGACCGCGGTGAGCGCGTCGGAGTAACACGCTGATGCGTCCCGTCTCCGTCCCGGTGCCGCGGCAACCGCGTCGGTGAAGGTCGTCAGCGCGTCGGCGACGCCGGCGCGAAGCGCGCGGCACACCCGCCGCCCGAAGGCGTCCGATTCCTCCAGCCATCGGCTCAGCGGCGAGTCTCCGTCGCGACCGAATGCAGTCGGGCCGAGCAGCCGCGCCAGCCATGCCAACGCCGCGCCATCGTCGGTGCAGGCGTCGAGGTCGAACTCCACGTAGCCGCGTGTCACGCCTCGCAGGCCGTCGATCAGGCGAAGCAGATACCCGTCGGTCACCACGGTCCAGCGCGCTCCGTCGCCGAGCGCTGCCTTCACCGACCTCCGGCTGTCGCTCTCCGTGAGCGCGCCTGCGGTCACGAACAGCCGCACATCGTCGGCGCGCGCGGCTGCGAGTGGACACCACCAGCCGCCCTCAGCGGCCGTGGCGCCGCCTGGACTGGCACTCCATCCGAGCCACCGGGCCAACGGCACGACGGCGACGGGCAGCACGGCAGTGGCGTACGTCGCCGGGCCGACGACGCGTCCGACGTGCACCCGTTGCTGCCGGTAGACCGAAACCCGCGCAGCCGGCAGCGCAAACGGCCGTCGTGCATCTTCGGCTCGCAGGTATTCGAAGCGAGAGCAACGGCCCGGAGATCGCGGCGGACACGGTCAGCGCACCAGGAGCGCGAGGACAGGTACGGGCGCTGGCGAGCCCGTCTGAAGATCCTCGAGCCTTCGCAGGTGCGCGTCCACGCGTGCCGAGGCTCGCTCCCGGGCGGACGCCACGATGCGGGCCGCCCGGCGATCGAAGAGCGACGACTGCCAGCGGCCGCCCGCCTTCTGCGCCTCGCCACGCGCGCGATCGAGGAGCGCGTGTTCGCGCTGCCGCAGCGCCTCGGTGAGCGGGCATCTCTTCGCGTGAGCGATGGACGCCGCCGGCGGCACGAGTGACATCAGCCAGCTTGAAGGCGAGCCTGTGGGCCAGGCCGAGAGCGCGACGTGAATCGCGACGAGCATCGCGCGCGAGCCGGGCGCGCCGGCCGGCTGCATGAAGACGAACGTCACGCCTGGCGGAAGGCCGCCGCCGATGGGCCGCGCCCGTAGCCAGGGCAGCCGTCGTCGTACTCGGCTGCGCGCCTCCCTCGAACCAGGCCTGTTTGCTGACAGCCTGAGGCGGCGAAGCGCGACGAGGTCGCGAAGCAGGTCTGCGACCGCCGCCGGGTCGTCCCATTCCCGCACCACCGGCGGCGTGTCGACATCGCGCGTCGGCGGCGCGTGCGGCGCGCACTGCTGCGGCACCTCGATGCCGTCGGCACGCATGCGTTCGACGCGCGCGTTCAGCGCTTTCACGATGCGCGCCTCGTGCCCGGCCCGGCCGAGCAGGCGCCAGACGTGCACGCGCCGGGTCTGTCCCAACCGATCGACGCGGCCATTCCGCTGTTCGAGCCGGGCCGGCGACCACGGCAGCTCCATGTGGACGACGAGCCGGCAGGAGTGCTGCAGGTTCAGTCCTTCAGCTGCGACGTCGGTTGCCACCAGCGTGCGCACGACACCAGACGCGAATTGCGAGAGCACGAGCTCGCGCGCCGCTGCGCCGAGCCCTCCATGCAGCACGCCGATGGACGTGTGTTCTTCCAGCGCGTCTGCGACGGCGGCCAGCGTGTCGCGATACTCCGTGAAGATCAGCACGCGCTCGCGGGTTCGTGCCAGCAGCCGACGGAGCACATGCGCCTTGCGCCACGAACGAGCGGCGAGTTCGGCCGCCTCGATTGCCGGTCTCAGCGAGGCCGCGTCGACGTGAGGGTTCGTGAGGCCCGGTTGTTGCAGGACCGATGGCTGTTCCGCGTCCTCCTCAGTTGCTTCGCCATCGTCGAAGGGGAGCGCAGGCTGGCCTGGAATCGCCGGCTGTCCTTCGAGCCACGAGAGGCGGTGGCGAAGACTTCGCGCCAGGGCCTTGGGGCTCGACAGCGCGCGCTTGCGCAGGACAAGCGCGACCAGGCGGGCGGCACCGGAGCCGTCACGCTCGAGCAGGCGCAGATATCGCCGCAATGCCGCCGCCGATCGCCGTTCATCTGCTGACGGCCGCGGCCGGACGTCGCGCTGGATCGTCGGCTCGGCGCCGGTGGGCCGGGCGCGCCGGCAGAACCAGAGCGGCTCGCTCTCGCCGTGCAGCCAGCCCACGCGGCACAAGCGGCGGAAGGCCGCAGCATCTCCGGCATGCGGCGTCGCCGTCAGAAGGACGACGACCCGCGCACGCGCGGCGATCGCGCCGAGCGCCGCCGCTCTCGCCGAGTCGCCGGCGACGCCATGGGCCTCGTCGACGATCACGACGTCCCAGCAGACGTCGGCCAATCGTGCAAGCACGTCGGCCTGCTTGGCCAGATCCGCCGAGATGACATGAAGGCCCGGCGCCTCGAACGGCCCGACGCCTGGCGGCAGGCCGCGGTCGCTGGCGCGGAGACTGCCACGGTCGATGATGGCCGCATCGAGGCCGCATCGGAGTCGCAGTTGACTGCGCCATTGAGCACGGACGGCAATTGGCGCGACGACGAGCGCTCGCTCCGCCGCTCCGCGCGCCGCGAGCTCGCGGATCACGAGACCGGCTTCGATCGTCTTGCCGAGGCCCACGCCGTCCGCGATCACCGCGCGCAACCCTTCCCCGCGCGCCAGCGCCAGCAGGGGCACGAGCTGATGCGGCAGGAGCCAGACGTCCGCGTCGACGGGGGCGGAGACCGGGACGGCGGGCCAGGCGTTGGGCCATCGCGCCACCCAGGCACGGAGCCATGCGTGCGACACCTTGCGCCATCCAGGTGCGCACGCGGTGCTGATGCGATCGAACGGGAAGAGCAGCGCGTCGAGGTCCGGGGCGTCTCGCGCGAGGCGCGCGACGCGGATCACGGCGACCTCGCCGTGGTCGGCGATGCCTGTCGGAGTCCACGGCCACCCGCGCGCGGAGACGACCGGCGCGTGCGGGCCGACTGGCAGATTCTGCGTCCCCATCGGAGGACTCATGCGGCAACTCCTTTGACGGCGGCCGGCAACTCATTGAGGTCGGGCGGCGAGCGGCAGAGCAGAGCAACCTGCGTGCCGAGTGGGATCTGGGAGAAGGGACTCGCCTGTGGGTAAATCAAAAAGTCGGATGGTCAGACCATTGGTCAATCCAACCATTTGGCTAAGGACCACGGCGTCGATTTCACGATCAGCCCGGTGGGGAGATTGAGCGGCCAGGGACGAAATTGGCGCGGTGGCAGAACCTTGACACCCCCTGAGCAGCAGTGATACCAATGTGGCGTTGCCGGGCCTCCCAAGGCCCATTGGTTTGACCTCTATGGCGATCGGATAGCCAGTCATGAAACCAACGGAAGGGGTCACCGCGGAGATCGTCGTTCAGCACGTGCGTTCGCTGATCGAACGGGGAGAACTGCGTCCGGGCGATCGCCTGCCGCCTGAACGAGAGCTGGCCGTACAGCTTGGCGTCAGTCGTCCGAGCGTCCGCGCCGGCTTGCGTTCCCTGGCGGCGATCGGCGTGCTGCAGACGCGCCACGGCGCGGGCACGTTCATCACCGACGGGCCGCCGACGCTCGGCAGCGAGCCGCTCAGCTTCCTCGCCGCGCTGCACGGGTTCACCCGCGACGAGATGTTCGAGGCGCGCCGCGCGCTGGAGGTCGGCGTCTCCGGCCTCTCGGCCGAACGCGCGACCGACGATCAGATCGCGACGATTGCCGAGGAAGTCACCGGCATGTTCGCCTCGCTGGACGACGCGCAGACGTTTCTGATTCATGACATCCGCTTCCACCGGGCCGTGGCGGCGGCCTCGGGCAATCCGATCCTCGCGTCGCTCGTCGAGATGGTGTCGGCGCTCTTCTACGAGCAGCGGAAGAAGACCGCGAACAACGGCCGCGACCTGAAGCAGTCGGCGCAGGCGCATCGCAACATCTACCATGCGATTCGCGCGCACGACGCCAAGCGGGCGCGCGCCGCGATGAGCGAGCATCTCTCGCTCGCGCAGCAGGCGCAGGCTCTTGAAGGGGCCAGCCTCGAGCGCCGGTTCTCGTCGCCGAGTTCCCTCGGGATGGACCAGATTGCTCACCGGGCGCGCCGGACGCCGCGCCTGCTCGTCTCTCCTCCCTCACCGCCGGTGCGCTGAGCAGGCGCACCGGCCTCGGGATCACGTAGTCAACGTATGCCTTACGCACCTCTCGATCTGGCCGGCCGTGCGGCCGTCGTCATTGGCGGCACGTCCGGGATTGGGCGGGTGCTCGCACGGGCGCTGGCCGAAGCCGGGGCCGACGTCGTGCCCACGTCGCGGCGCGCCGATCTGGTGGAGGAGGCAGCCCACGACATCGAGGCCGCCGGCCGCCGGTCGCTCCGCGTGCCGTCGGATGTCAACGATCGCGAGTCGCTCGAGGCGCTGCTGGCGCGCTCGGTCGAGGCGTTCGGCAAGGTCGACATCATGATCAACTGCGCCGGCCGCACCAAGCGCGTGCCGACGCTCGATCTCGACGAGGCCGACTGGAACGCGATCATCGAGACCAACCTCACCGGCACGCTGCGCGCGGCCCAGATCTTCGGCCGCCACATGGTGGGCCGGCGCTACGGCCGCATCGTCAACATCGCGTCGCTGAGCAGCTTCGTGGCGCTGTTCGAAGTGGCCGCATATGCGGCGAGCAAGGCCGGTGTCGCCTCGCTCACCAAGTCGCTTGCCGTCGAATGGGCGCCGCACGGCGTCTGCGTGAATGCGATTGCGCCCGGCGTGTTCCGCACGCCGCTCAACCAGAACCTGCTCGACGGCACCGAGCGCGGACGCGAGTTCCTGCTGCGCACGCCGATGAAGCGCTTCGGGAAGCTCGAGGAGCTCGCCGGCGCGGCGGTCTTTCTCTCGTCGGAGGCCGCCAGCTTCGTGACCGGCGAGGTCCTGGTTGTCGACGGCGGGTTTCTCGCCAGTGGCGTCAATCAGTGAATTGACGATTGACGGTTGACGATTGACGCTCCCTGACAGACCCATGGCCGCACCCGTCATCGCACCCGCCGCCACCACGAAAGTCGGGCACTACCGCTGGTATATCTGCGCGCTGCTCTTCTTCGCCACGACGATCAACTACGTCGACCGTCAGGTAATCGGCATCCTCAAGGGCACGCTGCAGGGGGAGTTCGGCTGGACGGAGATCGACTACAGCAACATCGTCTTCTCGTTCCAGTTCGCCTACGCGATCGGCCTGATGCTGGCGGGCCGGCTGATGGATCGCCTGGGAACCAGGACAGGCTACGCGCTGGCCATCGTCGTCTGGAGCGTCGCGGCGATCGCGCACGCCGAGGCGACGGTGTTCGGGCCGCTGGTTCAGCGAGTCGTGCTGGCGTGCGATCGGACTTGGCGACGACGCCCTCCGTCGCCGGCTTCATCGCCGCGCGCTTCGCGCTCGGCCTCGGCGAGGCCGGCAACTTTCCGGCGGCGATCAAGAGCGTCGGCCGAGTGGTTTCCGAAGAAGGAACGCGCGCTCGCGACCGGCATCTTCAACTCCGGCACCAACGTCGGCGCGCTGCTGACGCCGCTGGTCGTGCCGTGGATCACACGTCACGTGGGGCTGGTACTGGGCGTTTGTCATCACCGGCCTGCTCGGGTTTCTTCTGGCTCGTGCGTGGTGGACGACCTACGACAACGCCGGAGACGCACACGCGCCTGTCGCCTGGTGAGCTCGCTTACATCCGCAGCGACCCGCCCGAAGTCGACGACGCCGATCCCCTGGCCGGCCGTGATCAAGCATCGGGAAGCCTGGGCGTTCGCGATCGGCAAGTTCATGACCGATCCGATCTGGTGGCTGTATCTCTTCTGGCTCGCCGACTTCCTGCGGAAGAACCACGGGCTGTCGATCTGAGGAGCGTCAGCGCTGCCTCTCGTCGTGATCTATCTGGTGGCCGACGTCGGCAGCATCGGCGGCGGCTGGCTGTCAGCTCGACGCTCTCTCAACCGCGGATGGACCGTCAACGCGGCACGGAAGACGCGCGATGCTCGTCTGCGCGCTGTGGTCATGCCCGTCATGTTCGCGGCCAATGTCAACACCTGTGGCTCGCGGTCGGCCTGATCAGCATCGCGCCGCCGCGCATCAGGGCTGGTCCGCGAACATCTTCACGTTCTCGTCCGACATGTTCCCGCGGCGCGCCGTCGGTTCGGTCGTCGGGCTTCGGCGGCATGGCCGGCGCCATCGGCGGCATGCTGTTCACCAAGATCACCGGCTATCTTCCTCGAGTGGACCAACAGCTACTACCCCGTGTTTCTCATCGCCGGCTTCACATATCTCGCTGCGCTCTGGTGATTCACCTGCTCGTGCCGGTCATCAAGCCGGTGAAGCTGGAGTGACAGGCTGAGGTCGGCGGGTCGACAGGTTCGTGGATTTGTTGTTGGGGCTCGGTAGCATCGAATGAAGATCGTCGACGCGAAAGTCATCATCACCTGTCCGGGCAGGAACTTCGTCACGCTGAAGGTCGAAACCGAAGACGGCATTTACGGCCTGGGCGATGCCACGCTGAACGGGCGCGAGCTCGCCGTGGCCAGCTATCTGAGCGACCACGTCATCCCGTGCCTCATCGGCCGCGACGCGCGCCGGATCGAAGACATCTGGCAGTACCTGTACAAGGGGGCCTACTGGCGGCGCGGCCCGGTCACGATGTCCGCGGTCGCCGCCGTTGACACGGCGCTCTGGGACATCAAGGGCAAGGCGCTCGACACGCCGGTCTACAACCTGCTCGGAGGGCGGTCGCGTGACAGCGTGCTGGTCTACGGGCACGCCAACGGCCGGGACCTCGAGGACACGGTCGCCGCGGTCGGCAAGTACGCCGAGATGGGATACAAGGCGATCCGCGCGCAGAGCGGCATCCCGGGACTGGCCAGCACTTACGGCGTCGGCAAGGGCGACATGTACTACGAGCCGGCCGAAATAGGCCTGCCGAGCGAGAGCCTCTGGAGCACCGAGAAGTACCTGAACTTCACCCCGACGCTGTTCAAGCGCCTGCGCGAGGAGTTCGGCGACGACCTGCACCTGCTGCACGACGTGCATCACCGCTGCACGCCGATTGAAGCGGCCCGCCTCGGCAAGTCGCTCGAGCCTTATCACCTCTTCTGGCTCGAGGACGCCGTGCCCGCCGAATCGCAGGAGAGCTTCCGCCTGATCCGCCAGCACACGACGACGCCGCTGGCGGTGGGCGAGATCTTCAACTCGATCTACGACTGCCACCAGCTGATTCAGGAGCAGCTCGTCGACTACATCCGCACGACCGTGGTGCACGCCGGCGGCCTCTCGCACCTGCGCAAGATCGCGAGCCTCGCGGAGATCTATCACGTGCGTACCGGCTCGCATGGCGCGACCGATCTCAGTCCGGTCTGCATGGCGGCGGCGCTGCACTTCGACATCAGCGTCCACAACTTCGGCATTCAGGAGTACATGCGTCACACGCCGGCGACCGACGCCGTGTTTCCGCACGCCTACTCGTTCCAGGACGGGACGATGTATCCCGGCGACAAGCCCGGCCTCGGCGTGGACATCGACGAGGCGCTGGCGGCCACATATCCATACGACCGCGCGTACCTCCCGGTGAACCGGAAGCTCGACGGCACGATGCATTCGTGGTGACGCATACCCAATTGGTCCAGGTGCCGTCCGGCGCGATTCGCGTTAAGGTGTAGCGATTCCAGCAAGGACCACGTGCCGTGAGGTGTCCATGAGCGCTCCCTCGACCCGTCGCACGTTTCTCAAGGTGGCCTCCACCGGCGCCGCCGGCCTGGCCGTCAGCTCCTCCGCGCGCAGCTACGCGCGCATCCTCGGCGCCAACGACCGCGTCCGCGTCGGCATCGTCGGCTACTCCGACCGGATGAGAGGCGCGCTCATTCCCGCTTTCCAGAAGCACGCCGCCGAGCTCAACTTGGAGATCGTCGCGGTGTCCGACATCTGGTCGCTGCGGCGGCAGGAAGCCGAGACCCAGCTGACCGGCAAGCTCGGGAAAGCGCCGATCCTCTGCCGCAACAACGACGAGCTGTACGCGCGCAAGGACGTCGACGCCGTGATGATCGCGACCGCCGACTTTCAGCACGCGCTTCACGCCGTCGAGGCCGTGAAGGCCGGACGCGACGCCTACGTCGAGAAGCCGCTGGCCAACACGATGGCCGACGCGCGGGCCGTGCGGAAGGCGGTGAAGGAGACCGGGAAGATCGTCCAGATCGGCACGCAGCGGCGCAGCGCGCAGAATTACCAGCGCGCGAACGAGTTCCTGAAGTCGGGCAAGTTCGGCGACATCGTCATGGTGGAGATGTTCTGGAACGTCAACCAGCCGGGACGCTGGCGACGGCCGTCGCTCGTGCCGAAGCTGCAGGAGCAGGACACCGACTGGAAGCGCTACCTGCTGAACCGGCCCTTCGAGGCGTTCGACGCGCGGAAGTACCTCGAGTTCCGCCTGTTCTGGCCGTACTCGTCCGGCATTCCCGATCAGTGGCTCGTCCACCAGATCGACACCGTCCACTGGTTCACCGGCCTGCCGCGGCCGCGCAGCGTCGCCGCCAACGGCGGCATCTATCTCTGGAACGACGGACGCCGCAACTTCGACACGATGACGGCCGTCTTCGACTACGGTCCGCTCAACGCGACGACCGGTGGCTTCCAGGTGCTCTATTCGTCGCGTCAGACCAACGCCGCCGGCGACGTGAAAGAGCTGTACTACTCGAACGGCGGCACGCTGAACCTCGACACCAACAAGGTGACGCCGGAAGGCGGGCTCACCGAGCGGTATGCCAAGGCGATGGGCAAGCAGGCGTTCCAGCTGCCCGAGATGTCGCTGACCGAGGCCGTCAAGGCGGAGACCGGCGCCGACACCGGCGCCGACGACGCGACGTCGGCGAACGTGCGGAACTGGATGGAGTGCATCCGCAGCCGCAAGACCCCCAACGCGGACATCGAGGCCGGCTACAGCCACTCGGTGGCCCTTTGCATGACGATCGCCGCGCTCCACACCGGCCAGCGCGTCACCTTCGACGATGCGGCGCAGGATGTGGTGATTGGCGGATCGAGGGCGACGACCAATGAATAGCAGCCTTCAGCCTTCAGCCTTCGGCCTTCGGTATCCACGAGCGCTTGCGATGACGCTGACGGCATTGGCCGGGGTTGTGTTCTGTGCGCCTTTGGCGTCCCTGGTCGCCGGCAGCAACAAGCCCGTGCAGATCGCGGTCAAGGAATCCGATCGGCGGGTCGACGTGACGATCGGCGGCCAGCCGTTCACCTCCTACATCTGGCCGACGACGCTGAAGAAGCCGGTGCTGTATCCGATCCGCACGGCGAAGGGCACGCTCGTTACGCGCGGCTTTCCGCTCGACCCGCGGCCCGGCGAGCGCATCGATCACCCGCATCACGTCGGCCTCTGGTTCAACTACGGCGACGTCAACGGCGTCGACTTCTGGAACAACTCCGACGCGATCAAGCCGGATCGGAAGGGCAAGATGGGCACGATCGTCCAGAAGGCGATCACCGTGGCCAAGGGCGGCGCCGACCGAGGGCGTGCTCGAAGTGGATGCCGACTGGGTGATGCCCGACGGCTCCGTCATCCTGAAGGAACACACGAAGTACATCTTCACGCGGCACGGCGGCGACGTGCGCATGATCGACCGCGATCACGACGCTCACCGCCGGCGCGACGCGCGTCGACATGAAGGACAACAAGGAAGGCGTGCTCGGCCTGCGCGTGACGCGCGCGCTCGAAGAGCCGGTGACCAAGCCCGAGAAGTTCACCGACGCGCAGGGCAAGCCGACCGACGTGCCCAGCATGGACAACACCGGCGTCAACGGCGTGTACCTGACGAGCGAAGGCAAGAAGGGCGCCGCCGCCTGGGGCACGCGCGGCAAGTGGACGACGCTCTCGGGCAAGGTCGGCGACGAGCCCGTGTCGGTCGCGATCTTCGATGCGCCCGGCAACCCCGGCTATCCGACCTACTGGCACGCGCGCGGCTATGGCCTCTTCGCGGCGAACCCGCTCGGACAGAAAGAGCTGAGCGACGGCAAGGACACGCTGAACTTCGCGATCGAGCCCAACAAGAGCGCGACCTTCAAGCACCGGATCTACATCGTCACCGGCGGCATGTCGGCCGAGGAGGCCGAGGCGGCGTGGACGAAGTGGGCGGGCGAGAAGGGGACGATGTAGCAGCGCAGACGCCGATGCGGGGCGCGAATCACCCCGCGTCGTCGATCGAATCGCGCACGGCTGTCAGCAGCACGTAGCCGGCGAGCGCCGCGGTCATCCCCGCGGCCACGACGAGCGTGGTACCAGCGCCACCGACAGCGCAGTAGCGAGGGCGCAGCTGCCGAAGTGGACGACGTCGGGCAGCAGGTCCCAGCGCTGAGCTCGACGTTCCGCGGTGATGCGGGCGTAGTTCCCGGGGGTCCATCTGTCGCTGAGCTGGCGCGGCGACAGAGCCGGGCTTCGGTCCGGACAGTCCTAAGGCTTAGGATCGACAGATGTAGGATCGGCAGATGGGCGCCTACGACGACCTCGACTATGAGCTCGATCGCAACGACAGCTGGCGCGCTCCGGACCGGGCGCGCCAGACCCGGCTTGCCGCGATTGCCACCATCGTCGTGATCGCGGTGATGGCCGGCGGGTTCGCCTGGTGGCTGCGTTCACGCAACCCGGCGCCTCCGGCCCCTGGTAAGTCTGCAGCGCAGGCGCTGCCATCCTCCGCCACCAGCGAAGCGCGCCCTGCCGCCGTCCTGCCGCCGCTCGACGAGCTCGACCCGACCGCTCGAAACCTGATTCGCGAGCTGACGACGTCGCCGGCGCTGGCGCGGTGGCTGGCCACCGACAACCTCACCCGTCAGATGGCGGCGATGCTGGAAGGCGTGGTCAGCGGGCAGCTGCCCGGCCGCCTGCTGGCGCCGCTCAGGCCCGAGGGCACGTTCGAGGTGGTCACGCGCGGCGGACGAACCACCATCGCGCCAGAAAGCTACGCGCGCTACGACGCGCTCGCCTCGGCGATTGTCGCGCTCGACGCGACAGCCGTCGCGCGCGTCTATCGCACACTTTCGCCCAGGCTCGATGAGGCCCGCCACGAGCTTGCCGACTCCGAGCAGTCGATTGACGAAGCCGTCGCCGCCGCGCTGACGCGGTTGATCGACACGCCGGTACCGCAGGAGCCCGTCGCCGTGCATGGACAGGCCGGCATGTACTTCTTCGCCGATCGCCGACTCGAGGCGCTGTCGCCGGCGCAGAAGCTGCTGCTGCGCGCAGGGCCCGACAACGCCGCGCGCATTCAAGCCAAGCTTCGCGAGGTGGCGCGGGCGCTCGGCGTCACGCCAGCGGCGGCGCCGCCGCCGACGCCGTAGGCGCCAGGCTCACTTCCACGCCTCCGACGAAGCCGGCGACCAGGTTGTAGAGCGCTGCCAGCACCAGGCTCGCCACTGCGGCCATGCAGCCATAGAGCAGCGGGAAGATCACGACGGCGCCGACGCCGAAGAGCGTGCCGAACAGGGCCGACTCCTCGCCGGCGGCAGCGCTGAGTGTCGAGCCCAGGACCGCCGCGATGGCGAACAGCCCGCCGATGAAGAGCCCGAGGCAGCCGTAGACGACGAAGGCGACTTTCGCGAGCGACAGCGGCCCGATGTGCGTGACGCGCATGGCATGGCCCTCCCGGGGCTCGGCCGGATTATACGGCGCTGCTCCGCGGTGCCAGGTACTGTTAAATCTTCTTAACAGTACCTGGCACCTCCCGGATCTACACTGCTTCCGTGAAAATCGGCATCATCGGCGCGGGCAACATCAGCGACACGCATGCGCGCGCGGCCAGCGCGATTCCCGGCGCGGAGATCGTCGCCGTCCATGGCGGGCACCTGGCGCGTGCCGAGCAGCTGGCGGCGAAGTACGGCGCCAGGGCGTATGCTGCCTTCGCTGACTTCCTCGAGCACCGGCCGATGGAGATGGTGGCCATCGGCAGCCCGTCCGGGCTGCACGCCGAACAGGGCGTCGCGGCCTGCCGGCAGGGCCTGCACGTGCTGGTCGAGAAGCCAATAGACGTGACCCTCGAACGCGCGGACGCGCTGGTGGCCGCCGCCGATCTGGCCGGCGTCCGCCTGGGCGTCTTCTTCCAGGACCACGTTCAACCCGACCTCGTGCGGCTGCACGACGCGATTGCCGCCGGCCGGCTCGGACGGCCGCTGCTGGCGTCGGCCCGAGTGAAGTGGTACCGGCCGCCTGAGTACTACGGCCAGTCTCGCTGGCGGGGCACGTGGGCGCTCGATGGCGGCGGGGCGCTGATGAACCAGGGGATTCACACCGCAGACCTGCTCCAGTGGCTGCTTGGACCCGTGCGCCGCGTCTCGGCCAGGGCCGTGACGGCGCTCCACAAGATCGAGGTGGAGGACACGGTCGTCGCGCTGCTGGAGTTCGACAGCGGCGCTGTCGCGACGCTCGAGGCGACGACGGCCGCGTTCCCCGGCTACCGGCGCCGGCTCGAGATCTCGGGCACCGAAGGCACCGTCATCGTCGAACACGATCGCATCGCCGCGGCCGACCTGCGGGGGCCCGCCGACGATCTCGTCGGACAGGGGCCGGAAGACCAGAACGCCAGCGCCTCGTCGCCGGTCGTCTCGGACTCGCGGGGCCATCAGCGCCTGTTCGAGGACTTCTTCGACGCCGTTCGCGAGAGCCGCGAGCCGCGGTGCAGCGGCCGCGAGGCGCGGCGCAGCATCGCGCTCGTCCGCGCGATCTACGACGCCGCTCGATCCGGGGGGTGGGTCGATGTTCCGCGTTGATCTGTCGCCGACCGACTTCATCCATGTGCCGCAGGCGCCGCGGATCGACCGCCGCACGTTCTGCACGCGCGGCCCCGGCAACGAATGGCACATGTGGACCGCGGGCAGCGTGACAGCCGAAGGCGAACGGCTGGGGCTGTCGAACCACACCTGGTCGCACCTCGATGCGCCATTCCATCTGCTGCCGGACGGCGCGACGTTCGAGCGGCTCGATCCGCGGCATTACCTGGCGCTCGACGCCCGGCTCGTTGACCTCACCGCCACCGATCCCGCTCGCCGGGAAACCGTGGACGGCGTCAACTACCACACCCGAATCGACGTCGTTGACCTGCCGCCGGACCTCGACGAAGTCGAGGCCGTGCTCTTTGTCACCGGCTTCGCCGCGCTCTATGGGTCGCAATACCCGATGCGCGACGGCGCGGACGCGCACTACCCGCACGTGACCGAAGCCGCCGCGAAGCACCTGGCGGCCCTGCCGAACCTGCGCGTCGCCGGCATCGACGGCCCGAGCTTCGACAAGCCGGAGACCAACGCCGCCGCGCATCGGGTGCTGCTCGGCCGGCGCCCGCAGCCCATCCTGCTGCTCGAGACGCTGACATTCGAGCGCCTCCGCGCCCACGTCCATCCGCTCCCGTCGCGCGTGCTGCTGACGGCCGAACCGCTCCGCGCCTTTGGCACGGAGGCCGACGGTGCGCTCTCGAGCGTCTACGCCTACGCGCCCTCGTCCGACGACGACGGGGAGTTCAGGGCGTTCTCACAGGCGATGCGCTCGGCAATCGCTCATCGGCTTGAATCCGCGTAATTTGTAATCGTCAATCGTCAACCTGCAATCGTCAATTCGAATGCCCTCCTTCATCTGCCTCACCTGCGGTAACCAGCACGCCGAGTCCGACCAGCCGCCAGAGCGCTGTGCGACGTGCGAGGACGAGCGGCAGTACGTCGGGCTCTCGGGACAGCGCTGGACGACGATCGAGGCGCTGGCCGAATCGCACGAGATCAAGCTCCGCGAGGAGGAGCCGGGGCTGATCAGCGTCGAGATGCAGCCCATGTTCGGCATCGGTCAACGGGCGCTGCTGGTGCTGCATCCGGAAGGGAACGTGCTCTGGGACTGCGTGCCGCTGGTGGATCAGGCCGCGGTGGACGCGATCGGCGAGCTTGGCGGCCTGACGGCGATCGCCATCTCGCATCCACACTTCTACGCGTCATTCGTCGAGTGGAGCCAGGCGTTCGGGGACGTCCCGGTCTACCTGCACCAGAGTGACGCCGATCACGTACGGCGTCCCGATCCCTGCGTCGTCCACTGGGCGGGCGAGACGCACGCCCTCGCCGATGGGGTAACGCTGGTCCGCACGGGCGGACACTTCGAGGGCTCGGCGCTGCTGCACTGGACGGCCGGCGCCGGGGGCCGCGGCGTGCTCCTCGGGTCCGACAGCGTGAAGGTTGGATTCGACCGGCGATCGGTCAGCGTGATGCGAAGCTACCCGAACCTGATTCCGGTCGGGCCGAGCGCCATCCGCCGGATTGAATCGACGCTGTCGACCCTGACCTACGACCGCATCTACGCGGCGTGGCCCGGGCACCATGTCCTCGACGATGCCCAGGCGGTCGTCCGGCGGTCACTGAAGCGCTATCTGCAGCACATCACGGAGTAGGCGAGAAGTCGCCGTACGCAGAACCGGCCGGGTGCGAGCAACACCCGGCCGGTTCGTCGGTCAAGGAGAGTGGCCAGAATCGGAATCTCAAGGGAGCCCACCGCCGGTCAACGGTCGGGTCCCGAGCCACTTTCAGCATATGGCCCGGCCCCGACTCAACGTATCTATCGACCGGTATAGCCGCCGAAAATAGCCTCAAATCACAGGTTTTGCCGTGAAAAGACCTTTGGCTTGCCCCTGGTCGACGCGTTCTTCAGGCACTCCTTCCTGGTAGTCGCGGAATGGCTGGCCTGCCGTATCAGACGATGCCTTCCCGGGTCGCGAGGAGGATCAGCTGCGGCCGACCCGGTGACGCCCAGCTTCTCGTAGATGTTGTGCAGGTGGATCTTCACTGTGCCCTCGGTGATCGTGAGACGGTCCGCGATCTCGCGGTTGCGCAGACCCTCAGCCGCCAGCCCGCACGATCTCGAGCTCGCGCGGCGTGAGCAGCCGCGACAGCCGCTGAATCTCGCTCTCGCGCTTGACCATGCGATCCATGGCGCGTGTGACCGACTGCTTCTCCAGCCACTTCTCGCCGGCGTGCACCTTGCGCACGCATTCCACCAGCAGGCGCGGCGCCATCTCTTTCAGCACGACACCAGCGACGTTCAAGCGGACGGCTTCGAGCAGCTTCTGCTCGTCGAGGTGCGCCGTCAGCAGGACGATTCGCGTCGAATGACGGCGCTCGACCGCCTGTGCCATCACCCAGAGGCCGTCGTGGCCGGGCATCGCCAGGTCCAGCACCAGCACGTCGGGCCGGAACTCGTCGAGCGCGCGCACGGCGCCCTCGGCGCTGGTCGCCCGCGCGACGACCTCGAGGTCCGGTTCGGTGCTGAACAGCTGCTCCAGGCCGTCGAGCACGATGGGGTGATCGTCGGCAAGTACCAGGCGGATCCGTTTCATACGCTCTCACCTTCGAGGGGCACGACCAGGCGCACGCGGCTTCCGGCCGGTCCCGTTTCGAGCAGCAGCGAGCCGCCCAACGCTGTCACGCGCTCGCGCAGCGTTCGAGGCCCGCGCTGGTCCCGAACCAGGTCCTCGAGCGTGAATTGTCCGTGAAACGGAAACCCCTGCCCGTCGTCGGCGACGGCGATGGACAGGTCGGTCGCGCTGCGCAGCAGCGCCAGCTGAATGGACGACGCGCGCGCGTGCCGGGCGGCGTTCACGAGCGCCTCGTGAATCAGCAGGAAGACGTCGTTGACGACGCGATCTGGCACCTTCAGCGGATCCGGGTCGAAGGCGACGCTGACCGGCATGCCCCACTGCCGCCTGACGCGATCCGCCAGCTCTGTGACGCGGCCCTTCAGGTCCACTGGGCCAGTCGCCTCGTTGCCGCGTCGCGGTCCGAGCTGATGGATGAAGAACCGCAGGTCGTTCTGCCCGGCCGCGATGATCCGCTGCACCTGCGACAGCCGATCCTCGGCCGCGGCGGCGTCGCCAGCCAGCAGCCGCCGCGCCGTCTGCAGCTGCAGCGCCGCGCCGGTCAGCGTCTGGAGCACGCCGTCGTGCAGGTCGCGCGCCAGGCGAAGCCGCTCGGTCGTGACCGCGGTCTCGCGCATGCTCCTCACGAGAAACGACTGCGACAACCGCGCCGAGGTCAGGTCTGCGACGACGTCGCCAACCGTCAAATCGGGCAGCGAGAAGCCCGGCTTGTCGAGGCAGAACAGCCACCCGCTGAAGTCCTGCCCCCGCAGCGGCCATGCCGCCAGCGCACGAATGCCAAATCGCTCGCGGAAGCGCTTGTCGACCGGCTCGCCGTTCCAGCTGGCCAGCCCCTTCGGCGTCCGGACGAACGTCACGGGAGACCGCGCCTCGAGATCGCGACAGAAGAAGCCGGTGTCCCGCACACGCTCGGCGACGATGTCGCCGAAGGTCCCTGGCGGCTCGCGAAAGCGCTCGGTTCGCCCGCCCGACCACAATGCGAACTCCGTCCACGGCTCGTCGGCTTCCTCCCAGAGCAGCAGCGTCCGCGGCGCCTCGAGCACGAGCGAGGTCTGCTCCAGCATCTCGTCCGGCAGCGCGAGCGTCCGGTCCGGATCGGGATCCGACCAGGCCGCCAGCCGCGCCAACTGTCTGCCGCGCCAGTCCTCGTATTCGCCGACCAGGCCCACGAAGAGGGTCATGACCGCCATCAGCAGCGCGAGCGTGATGTAGCCGGTCGGGTTCATGTTGGCGGGATTGCCCAGGAAGCCGGCCGCCTGCGCGCCGAAGCCGACCTGTATGGCCATGGCCACCGAGCCGGTCGTCAACGCGCCGCGCCATGCCCATCGAAGGGTCGCTGCGACGAGCAGAAACAGAAACCAGCCCAGCATCGACGGCGCGAGGCCGCCGATCAGATACACCGATGCGGCATACGCGATCAGATCGATGGCATGCGTCGCGCTCGGCCATCGGGGGCCGTCGCCGAAGCGCGTCCGGACGAGGCCGTTGAGGAGCGCTGCGTACGCCAGATAGCCCACCGTCAGACGGATGGCCCGAGGGCCATCGATGGGTGATGCCACCTGCAACGCGAGCAGCATGAAGACGGCCAGCACCAGGCGTCCCCGCGCGATCAGGGTCTCGACTCGAACCTGCGATGGGGCGCGGCGCTGCATGGGGAAGCCGAAGTCTCAACCCGAAGGCTGAGGCCTGCAGGCTAGTTCAGATACCGCTCGACCGGCGGATGCAGGAGCTCGGCCGTCGCCGTCTCCTTCAGGTTGTCTTTCGTGATCATCCACACGCCGGTGTCGATGCGCTTCTCGACCGGCCGGCCCTGGAGGTGATCCACCATGCGCAGGACGCCGAGATAACCCATGTTCAGTGGGTTCTGCACGACGAGACCCATCATCTGCCCCGCTTCGATCGCATCCACGAAGGTCTGGCTCGCGTCGAAGCCGATGAAGTTGATCTTGCCGGCCTTGCCGATGTCCTGCAGCGCCAGCAGCATGCCGTGCGTCGACGACTCGTTGACGCAGAACACGCCCTGGATCTCGTTCGCGTAGCGGTTCAGCAGGTTCTCCGACGCGCGCTTGCCGGTGTCGCGCGTCGGCCCCGCGTACTGGTCGGAGGAGATGAGCGTGATGCCCGGATACTTGGCGGCCAGCCGCTTCAGGAAGCCCTGCTCGCGCTCGGTCGTGCTGGCCGATCCCTCCTGATACCGGAGCAGCAGCACTTTACCCTTGCCGCCGAGCAGCTCTCCCATCCGGTCCGCCGCCAGCTCGCCGCCCTTGACGTTGTCGGTCGCGACGAACGACACGATCTGATCGGTGGCCAGACCTGAGTCGATGACGACGGTCGGGATGCCGGCCCGCTTCGCTTCCTCGACCGGCCGCACGAGCGCCTTCTCGTCCAGCGGCGCCAGGACGATGCCCGACATGCCCTGGCTGAGGAAGCCCTCCACGACCTGGACCTGCTGCTCGCGGTCGTCCTCGCGCAGCGGGCCTTTCCACGTGATGGTGACCTTGACGCCCTTCTCGTTGAGCTCGCGCTCGGCCTTCACCGCGCCGGCATGAATGGCGTTCCAGAATTCGTGCGTCGTGCCCTTGGGAATGACGCCAATCGTCAGCGGCTTTCCGGCCGGGGCCGTCGCCGTCGACCCTCCCGAGCAGGCTGCCGATCCAATCACTGCCGCGGCGGCCATCGCCAGTCGGGCACGTCGCCACATCGTCTCTGCTGCCATCGCGTCACGTTCTCCAGTAGGACCTGGGCGACGGAGGCCGCCCAATGCCCGAATCTTACCCGCTCGCGCCCGGATGGCGCATGAGGATTGGGATAAAATCAGGAATTTGGAGCCCCTCATGGCACAGGATCAGGCGGCGCAGGCAGCCCTGCGCGAATTCGCCATCATCGTCGACCGGACCGACAACGTCGCCGTCGTGAAGACGGAGGTCGAGGCCGGGCAGCAGCTGGCCCTGGAGGACGGACGCGTCGTCGCGCTCACCGGCGGCGTCACCCCCGGCCACCGGTTTGCCATCCGCGCGATTCCCGAGGGCGCCTTCGTCCTGCAGTACGGGCAGCCGATCGGCACGTCCCGCGGCATCGCGGAAGGCGATCCGATCACGGTCCGCAACATGAGCAACGACGTGCCGGTCGTCCGGGACCTGCCGGCGGACCTGCACACGCCCGCTCCAGCGCGCACGCCTGCGTCGGAGCTGCCGACATGGCGAGGGTATCGCCGCAAGGACGGCCGCGTCGGCACCCGCAACTTCCTGCTCGTGATCCCCACCAGCATGTGCGCCAGCCACGAGTCGCAGCAGATCGCGACGCTTGCCGAGTTCACCGTCTACAGCCGCGAGAAATACCCGAACGTCGACGGCGTCGTCGCGATTCCGCACAACAAGGGATGCGGCTGCTCCGACGGCTCGAACATCGACGTGATGCTGCGGACGCTGTCCAACTACGCGACGCATCCGAACGTCGGCGGCGTAATCTTCATCGGGCTGGGCTGCGAGAAGACGAACCTGACGGAGGTAGAGAAGTACCTGCAGCAGGAACACATCGATCTCGGCCGCCCCGTGGTCCGCTTCGGCATCCAGGAGACCGGCGGCACGCAGGCCGTCATCGACCGCGGGCTGCAGGAAGTGGCGGCGATGCTGCCCCTGATCAACGACATCACGCGCACCGAGGCGCAGTTGCACGAGCTGTCGCTCGGTGTGAAGTGCGGCGGGTCGGACGGCTTCTCGGGGCTGTCGGCCAACCCGGCGCTCGGCCGCGCGGCCGACCTGCTCGTCGGCGCCGGCGGCACCGTGCTCATCACCGAAGTGCCGGAGTTCTGCGGCGCCGAGCACATCCTGGCGCAGCGGGCGAAGGACCGCGCCACCGGCGAAGCCGTCTACGCGATGGTCGATTGGTACAAGGAATACGCCTCGAAGTTCGGCACGGTGCTCAACGAGAACCCGAGCCCGGGCAACGTCGCCGGCGGCCTGCTGAACATCACGATCAAGTCGCTCGGCGCCATCGCCAAGGCGGGCACCACGCGCGTCGAGGGCGTCACCGGCTACGCCGAAGTGCCGAAGGGGGACGGGCTCTGGCTGATGCAGGGCCCCGGCTACGACCAGGAGTCGACGCCGGGCCTTGTGGCGGCCGGCGCGCAGGTCGTCGTCTTCACGACCGGCCGCGGCACGACCATCGGCAACGCCATCGCGCCGGTCGTCAAGCTCGCGTCGAACACCGGTGTCCACACGCGCATGTCGCGCGACCTGGATCTCTCTGCCGGCGGCGTGATCGACGGCACAGAGACGATCGACGAGGTCGGCTCGCGCGTCTTCGACCACGTCGTGCGCGTCGCTTCCGGCGAGGTGCAGGCCAAGGCCGAGGAGACCAAGCACCGCGAGTTCGGAATCTGGGCCGAGCAATCGGTGTCGCTCTGATGCGCGCAGCCGTGCTCGTGGCGCCGGGCCGCATGCACGTGCGCGACGTCCCGGTCGTCTCGCCAGGTCCCGGCGAAGTGCTGCTGCGCGTCTCCGCCGTCGGACTCTGCGGCACCGACTTCCACATCTTCAGCGGCCACGGCAACTACCACAGCGACGCCACCGGACGCCTGGTCCCGCTCGAGGAGTCTCCGCAGATTCTCGGGCACGAGTTTGCCGGCGTCGTCGAGGAGGCCGGCAACCGTGTCGGCGACCTGAAGGCCGGCGACCTCGTCATCGTGGATCAGGGGCGCAACTGCGTCAGCGAAGGCCGGCCGCTCTGCGAATACTGCTCGACCGGCGACTCGCATCAATGCGCCGGCTACGGCGAGCACGGCATCACCGGGCTTCCGGGCGCGCTCGCCGAGTGCATCACGGTCCCGGCGGTCAACGCGATTCGCGTCGAAGGATTGCCGCGCGATCGCGCGGCGCTGACCGAGCCGCTGGCCTGCATCGTTCACTCCAGCGACATGGTCGAGCGCTCGACGACGCGGTACAAGCTGCGGCACGAGCAGAAGGACCATCAGGTCCGGACGGTGCTGATCTTCGGCGGCGGGCCCGCCGGACTGCTGTTCACGCAGTACCTGCGCAACGCGCTCGCGTTCGATGGCCAGGTGATCGTGTCGGAGCCGAACGCGCTGAAGCGCAGCTTCGCGGAGCGCTATGGCGCGACGGCGATCGATCCCACGGCCGTCGACCTGCGCGAGGCCGTCGACGAGCTCACGTCCGGGAGGCGCGTCGAGTACGCCATCGATGCCGCGGGCGCCGGCTCGGTGTTCACGCAGCTGCCGTCGCTGCTCCGCAAGCAGGGCACGGTGCTGCTGTACGGCCACGGGCACGCCGGCGTGGATTTGAGCGTGCTGAACAACGTGCAGTTCCTCGAGCCGGCGCTCATCTCGCCGGTCGGCGCCTCGGGCGGGTTCGAGCCCGACGGCCGGCCGACGACGTATCGCCGGGCGCTGGGATTGCTCGAGACCGGGCGGGTCGAAGTGGACGCGTTCATCACCCATCGCTATCACTCGCTCGACGACGTGCCGGGCGCGTTTGCCGGCGCGCACGAGGCGCCGGACTACGTCAAGGGCGTGGTCGAGCTCAACTAGGCAGATATCTTCCTCCGATGCGAATCGTCACCTTCACCCCCAAGTCCTCGCCCTCGTCGTCGCCGCGCGCTGGCGCGCTGCTGCCCGATGGGGTACATGTCCTGAACTTCGCCGTCGCGGTGGACGCCTCGGCGGACGTCCCGCTGCTCGCCTGGTTCGATCTCGGCGACGAGTGGCTGCCGAAGGCGCGGCAGATTCACGATCAGCTCGCCGGCACCATGGCGCGTGTGGAGACGCTGCCGCGCGGTTCGGGTACTGCCGCTGTCGGATCTCGCGATCGGGGCGCCGGTGCCGCGGCCGGGCAAGCTGATCTGCATCGGCCTGAACTACAAGGACCACGCCGCAGAGAGCAACATGCCAGTGCCGAAGTCACCGGTGACGTTCTCGAAGTACGTGACATCGGTCATCGGGCCCGGTCAGCCGATCGTGCTTCCGGCCGTGTCTTCGCAGGTGGACTACGAAGCGGAGCTCGCCGTCGTCATCGGCCGCCGAGCCAGGCACGTCCCAATCGAGAAGGCGTGGGACTACGTGCTGGGCTACATGAACCTGAACGACGTCAGCGCGCGCGATCTGCAGTTTGCCGACGGCCAGTGGCAGCGCGGCAAGTCCTGCGACACCTTTGCGCCGATGGGCCCGGCGATCGTCACCCGCGACGCCGCCGGCGATCCGCACAAGCTGCGGATCCAGATCCGGGTGAACGGGACGACGCTGCAGGACTCGTCGACCGAGCAGCTGATCTTCGGCATCGATCACGTCGTGTCGTTCCTGTCGCAGACCGTGACGCTCGAGCCGGGCGACGTGATCGCGACGGGCACGCCGCCCGGCGTCGGCTTCGCGAGGAAGCCGCCGATCTTCCTCAAGCCTGGCGACGTGGTGGAAGTCGAGGTCGAGGGGCTTGGCGTGCTGTCGAATCCGGTGATTGCCGATCGCGTCTGATGGCGGACCTCCTCACTCTCACCGGGATCCGCAAGCGGTTCGGCCCGACCGTCGCGCTCGACGGCGTGTCGTTCGCGCTGCAGCCCGGAGAGGTGCACGCGCTCATCGGCGAGAACGGCGCCGGCAAGAGCACGCTGATGAACATCCTCGCCGGCGCGCTCGCGCCGGACGACGGAGAGATGCACCTGGCGGGCGCCGCGTATCGGCCCGGCTCGCCGCACGACGCGAGCCAGCGCGGCGTCGCGCTGATTCACCAGGAGCTCTCGCTTTGCCCGCACCTCAGCGTCGCCGAGAACATCCTGCTCGGGCGGCTGCCGTCGCGGGGCGGGGTTTTTCGCCGGTCCGAGGCCGAGGCGCTGGCCCTCGACGTGCTCGGCAGTTTCTCGCATCCCGAGCTCAGACCGGACCGCCCGGTCGGCGCGCTGCCGATCGCCGCGCAGCAGGTGGTCGAGATCTGCCGCGCCGTCGCCTCGCGCGCGCGCATCGTCCTGATGGACGAGCCGACCAGCAGCCTGCAGCGCGACGACGTGGAGCACCTGTTTGCGTTGATCCGGCGCCTGCGCAGCGAGGGGATCGGGCTGATCTACATCAGCCACTTCCTCGAGGAGGTGAGGGCGATCGCCGACGTCTTCACCGTGCTGCGCGACGGGCGCAGCGTCGCGCACGGGCCTATCGGATCGGCGAGCAACGAAGTGCTGGTCTCGCACATGGTGGGCCGCTCGGTCGACCAGCTGTTTCCCGACCGGCACGGCCACGCGCCGGGCGATGTCGTGCTCGACGTGCGCGACCTTGCGGCCCCGCCGGTCGTGAAGCAGGCGTCGTTCACGCTCAGGCGCGGCGAGATCCTCGGCCTGGCCGGGCTGATGGGATCCGGACGAACGGAGCTGGTGCGCGGGCTGTTCGGTCTGGCGCCGGTTGCCTCGGGCGCGGTTCGTATTGGCGGATCCGAGACGCTGCTCCACGCCAGGCCCTCCGCGCGCATCCGGCAGCGTGTCGGCTACTTGAGCGAGGACCGGAAGGGCGAAGGACTCGCGTTGCCGATGTCGGTGGCCGACAACCTGACGCTGACCGGCTATCGGACGTGCGCGCCGAAGGGGTGGCTGCGGCTGGGCGCGCAACGCGCGCAGACGAGGCGCTGGATTGCCGACCTCGGGATCAAGGCGCACGACCCCGATCAGCCGGTCCGCACGCTGTCCGGAGGCAACCAGCAGAAGGTCGCGCTCGGGCGGCTGCTCCACCAGGACGCCGACGTGCTGCTGCTCGACGAGCCGACGCGGGGCGTCGACATCGGCAGCAAGGCGCAGATCTACGAGGTCATCGCCGCGGCGGCGGCGCAGGGCAAGGCGATTCTGATGGTGAGCTCCTATCTGCCCGAGCTGTTCGGGCTGTGCGATCAGCTGGCGGTGATGAGCCGCGGACGGCTCTCGCCGGTGCGCCCGATAGGCGAGTGGACGCCGGAGCGCGTGCTGCACGCAGCTATCGACGCAACCGCGTAGCCTAGTCGTCGCCGCGATCAAGCTGTCGAGATGAAATCGCGCCTCAACGGCATTCGGAGAATCGCGTCCGAAAGCCGTCGGGCGTGATTTCAAGCGCCGCCATCAAGCGAATTGAACTACTCCGGCAGAATCCACTCAGTGCACTGGACGTAGGTAGAGATTGGCGGCGCGCTTGCCGAGTTTCCGACCATACTCGGTCCCTTCTTCGACCGACTTGCGGAAGTGAAAGCCGATGAGGATGCGCGAATAGGCGTTCTCGACCGCCGCCTGAGCGAAGCTGGTATAGGAGCGGAATACCGGTGTCGCATCGCTGCAGGTGCTCCCCGCAGGCAGCGTCGCGCTACAGTCCTCGAAGCTGATCTCGTCAGTGCCGAAGAACTGCCTCAACACTTCGGCACCCGCCCCACCTTCAATCGAGTGACCCGAGGCGTAGTCCTGGTTTGGAGGAGTGGGGCGAAGCGGTGTCCATGTCGGGTCGCCGACGGTATCTGGATTGCCGTCCGTGTCCCCTGTCTGAATAGCGGTGACCGGGCGCCAGTAGTTGTAGTGGTTCTTGGAATCGACCATGGCGATATAGCCGTCTGCAAGCGCCATGTTGAGCAGCCCGAATAGCCGGGCGTTCTCCCAGAGTGTGAGTCCCTGGTCAGCGGAAACGGTTCTCGCAATCCGGTTCCACTTCAGCGGGGAGCTTTCCCACCAGAAGAGGGCGATTTCGGTTTCGTCGGCGGTGCGTGCACTGGGAGTAGTGACGTCATCGCCGCCCAGAGATTTCACTTCGTTGAAGTCAGCCGTGTACTTCTGCCTGTCTACCGCATAAGGCGGCCCCGGGCGGAACTGTGAGCTGTGGTGCAGGACGAAGGGGATGACGTTAGCCCACCCCTCAAAAACGATGAACGGGGTACCCGGCGTGCATTGATACTCCCCGGGGTCGGTGTCCTGCGGGCACGCGAAGTTGAGAAATGGCCCAACCGCGCCGTCCTCCGCCCTCAGGTCGAGTATGGCGGCAGCAGCGGCCTGTCCAACCGCAATACCCTGCGCCTTGGCCTCGCCAGCGGGGATTGCGGCCAGCGCCGTTGTGTAGGCGGCTTCGACGCTTGCTACGCCCGCATCGATGCACGCTTGAGTGTGGAGCTCGAGAGGCAGTTGAGCGATGACCGGGACCAGCACATCTCGCGCCGCCGCAGCAACAGCAGCGTCAGGAGAAGCGCCCTCCTCCGCCTGCGCGTCAAAAGCGTACGGGCGAGAGCGACGGTCTATGGCATTGAGCGCATCGTGAATGGCGACGTGCATCATCGCGTAGATGCGCGATTCATGGAGTGGGTTGTTGAGGGGGGCGAGGCACGCCTCGGTGGCAGCCACACCGGCATTTGCGTTCCAGATAGTGACTGCATCGCCGCCGGTGGCAGCAAAGGCCCGCTCACCATCCGCAGCCACGGACCACACCCATGCGACAGCAATCAATGACGTCAAGAGCCCGAGAGGGGTCACACCGCTGATCGACCGTTTGGTTGTTTGGATCGTCATGGTTCGGTCCTCCACTTTCATATCAGTCTCGTCAGCCGCGATCGTGAAAGAATCCTCGCTGTCATGGGCAGGCCGGAGTGCAAACGAACAGATCGAAGTCCGCCGTTGGATCCCCATCCCCAAATGGCTGACGCGAGGAAAAGACGATGGTCGTGCCGAGGGCGTCGGCCACCGGGCTCACGCTGGGCGTCCACCAGCGTGCGTGTGCGCCGCTCTGGCGCATGAAGGTCCCGGTGGTGCGATCGAACGCATAGATGTCCGTCACGAGATTGTCGTCAGCGACCCGCTGGGTGCATGGGCCACAAGGGAGATTCGAGGCGGTCGAATCAAATACGACGAGGCGGCCGTCTGCCGTCATCTGTGGGCGTGCGCTGTTGCCGTTGGCGTCGCGCGTGACGACGACGCTGGTGGACGTCCGCCGGTCGTGCAGGACGATGTCGGTGCGGGATAACTGTCCGTTCACGGTCATCAGCACGAACGCCACGAAGCGCCCGTCTCCGCTCACCGACGGTGAATGGGCGCGCCGCCTGGTCGTGCGCGCCCCCTCTGAGCAGCTGATACACGTGACCGTGCTCGAGGTGAAATCTCGCACGACGACGTCGAGCCTGAAAGGATCCGGCACGCCGGCTCCGGCCGTGGTCACAAAGGCCATCACGTGTCCGTCGTGGGACAGGGCCGGCCCGAACGTCATAGTCGTGTGATCCTGCGCCGCGTCCGCCGCACTCACCCGGCTGACCTCGCTGGTGTCGATGCGGTACCGATATACGTCGCGCTCGCCGCCGTTGCCGTCAGAACTCGACATGAGATTCGTCGCGGCAGTTGTGAAGGCGACAATATTCCCGTCGGCGCTGATGACGGGGCGATCGCTCGACCCGTTTGACGGGCCGCGATCAGGAGCGATCGACAGCAGGCGTATCATGCCCGTCGTCCGATCACGGACGAAGACGTTGGAATGCACTTGCCGATCGGCCCGCGCCAGCAGGTTGGACGCGTCAGAATCGAACGCCAGGTACCGCCCGTCGGCCGAAAGCGACGGACTCCCCGATCCGCTGTTCCCCGACTCGCCGTCGCGCGTGATCGACTCGAGCGAGAGCAGGGCCCGTTCACGGTCGAAGACATACACGTCCCGGAACGAGTTGCGATCCGCGGGTACCAACGGTTTGGTAGAGACGAACGCAACGAAACGCCCATCGCCACTGAGAGCCGCGCGCTCGACGGCGCCGAACGTCGCGAACGCCTGTCGGAGCACGGTGCGGACAGGCGGGTATGGGCCGTCCGCACGCGCATGCGCGACCATGAGGGCCATCGCGATCATCAGCCCGGCACGCAGCGGCATCAGCGTCCCGCCCGCTCGACTTCGGCCGCAACCTGCTTGCCGGCGGCGATCGCGCGCTCGGTCTCGAACGTCAGGTCGGCGACGACGTATATGCCATGCAGGCCGTTGGCTGCGCCCGACTGCAGGTTGACGCCGTCGAGCCGCTCGAGGACGTGCTCGATCTCGTGGGCCAGGTGGCGCGCCAGGTCGGTGCCTGGCTTGAGAAGCACGTATGCCCGGGTCCGGCCAGAGCCGTGATCGATCCGCGTCCTGGCATGGCAAGCTGGCCCGTTGGCCAACCGATCGAAGGAAACGTGTACGCTGGCCGACTCTGCCGTCAGTCGTGTGCACTGTCGCCGGAACGCCGGCGAGGCGTGCCACATCCCGGTCACCAGACGCTGGACGCCAGGCGGTCCCTCGATGGCCCTCAGATCCGATTCCCACTCCGCGGCCTGAGGCGGCGCTGCGAAGCCGACTGCGCTGACCCCGACCGCGCTGACCACCGCGAGCGGCAACGCCCTCGCCGCCGGGCGATCGAGGAACAGCGTCGGCTCCCCAGGGTTCTGTCCGCCATGAGCCGGCATGCTCACGGTCGCCAGGCCGGCGACCATGATGGCGGCCGGCCCTGCCCGGCGCAGCCGGCGAGCCACGTGAGAGCGACACCAGCACCGCATCTGCCCTCCTGGTCAGCCGTATGCTGGGCGCGTGGCTCTCGGCGCGCAATTGACGGCGCCTAGAAGGATTGTTAAACCCGAACATCCATGAAGTCAGTGATTTACGCCGGCAGATAACACGTGGCGTAACCGAACGGCCCGTGTTCGCACACACGGCGGGTCTTCGTTTACCATCTAGGGGTCCCTCACCAGCCAGGGCAGGATGCTCACGCGCTCGTCGCGCCTCGTCCGATTTGGCGTCTTCGCGTTCGACGCCGAGACGGGCGACCTCTGGAACGCGGCGCACTGCACCCGACTGCAGGAGCAGCCGCGGCAGGTGCTGGGCATGCTGCTGGCCCGCCCGGGCGAGCTGGTCACTCGGGAGGCGCTGCGGGCAGCCCTCTGGCCCGACGACACATTCGTCGACTTCGACGCCGGCCTCAACGTCGTCGTCAACAGGCTGCGGCATGCGCTCCGCGACTCGGCGTCCTCGCCGCGGTTCATCGAGACCATTCCGCGACGGGGGTACCGGTTCATCGCTCCCGTCGCGTCGGCACCCGCGAACGATGACGTCCGAGAAGCGTTGGCGGAGGTCGGTAGCGGACACCCACCACCACGACGCGATGTCCCCGTGCCCCAAGGCCCCGACACGCCGCGTGCGTTCGTGGCCTCAGAAGGCCAGAACGTCAATGTTCCACGGGGTGGGACGCTGGGCGCGCTGTGGCGTACCCGCGGGACTCGGCTGCTGGTTGGGTTGGCGGCGTTGGCAATCGCCGGACTCTCAGCCGCGATCTACCTGTCGCGTACAGACGGTAACGAGCGGCTTCGGTCCGTGCCGATCACGGGCTCGGCCGGGAGAAGCCCTGTGCCCGCGCCTCCCCCGCCCGCAAACGTCAACAGGGTCGCTATCGCCCTTTTCGAGAACCGGACTGGCGACGTCTCGCTCGATGCCTTGGGCCAGCTGGTCGCTGAGCGCATCATTCGGACGCTTGCCGGCGTGAGCGGCACCCAGGCCGTGCCGCGACCAGTCCGGATGGGACCCGGTTCAACGAGCGAGGCGGGAGCGCTTGTCGCCGACCCGGGCGCGTCGCTCATTGTGACGGGAACCTATTACGCCCAGGGGAACGAGCTGGAGTTTCAGGCGCGGCTGCTCGACGGGGCGAGCGGTCGGTTGCTCCACGGCACAGCGCCTGTCACCGGATTGCGATCGCAGCCTGCCGACGCACTTCACGTGATGGAGCAGAAAGTGGCGGGCGCGATCGCCATCCACTTCGACGAGTTCTTCGGCGGCCTCCACGCCGTGTCGCATCCGCCCACGCTCGACGCCTACCGCGAATACCGCGGCGGCCTGGAAACGTTCCATAGTGACTACCCCCGAGCGTTGAAGCATCTCGAGCGGGCGCTCGAGAAGGATCCCGAGTTCCTGCTGCCGCTGGTGATCGCCTATTTCGCGCACGGCAATCGAGGAGAATTCAAGAAACAGGAGGCCGTCGTGGCGCGCATGGAGGGCGAGTGGGATCGCCTCACCCCTGCGGAACGGCTGTTGGTCGAGTTTCTGCGAGCACGCCGGGAACAGCGGCTGGCGCAGGCACTTCGGCTCCTGCAGGACCTCGAGCGGTCAGTCCCCACGAGCTTCCTTGTCAACCACAATCTCGTGCAGCACGCGGTCATGGTGAACCGCCCTCGAGCGGCTGTCAACGCGTACGACAGGGGTCGTTTCGATGAACGGACCCTTCGACACAGCATCGGCACCTTCCGGCGCGTATTATTTCTTGCAGGCGCTGCACCTACTGGGCGAGTACGGTCGTGAGCGGCAGCACGCCGAACTGGCACAACAGCATGCGCCCGGGGCACTGGAGTTTCTCGCGGCGGAGGCGCGAGCCCTTGTCGGCCTGGGGCGTGTGGCTGATGTGCACCGCGCGATCGACCAAAGCCTGTCAATCACGGCAGGGGCCGGCCCGCAGTACACACCTGGCGACGTCATTGAAGGCACCGCGCAGGAACTGCGCGCGCACGGGTACCGAGATGAGTCACTGAAGCTGGCGGCTCGAGCCATCGACTGGTACCGCAGTCGGCCTCCTGATGTCGCGGCGAGCCATGCGCATCGTGCTGGGCTCGCTCGTTCACTGTATCTGGCGGAGCGATGGGACGAGGCACGCGCGCTGCTCATTGTTCTGGCGGCCGAGAATCCCGGTGACGTGCGATACGTCGCCTACCAGGGTTCCATCGCCGCCCGTACCAACGACGCCAGCCGTGCCCGCGGCTTTTCTGCCGAACTGGCGCGGTTGCGAAGCCGGGACGTCCATCAGCACCCGTTCGTGGGCGTGCTGGCCACCTACGGGCTCGCCCGCATTGCCGCGCTGCTCGGTGAGCCTCAGCGCGCGGTCGACCTGTTGCGCGACGCGCTGACACAGGGCTTCGCCTACGGGCTCGATTTTCACAGCGACGCCGATCTCGAATCTCTGCGCAACTACAAGCCGTTCGTGGAGATGGTCCGGCCATCAGACTGACCGAGTACAAGCAGCTTGTCGCCTGACACATCATTCACCTGTCCGTCACGATTGCTCACTTTGCACTTCGCACTCACTACTTTGCACTGTACAGTGGCGGCTCACGGATGGCCGTGACCGACCATGGCTGAGACGACGTCAACACTCGGATCCCGTTCGTGGCTCTCGACGCTGGGCCCGTTCCTTGGGCTGGTGGGCGTGATCGCGGTCTTCGCGCTGCTCACCGACACGCCCGACCAATACCTTTCGGTGCGCAACTTCCGCATCGTCGTCGCGCAGACGGTGATCGTCGCGCTCGGCGCCATCGGCATGACGATGATCATCGTCAGCGGCGGCATCGACCTGTCCGTGGGATCGGTGATCGCGCTGACCGGCGTCGTCACCGCGATCTCGATTCGCGACGGCGTCAGCCCGCCGCTCGCGGTCGTCTACGCCGTGGCGGCCGGCGGCGCGGTCGGCGTGCTGAACGGCCTGCTGATCACCCGCCTGCGCGTGATTCCGTTCATCGCGACGCTGGGCACGCTCGGCATGGCGCGCGGCGTCGCCAAGTGGATCGCCGGGCAGCAGACCGTGAACGTGCCGCCGACCTGGGTAAACGAGCTCGCGGTGACGTTCCCGCAGCCGGAGTGGCTGATTGTCGCGCCGGGCGTCTGGCTCACCGTGCTTCCTCGCCGTGGCCGCCTCGCTGGTGCTGCGCTACACGGTGTTCGGCCGCCGCGTCTTTGCCGTCGGCTCCAACGAGGCGGCCGCACGCGCCTGCGGCATCGCCGTGGATCGCCTGAAGGTCTCGATTTACGGCCTGGCGGGGCTGCTCGTCGGTCTGTCCGGCGTGATGCAGATGTCGCGGCTGCGGCAAGGCGATCCGACCGTGGCGATCGGCACCGAGCTCGACATCATCGCCGCCGTGGTCATCGGCGGCGGATCGCTCAGCGGCGGAGTCGGGACGATCCTGGGATCGATGATTGGCGCGACCATCATGGCGGTGCTCCGCAACGGCAGCCAGCAGATGGGATGGCCGAACTACATCCAGGAGATCATCATCGGCGCGATCATCGTCGTCGCCGTCGCGGTGGACGGCTGGCGGTCTCGAAGAGCGTGACATTGACGATTGCAGAATGACGATTGACGGTTAAGCCCGGGTAAGCCGCCGCTCCGTGCTCGAAAGCTGCGCAACAAGCAGTTCGACGATCCGCTCATTGATCGGTCATCGTCGTTAGCTTGTCTCCCCGCGTTCAGCACGAGCGGGAGCGTTGCCCGACGACTTAGTCGTCAACCGTCAATCCGCAATCGTCAATTCCGAGACCTTCCACAATCCCAGCGCCTTATCCGCGTAGGCGCCCTCGCTCTCGCGGCAGCCTTCGACCAGGGCCAGCGCAGGCGCCGGCAGGTTGAACGGCGCGCAGGTGAGGTTCAGCATCCGCCAGTCGCCGTCCTCGATGTCGGCGTTCTCGTGATGCTCGAGAAACGTCGTCGTCAGCAGCCACGTCGCGCCGCTGCGGCGGACGTTCGCGAGCGCCTGCAAGACGTGCGCGAACGAGAGGTGGACCAGGCAGTCGCGGCAGAGCACGACGTCCGCGCGCGGGAGCTCGTCGATGGTGAGATTCGAGCCGGCGGAACGTGCGGCGAGGTCCACCGTAGCGTTCCTGGTTCCTCCGCACGAGGTCGTCGACGATGTCGGCGCCGATGTAGTCGAGATCGAGCGCCACCGTGCTGAGCCAGCCGAAGTCTCCGCAGGGCAGATCCAGCAGGCTCGTCGCGCCGATCTCTCGCAGCAGCGCGGGCAGCTGTTCGCGCAAGCCAGCCGTCGCGTCGAGCTCTGAGCCCACTCCGGAACGCGAGTCGGACGACCAGAGATTGGTCGTGAAAATCCGGGCAAATCGTTCGTCGAGCGGCAGGTCGGCGAACTCGTCGCGCCTTGCGGCAAATGCTTCCTGCGCTGGAACCCGTGGACGCGTGCGAGGTGTCGTCATGGCCGTCGGCCAAGTCTGACGCGGTGTCATCGCGGCGGCAAGCCCGGGTGCGGTTCCAGTCGTTCGCTCGTCGCGTAACCGCTTGACATTACTGGAGTTTACGAGTTCAATGGCCCAGCTGGTCGGGCGGTCTCCGTCCAGGCTGCCTGCACACGGTTTCACGGCACCTCGACTGCGAAGAGGAGCGCACATGCGAACTGTCGACGTGATGGTGAGCGACCTCGAGTGGCAGCGGCTGCGTCGTCGCGTCGCCGGCAACCCGGCGGAGGCCCTGCTGTTCAACTGCGGCACGTGGGCGCTGATCGTGGTGCTCAAGCTGATCACGCGATAGGGCTTGACCCGCGGCGGCGTGTCGGCCTTAACTCGGCCCGACTGCCGTGGACATCCGTATCTTCGACGACCCCCCCTCGCTCGGCCGCCACGCGGCCGCCGAAGCGGCAGCTGCCATCCAGGATGCCGTGGCCGCCCGCGGTTCGGCGCGGGTGATCGCCGCGACCGGCGCATCCCAGTTCCATTTCCTCCAGCAACTTCTCGAGATCGGCGACGTGCCCTGGGACAGCGTCGAGTTGTTCCATCTCGACGAGTACCTCGGACTGCCGCCGACGCATCCGGCGAGCTTCCGTCGATACCTGCAGGAGCGGCTGATCGGACCGGCCGGCATCCGGCGCGTGCACCTGCTCGACGGCGAGGGCGACGTCGAGCTGGTGTGCCAGACCGTGGGCCGCGAGATCCAGTCCGCGCCGGTGGACGTCGCCTTCGTCGGGATTGGCGAGAACGGGCATCTCGCCTTCAACGACCCGCCGGCCGACTTCGACACGCGCGAGTCTTACCTCATCGTTTCCCTCGACGAGGCCTGCCGTCGACAGCAGGTCGGCGAGGGCTGGTTCTCGTCGCTGGACGAGGTGCCGGCGCGTGCGATCTCGATGTCGGTGACCCAGATTCTGGCGTCGCGACGGATCCTGTGCATGGTGCCGGATCGGCGGAAGGCCGACGCCGTGCGTCACTCGGTGAACGGCCCGGTCACACCGATGGTGCCCGCCTCGATTCTGCAGACGCACGCCGACACGACCCTCTTCCTCGATCGCGAGTCGGCGTCGCTGCTGGGGCGTGCATGAGGCTTCGCTGGTACATCGGCGGGCTGCTGTTCCTTTCGACCGTCATCAACTACATCGACCGGCAGACGCTGTCGGTGCTCGCGCCGTACATCAAGACCGAGTACCAGTGGACCAACACCGACTTCGCGATGCTGATCATCGCGTTCCGCGTCGCTTACGCCGGCGGGCAGGCGTTGTCGGGCCGCCTGCTCGATCGCATCGGAACGCGCACGGGGCTCACGATCAGCGTCGCCTTCTACTCGATCGCGGCGATGACGACGTCGCTGGCTACGGGATTCCGCAGTCTCGCCTTCTGCCGATTTCTCCTCGGGCTCGGCGAGTCGGCGAACTGGCCCGGCGCGACCAAGGCCGTCTCCGAGTGGTTCCCGCGCAAGGAAAGCGGCTGGGCGGTGGCGCTGTTCGACTCGGGGTCGTCGGTGGGCGGAGCCGTCGCGCCCTTCATCGCGCTCGGCGCGTACCACTACTTCGACAGCTGGCGGCCGGCCTTCGTCGTCACCGGCTCGCTGGGGCTGCTGTGGCTGGTTGCCTGGCGGCTCATGTATCACCCGCCAGAGCAGCATCCGCGCATCTCGGCCGAGGAGCGCGCCTACATCCTCGCCGGCCGCGACGAACAGACGGCCGCCGGCTCGCCGCCGCTGCCGTATCGCACGCTGCTGGCGCTGCCGCAGACCTGGGGCATCGTCATCGGCAAGGCTCTGACAGATCCCGTCTGGTTCTTCATCACCGACTGGTTCGCCATCTACCTCGTCGCGCGCGGGTATCGGCTCGAAGAGAGCCTGCTGGCGTTCTGGGTGCCGTTTCTCGCGGCCGATCTCGGTAACTTCGCCGGCGGCGGCATCTCGAGCTGGCTGATCGCCCGCGGCTGGAGTGTCGGCTGGGCGCGCAAGATCGTCGTGCTCGTCGGCGGACTCGGCATGACCCTGCTTGCGCCGACCGTGTGGATCGACTCGTTCGCGGTGCTCGTCGCCTGCTTCGCAATCTCGACGTTCTGCTACGCCGCCGTCTCGACGATGATCCTGAACCTGCCGGCCGACGTGTACCCGACCGGCTCGGTCGCCTCGGTCAGCGGCCTGAGCGGCACCGGCGCGGGCATTGGCACGATCGCCGCGACGCTGCTCATCGGCACCATCTCCGATCGCCTCTCGTTTGCGCCGATCCTGATCGGCGCCAGCATCATTCCGCTCTTCGCGGTGATAGCCGTGCTCGCCCTCGTGCGCAACACGGACCTCTCGCACAGCGGCACGCTGAAGACCATCTGAGCGAAGGGCGCGTGCGCTTGTCCGATCTATCCGCAGATTCCGCAGATATCGCAGATGTCGAGCCGATCGGGGCGCTGGCCGCGAAGCGAGCCACGTCGGACTTCGCCCGGGCTTTGCCCGGCGCCCGCGATCGGCTTACGTTTGGTGACGCCCGCACTCCGTGAGCTCAAAGCTCAACGAGGGCGTCGTGGCGGAATCGGCGTCATCTGCGCAATCTGCGGATGATCGTCATGACTCGATCGCAGCGTGACTGCCAACGCCGTGACAACGATTCGCGCTGGCTTGACGGTGCCGTCAGCGGACTCGTATACTCGCCGTCAATGTGCATCTGTGCCATCACGACGCGAAAGCGAAGCCCCAGTGGCGGAATGGCCGTGCTCTACGCCTGACAGCCAGGCGAAACAGACCTGAGTACAACCCAAGCCGCCGATCGGAATCCCCGGTCGGCGGCTTTTTCTTTTGATGGACACACGAATCCTGATCGTCGGGCACGGGCGCATGGGGCAGCTCGTCGAGCGGCTGGCGCCGGAGTGCGGCTGTCACGTGGCGGGTGTGCTGGACGTCGACGGCAACGAGTCCGGGCAGGGCCTGCAGGACGGCGCCTGGCGCGACGTCGACGTCGCCATCGACTTCACCACGCCGCAGGCCGTCGCGCATAACCTGCGGCGGTACGCCGCGCTCGGCCTGAACGCCGTCATCGGCACGACTGGCTGGAACGACCTGCGAGATGCGCTGCGTGAGTACCTGCGAGACCGCCGGCATCGGCGTCGTCGCCGCGCCGAACTTCTCGGTCGGCGCCGTCCTCTTCGAGGCGATGGCCGCGCACGCGGCGAGCCTGCTCAAGGACCAGCCGGCCTTCGGCGCGTGGGTGCACGAGATCCATCACGACAAGAAGCTCGACGCGCCGTCGGGGACCGCGCTCGGCATCAAGGCGGCAATGGAGCGCGCGGGCTACGGGCGGGTCATCGACGTGGCCGCATCGAGGGCCGGACACGTGCCCGGCATCCACTCGGTCGGCTTCGACGGGCCGTCGGAGACCATCACGCTGACGCACGGCGTGCGCGATCGCGGCACCTTCGCACGGGGCGCACTGGCGGCCGCGCGGTGGGTTCACGGCAAGCGCGGGTGGTACTCGATGCGTGACGTGCTGGGAGTGTAGATGCGTGACGTGGAGTGGATGGCATGACTGACTGGTCTGGAGTGGGCACAGCGCTGGTGACGCCGTTCACCGCCTCGGGAGCGGTGGACGAGGCCGCATTCCGGCGCCTGGTGGAGCGGCAGGTGAAGGGAGGCGTGCACTTCGTCGTCCCCTGCGGTACCACGGGAGAGACGCCGACGCTGTCGCGATCGGAGCGCGAGACGCTGGTCCGGATTGCGGTCGAAGTCTGCGCCGGAAAAATCCCGGTGCTCGCCGGCGTCGGCGGATACGACACGGCCGAGATTGCCGAGCTCGCGCACGCTACCGAGGCGCTCGGCGTCCAGGGGCTGCTGTCGGTGACGCCCTACTACAACAAGCCGACGCAGGAAGGCCTGTTCCAGCACTACCAGGCGATTGCCTCGAAGACCTCGCTGCCGATCATCGTCTACAACGTACCCGGACGCACCGGCTGCAATGTCGAGCCGAAGACGCTGGCCCGGCTCGCCACGCTTCCCACCATCGTCGGCGTCAAGGAAGCATCCGGCAACATGACCCAGATGTGCGAGGTCTGCCGCGTCGTCCCGCCGGAATTCCAGGTCCTGTGCGGCGACGATGCGCTGGCGCTGCCGCTGATGGCGGTCGGCGGCCGCGGCGTGATCTCCGTGGCCTCCAACATCGTGCCGGACCGGATGGCGGCGCTGGTCAACGCCGCGCTCGCCGGCGATTTCGCCGCCGCGCGCGCCGAGCACCAGGCGCTGCTGCCGCTGATGCTCGTCAACTTCATCGAGTCGAATCCGATTCCGGTGAAGGCGGCGCTCGCCATGCTCGGCCTGTGCAGCGACGTCTACCGGCTGCCGATGGTGCCGCCGTCGGAGGCCAGCCGTGGGAAGATCAGGGAGACGCTGCTGGCCGCGGGCCTCAATCCGCAGAATTCCTGAAGGCGGAAGGCGGAAGACCGAGAACTGAAGGCCGGAACATGGCAGAACTCCGTGAACAGATCGAAGAGCTCTTCGGACAGGGCGACAAGGCCGAGGCGCTGACGGCGCGCGGCGCGTTCGTCCGGCTTCGGGATGCGCTGGGCGAGGGCACCGTCCGTGCGGCCGAGCCCGATGCGCAGGAGCCCACCGGCTGGCGCGTGAACGCGTGGGTGAAGAAGGGCATCCTGCTCGGGTTCCGGTTCGGCCGCCTGGTGGACGTGTCGATGGACCACGGCAAGTGGCCGTTCTTCGACAAGGACACGATGCCGATCAAGCCGTTCGCGCTCGACCGGCAGGTGCGGCTCGTGCCGGGCGGATCGGCCGTGCGGGAAGGCGCCTTCGTCGGCCGCGGCGTCATCTGCATGCCGCCGATGTACATCAACATCGGCGCCTACGTCGGCGAGTGCACGCTGGTCGACAGCCACGCGCTGATCGGCTCGTGCGCGCAGATTGGCGCGAAGGTGCACGTCAGCGCCGGCGCGCAGATTGGCGGCGTCATCGAGCCGGTGGGGGCGCTGCCGGTGATCGTCGAGGACGAGGTCCTGGTCGGCGGCAACACCGGCATCTACGAAGGCGCCGTCGTGAAGCGGCGAGCCGTCATCGGCGCCGGCACCGTGCTCACCGGCTCGACGCCGGTCTACGATCTGCCCAACGGCCGGATCCTGAAGCCCGCGGAGGGCCAGCCGATCGTGATTCCCGAAGGGGCGGTCGTGGTGCCCGGCGCGCGGGCCGTCACCGTCGGCGCCGGCAAGGACTGGGGGCTGTCGCTTTCGACGCCAGTCATCGTGAAGTATCGGGACGACAAGACCGACACCCGGACGGAGCTCGAACGTTGGATTCGCTAGCGCTCGTTCCCCTCGCCCGCACGCTCGTCGACATCGATTCCACCACCGGCCGGGAAGGCGATTGCGGTCAATGGCTGGCCGCGTACCTGCGGTATCTCGGCTGGACGGTGGACGCGCAGGCAGTCACCGCCGATCGCGTGAACGTCATCGCCACGCTCGACGCGCCGCAGGTGGTTTTCTCCACGCACTTCGACTGCGTGCCGCCGTTCTTTCCCAGCCGCACCGAGGGCGACATGCTGTTCGGCCGCGGGTCGTGCGACGCGAAGGGCACGCTCGCGGCCCAGGTGATCGCCGCGGAACGGCTTCGCGCCGCCGGGGAGCGGCGTGTCGGGATGGTGTTTGTCGTCGGCGAGGAGCGCGGCAGCGACGGCGCGAAGACCGCCAACATGCATCCGCTCGCCTCCGGGTGCCGATTCCTCGTCAACGGCGAGCCGACCGACGGCCGCGTCGCCTCCGCGACACGCGGCATCCTCCGCGTGAAGCTGTCGGCGCTTGGCCGCGCCGCGCACTCGTCGCGTCCCGATCTCGGCGAGTCGGCGATCGACAAGCTGCTCGACGCGCTCGTGCGCCTCAGGGCGCAGACACTGCCAGACGACGATTTTCTTGGGCGCACGCATTACACGATCGGACTGATCTCCGGCGGCATCGCGCCCAACGTCGTTTCGCCACACGCCGAGGCCGAGGTGATGTTCCGCACCGTCGGGCCCGTCGCCGACCTCGAGCCGGCGCTGAACGCCATCCGGGACCTGGTGGAGACGTCGAACGTCCTCGAGGTGCCAGCCGTGCGCCTGAAGATCCTCGACGGCTTCGAGACCGCGTCGTTTCCGTTCACGACCGACATCCCGTTCCTGGACCGATGGGGCGAGCCGCTGCTGGTGGGCCCCGGCTCGGTGCTCCTGGCGCACACCGCCGACGAGCACGTCGGCATCGACGAGCTCGAGCGCGCGGCGGACGCCTACGAAGCGCTGGCGCGGCGGCTGCTCGCCTGATCACGTACGTCAACCACAGAGACACAAAGGACACAGAGACACACAGAGAACGAATTTGGCAACGCCCGGATGAACCCCAACGCCAGGGTTCATCCGCACGCCGCCAAGTTCATTCTCGGTGAGTCTTTGTGATCTCCGTGTCTCTGTGATTGACGCTACTCGAGCGCGACGCGCTGCGGGCCTGGCACGAGCGCGGCCGTGCGGCCGCCCCACGTGAGTGTGCCGGATACCCCGGCCGGCAGCGTCACCGACGCAAGAAGCCTCGCGCCCTCGCGCGTGTAGCTGACGACGACGTCGCCCTTCGGCGTCGGAATGGCGGCGTCGAGCGAGGTGAGGGTTCCGAGCGACGGCTGCAGCCGGACGCGGCCGAAGCCCGGCTCGGCCGGCTGGATGCCTGCGACTGTGGTCAGCAAGTCGAGGCTGGGGTGCGCGCTCCAGGCGTGGGAGTCCGAGCGCGTGGGCTCGGGCTTCTCGGCCCACGTCGTGAGGCCGAGACCGAGCATCGTGTGCCATGGCGCGAGCTGATCGAGATAGCGTTCGGCGAGATCGGCCTTCGCCAGGGCGCGGAACAGATAGAACTTGAAGTAGTAGGTCGCCTGCGTGAGCGTCTCGTCGTCGAGCGTCTTCTGCATGAGCGTCTTCTGCTCGGCGGCGGGGACGAGATCGGCAAGCACCGCGAGCGTGTTGGCGTGCTGGCTGAACGTCGTCTTCGCGGAGGATGTCGGCGACAAGTCCCTTCGCGGCGTCCCACGCCGCGGTCCGGACGGCGGCGACCAGCCGATCCGCCCTCGCGCGGTATTCGGCCGCGACCGCAGCCGAGCCGACCGCCTGCTCGAGATCGGCGCCTTCACGCAGCGCGAGCGCGAGCTGCAGGCTCAGGATCGTGCTCTCGCCGCCATCGACGAAGGGCGGCTCGCCATGCGGCCAGCCGTCGATCCAGTCGGCGTAGTTCCACCACTCGAGCGGGCCGAGCAGGCCCGAGGACGCCAGCCGCGCGTTGAACCAGTCGAGCACGCTGCGGTTGCCTGCGAGGTAGCGCTTCGCGAGCGCGCGATCGCCGCCGTACCACCAGACGTCGTGCTGCATGCCGATCCAGAAAAGCGAGAACGGCGGGATGAGCTGCGGCAGCTCCGTGGGGTAGCGGCTCTGGGTGATGCCATCGGGAATCCTCGACTCGTCGAACTGCTGGATGGCGTTGCGCACGAGCCGGTCGTCGCCCGAGAGGTACAGAGTCACCAGCGCCTGGATCCGCGCGTCGCCGATGTACTGGAGCTGCTCCCAGTACGGCGTGTCCATGTAGGTCTCGTGCGAGCAGAGCCGCACCGTTCGCCAGCCCACGTCGAAGATGGTGCGGAGCGCCGGATCGCTCGACGTGAACTTCGCCTTCAGCGTCGCCGGATAGGCGGAGAATCTCGAGCGCATGTCGCTGATGGTCGCCGGCTCGTCTCCGGTCTCGACCGCCACTTCGACATATCGGAACGTCCGCCACCAGAGCGGCGTGAAGATGCGATTCTGGCCGCCATCCGGGAGAAATCGGTCGGTAAGCCCGGTGATGACCTTGCCATCGGTCTGGTTCCGGTGGCCCTTGTCTCCCTTCTTCCCGTCGGCGCGGCGTTCGCGAAGCGCCTCGGCGTAGGTGAGTGTGATCCGCGCGCCCTTGCCACCACTGACCACCACCTCCGGGTATCCGGTGGTCAGCATCGCGCGATCCAGCAGCGCCGTCACCTTGGCGCGCGCCGGGACGACCCATCGCGCCTCTCCCTTCAGCACGCCTGCAGGCACGTCGCCGCCCTCGGCACGCACGACGCGTGACAGCCGTTCGGGCTCGTCCTCCATGCAGCGGGATCGCGCGCGGCACCAGGAACCAGCGTGACGGGCTGTCGCGGATCGCTCGCGGCGCAGCGACGCCAATCTCTTCTGCCGGCGTCCATGCCGCGTCGTCGAACTCGAGGCGCTCCCAGCCCCAGGCGCGCTTCGCGCCGTCGATCTGCTCTCCGGGCCCGGCGACAAAGTACTCGTAGAAGATCGCCTTGCGGTCGATGGGCAGGAGCGTCCAGCCGGCATCGGCCGACGTCTTCCACTGCTTGCCGGTGTTGACGATCGCCTCGGCTTCGGCGTCGCCCTGCAGGAGGAATCCTGTCTGCTGGCTCACCTGGGCCATCGGCGCCAGCGCGCCGAAGTTCCACACGATGGCGGCGACGACGTTCGGGCCAGGCTTCAGCGCGGGCCCGATGTCCACGGTCTCGAACCGCCAGTGATCCAGGTCGCCGCGAGCCGGGCCGGTGGCCATTCGCCGGCCGTTCACGAACAACTGGTAGCGCTGATCCGCGCTTGCGTGCACGACGAATCGCGCCGGCGCCGCCGCGAGGTCGAACGTGCGCCTGAAGAGATAGACACCGGTCCCGCCGCCCCCCGGCGTCTGAATCCACCGCGCCTGCCAGCGCTCGGTCAGCAGCTTCGGGTTGATGGACTGCGCGGTGACGTCAGGACTGCCGAGCGCGGCAATCAGGAGCAGAATGAGCGCGGCGGAAAGCGGTCGGGCAAGGCGCATAGCGTATGTGACGGCGGCCCGCCGGAAAATGCAAGCCGCCCGGAGAGGTTGGCATGTCCCCACATTGGTTTTGGCCCGAAATCAGCGTCGTCGAGAAGATCCTGCGGCCAATCCTGGTCTACGCGTTCCTGGTCACCTGCCTGCGCTTGTCGGGCAAGCGCGTGCTGGTCCAGCTCAACCCGTTCGACCTGGTGCTGCTGCTGATCCTCTCCAACACCGTGCAGAACGCGATCATCGGGAGAGACGACTCCGTCGGCGGCGGGGCCGTCGGCGTCCTCACGCTGATGGCCCTCAATGCCGGCCTGGTGTGGGCGCGCTACAACTCGAAGCTCGTGGAACGCGTGCTGGTCGGCGAGCCTGAAGTCCTCATCGAGCACGGCCACCCGAAGAAGACCGTGATGCATGCCGAACGGATCTCACTCGAAGAGCTCCGCGCGGCATCGCACCGACAGGGGTTCGAGCACTTCGACGAAATCAAGAAGGCGAAAATCGAACCTGGCGGGGCAATCTGGTTCGAGCGGGCGCTGCCGACCGCCGAGGAGAAACGGCACCAGGAACTGCTCGAGCGCCTGGAGAGGCTCGAGCGGCGCCTGTCGCAGTAGTCGTCAACCACAGAGACACAAAGGCACAGAGACGCACGGATCCCGAAATTGATTTTTTCGGGAATCCCCCAAGAGTGTTCTGTGTGTCTCCGTGTCTTCGTGTCTCTGTGGTTGACGACCGACTCCGTCAGATCTGCGAGTACGCCGTCGGCCGAAGCATGAACGAGTGCGTGTTGGTGACGATCTCCGCGTCCGAGAAGCCGGGCGTGCCGACCATCTTCTTCCAGTCGGGGTGGTTGACGAACTGCGGCCAGTTCTTCTCTCTCGCGGCCATGTCCTCGAACACGAGCATGTAGGTCAGGCTGGGCAGGCGCGTCCCGACGATGTTCGAGCCGAAGAAGACGGGAGTGAGCCCGGTGCGCCGGAAGATGTCGATCTCGCCGGTGTCGAACATCTCCACCTTCTTGCGGTGCGCCGCCTTGTTGTGGCTCTCGTAGGTGCGCAGCTCGAAGACGCGTGACGGCCCGGCCAGGGCGCCCGAGGGCTTCTCCAACACGGGGATGGTGCGGAACGCGACCATCAGCTGCGAGTCGATGCGCACGTAGCCGGGATCGGTCGAGGGCAGCTGCAGGAACGGCGCCGCCTTGTACTTCGGGTCGGCTTGCAGCTTCGAGTCGAGCTCGACCACCGACTGGATCGACTTGTGGGGCAGGAGCACCCAGAACGTCGGGTTATCGGGACCGAACGCCACCGTGAACACGCCGATGGGCCCGACGCCGGCGCGGGTGTACGCCGGCAGCCGCCTCGTCGCGGAAATGGTCGCTGAACCGCTGCCGCATCGTCACGCGCAGGTGGTACTGGCGCAGCTCGTAGTACTCGGGCGCGGCCGCCGGCGTCTGGGCATTGGCGCCCGCCGCCAGCGCGCCCGCGCCAGCGGCCGACAGCGACGTCGTGAGGAATCGTCGTCGGTTCATTTCCAGCCCTCGAGTCGTCGTGTCATCGTGCCTTCGTGATTGTGATCGGTCAGCTGGCTTTCGCCTCGTCGCGGTAATTGAAGAAGATCGCGAAGAGCACGAGCACGCCCAGCGCCATGGCGGCCGGGATGAGCCACACGCCGTACCAGTCGTGCCCGGTCGGACGTCTTGTAAGCGTCCACGATGATGCCCGACAGGTACGAGCCGATGAACATGCCGACGCCCAGCGTCACGAAGTAGATGAAACCCTGCGCGGCAGCGCGAATCTGGACCGGCGCTTTCTTGTCCACGTAAATCTGCCCGGTCACGAAGAAGAAGTCATAGCAGACGCCGTGCAGCAGGATGCCGACGTAGAGCATCCAGAGGCCGGGCCCCGTGTCTCCCAGCGCGAACAGCACGTAGCGGGCGACCCATGCCGCCATGCCGACCAGCAGCATGTTCTTCACGCCGAGCCGCACGAAGAACAGCGGCATCACCAGCATGAAGCCGATCTCCGACACCTGGCCGAGGCTCTGGATGCCGGCCGTGTTGGTCATGCCGAGCTCGTTCAGGAACGGATTGGTGAACGCGTAGTAGAACTGCAGCGGGATGCAGACGAGGAACGATCCCAGCACGAATATCGCGAAGGAGCGCTCCTTCATCAGCTGCAGCGCGTCGAGCCCGAGGATGTCGCGCAGCTGCACCTTGTGGCCAAGTTTCGCCGGCGGCGTGTGCGGCAGCGTGAAACAGAAGAGCCCGAGCAGGGCGGAAGCCGCCGCGGCAACCTGGAACTGCAGCGCCACCGCCTCGGCGCCGAGCGTGCTGATGGCCACGCCCGCGACGATCCACCCGATGGTGCCGAGCACGCGCACCCCGGGGAACTCCTTGCCCGGATCCTTCATCTGGTGGAAGGACAGCGAGTTGGTGAGCGACAGCGTCGGCATGAAGCAGAGCGTGTAGACGAGCAACACCGTATAGAACGTCCCGAACTCCTGGAGCGTCGAGACGTAGAGCAGCAGACCGGCGCCCACCAGGTGCAGGGTCGCCAGGATCTTCTCGGTCGCGAAGAAGCGGTCCGCGATCATGCCGACGAAAAACGGCGAGACCATCGCCGCCAGAGCGGTCGTGCTGTACGCCATGCCGCTCTGCTGTCCGGAGAACTGCAGGGTCTTCAGCAGGTACGTGCCCATCGTGACGTACCAGGCCCCCCAGACGAAGTACTGGAGGAACATCATCATGGACAGCTTCAAGCGGATCGTTGAGTTCATGCGGATCAGGGTCCCGGTACGGAGGGCCGAACTTCAGTTCGGCCGATCGACGGTTGCGCTCAGTTCGTGCCCTTGGTTTCCGGCAGCACCTTGATCTTGAGCGACCGGAACCAGACCGGGTTGCCGTGATCCTGCAGCGCCAGTCGGCCCTTCCTGGCCTGCGCGTAGGCCGCCATCGTCGCGAACTTGCTCGCGGCCACCTGCGCCTTCCAGGCATCGCTCCACAGTTGGTACTCGACGACCTTCTCGCCGTTCAGCCAGTGCTCGACGTGCGCGCCGTTCTTGACGATCTTCCCGACGTTCCATTCGCCCACGGGCTTGCTCGCGTCCTTCTTCGGCGCCTGCAGCGCGTAGTTGGCGGCCGACCAGCGGTCGAAGCCGTTCTTGCCATCCGCATGGCCGGTGTTGTCGAGCACCTGATACTCGGGACCGGAGTTGTAGGTGTTCTTCAGCTCCGGCTTCTCCTGCACGAGATAGAAGACGCCGCTGTTGCCGTTCTTCGAGATCTTCCACTCGAAGCTGAACTCGAAGTTCTCGTACTCATCGGCGGTGACCAGGTCGCCGACCTTCTGTCCCACCAGCGCCAGCGAGCCGTCCTCGACCTTCCAGCCCTCGGGCGCGGCGTCTTTCTTGTATCCCCGCCAGCCGCTGGTCGTCGTCCCGTCGAAGAGGAGCTTCCAGCCGCCCGCCTTCTCCTGGTCGGTGAGCGTGTTCGGGGTGTCGGACGCGTGGACGGCCGCAGCAGCGGCCAGCGCGAAAGCTGCAACCACAAGATGGCGTGTCATGAATGCGACTCCAGAGATTCCGTCAGCGCCCGAGCTGAAGAGTGGGCGTGACGTGCGAAATGGCCGAACTGAAGTTCGGCCCTCCTTACCCAGCGCCAGGCCGTCGAGCGGCGCCACGAATCGCCGCCGCCCGAGATCGTCCCGACGATCGCGGCGGCGCCCGGCGTGGCGTCGACCACAGCAATACCCTCGTCGGGGCCCAGGACGTTTACCGCGGTGGCCAGCATATCCGAAGTCATCGCGGTGCCGGCAACGACCGACACCGACCGGTGGCCGGTCAGCCCGAGGCCTGTCGATGGATCGACGATGTGAGAGTAGCGCTGGCCGTCGATCTCGACCCACTGCTCCGCATCGCCCGACGTGGAGACGCCGGCCGAGACCAGCGTCAGCGGGCTGCCGGGCGCGGCGCGATCGGGGGTCAGGCCGGCGAGGACTACCTGCCAGCCCGCTGCGCCTGGCGGCGCCTCTCCCACGGCGATGTCGCCGCCCACGGCCACCAACGCCCGGGTCACACGCCGCTGCCGCAGCACGCCCAGCGCTTCGTCGGCCGCGAAGCCCTTGGCAATCCCCCCGGCGTCGAGCCGCATGCCTGGCTTCGCAAGCGTCACCGTGCGCGCGGCCCGGTCCAGCGCGAGCAGGCGATAGCCCGTGACGGCGCGCGCGGCGGCAAGATCCGCCTCCGACGGGCGCTCGATCTGACGCCGGGCGCGTCGCCACAGGCGCGAGAGCGGGCCGACGGTGATGTCGAACGCGCCACCCGTGCGCGCCGCCAGTTGCTGCGACGCGTCGATCACGCGGAAGAGATCGTCGCTCACCGGCACGGCGCGCCCCACTGCCTCGCGCGTCAGCCGGCTCAACTCGCTGTCCTCCCGGTAGTCGCTGAGCGTCGCGTCCAGCGCGGCGATGCGCCCCATGGCAGCGTCGGCGACCTCTCGTGCCTCGCGCTGGCTGGCTGCGTAAAACACGACCCTGACGGTCGTGCCCATGTGGGGCTGGGTGAACTCGAAGCGTGTGAGCGTAGGCGAGGTGAACGACGTGAACGACGTCAACCACAGAGACACAAAGAACACAGAGACGCACAGGACAGGCTCCTGAGAACATTCTGAATCCGTGCGTCTCCGGGTCTTATGTGCCCTCTGTGATTGACGCCCGCTATTCGAGCTGGAGGATCCAGCGGATGCCGCCCGCCAGGTGGGCCTGGTATTCCGGGGACTGCCACACTTCGGCGCGATGGCCGAGCGCGGTGTAGAAGACGCGGCCACCACCGAAGGTGCTGGTCCACGCCAACGCGAAGTCGCCGTCGGTGCGCTTGACGCCCTTGGCCGTCAGGTCCACGGAAGTGGTGTCGAGCGAGAGCAGGACGTGCCGCTTCGAACGATCCCAATTCCGGAACTGGTAGATCTCGTCGGTCAGCGTCCACGTCGGCCCGAGATGCCGGGTCGCCGGCGACGTCCGATCTTCGACCTTCGCCACGACTTCTTCGTGCCACGGGTGATTGTCGAAGTAGCCGCCGATCATCTCGCCGTAATCCGGCCACTCGTAGAACGTGTCGGTCGCGCTGTGAATGCCGGCGAACCCCTTGCCCGATTTCACCCACGCGATCAGGTTGGCCTTGGTTGCGGCGGGGATGGGCAGCTCGCCTGTCGTATAGAACACGACCGCGTCGTAGGCCTTCAGCGACTGCGGCGAGAGGAACGACAGGTCCTTGGTGGCCACTACGTCGAAGCCGCTCCTGCGCCCGATCTCGGGCAGCAGTTGCGTGCTGAGCGGCAGGACGTCGTGCTTGAAGCCGGCGGAGTGCGTGAGGTAGAGGACTCGCCTGGCGGGAGACTGTGCGAGTGCGGCGGCCGTCGCGACGACCACCGCACTCATCACGAGAACGCGTCTCATCACATCGTCTGGCTGTTGCCCGGCACGGGCACGGGCGGCACGGCGATGGTCCCGAATTCGAGCTTGGTCGGCACGATGCTCTCCGGCGTCGCCAGGAACTGCGCGAGTCGAGATCACCTTGCCCGTGTACGCCGCTTCGCGGCCGGCGATGGCGGCCAGCGTGCTGTCGGCCACCTGTCGCAGCTCGTTCAGCGGCGAGCCGGAGCGGATGCTGGCGATGAGATTGGTGTGTTCCTGCTGGTACGGGTTGGTGTACTCGCCCGACCACTTCCAGGCGGCGGGGCCGTTGATCTCGTAGCGGCGCCCGTCCTGCGTGTCGCAGGAGCCCTGCGTGCCCTGCAGCGATTCGGCTACCAGCCCGGGAGTGCCCGGCTGCTGCCGGCACATGCTGAGCATGTGGATGCCGCCCTCGAACTCGTAGTCGAGCCCGAAGTGATCGAAGATGTGGCCGTACTCGGGCCCGGTGCGCGCCTGGCGGCCGCCGACGCCGAATACCCGCAGCGGCAGCTTGTCGCCCAATGCCCAGCGGCCGACGTCGATGTTGTGCACGTGCTGCTCGACGATGTGGTCGCCGGAGAGCCACGTGAAGTACAGCCAGTTGCGGAGCTGCCACTCCATGTCGGTCCATTCCGGCTGCCGCGGCTTGGTCCACAGTCCGCCCTGGTTCCAGAAGACGCGCAGCGCGACGACGTCGCCGATGGCGCCGTCCCTCACGCGCTTCAGCGTCTCGAGGTAGGCCGCGTGATGGCGGCGCTGCGTGCCGGCGACCACGCCCAGGCCCTTGCTCTTGGCCAGATCCGCCAGCTCGTAGACCTGCTTGATGCCCGCGCTGTCGACGGCGACCGGCTTCTCGGTGAAGACGTGCTTGCCGGCCTCGATCGCGGCCTTGAGGTGCATCGGCCGGAAGGCCGGCGGCGTCGCCAGGATGATGTAGTTGACGTCGCTGGCGATGACCTTCTGATAGGCGTCCCAGCCGACGAACTGCCGGTCGGCGGGCACCACCGCCTTCTCGCCGTGCTTGGTCAGGTTCTTCATCGACTCGGCGAGCCGGTCCTTGAAGAGGTCGCCGACGGCGACGAGGCGCACGCCCTGCGCCGAACTCAGCACGTTGTCGATCGCGCCGGTGCCGCGGCCGCCGCAGCCGATGACGCCGACCTTGATCTCGTCGGTGCCGGCGGCGTACGCGCCGGGAATGCCGAAGCTGTTCGCCAGACCGCTGCCGACGACGACCGCCGTCGAGGTCTTGAGGAAATCGCGCCGTGAAGCGCCGGAAGTCGTGTCGTGCGTGCTCATGACCAGCCCCTTCATTCGCAGGGCTGAAGCCCTGCCTCCACGTCTTGCTTCTGTGTGTACGGGCTACAACCCCACCGCCACGTACGTGGTCTGACAACCTATCACGGTTCCGCGACGACCCGGAAGCCGACGAAGGTGGCGTCGGTGTGCCACCAGAGGCTCTTCGGGTTCTGCGGATCGCGCCGGCTCCAGGCCTCGGCCGACGAGCGCCGCGCGGCGCTCCGCAGCCGAGCCGGCTCGTCGTCCCAGGACCCGCCGCGAACGGCGTGCGGGTAGAGCTCTTTGCCTGGGTCGTTGAAGGCATTCTCGGCCGGCGACTTGGCGTAGAAATCGGCGGCGTACAGATCGCGCGTCCACTCGGCGGCGTTGCCGTGGACGTCGAAGAGGCCCCAGGCGTTCGGCTTCTTCTGGCCGCCGACGTGCGGCTGTTCCTCGCTGTTGGCTTTCAGCCAGGCGTACTCCGCGACCGCCGCCGGATCGCCGCCGAAGCTGTAGGCGGTCGTCGTGCCGGCGCGCGCCGCGTACTCCCACTCGGCCTCGGTCGGCAGGCGGTACTTCTTGCCCGTCCGCGCCGACAGCCACTCGCAGTATTTCGTCGCCGAGTACTGCGTGATGCCGATGACCGGCTGCGCGTCCTTGCCCCAGCCCCACGACTCGTCCGCGTACGGCGGCGTCGGCCGCGACACGGCGTCGCCGGCGTCCTTCGGCCCGGTGAGCCCGAGCTTGCGCTTCCGCTGCAGGTCGAGGCTGAAGGCGAACTCGTCGTACTCCGCCCACGTCACCTCTTTGGCCCCGATGTAGAACGCCTTCAGCGTGACCTTGTGCTGCGGCCCTTCGTCGGCGTTGCGGCCCGCCTCGGACTCCGGGCTGCCCATCAGGAACGTCCCGGCGGGGATCGGGACCATCTCGAACGTGATCTTGGTGTTCGGGATGGTATCGGTGTACTTGGCCAGCGCCGCCTGACGGGCGGAGAGGGCCGGTGCGGCGATGACGCCGGCGGCGGCGGCTGACTGCGATCAGAACACGCATTCTGCGATTCTATCGCCACCTTGTGGTCCAATGACGGGCAGAACCTGCCATGCGCCACCTCAAGCTTGCCTGCGTCGTGATCGTCGGCGTGGTGTCAGCGCCCTGGCTCCCCGACGGGAAGGCCACGTCTGCTCAGCCCCCCGCGCCCGTAGCCACGTACCGCAATCCGGTGCTCCCGGGCGACTACCCCGATCCTTCGATCATCCGTGTGGGAGCGGACTACTGGGCGACGGCGACGACGTCCCAATGGGCGCCCATCTTCCCGCTCCTCCACTCGACCGACCTGGTGAACTGGCGGCGGGTCGGCGCCGTCTTCCAGACTCCGCCAGCGTGGTCGGAGGGCAGCTACTGGGCACCCGAGATCGCGCACGACGGCGATCGCTTCTTCATCTACTACACCGCGCGCAAGAAGGACGGTCCACTCTGCATCGCCGTCGCGGACGCCGACAGACCTGACGGCCCGTACACCGATCACGGGCCGCTCATCTGCCAGCCCGTCGGATCCATCGATGCGATGGCGATTCGCGACGAAAACGGCCGTCGCTTCGTCGTCTGGAAGGAAGACGGCAACAGCAAGAAGCAACCGACGCCACTCTGGGCGCAGCCGCTCTCCGACGATGGCAGGCGGCTGGTCGGCGAGAAACAGGAGATCCTGCGCAACGAAGCGCCGTGGGAGGCGCATCTCATCGAGGGCGCCTTCATCCTGCGGCGCCACGGCTGGTTCTACATGTTCTACTCGTCGGATGCGTGCTGCGGGCGCAAGTGCAACTACAAGTTCGGCGTGGCACGCTCGCGCAGGCTGCTCGGACCCTGGGAGCGAAACCCGGCCAATCCCATCATGGCCGGCAACGAGCATTGGCGGTGTCCCGGACATGGCAGTCTCGTCGACGACGCTTCGGGCCGCACGTTCCTGCTGTACCACGCCTATCATCCAACCAACTTCGAGTACGTCGGACGCCAGGGCCTGCTCGACGAGGTGACATGGAGCGCAGACGGCTGGCCCGCGATCAACGGTGGCCGCGGGCCGTCGGCTACCGCCGCGTTGCCCGGCGGCGCGGTTCAGCGATCGGCGGACGCGTCAGTCGACGACGGCTTTGCGGCCGCCAGACTCGACTCCGCCTGGCAGTGGCCGTGGGATCAGCCAGTGGCTCCCCGTGCGATTGCCGCCGATGGCGGCTGGCTCGTGTTGTCGACGGGGCCATCCCAGGCCGTCGCGGCGGCCGCACGCCCGACGCTCACGGGCAGCTATATCGCTTCGACGGTCGTGGACGTCGCCTCGCTCACGCCGGGGGCCCGCGCGGGCCTGGCGGCGTTTGGCAACCGCAACAACCTGCTTGCAGTCACCATCGGCTCGGCAACGCCTGGCTCGGAGGCCGCAGACGGGCGGGCCGTGACCGTCTGGCAGGTCCGTGAGGGGAAGCCAACGGCGCTGGCGACCGAGCGGATTGACCAGTCATCCGAGCTGCATCTGCGGCTGTCGGGAATCGATCGGACGCGCTTCCAGTTCGCCTTCAGTGCGGACGGCCGAAGCTGGAAGACATTGGCGGCAGATGCGGAGGGCGGATATCTGCCGCCATGGGACCTCGCCGTGCGGGTCGCGCTGGTGCTCGACGGGCCACCGCAGTCGTCGGCGCGATTCGGCGCGTTCCGTCTGAATGGAAGTTGAGGGCGCCGCCGGAACGTCGCGGAGCTGATCAGGTGAGACGCCGGCTGAGCAGGCGCAGAACGACTCGCCGCAGTGCGACGCCGTTCTACGCCGAAGCCCCGCGGGGACGCGCGTGTCTATCGCTGCGGCGGAGTTGGCGGCGGCGGCGGCGGCGCGGCGTCTGAGCTTCCGCCGGCGCAGCCTGAGGATCTGCCTGCGCTGGCCCCTGAGGCTTCACGGTCACCTTTCCCTCGAGCTTTTTCAGGACCTCGGCGGGAATCGCTTCCTTGACCTTGGGATCCTCGAGGCTCGCGAAGGGCCGCGCGGCCACGACCTTCGAGACCGTGGCTTCGTCGAAGCCCAGCTTGGCCATCTGTTCCGGCGTCGCCGAGTTGAGGTCCAGGGCATCGGGCGCCATCGCCTTCTTGACCGCCTTCTTGGTGGCCTCTTCTGCCGCCTCCTTCGCCGCGCTTTCGGTCGCTTCCTTGGCCGCCCGCTTCGCCGTTCGCTTGGCGACTGCCTGCGCCGAGACCTCGGAAACTCCGAAGCACAGCGCGACACCGAGCGCGACCGCCGCCGACAACATCCGCTTCCTCATGGCATGGCCCCCAAGTTTGTTGAACGCGACGATTGTACTCGTTGTACCGCTATGCCGGGGCGAGCGTCGGCCGCCTCGCGATGAGGCCGTGGACGATCCGATCGAGCCCGGCGAACAGACCGCTCCGCGTCATGAAGATCACCGCCAGCGCCGCTACCTCCACGAGGTTCTTGTTCACGATGAGGTAGCTGCCCTCGCTCGGAATCGAATAGAAATAGCCGATGAAGGGCGGCGTGGCGAAGTAGAACATCAGGATGAACCCGATACCGGCGAGGCTGGCGAGCCGCGTGAACAGCCCCAGGATCAGGAACAGCCCCACCAGCGTGAGCCCCCACATCGTGATCAGGTTGGCATTGGCGAGCATGTCGGGCTGCGTGGCTATCCACCTGAACTGTTCGGCCAGCGGTCCCCTGGCCTGCTTGAGGTAACCGGCGGCCGTCCACGAAGGCGCGGTCAGCTTGGTCAGCCCCTCGTAGAGAAAGTGCCACCCGACGAAGACCCGCAGCGCCGTGATCGCGATCATCGGCCCGCGGGAGAACATCATGCCGTCCATGTCCCCGCTCCTCCGGCGCGGCTGAAGCCGCGGCTCCTCCGGCGCGACTGAAGTCGCGCCCTCCTAAATCTTGAAGTCTTCCGGCTTGAACGACAGCCGGGACTTCGCCTCGATCGCCTCGTTGACTTTGAGGACGCTGACCGCGCTCTCGTAGCCGATCTCGGCCGGGCAGTTGAGTGTCCCTTTGCCGCGCACGGCGTCGAAGAAGTTCTGCAGATGCGGCTGATGGTACGGGTCGCGCAGCGAGACGGGCACCGTGTGCTGGTCGGGCGCGACCGACTCGCGCACGTCGGCAATCGCGCCCGAGTCGCTCTGCGCCTTCGCTTCCTGATCCTTCGGTGCGCTCACGTACCCCTTCTGGATCCACTCGTCCCACGCCGGCGCGTTCGGGTCGCGGTAGAGCAGGCCCGCGTAGTTCACCTCCGACTCGGAGATGAGCAGCGTGCCCTGGTCGCCCATGAAGCTCTCGTAGTAGCCCTGGCTGCCGTTGGTCGTCTGCGTCTGGTAGTACGCCTTGGCCGGGCCGAGCGGCGTGTCGTAGTCGTAGACGACCATCACGGTGTCGTACCACTCGTGCGTCGAGGACGGGTAGTAGAGCAGTCCGCCGCTGGCCATCACCCCGGACGGGTTCGCGCCGAGGAACCAGTTGTAGACGTCGATCTGGTGCGAGCCCAGATCCACGATCGGTCCGCCGCCGAGGCCCTTGTACCAGCGCCAGTTGCGGAACTGCGCCATGTCCTTGAAGCCGGTACTGCTTCAACTTGTCCGCCGGAATCGCGTAGCGCTCGGGCGCGCCGAGGTCCGGAGACACCGCGCGATTCCACTGGCCGTTGACGGTCACGATGCGGCCGAGCAGCTTGGCCTCGCCGAGCAGCTTCTGGTAGCAGTGAATGTAGCGCGGGTTCGAGCGGCGCTGATGTCCGATCTGCAGCAGCTTGCCGGTCTCGCGCTGGGCGAGCACCATGCTCCGCGCGCCCTCGAGCGAGTTCGACATCTCCTTCTCGCAGTACACGTGCTTGCCGGCCTTCAGGCAGTCAATCGTGTGCTGCGCGTGCCAGAAGTCCGGCGTGGCGATGACGACCGCGTCGAGCTCTTTCTCCTTGTCGAGCATCTCGCGGTAGTCTTCGTAGCCGTTCGGCTCCTGCTTGAATCGCTTGAGGGTGTTGACGACGCGCCGCTGGTTGTACTCGGTCCAGATGTCACACACGGCCCGGAAGCGGAGGCCCGGGATGCGGAGCATCGCCTCCATCAGCACCTGGCCCTGGGCGCCCGCGCCGAGCAGGGCGATGTTGATCTCCTTCAGACCGGCCTCGGCGACGGGAATTTTGGCGGCAGCCTCCTCCCGCCCCTGCCGGTACTGCTGCTGCTTGCGCCACGCGTAGCCGAAGAGCCCGAGCGCCGGGACTGTCGACAGCCCCATCAGCACGTCGCGCCGATCGAGCTTCGGCGGTCCCGCGGCCGCGCCCTGCGCCTTGCTCTTGTCTTTCTCGTCCTCGCCAGCCATTACTCGTCTCCTGCTGATCCGGGAAGTATACCCGTCCGGTCTCGATCTAGTCTGCGGAACCGCCAAAGTGGAGCAGGCCCGCTCCGTCGGGCGACTCCCCGTCTGGCAGAATCCAGGCCTCGAGGCCTGGACTGCGCTCGCACAGGCCCTCGATCTCTTCAACGCTCAGCAGCATGAAGGCCGTCGTGAGGGCGTCGGCCACAGCCGCCGGCGCGAGCCGGGGTCCGTCGACCTCGCTCGCAGCGGGCCGAGGCAGCGCGACCCAGGCGGCGGCGCGGCCGCGGACCGGCTCGCCGGTGCGCGGGTCAACGATGTGATCACCCTTTCGCACGCCGGACGCGCTGAATGCCATCTGACGCGCGTCGAGTCTGGCCAGCACCCGCGACGGCGCGCTCGGGTCGCTCAACGTCAGCGGCCAGCCGTCGTGGCCGTCCGGCGGCTCGAGTGCGAGGACCGAGCTGAAGCCCCCATGGACCAGCGTTCGGTCGAGCCCCCACTCCTCGAGCAGCTCCGCCACCAGGTCGACCGCATACCCCTTGCCGATGCCTCCGAGATCCACCTGGACGCCGTCCGTCGTGGAGCGGACCACTCCGGCTTCTTCTTCCAGTTCGAGCGACAGCAGCCCGCTCCCGATCGAGATGTCGAATGCGCCGCCCGTCAGCTCGTACAGGTGACGCGCAATCAGGAGGCACTCCATCGCCGGCGCGCCGATCCGCGTGCTCTCGCCGGCGGCAAGGTGGTTGATCCGCGTGATGTCGCTGTTGGGCCGAAAGCGGCTTAGCTCGCTGCTCGAGGCCGTCCACGAGGTCGAAGGCCGCCCGCGCCGCCTGCGCCGCGTATTGTCCGTCCGGGTGCACCGCGTACACCTCGAACACGGTGTTCATCGCGTCGTGGGAAAAGCGCCTGAGGTCGGGGAGATCGCGTGGCCGCGCGATTCCGAGCCCGCCGTCGAAATCCGGACCACCGTCGCGCATGAAGGGAAAGAAGAGCGGAGCGGGCACCGTGGCACCCGCTCCGCCGGGGATGTCCGGCCTAGGTGAGCGTCCAGCCCGGACGGTAGTTGTGCTGGATGTACTGATCGGCCTCTGGCTTGTTGGTGACCTTCATCGTCGCCGACGTCCCATAGCAGCCGCTCGCTCGGGAACCGGAGGGCGACGTTGCCCAGGAGCACCGACTCGGTGAACGGACCGGCGTAGTCGAAGTCCGACACCGCCTTGCCCTTCTGGCGGATGGCGTCGAGCCAGTTCCGCTCGTGGCCGGCGCGGCCCTCGGGCACGCGCGGCAGCGTCTTCGGTGGCCGCGGCGTGAACGCCTGCATAGCCGACTCGGGGATGAGGCGCGGACTCTCCGAGTAGGTCTCGCACCACATCTTCGCCTTGCTGCCGACGAAGATCGTCCCCGACTCTGGCAGCTTGCGGCCCACCTCGAGCTCGGCCGGCAGCTCGGGCAGCAGGCCGCCGTCGTACCAGTGCAAGTTCACCGGCGGCATGTTGCCGCGCGCGGGGAACGCCAGGTGGATGATCGACGACGGCGGGTAGCTGTCGTTGTACTCGATGCGCTGGCCGAACCCGCGCTCGCCCGGCGCCGGCGGCAGGAAGTTATAGCTGAGCGACGCGATGACGCTCTCGGGCGCGCCGAGCTTGAGGATGGTGTACGAAGCATCCATGACGTGACACGCCATGTCGCCCATCGCGCCGGCGCCGAAGTCCTGCCACGCCCGCCATCCGAACGGATGGTAGGTCTTGTGGAACGGCCGCATCGGCGCGGGCCCGATCCACAGATCCCAGTCGAGGCCATCCGGCACCGGCATCTCCTCGGTCGGCCGCGGCATGCCCTGCGGCCAGATCGGCCGGTTGGTCCAGCAGTGCACTTCGCGTACCTCGCCCAGCGCGCCGGCGTCCAGCCACTCCTGCATCAGGCGCAGGCCCTCTTCCGAGTGGCCCTGGTTGCCCATCTGCGTGACGACCTTGTACTTCTTCGCCGCCTCGGTGAGCGCGCGCGCCTCGCTGATGGTACGTGTCAGCGGCTTCTGCACGTAGACGTGCTTGCCCAGCTGCATTGCGGCCGTCGCGACGACGGCGTGCGTGTGGTCGGGCGTGGCGACGACCACCGCGTCGAAGTCCTTCTGGCTCTCCAGCATCTTGCGGTAGTCCTTGTGCAGCTTCGCCTTCGGGAGCTTCTCGGGCAACCCGTTCTTCTTGAACCGCGCCTGCGCGTTCTCGCTCTCGTCGCAGTCGCACAGCGCGACGATGTTGTCGGTCTTCGCGACGTTGAGCAGGTTCGAGGTGCCCATGCCGTTCACGTAGCCGACGACGGCCACGTTGACGGTGTCGCTGGGCGCCTGGAATCCTTTGCCGAGCACATGGCGCGGCACGATGGTGAGACCGGCGGCGGTGGTCGCCACGGTGCCGACGAACTGCCGTCGTGACACCTGGGTGGGAGGCTTCTTCTCGTCGTTGTTCATCGTCTGTTCTCCTGCGCCGGGCCGGCCTCGCTTGGCCGCCGGATGGTCACCCTTGCTTGTCATGATTGTCCAGGTATCAGGACTCCCGAACTGTATCCGCGATGGCCGTGGCGCCGGGAGGCCGGCGCGCGACACGCTCCCGCCAAATGTATCCGAGCTCGACCATCGCGCGCGCGAAATCGTGCCAGCGCAGCTTCGAGCCGGGCCGATCGTGCCAGGCCGGCAGGACGAGCTCGTAAAGGCGGTCCCGCCTGGCGGGCTCTCCCTGGCCGACCGGGAGCCGCAAGTATCGCGCGATCAGCTCCACGTCGAAAATCCAGGGGCTGCGAAAGGGAGTTTCGAACAGCGTCGCCGTCGCCGCGTTCGCGCGCAGGACCTTCGCGCCGCACTGCGTGTCGTACACCGGGAGATCGAGGGCATGCGAGACGGCGGTGGCGAACACCCGGCCGAAGTAGTGACGCGTGGCCTTCCGCCGGATGTCCCGGCCCATCAGCATCACGCGCGATCCGAGCACGAACTCCACCTCAGGCCGGTCGCTCAGCACGGCCAGAAAATCGTCGATCGCCCGGAGCGGCGTCGCCAGGTCGGCGTCGAAGTACCCGACCAGCGCCGCGTGCTGGGCGAGCCCGGCGAGGACGCCTGCCCTGACCGCTTCGGCCTTGCCGCGGTTGGGCGAGTGCCGCAGCGTGGTGATCGACGCCGGCGCCGCGGCCCGCATGCGCTCGATTATCTCGCCCGTCCCGTCCTCGCTGCCATCGTCCACCATCACGAGCTGGACACGCGGGTGCGTCGACACGAACTGAAGGAATGCTTCGGGGTCGAGGCGTTCGGCTTCGTTGTAGCAGGGGACGACCAGGGCCAGTTCGGGAGGCGTCATCGCACACGTGCCAGGAAATGATCCCACAGCCCGCGTTCCGTGTAGAGCGCCAGCAGCACTTCGGGCCTGAGGCCGTAGAACTCTGCCATGTAGCGCTCGCCGAGCGCGGTGTCGAGCGCCTCGGTGTGGTCCGGCGAGGCCACGATGACAGGGGCCTCCAGCGCCAGCGGGTTGCCGGGTTCGGTCCAGTAGCCGACCCGCGGCATCGCCCGCAGATACCAGGGAAGTGGCCACTGCTCGTGTGGCGGCGCGATTACGGTCACGTGCATGGTGTCGCCGTCGGGATGCAGAGCTGCCAGCTGCCGGATGCGAGTCGCCATGCGGACGGCGTCCGGAACGGTCTGCGCGTAGACGTACGGATTCCGCGGGTCAGATGCGTACGTCACCGCCGCGCGCCACGCCTGCCATCCGAGGTGCCCTGCCGCGATCGCGAGCACGGTCGTCAGTGCGATACGCGCGACACGGGATCCGGCCGCATGAACGAGCGCCGAAAAACCAATCCCGGCGGCGGCGATGGTCGCGGCGTAGAACGGCAGCAGGTTCCACGGCGTCTTGTACGGGATAGCCGAGAAGATCGCCACGGCGATGGCCGCATTGGCGATGAGGTATCTCGCCCAGAAACTTGATTCGACGCCCTTGACGCGTGCGAGGCCGGGCGCCCAAGCCGCCACCGCGCCGGCGACGGCCAGCGCGAGCACGATCGCTTCGGTCCACGTCAGGCCGCCAGACGACGACCAGGCGAGCAGGCCGACGTAGTAGTGCCACGGCTGCACGTGGTCGGCAGGATCGACGCCGCGATCGAGATAGGTGCCAGCCGCCCGAAGCGGCCCGAGCGCGCCAGAAGGATTGGCGAGGAACGACGAGTAGAACAACGCCGCGATGACCGCCGCTACCGCCACGGCGGCGAGGATCGCGGTCTGCCCCCGCCGTTCCGCGAGCCACGTCCGCGGCCGGTCGGGCGCTGTCGACCACCATGCGATCGCCGCCGCCGCGAGCGAGGCGGGCAGCACGATAATCGACGTCTCCTTGGTCGCGACCGCAAGCCCTGCCGCGACTCCCGCAGCCGCCGGCCACCGGAAGCCGGGCTCCGTCAGCGCCCGCCCGACGGCAATCGTGAACGCCAGCGCGAAGCACGCGAACATCGACTCCTGGATGTACATCCGCGAGTAGAAGACCATCGCGGGCGAGAACGCCATCAGGACCGCGGCGGCGGCGACCGCCGTTCGGCCGATGCCGGGCGCCATCAGCGGCAGGAGCAGGATGGTGGCGACGCCGAACACCGCCGGGACGATGCGGAGGGTGCGTTCGTCGAGAGAGGCGAGCGTCGTCTGGCCACGGAGCCAGGCGGCCGGCAGGGTCAGGTAGTAAAGCGTGGGGCCGTGATGGTCGTAGGCGTCGTAGCGGTACTCGCCGCGCTCGACGAGCGCGCCGAACTTGATCGCCTGGTTGGCCTCGTCATGGTGCATCGGCCGCACGTCCAGCCGGGCCAGCCGTAACGCCAGCCCGGCGGCAAGTGCGACCGCGACGAGGACCGCCGCGCTCGCGCGCGTCATTTCGCCGAGCCGTAGACCTCGACTTCGACGTAGTGACTCAGGTCGTTCGTGGTGTTGCCGTTCGAGTAGAAGCGGACGTACCGCCCCTTGGCGCCCTTCGCGTCGACCAGCCGGCCCTCGGCGACCTCGATGTACTCCTTGTCGGTGCCCACCCCGAGCTTGGCGCTGTTGTCGTGGTCGTTGTTGTAGACCGTCGTCACGCCCTTCTTGAACGTCGAGTCGTCGGACACCTGGACGACGACGTCGCGGTAGACGCGCGCCTGGCTGTGGTAGTGCCACATCAGGATCGCGTAGAGCGCGCGCGAGGCGCCGAGATCGACCTGCACCCACTGCGGCGTCGGCCCGAGCTCGACGAAGAACCCGTCACCGCCGGCCTTCTCGCCATCGGTGATCATGTCGAGCTCGCCGATGACCGGCGCGCTGTCGCTCGAGGTCACTGTCTTGTTCAACGAGAGCAGGACCGTGCCCTTCGGCACGTAGAACGGCCCGCGCGACTTCCCGGTGACCTTCTCGAGGTTGGGGCTCCGGATGTTGGTAGGCGTGCCGATGAACATCGGCTTCGGGAGCTTCAGCTTCAGCTCTTCCTTGCCGGGGTCGGGCGGCTGCGCGCTGAGCGGTGTCAGGGCCAGCGCGAACAGCAGCGTGCATGTGAGCGTGCGAGTAGTCATCGAGATCCTCTGGAGCCGACCGGTCGGTGTCTCCGATATGTATGTCGGGTCTGGCGGCCACACGGCCGTTTCCGATCTTACAACGGAGGGCCGGGGCGACGGTCGACCGGCCCGGCCGATGCCCGCCGCAATCTCCGGCGCCTGTCGGTTTATGATGCGTGCGTCTTGCGCGCGCCCCAGGCCACCAGAGGATGAAAATGGACCCGAAGCCGACAGCCACCCGCCGACAGTTCATCGCCACCACGACCGCTGCCGCGGCGGCCTTCACCATCGTGCCCCGACATGTCCTCGGCGGCACGCGATTCGTCCCCCCGAGCGACAAGGTGAACGTGGGAATCATCGGTGCCGGCGGCCAGGGCCGGACCAACGCGCGGGCGCTGTTCCAGGAAGACGACTGTCAGGTCATCTCCATCGCCGATCCGGCCGAGGAGTGGGACCTCTCGAAGTGGTACTACGGCGGCAAGGCCGGCAGCGGCCCGGTGAAAGCGGAGGTCGAGAAGCACTACGCCGGCAAGACGCCGAACCACACGTGCACGGTCTACGAGGACTTCCGGGTCATGCTCGAGAAGGAGAAGGCCCTCGACGCCGTCCTCATCGCCACGCCCGACCACCTGCACGCCTACATCTCGATTCTCGCCATGAAAGCCGGCAAGCACGTGTACTGCGAGAAGCCGCTCACCCACAACATCCGTGAGGCCCGCCTGGTCGCGCGTGTCACGAAGGAGACAGGCGTGGCGACGCAGATGGGCAACTTTGGCCGCTCGGGCGAGGGCCACCGGCAGACGGTCGAGTGGATTAAGGACGGCGCCATCGGCGCTGTGAAAGAGGTGCACGCCTGGAGCGGGAATCCGCGGCTAGCCGGCGACAATTGGCCCGGCGAGGGCCCGGCCACGCAGCCCGCCCGCTTCAACTGGGACCTCTGGCTCGGCCCGCGCACCGAGCGCCCCTACAGTGGGAAGCTGGCGCCGTTTGTCTGGCGGTGGGTGTGGGACTTCGGCAGCGGCACGATGCCGGACATGGCGCCGCACCATTTCGATCCGGCGTTCAACGCGCTGGAGCTGGACGCGCCGGTCACCATGGAGGCCCGAGCCTCGTTCGTCGACCAGAACGTGACGACAGGCAGCAACCTGGTGACCTATCAGTACGCGGCCAAGGGGAGCCGCGGACCGCTGACGCTGTTCTGGTACGACAACGGCCTCAGGCCCCCGACACCGCTCGGCATCGACCCGGACGACCCGCGGCAGCGGCTCGGCGAGGGGGACAACGGACTCATGATCGTCGGCGAGAAGGGCATCCTCACGTGCGCCGGCTGGTCGGGGATGCCGCGCCTGCTCCCGATGGAGCTGCACCGCGCCTACAAGCGCCCGGCCAAGACGCTGCCGCGCGTGGCCGGGCATCACGCCGACTGGATCCAGGCCTGCAAAGGTGGCACGCCCGCGTGCAGCAACTTCGAGTACGGCGCGCGGCTGACCGAGTTCGTCCTGCTCGGCACGCTGGCGCTCCGGACGGGCAAGATCGTGAAGTGGGACGCCGAGGGGATGAAGGGCACGAACGCGCCGGAAGCGCAGCCCTTCATTGAAGGCAGCTACCGCAAGGGATGGGAGTTGCCCGTTTAGGTCGCGACTTGTCTCTGTGACAACTAGACGGTGCCGGTTCGCAGCTGTTCCACGAGGTACTGCGAACCGCGCATTGTGGCCGCTTCCGCCCGCGCCGCCTCGAGCAGCTTGCGCGAGAGGATGACCACTCGCACGCTCGAGTCCGCGGGCGCGACGCGCCTGGCGGCGGGGACACGGACCCGCCTGATTCGCGCGCCCGTGGCGTAGCCGACGGCGGCGACGGCGTGCGGGATCGAGAACTCGCTGACCAGCGCGCGGAAGTCGTCGCGCCGTGCCGGATCGGCTGGCGTGGCCGCTTCAACCGTCCGCTCGGCCTGAAACGCCCACATCGCAAGCGGGCGAGGCGTTCGTCGCGGCGGCGCCTGACGCGCCTCCTCTTCGCCGTTCTCGATCGACTCGAGCTTCGCGAACAGTGCCTCGAATCCGGCCGCGTGCGGATCGGTCCAGGCCCCACTCGTCCTGCACCGCTCGCGGGTTGGAGTCCTTCGCGGCGGGTCGCGAAGCAGCGGCAGGTTTCTTCCCTTTTCGCGCCGCCACGGTTTTCTTGCCCGGGCGCGTGCTGGCGCGCGCGGCTTCGGCGTCGCGTTCGGCTTGTTCCCGGGCGTCCCGTTCGGCGTTGGCCCGGCGCTCCATCTCCTGGCGCGCCTTGCGTTCGGCGGCCGCACGGCGCTCGGCTTCCTCGCGGGCGCGTCTTTCGGCCAGCGCCTCTTCTTTGGCCTTGGCGGCGGCCTGCCGGCTCTCGCGCTCGGCCTTCTCGCGCGCCTCCTGCTCCGCCCGTCGGGCCTTCTTCTCGGCCTCGCGTCCCTTCCGCTCGGCCTCCCGGGCAACCTGTTCGGTGTGTTCCTGCGCCTTCTTCTCGGCTTCACGCGCCAGCCGTTCGGCCTTTTCCTGTGCCTTCCGATCGGCCTCGCGGGCCAGGCGCTCGACGTCTTCGCGCGCGCGCCGCTCGGCGCTCTCACGGGCCTTGCGCTCGGCCGCGGCGTGCGCCTCGGCCGCTTCACGGGCCTTGCGCTCGGCTTCCGCATGCGCCTGGCGTTCGCGCGCTTCGCGCTCGAGGCGCGCGGTTTCCTGCTTCGACTTGCGCTCGGCTTCTTCCCGTGCGGCGCGCTCCGCGGCTGCCTTGCGCTCGGCCTCTTCCCGTGCCTTGCGTTCGGTCTCGACACGCCGATCCGCCTCGAGGCGCGCAAGTCGCTCGGCTTCTTCACGCGCGCGGCGTTCGGCCTGAATGCGGCGTTCCGTTTCCTCGCGTGCCAGCCGCGCTGCATTCTCACGCGCGAGCTGCTCCGAACGCTCGCGGGCCTTGCGTTCCAGCGCGGCGCGCTGTTCCGCCTCGCGGGCCAGGCGTGCCGCCTCTTCGCGCGCGCGCTCGGCCGCTTCACGAATCAGCCGCTCGGCGTCCTCGCGAGCCCGGCGCTCGGCCTCACGGCGCCGCTCGGCTTCCTGCTTCGCGCGCTCCTCGGCCAGCGCGCGGGCCCGGCGCTCGGCTTCGGCTTCTTCGCGCGCGCGGGCGGCCGCCTGCTCGGCCCGGCGATCGGCCTCGCGCCTGGACCGCTCGGCGGTCTCGGACGCGGTCCTGGCGGCTCGTTCCTGCGCGGCCTTCGCCGCCACCAGCGATGCGTCGGTCGATGCACGCTGCTGGCGGAGTCGCGCGACGTCTGCCTGCAGCGCCAGCAGCGCGCCGCTCTCGGCCCTCGTGGGCAGCCGCGCCGCGACGCGCTCGGACTCCCACTCGACGCGCGTCTCCATCTCCTCCGCGCCACTCTCCTCGTCCTCGCCGGCGGCGGTACCCGGCGCGGCGGCGACCGGCGGCTCGGGCACTGGCGCCGCGGCGACTGGTAGCGTCGGTTCCTGCTCGAACGCCTGCAGTGCGGCCGAAGGCTCTTCGACCGGCGGCTGGGCGGGCGGCGCCGCGTCCACGCGTGTGCGGTCGAGCATGCGAACGTTCAAGGCAGAGAGCTGATCGGCGGCGGTGACAGGCGCGGGCTGCTCGAGCAGCGCTTCGACCGCTTCGACGGGAGACACGAGAACCGGGTCGCCTGCCGGCGCCGCGGCGTCCCACGGATTCACCCAGCTCGTGGCCGCGGCGGACGGGTCGCCCGTCGCGTCGGCGGCCGGAACAAGCACGCTTGCCTCGGCCGGAACGACAACGCTTGTCTCGGCCGCTTCGACAACCGGAGTCTCGACGGCGGGTTCGCGCAGGACTGACGCCGCCGGCGTGTGCGCAGGCGCGTCCCACGACCAGTAGCTGCTCGATCCCGTGCTGGCGGATTCCGTCGCCACCACGGCTTCGGCGGCGTCATGTTTCTTGCGCCTGGACTTCTTCCCGCCGTTGCTGCGGTGGAGCGCGGCCTCGGCCCTGGCCTGATCGGCCTGCCGCAGGTAGTTGGCGATCTCCTCGGCGAAGACGCCCGGATCGCAGCCCGAGGGCGAGCCGGCCGGCGCGTCGCTGTCGCCGGTCAACGCGCTCAGCAGTCCGCGCTTCTTCTTCTTGACCGGCCGCGACGTCCCGAGATCGAGCAGCGGGATCGTCAGCGTCTGCGTGTGCTCGGCGCCTTCGAGCTCCCGCGTCAGATCGGCGATCTCGGCTTCATCGCGCGGCGAGAGGAGCGCCGTGAGCAGGATCAGATCCGGCACGCGCTCGCGAATCGCCGCCAGGGCGGCGTCCTTCGATTCAGCGACGACGAGCTCGGCACGGACGCGATCGCGGACGACAAGCTTCAGCGCCGCCGCCTGCGTGGCGTCGGGCTCGAGCGCGAGAACGACTGGCACCTAGGTCCTCACCATGAAACCGACGAGCAGGATGCCCGACGACCGTGAGCAGGAGCATCGGCCCGTTGTCGATCGTCTGATCGCGCGCGACCGCGACGAGGGTGCGCAGGAGCTCGACGAGGCGCTCGCCCATCGTGAGCAGCTTCTCGCTCGGGCTCGGATAGAACGCCCGCGAGAACTTCAGGCTCACCCTCGGATCCATCACGACCAGCGTCGTCAGCACGACGCCGAATCCGAACGCGGATCCAAAGACATCGCGGGTCTGCAGTTTGCGAATCGCGGTGTGGCTCATGACAGTTCCTATCTCCGCGCGGTTCGCGCGTTACCACGGCCGCCCATCGCAAGACGTGTACCCGTTTTCGCCGCCGCGCACTGACAAGTCTGATCGCGGGAAAACGGCAATGTAATCGCGCGTTTTTCTGCCGCCGCGTAGACGGCTCGCTGCGAGACCCGGCCGGTCGGCGGCGAAAACCGCCGCGACGATTACGAATGTGTGGCTCAGCACGCCGCTGCCGCGCGTGGCCGCCGCCAGGCGCGCGGCGGGCCGCCGCCATCGGATTCGCGAGATTCCTTGGGAAACTTCACGGTTCGCCGGTGATCCGACGTCAGGAATCTCGGCCGTGGCATGGCCGTTGCCTCTTGAGCGGGGCGAAGCGCGGTTCGCTGCGGCAACGCAGCAGGGCCGCGGGAGGTAGACGGCTAACTTGCGGCGTGACCGCGCCGCCCGCAGGCATCGCACCGGACGCGATGCATTTTCAGGAGGACGCAATGACTGCACTGGTGAACTTCGTGAACTCGATCCGCCGCAACGAAGAGGGACAGGACCTGCTCGAGTACGCGCTGCTCGTCGCGCTCATCGCCGTCGTGGCGGTTGGTGCGATCACGGCGGCCGGCACGTCGGTCCAGGCGGCGTTCCAGGCGATCGCTGCGGCGATCACGGTGTAGGACACCAGCAGGGACACGAAGCGCCCGGGAAGGCTGGCAACAGCGTCCCGGGCGTTTCTGCCCTCTGGCGAGATCGAAGGCGTCAGCAGCACAGAAAGCGAGCCCGATATGGATCGCCTGATCGCTTCACTCACGCGGCGGGACGAAGGCCAGGACCTTCTCGAGTACGCGCTGCTCGTGGCACTCATCGCGGTGGTCGCGGCCGGCGCCGTGTCGACGCTGGGCAACACCATTCACACGGCGCTGTGGCAGGTGATTGTTGCTTCGGCCGTTTGATGGACTCGTGCTGGCTGCCCTCGTGGCAGCCACCGGCGCCGCGGCCGTCATCGACCTGCGGACCGGACGGATTCCCAATCCCCTGACCGCCGCAATCGCGGCAGCGGGACTCGGCCTCACGGCCTTCGGGCTGACGGGCCACTCGATGACCGGCGCTCTGCTGGGCGCCGTGATCGGATTCGGGCTGATGCTGCCGGGCCACGTGCTCGGCGGGACGGGCGCCGGCGACGTGAAGCTCGTCGCGGCACTCGGCACCTGGCTCGGACCCGCAGGAGTTCTGATGGCGTTTCTGTATAGCGCCATCGCAGGCGGCCTGCTGGCCGTCGGGCATGCGATCGCGCGGCGGCGTCTCGGATCGACGCTCTCGCGCACCGCCCGGCTGGTCGCGACGCCTGCGGGCACGAAGGCCGAGATCGACGCGGCCACCGCCGGCAACCGGTTCTGTTACGGCCCGGCAATCGCCGTGGGAACGCTCGCGGTGCTGTTGTTCTCGAGATGAGGCAGGGGAGGGAGTCATGGCGCGCTTGAAATCCGAACGAGGCGTCGCGCTGCTCGAAGCGGCGATCACGCTGCCGCTGCTGCTGCTGGTCGCGGTCGGCATCTTCGAGTTCGGCCGTGCGTTCCAGACCTGGCAGGTGCTGACCAATGCCGCGCGCGAGGGCGCCAGGGTGGCAGTCCTGCCCGACCCGGCGGAGGGCATCGTCGAGACCAGAGTGCGCGAATACATGGCAGCAGGGCAGTTGAGCAAGGCGCAGCAGGCGACGGTCAACGTCAATCGCTCGTCGTCGATCACCGTGAGCGGCGCCGCCGTGCCGGCGTCGACCGTGACCATCGACTACCCGTTTACGTTCGTCGTGCTCCAACCGGTCGCGAGGCTGGTCGCGCCCGGCACCTCGGTCGGCGGCCCGCTCACGATGCGCGCCGAGGCCGTGATGAGAAACGAATAGCAGCAGGACCGGACAGCACGTCGATTTGAGTCGGTTGAACCCCGGCGCCCAGAGCCTAACGCTTCGAGCGGAGGAAGCCTGGCGGCGACCGGATACGGAGAATGCCCAATGGCTCGCATGCGCATTACCCTCGTGCTCCTTCTGGCTCTGGCCGCCGGCGGCGGTCTCGCCTACGGCACCTACAGCTACATGCAGAACGTGCAGGTGAAGACGGTGTCGCTGCCGACGCGCCCGGTCGTCGTCGCCGCCTCCGACCTGGAGCTCGGCGCGGCGCTCAGGGCCGATGACCTCCGCGTCGTCGAGTGGCCCGAGAACGCTCTGCCGATGGGCGCCTTCACGAATCCCGAAGAAATCGTCGGACGCGGCCTGGTGATGCCGGTCATCCAGAACGAGCCGATTCTGCCGATGAAGCTCGCCGGCAAGGACGCCGGCTCGGGCCTCTCGGTGGTCATCCCCGAAGGCAAGCGCGCGGTGTCGGTGCGCGTGAACGAAGTGATCGGCGTCGCCGGCTACGTCCTGCCGGGAACGAAGGTGGACGTGCTGGCCACGGCGAGCCCCACCGAGAAGCGCCAGGACATGACGACGAAGCTGGTGCTGAGCAACGTGCAGGTCCTGGCCGCCGGGACGAAAATCGAACAGGATGCCGAGCAGGGCAAGCCGATTTCGGTGAACGTCGTCACGCTGCTCGTGACGCCTGACGAGTCGGAGCGCCTGACCCTTGGCGCCACCGAAGGCAAGATTCAGCTCGCCCTGCGCAACCCGCTCGACAAGGAAACGCCCGAGACGCCGGGAATTCAGCCGGCATCCCTGCTGGGCACCGTCAAAGCCAGGCCAGTTCAGCGCTCTGGCAACTCCGCTCGCGCCAGCCGCCCGGTCGCCGTCGCAATCGCTGCGGCGCCGGAACCGACCGTCGAAATCATCCGTGGTGACAAGCGCAACCAGGAAGTCGTGCGCTAGGAGGAAACTCAATGAACGCCCAGCTTGCGTCTGGCGCCCCCCGGCTCTTTAGCCCAGCGCGCGCCACCGCGATGTTCTTGGCCGTCTCTGCGACGGTCGGATCCGCAAACGCTCAGACCCAGCAGCAGGCCGCGCTCACGACGGGCAGCGACATGGCCGCCACCGCGATGGGCGAGACCGACCGCAGCGCCGAAGTGGCGCTCCTGGTCGGCCGCTCGACGCTGCTGAACGTCGGCTCGAACATCACCCGCGTCTCGCTGACGAGCCCCAACGTCGCCGACGCCATGGTGACGACGCCCAGCCAGCTGCTGGTCCACGGCAAGGCACCCGGCACGATCTCGATGTTCGTGTGGGACCGCGCCGGCGGGATCAAGCGCTACGAGGTCGTGGTCCGCCGCGACCTGAGCGAGCTGGTGCAGCAGACCAAGCAGCTGTTCCCCGGCGAGCAGATCAGCGTCCACAGCAACGGCAAGGACGTCGTGATCTCCGGCACCGTGAGCAGCAAGTACGTCATCGACAAGGCGGCGGAAGTCGCGTCCGGCTACGTCGAGAAGAAGGAAGACGTCGTCAACCTGCTGCGCCAGCAGGAAGGCGTCGCCAGCAACCAGGTGATGCTGCGCGTCCGGTTCGCCGAAGTCAGCCGCAGCGCGATGCAGGAGCTCGGCGTCAACCTGTTCGCTGCCGGCGCCAACCAGGGCCAGTGGTACGGCCGGACGACCACCGGGCAGAACGCCGCGCCGATCTTCGACGAGGGCCGGCTGGTGTTCAGCGACTTCCTCAACCTGTTCCTCTTCGACGCGAAGAACAACATCGGCGGCGCGATCAAGGCGCTGCAGAACAAGGGCTTGTTCCAGAGCCTCGCCGAGCCGAACCTGATCGCGGAAAACGGCAAGGAAGCCAGCTTCCTCGCCGGCGGCGAGTATCCGTATCCGGTCGTTCAGGGCCAGAGCGGCGGCACCAGCGTCACGATTCAGTTCAAGGAGTTCGGCGTGCGGCTGACCTTCACGCCGACCATCGTCGGCAACGACCTCGTCAAGCTGAAGGTCGCGCCCGAGGTGAGCTCGCTCGACTTCAGCAACGCCGTCACGCTCGAGGGCTTCCGCGTGCCGGCCATCTCGACCCGCCGCACGCAGACCGAAGTCGAGCTGCAGGACGGCCAGACCTTCGCGATCGCGGGGCTGATGAACAACACCATCACCTCGCAGCTGTCGAAGATCCCCGGCATCGGCGACATCCCGATCCTCGGCTACCTGTTCCGCAGCAAGGCGGCGCAGAAGAACCAGACGGAGCTCGTCGTGATGATCACGCCGCAAATCCTGCGTCGCGGATCCACGGGCGTCTCGCCGAAGCTGCCGGACCTCATCGAGCCCTACATGCCGCCGGCCACCAAGACGCTGCCGTCGCCGGCGCCGTGGAATCCTGGCGCGCCCTCGGCGCAGGCCGCCGCGCCGGCGCCGCAGCAGCCGCAGGCGCAGCCGGTTCCGGCTGGCGTCCAGCCGGCCCCGCGGGTCTCCGCGCCGGCCGTCGCCCAGGCGACGCCCGCTACGCAGTAGGCCAAGCCGACCAAGACCAACAAGCAGGCCGCCGAGCGTGCGCGTTCAAGCCTACGAGGAGCAGCAGAAGATCGCGGCGAAGCAGGCCGAGGCCAATCGCAAGAAGGCCGCCGAGGACGCCAAGGTCGCCGCCAGGCAGGCAGAGGAAGACAAGCGCCAGGCCGAGAAGGCGGGCAAGGAACAGGCGAAGCTGCAGGCCGAGATCGACCGCCGCACGGCGGAAGCCGCCAGGCGCCAGGCCGAGGTCGACAAGAAGAACGCCGAGCAGCGCGCCGCCGCGCAGGCGAAGCTCGACTCGGCCCGCCGCGAGTACGAGCAGCAGGTCGCGAAGATCAGCTCGGAGAACCAGAGCCAGCCTCGGTAGAACCGGTTCGCGGGTTCAACGGCTGGCGGTTCTGAGGTTCACAGTTTCAGGAGAGGTGCCATGAAGACGACGCTTGAACGACTCCATAGAGACGAACGCGGGATGTCCATGGTGTTTGTCGGGTGCGGCTTCATGGCGTTCCTGGCCGCCACGACCCTGGCGATCGACGTCGGCATGTTCATGACGGCGCGCAGCCAGTCGCAGAACTCGGCCGACGCCGGGGCGCTGGCCGGCGCCCTGGCGCTCTACTTCGACGACTACGACAACCGCAGCTCCAGCGGGCCGGCGGTGCAGAACGCGCTGAGCGCCGCCAGGGCCAACACGGTCATCCACCAGACGGTGGACGTGACGCCGGCCGACGTCACCTTCCCGGTGTCGCCGGCGGGGCTGAACAACCGCATCAAGGTTCAAGTGTTCCGGACCTCCGGTCGCGGCAACGGCCTGCAGACGCTGATGGGCCGCATCTTCAAGGTCAAGACCGTCAACGTCGGCGCCGAGGCGACCGCCGAAGCGTCGCCGGCCAACGCGATGACCTGCGTGAAGCCGTTCACGATTCCCGACAAGTGGGTGGAGAAGCAGACGCCGCCGTGGGATGCCGACGACACCTTCGACATGTACGACCGCCACGGCAACCCGCTGCCGATTGAGCAACAGGATGTCTACGTGCCGGTCGGTCAGCCGGACTACAGCGGCTATAACGCCTGGAGGGATAAGGGCACTGAGCTCATGATCCGCGCCGGGACGGGCCATGACATCATGCCCAGCTTCTATTTCTCCTATGCGATGGGCGGCGTCACCGGCGGTTCCGAGTACCAATGGAACATCACCAACTGCAACACCACCATGATGGGATTTGGCGACCTGCTCCTGATGGAGCCCGGCAACATGGTCGGCCCGACGAGCGACGGCATCGACCAGCTCATCGCGAAGGATCCCGACGCCTATTGGGACAGAACGCTCAACAAGCCGATGAGCACGAAGAGCCCCAGCCCGCGTGTTGTGAGGATTCCGGTCTACGACCCTGTCTACTACGACACCGGCAAGCTGAACGGACGCTACACCGACCTGAAGGTGGCGAACTACCTGGGGTTCTTCATCACCGGCCGATCCGGCAACAGCGTCTACGGCCGCATCACGCCCGTCACCGGCATGATCACGGGCAACGGCCCGGCCCCGGCTGGCGCGTTCCCGATGGCCATCCGTCTCGTGGAGTAGCCCAAACATGGCCCAGCTTGCAGCGCTCGTCGTTACCCAGGACGACGAGTTCCGGCGACAGATTGCGCAGGTGCTTCGGTCGGGCGGCGTGCCCGTCGGTCTGCTCGAAGACCGCCGCGGCCCCGAGCGACCAGTCGGCGCCCGATCTCGTGGTCGTCGATATCCGCGGCGACATGCCCTCGGGCCTCGCCGCCATCGAACGCCTTCGTGCCACGCACACGACGACGGCGATCTTTGGCGTCGCGAATGCCGCCGACCCGGATCTGATCCTCCAGGCGATGCGCGCCGGCGCCAACGAGTTCTTCACCTGGCCTGTGGCCGAGGACTCGTTCCAGGGCGCGGTGCGGCGCACGCACACCCGGCGCGAGAGCGCGCAGGCTTCGGCCAAGCCGCCCTCGGTGACGCTGGTCTTCTTCGGCGCCAAGGGCGGCGCCGGCACGACGACGGTCAGCGTGAACTGCGCCGTCGAGCTCGCCCGGCTGACGAAGCGGCAGACGGTCGTCGTCGACCTGAAGCCGGGATTCGGCGAGGTGGCGCTGTTCCTCGGCGTCCGCCCGCGCTTCACGGTGCTCGACGCGCTCGAGAACCTGCACCGGATGGACAAGGACTTCCTCAAGGAGCTGCTCGCGAAGCACAAGTCGGGCCTGGAAATCCTGGCCGGGTCGGAGCAGTTCGAGCGCCCAGGGGTTGCCGACGCCGGAGCGGTCGAAGAGCTGTTCCGCGTCCTCGGCAAGTCGCACGACTACGTCGTCGTCGATGCCGGCAACCAGGTGAACTCCTGCAGCATCGCGGCGCTCTACGCCGCCGACCAGATCTTCGTCGTCGCCAACCCCGACGTGCCCTCGGTGCGCAACGCGCAGCGGCTCGTCGACAAGGTGCGGCAGCTCGGCGTCGGCGGCGAGCGCATCCGGGTCCTGCTGAATCGCGCGTCGGACCAGCTCATGGTCGGACCCAAGCAGATCGAGACGGCGCTCGGCTACGGGATCCACCACACGTTCCCGAGCGACTACAAGACGGTCTCGACGGCGCTCAACTCCGGCGTGCCGCTGTCGCTCTCGAACAACTCGGAGATCGCGACGCAGTTCGACAGTTTCACCAGGCAGATCATCGCCCCCGGCGAAGTCGGCGACAAGGTGGTCGTCGAGAAGCGCCGCGCGGTGTTCAGCTTCTCCTTTCTGGGCTAGGTGCGAGGCAGATCATGGCAGCTACCGCTCACGCTCCCCTGAACGGTCCCGGCGGGTCGCCGCTGCGGCCGGCGACGCCCGGCGCCGCGGCCCCGCGCGCCCAGTACGTGCAGTTGAAGGGCAACGTTCACCGCAAGCTCCTCAACCGCCTGAACCTCGAAGCGCTGGCCTCGGTCGATCGGCAGCGCGCCGAAAGCGAGATCCGCACGCTCGTCTTCGAGCTGATGGCCGAGGAGAACACCCCGGTCAGCCTCGCCGAGCGCGAGCAGATCCTCAGCGACATCCTCGACGAGGTCTTCGGCCTCGGGCCGCTCGAGCCGCTGCTCCGCGACCCCACGGTCAACGACATCCTCGTCAACACGCACAAGTTCGTCTACGTGGAGCGCAGCGGCGTCCTCGACCAAGGTGCCGACGACGTTCCAGGACGACCGGCACCTGCTGCGCGTCATCGACCGCATCGTGTCGGCGGTCGGCCGGCGCGTCGACGACAGCTCGCCGATGGTGGACGCCCGGCTCGCCGACGGCAGCCGTGTCAACGCGATCATCCCGCCGCTGGCGGTCGACGGCCCGCTGCTCTCGATCCGCCGCTTTCCCAAGGAGCGGCTGCGCGGCGAGGACCTGGTGTCGTTCCGCGCGATGACGCGGCCGATGCTCGACTTCCTCGGCCACTGCGTCAAGGCGCACCTGAACTGCCTGATCAGCGGCGGCACCGGCGCCGGCAAGACGACGCTGCTGAACGTCATGTCGAGCTTCATCGGCGAGCACGAGCGCATCGCGACCATCGAGGACGCGGCCGAACTGCAGCTCCACCAGGAGCACGTCGTCCGGCTCGAGACGCGGCCGCCGAACGTCGAAGGCAAGGGCGCCGTCAAGCAGCGCCAGCTCGTGATCAACGCCCTCCGTATGCGCCCCGATCGCATCGTCGTCGGCGAGGTCCGCGGCGAAGAGGCGCTCGACATGCTGCAGGCGATGAACACCGGTCACGACGGCTCGCTGACCACCGTCCACGCGAACACGCCGCGCGACGCGCTGAGCCGCATCGAGACGATGATCGCGATGGGCAACGTCAGCCTGCCGGAGAAGGCGATCCGGCAGCAGATCTCGTCGGCGATTCAGCTGGTCGTGCAGCAGACGCGCCTGGCCGACGGCTCGCGCAAGGTCACGAGCATCTCGGAAGTGACCGGCATGGAAGGCGACGTGATCACCATGCAGGAGATCTTCGCCTTCGAGAAGATGGGCATGACGCAGGACGGCAAGGTGATCGGCCGCTTCAAGGCGACCGGCGTTCGCCCGAAGGTCTCCGAGCGGCTGAAGGCCGCCGGCATCCATCTGCCGGCCGACATGTTCGAAGGCATGACGGAGGTGCGGTGATGGTGCCCCTGCTGATTGCCTTCGGAGTCTTCATCTTCGCCGCCGGTGTCGTCGTCGCGCTGTCCTTCGGCGCGTCGAAGGTGCCGCGGATGCTCGAGGAGCGGCGGGTCCAATGCCCGCATCGGCGATGTCACCCGCGACCTGCAGGAAGATCACATCCACAGCTTCGACATCGTCAAGCGCAAGGCCCACGGCGCAATGCCGGCCGTGGACCGCGTGCTGGCCAACACCGGCGCCGGCAACTGGATCGCGAAGCTGATCGAGCAGGCCGGCGGCAAGACCGGCGTCAGCACGGTCGTGATGACGTCGCTGGTGATCGGTCTCGTGCTCGGCTTTGGCGTCTCGATGATCCTGCAGAACGCGTTCGGCATCCTGCCGGGGTTCCTGGTGGGCGCCTCGATGCCGTTTCTCATGTTGATGCGGAAGCGCACCGTGCGGCTCCGCCGCTTCGAGGAGCAGTTTCCCGAGGCGCTCGACCTGCTGTCGCGCGCCATCAAGGCCGGCCACGCGTTCCAGACGGCGATGGGCATGGTCGCCGACGAGGGCGCCGAGCCGATGGGCACGGAGTTCCGCAAGACCTTCGAGGAGCAGAACTACGGCCTGCCGCTGAAGGACGCGCTGAACAACCTGGCGATCCGGATTCCCTCGCTGGACGTGCGGTTCTTCGTGACCGCCGTGCTCATCCAGCGCGACACCGGCGGCAACCTCTCCGAGATCCTCGACAACCTCGCGTACGTCGTGCGCGAGCGGTTCAAGATCCTGCGGCAGGTCCGTGTCTACACCGCCCACGGCCGCATGACCGGGTACGTCCTGCTGGCGCTGCCGGCGTTCCTCGGGGTCGCGCTGATGTTCATCAATCCCGACCACATGAACGTGCTGTTCACGACCAAGCCTGGGCACATGTTGATTGCCGCCACCGTGATCATGCAGACCGTCGGCTACTTCTGGATTCGCAAAGTCGTCACCATCGAGGTCTAGCGCCATGACGCTGCTGTTGCCGCTGCTCGCGTTCGCCTTCGCCAGCCTGATCATCGCGGCGATCGGCCTCCGCCTGGCCTCGAATCAGGGTTCGGAGATCGACCGCCGCCTCGCCGAACTGACCGGGGCAGCGCCAGGAAGAGGCTGCTCCGAGGTTCGAGGTCCTGAAGGAGGCGGTGAAGAAGGTCGGCTCGAAGGTGCCGGTGTCGCCCTCCGAGGTCGGCAAGGTGCGCCTGCGCCTGATCCAGGCGGGCTTCCGCGGCGCCGAGGCGCTGCCGATCTTCGTCGGCATCCGCATGGCCGTCGCCTTCGGCGCCTTCATTTTGATGGCGACGCCGCTGGTGTTCCGGCCCAACGTCGGGATGGGTCTCGGCGGGTCGCTGCTCGGCTACATGCTGCCCGGCATCGTCCTGGCGCGCCTGGCCCGCAAGCGGCAGCACCGGATCCAGCTCGGGCTGGCCGACGCGCTCGACCTGATGGTGGTCAGCGTCGAAGCCGGTCTCGGCCTCGACCAGGCCATCATGCGCGTCGCCGACGAGCTGACGCTGGCGCACCCGGACCTCTCGGGCGAATTGCGGCTGGTGAACATCGAACTGCGGGCTGGCAAGGCGCGCACCGACGCGCTGCGCAACCTGGCCGATCGCACGGGGATCGACGACCTGGTCTCGCTCACGACGATGCTGATTCAGACCGATAAGTTCGGGACGAGCGTCGCCCAGTCGCTGCGGGTGTTCTCCGAGACGCTGCGCACGAAGCGCCGCCAGCGCGCCGAGGAAGCCGCGGCCAAGACCGGCGTGAAGATGGTGTTTCCGCTGGTCTTCTGCATCTTCCCGGCGATCTGGGTCGTGACCATCGGGCCCGCGGCGATCAAGTTCGTCGAGGTCATCTTCCCGATCGTCGAGAACATGAAGAAGTAGGCCCTGAGCCATCAAGGACTGTTCATCGTGACGCCTGAATCGGCCGCCGCAACCGTCAGTTCGCCAGTCCCCGAGCGCCGCGCTCCGGTGCCGCCGGAGCCGTCGACGATCGCGGACACCGGGCTGTCGTACGAAGCGCTGAAGCAGCTGCTGACCAAGGCGCTGCACGCCGGCGAGCTGAGCGGGCTGGCGCTCAGCGAGAAGCTGTGCCTGCCCTACTCCCTGCTCGAATCGCTGCTCGACCACCTCCGGGTCGAGAAGATGGTCGAGGTGCGCGGCGCCGCGGGCAGCGGCACGGCAGGGTTCCGCTTTGCGCTCACCGACTTCGGCCGCGAGCGCGCGGGCAACTACTTCGACGCCAACGGCTACGTCGGGCCGGCACCGGTGCCGCTGCACCAGTACACGGCGGCGATGAACACCTTGAAGGAGCAGCGCGGCTTCCTGACGAGGGAGCGCATCGCGCACGGCTTCACGCACCTCATCGTCAGCCCGCAGACGCTGGATCAGCTCGGCCCGGCAGTGAACTCGGGCAAGTCGATCTTCCTCTACGGCCCTCCCGGCAACGGCAAGACGGTCGTCGCCGAAGGCATCGGACGCGCCCTGGGCGGCGACATGTACGTGCCGTGGGCGCTCGACATCGACGGCCAGATCATCACGATCTTCGACCCGGTCAACCACACGAAGCTCGACGACGAGGAGACGCAGGGGAGCGTGATTCGCGCCGCCGACCGCGATCGTCGATGGGTCCGCATCCGGCGGCCGGTCGTGACCGTCGGCGGCGAGCTGACGCTCGAGATGCTCGACTCTGAGCTTCAACCCGATCGCGAAGTTCTACGAGGCGCCGCTCCAGCTGAAGGCCAACGGCGGCGTCTTCGTCGTCGACGACTTCGGCCGCCAGCGCATCCGTCCGCGCGACCTGCTGAACCGCTGGATCGTGCCGCTCGAGTCGCGCGTGGACTTCCTGACGCTGCACACCGGGCAAGAAGTTCGAGATGCCGTTCGACGTGCTGATCGTGTTCGCGACGAACCTGAATCCAGAGTCGCTCGCCGACGAGGCGTTCCTGCGCCGCATCCCGTACAAGATCTACGCGAAGAACCCGACGACCGACGAGTTCACGAAGATCTTCGCGCTCAACTGCAAGCGGCAGAACGTCCCGTTCGATCCCGTCATCGTCGAGTACCTGCAGCGGCGGTACTACGAGCCGCGCGGCCTCGACATGCGCGCCTGTCACCCTCGCGACCTGGTCGCCCAGGTCGTGGACATGTGCCGCTACCAGAACCGGCCGCCGCAGATCACCCGCGACCTGCTCGACCACGCGTGCCGCAACTACTTCCTCGAGGAGCAGGCGAGCAAGCAGATGGCAAAGGCGCGCGCGCGCCAGGCCGCCGAGCCGCGTGTGGCGCTCGTCAAGGGAGCCGATCCGCGCGTCAGTCGCCCGCAGCCCGCACCGGCGGATGCCGAAGCGCCGGCGGAGCCGAGGAGCGAAGAGTGGCTCTCCTGAATCCCGTCCCCGCCGGGGCGTGGCCGGCGCAGACGCCGGCTGGCGTGGCGGATGCCGCCAGCCAGGCGCGAGCAGCGCGCCGCGAGCGGCTGGCGGAGCTGGGCTCGCGCGCGGCCCTGAGCGTCCTGTTCGTGCTGCTGGCCGTCCGGCTGGGCCGCGAGTTCCTCCAGACGGGCCATCTGACCGGCCTGCTGCTGCTCGTCAGCGAGTCGCTGGTCGTGCTGTTTACGGTCCTGCGCCGGCGGGCCACCATCGTCGATCGGAGCATCAGCGCGCGCATCATCGCCTGCGCGTCGATTGTCGGCATCCCGTTCATCCGCCCGACCGGCGGCGGGCTGATGCCCGACCTGTCGACGGCGGCGATCTCCGCCGTCGGCCTGCTCATCATCATCACTGGCAAGGCCACGCTGGGCCGCAGCTTCGGCGTCATGCCGGCCAATCGCGGGATCGTCTGCCGCGGCATCTACAAGGTGCTGCGCCACCCGATCTACGCGGGCTACCTGATGACGCACGTCGCCTTCGTCGTCGCGCATCCGAGCGTGTGGAACCTCACCGTGCTCGTGGCGAGCGATCTAGCGCTGATGATTCGAGCGGTCTACGAGGAGCGGACGCTCGCCAGGGACGCGGAATACGCCGAGTACATGACTCGCGTCCGGTGGAGGGTCGTGCCGGGAGTATTCTGAAGTGCGGAGTGCGGAGTGCTGAGTGCCGAGTTACTCAACACTCCCCAGCACTCAGCACTCAGCACTCTCCACTCAGCACTTCAGTCTGACGACAGTCGCGCCGAGGTGACTTTCAGGCGCGTCCCTGAATCCTTCTACCAGCGGATGGTCCCGCAGCACCTGCTGGACGCGTGCGCGCTGCACGCCGATACCGCGCCCGTGAATGAATCGCACTTCGCGGAGGCCGGCCTCGTGGGCCGCGCGCAGGTAGTCGTCCACCACCGACGGGATGTCGCGTGGAGCGAAGGCGTGCAGGTCGAGCGTGCCCTCGATCGGGACCTGGTGCGGCCCGCCGGGCTCGTCGTTCATTCGAGCTTGCGGACGTGGTCGGCGTGGCCGTACCTCGCGGGCCATCGCGAGCGCGGTCCGCTTGTCCGGCGCAACGAGGTCGCGCCGGGCGCCGGCGGCCAGCAGCGCCTCGAGGACGCCCGTCTCTCCGTGGTCGATCATCGCCGCGTGCATCAGCGCGGTCTCGCCCTGCTGGTCCACCTGATTCACGTCGGCGCCGAGCGAGACCAGCGTCGCGATGATCTCCGGGGTGTTCGAGAACACCGCATCTGCCAGTGGCGTCGCCCCGGCCTCTCCGAGCGCGTCGACCGGCGCGCCGCGGGTCGCCAGCAGCCGCACCATCGCCGCGTCCCGCTGGAAGATGGCCAGCTGGAGTGGCGTCGCGGTGAAGATGCCGCCGCCGATCGACACCTTCGCGCGGACGTCGGCGCCGCGGTCGAGCAGCAGGGCGACCTTGTCGCGGTCGCCCGACCAGACGGCATAGAGCAGCGGCGAGACCACGCGCCCGACCGGCTGATTGGCCGGGGCCGCTGCCGATGCGCCGCGTGCCAGCATCGCCTGTACCTGTCGCAATCGAGCCGCGATAGTTGGCGGCCACCATCAGGGCGGTGTGGTGGAGCTCGGATTCCGCCGTCACGTCGGCGCCCCGTGACAGGAGCAGCGCGGCCTTCGACGGATCGTGCGCCGACATCATCAGCAGCGTCGTGCCCTTCGCGCTCTTCGCGTTGACGGAGAGGCCGCCATCGAGAAGCGCCTGCAGTTCCGCGGTGGTGCCGAACAGCGCCGTGCGCATCCACGGGAGCTCGTCGGCCGCGGCGACGGTCTGCCGCGGCAGGACGCGGCCGTCAGGCGAGGCCACCGGCAGCGACGACATCAGGGCCATGGCCGCCCACAGCGTGCCCGAGCAGGACGCGTACTGATCCGTGCCGTGCGGGAACCCGCTGTCGAAGAACTGGGGGCTGAGCAGGTCCTGTTCGACGATGCGCGTTTTCACCATCCACGAGCCGTCGGGTTGCTGTCGATCGAGCAGGTAGCGGAGCGCGCGCCGGACGGCGGAGTTCGAAGCCGGAATGCCGGTCCGGGTGAGCGCGACGACCGCCTGGCCGGTGGCGTAGGCGTCGGAGTCCAGGCGGGGCAGCTGCGCCCAGCCGCCGTCGGCGCGCTGCTCGGCAATCAGCCGCTCGGCGTGGGGACGCATCTGGTCGGCCGAGGCGCCGGTCCAGGCGAGTCCGAGGAGTTGAAACGTGCGGTCTTCGTTGTTACGCGGCGCCGTGGTCATCAGCCACGACCGGGCGCGCGCAAGCCGCTCGTCGCGCTCCTTCGAGAGCTCGGGTGGCAGATACGTGGCAACCGCGCGCGCCGAGAACGCCGTGGCGGTGAAGACGCTGACCGACTGCGGCGGCCGCGCGTCCGTGGTGATCCAGCGGCCGTCCGCTTCCTGCCGTTGCGCGATCAGCCGGGCGTAGACCGCGCTCGTGAGGTTGCCGTCGATACCGGCGTCGTCAATCGCCGCGAGCGACGTGCCCCAGTCGAGGGCCGGATCGATCTGGCCGGCGGCCTGCACGGCCCGGTCGAGATTGGCCAGCCCTCGGGCGTAGCGCTCGGCTGGACCGCGGGCGGCGGCCTCGTCGAAGGACACGCCGCGCTCGCGCGCCATGCGCAGCCCGGCCAGCGACAGCGCCTGGTGATGGCACGACACGCACGGGCGTGCCTTCTCGAAGGTGGTCACCGACGCCTGCACCAGCGCCAGCGCACGTCCCGCCGCCGCGCGCGCGTCCGCCTCGGACACCGCGACCGGCGCCGCCTGCCGCGCCGACAGCACCGCCACCCAACCCGTCATCGCCACGAGGGCGACCAGCCACCTGCCGCGCATCGCGCACCTCTCCTGACCAGACCAACCTGATTAACCTGACCAACCGCAACCAACCTGACGAAACCCGTCGAAACCTGTCGGAACCCGACTAACCTGGCAAGGCGTCTCAGGTTGCCTTCTCGTACGCCGCCGTGACCGTCGCCTTGATGCCGCCGCGCGGCGTGAACTCGCCGACCACCGTCATCCGCGCCGGCGCGCACACGGCGACCAGGTCGTCGAGGATCTGGTTGGTGACGCTCTCGTAGAAGATGCCCTTGTTCCGGAACTCGAGCAGGTAGTACTTCAGCGCCTTGAGCTCGATGCAGAGCGCGTCGGGCACGTAGCGGATGTGGATGGTGCCGAAGTCCGGCAGCCCGGTCTTCGGGCACATCGAGGTGAACTCGGGGCAGTCGATGGCGATCTCGAAGGCGCGGCCGGGGCGCGGGTTGGGAAACGTCTCTATGGTCGCGCTTGACATGACTTCACGAACAATAGCACCGTGGAGCAGATTTCTTAGGAATCTTGCGTATTCTTCGTTGACACCCGCAACGAGCGCACGCTAGCATACGCCGGATTTTGGCCATTATTCGCGGTGAGCCGCTCGCGCGCGCGGTTCTGTGTGCCGCGAGACCACGATGAAGCGCGCCACAGGTCAGTCAAGGGGGACGCAATGGCAGAGGCCCGCAGGATGGGCAAGTCCGAGCTCTTCTCGCATTTCGCGGATCGCTTCGAAGTGAAGCGGACGCAGTCTCGCGAGTTTTTCGACGAGCTCGCGGCGCTCGCGGAGAAGGAGCTCAAGCGGTCTGGCGAGTTCACCTTGCCCGGCATGGTGAAGCTCGTGGTCCAGAAGCGGAAGGCGCGGATGGGCCGCAACCCGGCGACGGGCGAGGCCATCAAGATCCCCGCCAAAACCGTCGTCAAGGCGCGGATCCAGAAGGCGCTCAAGGACGCCGTTCTGCCGCGCAAATAGCCACGACTGACGATTGACGATTGACGATTGCGCTGCGAAGGCGGGTGCGCCCGACACTTCGTAATCAGCAATCGTCAATCTGCAATCGTCAATTCCGTACCTTTCGCGCGGCTTCGCGCACTTCGAGCTTCTCCATCTTGAACTTCATCGTCGACAGCGGCAGCCCCAGATAGCGGGCCGTGCGCGTCACGTTCCACGCGTGCTTGTCGAGCGCGCGGATCAGCAGGTTGCGCTCGTAGACCTTCATCGCGTCCGAGAACAGGCTCATGCCCTCGCGCGGTTTGCGATCGAGCTGCGCGACCTGCAGTTCGACCGGCAGATCGTCTTCGGTGATCCACGTCTTGTCGGTGATCGCGACGAGGCGCTCGATCAGGTTCTCGAGCTCGCGGATGTTGCCCGGCCAGTCGTACGACGCGAGCGCCTCCACGGCGTTCTCCGAGATGCCTTCCACCTGCTTGCGAAACTTCGTGTTGTAGCGCTTGAGGAAGAACGTCGCGAGCGCCGCCACGTCGTCCGCGCGGTCGCGCAGCGGCGGCAGGGTGATCGGGATGACCCGCAGCCGGAAGTACAGGTCCTCGCGGAACCGCCCGTCCTTCACGGCGCGATCGAGATCGACGTTGGTCGCCGCGATCAGCCGGAACTCGGTCTTGATCGGCTTGGGACTGCCGATGCGCTCGATCTCGCCCTCCTGAATCGCCCGCAGCAGCTTGGCCTGCAGGTCGAGCCGCAGGTCGCCGATCTCGTCGAGGAAGAGCGTGCCGCCGGAGGCCAGCTCGAACTTCCCGATCTGCTGCTTGATCGCGCCGGTGAACGATCCCTTTTCGTGGCCGAAGAGCACGCTCTCGGCCAGCTCCGCGGGAATCGCCGCCAGGTTGACCGCGACAAACGGCCCGTCCGGCGTCCCGCTGCGGCGGTGCAGCTGGCGCGCGAGCAGCTCCTTGCCGGTGCCGCTCTCGCCAAGAATCAGCACCGTCGCGCTGAGCGGCGCGATGCGCTTGACCACGTTCATGACGTCCTGCAGCGCCGGGCTCGGCCCGACGATGAACTCGCGGTCGGTCGTCTCGGCGGCCTCGGCGGACAGCACCTCCATCTGCCGGGTCAGCGCCTGCCGCTCCAGGGCCCGGACCACCAACTGCCTCACCGAGTCGGGTCCGGAAGTCTTCGACGCGAAATGGAACGCGCCCAGCTTCACCGATTCGACCGCGGCCTCGACGTCGGGACCCGAGCCGGTGACGATCACGTCGGTGAGGCCGAAGTTCTCGCGCGCGATCCGCAGCGTGTCGTAGGCGGAGATGCCGGGCAGCGCGAGATCGAGCAGTATGACGTCGATCTCCTCGCGAGTGAGAAGGCCCATCGCCGCTTCAGCGCTGGCCGTGCGCAGGACCCGGCATTCGACGCGCAGCGCGTCGGCCACCGACTCGCGCCAGGCCTCATCCGGATCAACCAGCAGCACGGTACGGCGGTGCGGGGTCATGCCGCCGTATTCTACGCGGCTGGAGTGGCCGCGTACCCAGTGGGCATCCAATAAGGTGCAGGGCCGTCGAGCCCTCGGCGGCGGTGGGCGCGCGAGGCCGGGCCTCGCCTTGACACCCCTGTACTCGACCGATACTGTACGAAGGGTTTTCGCCCGTCGGGCGAACACGCTCTCATGATCTGGTCCGGTCTTCTCGCAGGCGTGGCCCTGCTGATCGCGCTCTGGGCTCTGGCGAAGGCACGCAGGGCGATGCGCCGGCTGGACCAGCTCCAGCAGTCCTACTGGGACCTGCGCTACGAGCACGGGCGCCTGCGCGCCCAGGTCAAGCGGCTGGATCCCGAGGAACCGGACGCCGAGCCGCCGGCGGCCGATCCGGCCACCACCTTCATCCCGTTGTCATCGCTCAAGCGCTGAGTCGACCAGGCTTTCCCGAAGGAGAGACGTTTCCCGTGGCCCAGGCTTACGACCTCATCGTGATTGGCGCCGGTACCGGCGGCTACGTCGCGGCCATTCGCGCCGCTCAACTCGGACTGAAGACCGCGGTCGTCGAGCGGCAGAAGGCGCTGGGCGGCACGTGCCTGCTGTGGGGCTGCATCCCCACGAAGGCGCTGCTCGAGCACGCCCACGCGTTGAAGATCGTCCAGCACGCCTCGGATTGGGGCATCGGACTCGGCGGCGCCACTCCGGCGCTGGACGTGACCGCGGTCCACGCGCGGAAGGACAAGATCGTCTCGGGCCTGACCAAGGGAATCGAAAGCCTGTTCAAGAAGCACGGCATCGCCTGGATCAAGGGGACGGCCCGGCTGGCCGGCGGCGGCAAGGCGGTGGTGACCGGCGGCGACGATCGGGAGCTCACCGCGAAGCACATCATCGTCGCCACCGGGTCGTCGCCGCGAAGCGTGCCGGGCATCGAGATCGATCACACCCGCATCATCACGAGTGATGAAGCGATTCACATGAAGGAAGTGCCCGGGTCGATCGTCATCATGGGCAGCGGCGCCGTCGGCGTCGAGTTCGCGTCGATCTTCAACCGGTTCGGCAGCAAGGTCACGGTCATCGAGCTGCTGCCGCGGCTGGTGCCGGTCGAGGACGAAGCCGTCTCGGCCGAGCTCGCGCGGGCGTTCAAGAAGCAGGGCATCGCGATGCTGGTGGGCACGAACGTCACCAGCGCGGTGGTGAACGGACCGAGCGTCACGCTCGAGGCCACGACTGCAGACGGCAAGAGCCAGTCGATCACCGCCGACTACCTGCTCGTGGCTACCGGCCGCGGACCTGTCACCGACGGTCTCGGGGCCGAGGCGGTCGGATTGCAGCTCGAGCGCGGCTTCGTCAAGGTGGACGATCTCTTCCGCACCAACGTCGAAGGCATCTCCGCCATCGGCGACGTGATCACCTTCGGCGAAGGCACGCGCCACCCGCAGCTCGCGCACGTGTCGTCGGCTGAGGGCATCCTCGTCGCCGAGCGGCTGGCCGGACACGACGTGCGGCCGATCAACTACAACCACGTCCCCGGCTGCACCTACTGCGATCCGGAGATCGGCAGCGTCGGCGAGACGGAGAAATCCGCCAGGGACCGCGGTGTCGACGTGCAGGTGGGCTCGTTCCCGTTCCGCGTGCTCGGCCGCGCACGGATGGCCGACGAGCTCGACGGCTTCGTGAAGATCGTCGCCGACAAGAAGTACGACGAGATCCTGGGAGTGCACATCATCGGCCCGCGCGCCACCGAGCTGGTCGCCGAGGCCGTACTGGCGCTCCGCACCGAGTGCACCGTCGAAGAGCTGATCCGCACCATCCACGCGCACCCGACGATGTCGGAAGCCGTGGGCGAAGCGGCACACGCCACGCACGGCGCGGCGATTCACATGTAACCTGACCGAACCTGGCGAACCTGACGGAACCGAAACCAACCCGACGGAACCCGACGGAACCTGACTAACCTGGTTTATGTCCTCCACCCCGGTCCTGATGCCCCAGATGGGCGAGTCGATTGCCGAAGGCACGGTCGTCCGCTGGATCAAGAAGGTCGGCGATCGGGTCGACCGCGACGAGCCGCTCTTCGAGATCTCCACCGACAAGGTGGACGCGGAGATCCCGTCGCCGGCGGCCGGAGTGCTGGCCGAGATCAAGGTGAAGGAGGGCGAAACCGTCGCCGTCAACAGCGTCGTAGCGACCATCGGCGACCGCGTCGCGGCGGACTCCGAATCTGCTGAACCAGCTACGCCGGCCGGACCGCCAGGACCCGCCAGACCCGCCGGACCTGCTGGACCTGCCAGACCGTGCAGGACCCGCAGGACAGCCGCCGCACCTGGAGAGGACGTCCGCCGCGCGCGTTCCTCGCCGCTGGTCCGCCGCATCGCGATGGAACATCGCGTCGACATCGCCACGATCCCCGGATCCGGCATCGGCGGCCGCGTCACCAAGCAGGACATTCTCGGGTTCCTGGAGCACCGGCCGGCAGCCAGGGCGCCGGCGCGTGGCCGTGCACATCCCGGCGTTCGCGCCCGGCGAGGCCGTCGAAATCGTCCCGATGGGGGTGATGCGCAAGAAGATCGCCGAGCACATGGTGCTGAGCCGGCGGACCTCGGCGCACGTCCATTCCGTGTTCGAAGTCAACTTCTCGCGAGTCGCGCAGCTGCGCGAGCAGAAGAAGGCGGCGTACGAGCGCGACGGCGTGAAGCTGACGTTTCTCTCGTTCATCGCCAGGGCGGTGGTCGGCGCGCTGCGCACCCATCCCGTGCTCAACTCGTCGCTCGACGGCGACAACATCGTCTACAAGAAGGACATCAACCTCGGTGTCGCCGTCGCGCTCGACTGGGGGCTCATTGTCCCCGTCGTGAAAGGAGCCGACGAGAAGAACCTGCTCGGCCTGAGCCGGTCGATCGCCGACCTGGCGGCGCGGGCGCGCGCCAAGCAACTGAAGCCTGAAGAAGTCCAGGGCGGAACCTTCACCATCACGAACCCCGGCATCTTCGGCGCGCAGTTCGGGATGCCGATCATCAACCAGCCGCAGGTCGCGATTCTTGGCATCGGCGCGATCGAGAAGCGCGCGGTAGTGGTTGACGATGCGATCGGCATCCGGCCGATGGGGTACCTGACGCTCGGCTACGACCACAGGCTGGTGGATGGCGCCGTCGCCGACCAGTTCCTCTCGCGCGTGAAAGAGACGCTCGAGGGGTTCGATCCGGCGTGGGTTTAAGGGAATTGCCGATTGTAGATTGGCGATTCGCGATTGCAGATTCCGGTGCGTGAACTTGCTGTCCGGCGCCTCGGTCTCGTCTCCTACGCGGACGGGCTAGACCTTCAGAGGGCCCTCGTTGAAGACCGCCGGGCCGATCGCATTCCCGACACGCTTCTCCTGCTCGAACATCCGCACGTCGTCACGCTCGGCGTGAAGCTTGCCGAGGCGCGGTCGCACGTCGTCGCGACGCCGGAGACGCTGGCCGCCCGCGGCGTCGACGTCGTAGAGACCGGACGCGGCGGCGACGTCACGTACCACGGCCCAGGACAGCTCGTCGTCTATCCGCTCCTCGACCTCCGGCCGGATCGACAGGACGTGCACCGCTACGTCCGTGACCTGGAGGAGGTCATGATTCGCCTGTGTGCCTCATACCAGGTCATCGCCGGCCGAGTCGCCGGCTTCAGCGGCGCCTGGGTGCGAAGATCGGAAGATTGGCGCCATCGGCGTGCGCATCTCGCGCTGGATCACCAGCCACGGGCTGGCGTTCAACGTCTCCGCCGACCTTTCGCTATTTCGACCTCATCGTCCCCTGCGGCATCGCGGACAAGGGCGTCACGTCGCTGTCGCGGGAACTTGGACGCGCAATCGACGTGGACGACGTGATCGATCCGTTCGTCGAGGCGTTCGCGGGGGTATTCGATCGAACGCGCGTCAATCACAGAGACACAGAGCCACTGAGACGCACGGAGGTTCTGGAATTCCATGAACAACTTCCAGCCGCCGTGCGTCTTCGTGTCTCTGTGCCTCTGTGATTGACGACGGTCAGGTGCGGGCGAGGACGCTCGACTCGAGCGCGACCCGCTGGCGCGGGGTCAGTTCCGGCAGCGCGACGCTGGTGACGCCATGCGGCCCGAGCGTGACCGGCGCCGCGAAGACCATCGGGCGAACCCCGCCCAGCGGCGTCGCCGTAAAGCAGCAGAAGCGCCGTCGGGCGCTCGTAACGGCGGCGCGGACCACCGCCGCGGCGGCCGACGCCAGCGCGTAAGGTCCCGGCGGCCAGCTGGCAGCCATGATCTGCTCCACGCGCGCGGCGGCGTGCGCCGGCATCGCGGTGAGCGGGCTTCCGCCGGCGGCACCCTGGTTCCACGCGAGCACCCATGCAGGCGGCAGGCCCAGCACCGGAATCGAGACATCCACCGGCGAGACGTCGAGTGCCGGCGCGATGAGCGCCTGGGCCGCGGCCGCCGCCGCAACCGGCGCGGAGCCGACCAGGCGCGACGCCGGCAGCTTCAGCTCGCCCACGGCGAGCGTCATCAGCTCCACCTGTCGCGCCCCGGCAAAGACAATCGGCGCATCCGGTGCGAGCTGCGCCAGCCGCGCGACAAGCTGCAGCGCGACGTCGCCGGACCACTCGCCGCCGTCATATCGATCGGCCAGCACGACGATGCTGGCGCCGGCGACACGATCGACATCGTCGAAGCCGTCGACGACCGTGTCGTACGCTTCGATCGGCCCGGTCTGCCGGATGTCGAGCGCCTTGCCCACTGCGACGCCGCGCGCCGCGTCCACCAGCTGCACGCGAGAGACGACATCGCGCTCCGCCAACGTGCGGGCGAGCGCGCCGCCGAGAATCGCCAGCGCCGAGGATGGCCACCGTGTGCATGGACACTGGGGTATTGTATACATCGGTCTCCCCACAGCAGGCTTGATGCCTACTCATTCCTCTCCCGTCGCGCTGGTCACCGGAGGCTCGCGCGGCATTGGCTTCGCCGTGGCGACGGCGCTTCTCGGCACCGGCGCCTCGGTTGCCATCACCGGCACCGACCCGAAGCGGCTGGAGGACGCGCGCATTGCGCTCGCCGGCGACGGGGCGGCGGACCGTGTGCTCGCGATCCGGGCCGACGTGCGCGTCGAGGCCGACGTCACTGCTGCCTTCGACCGCGTTGTCGAGACGTTCGGCGGCGTCGACATCCTGGTGAACAACGCGGGCGTCGGCGGGTTTGTCGAGGTCGCGGCCATGACGTCGGCCGACTGGCACCGCGTCATCGACACCAACCTCACCGGCGTCTACCACTGTTGCCATGCAGCCATTCCTCACCTGCGGCGACGCGGCGGTGGCTGGATCATCAACGTCAGCAGCCTCGCCGGCGGCAATCCGTTCGTCGGCGGCGCCGCCTATTGCGCGTCGAAGGCCGGGCTGAACGCCTTCAGCGAAGCGCTGATGCAGGAGGTCCGGCACGACGGGATCCGAGTGAGTACGGTGGCGCCGGGGTCTGTTCGCACCAGCTTCAGCGGCGCAGGAGACGGTCCGGGCACCGACTGGAAGCTGTCGCCGGACGACGTGGCGAAGGTGATCGTGGACCTGGTGGGCCACAATGCACGAAGCCTCCCGAGCCTGGTGCAGATCCGTCCATCGCGACCGCCGCGAAAATGAGCCACGTGACTGATCCGCGAAGCCACGGGCTCGACAGCCGAGCGCCGGCGGGGCAGCTTGGCGTTTATCAGCTGCTGGAACGTATCGGCGCCGGCGCGCTTGGCGAGGTCTTCCGCGCGCGCGACACGGTGCACGGCCGGACCGTCGCGATCAAGCGCGTCCCAGCGGCGCTGACCGCCGACGCGGCCCGGCTCGGGCTGCTCAGCCGAACCGCCACAGGCCTGTCGCGCGTCTCGCATCCCGGGGTCGCGATGCTCTACGAGTGCGGCGTACACGACGGCGAGCTGTTCGTCGCGCACGAGTTCGTGCCGGGACAGTCGATCACGACGCTCCTCGGCGGCCGGCCGATTCACGCGCGCCGGGCCGTCGATCTGGCAATCGAGATGGCCGACGCGCTGGCGGCGCTGCATGCCGAGCTGTTGACGCACGGCGACCTGCGACCCGACAACGTCATCGTCACGCCGAAGGGCCACGTCAAGCTGATCGACGCCGGGCTGGCGGCATTTACCCGCGGCGGGTCGATTCGCAAATCCGCCGCGACGAGCCTTGGCGCCCTGACGAGTGATTCAATTGCTGTCGTGCGGTATCTGGCGCCCGAAGAGGCCTCGGGCGAGGGCGCTGATGCCCGCAGCGACCTGTTTGCGCTGGGACTGGTGCTGTACGAGATGTTGACGGGCCTTCCGACCTTCGACCGGGCGACGGCCGACGAAACGCTGCTTGCCGTCCTCGGCGCGACCGTACCGCCACCAAGCGCCAGGCAGGCGAACATTCCTGCCCGGCTGGACGCGGTGGCGGCCCGGGCGCTTTCGCGAGCGCTCGACAGGCGCTATCAGTCGGCGGCGGCGTTTGCCGGCGACCTGCGCGCGGTGAGGGCGATGTTCGACGCGGAGATCGCGCAGCAGCCGGTTGACGCGCCATCGCCCGAAGCGCCGCGATCGCGCGCGTGGTTGATGGTGCTGCTGCTCGCGCTCGGCGCCGCCGCAATCGTCTGGCTGCTGCTGACCAGGTAAGACCGGCCGCGCTTACCCCGTTGCGGCAAGCACTTGCACGAGCTTGTCGGTGTCGATATTCGCGCCGCTGACGACGACGGCGACGCGATCCTGTTCCACGGCGACGCGCCGGCGGGCTACGGCCGCGACTGCGGCGGCGCCGGCGCCCTCGGCGATGAGGTGATCCTCACTGGCGAGGCCGCGCATCGCGAACCGCAAGTCGTCTTCCGAGACAGTCACCACTTCGTCGACCAGGTCGCGCACGTACTCCCACGTCAGCGTCCCGGGCTCCACGTTGCCGCCGAGCCCGTCAGCGATTGTCGGGCCGACCTCGATCGGCACGATGCGTCCTGCCCGCCGCGCGGCCGAAAAGGCGCACGACGCGGCTGCCTCGACGCCGACCACGCGGATCGAGGGATTGACGGCTTTCGCGGCCCGCGCGATGCCGCTGATGAGGCCGCCGCCGCCGATGGCGACGACAATCGCGGACACGTCGCGCCAGAGGTCGTGAATTTCCAGCGCGACCGAGCCGCCGCCGGCGATCACGTCGGTGTGGCTGTAAGGCGAAATGAAGACGGCGCCGGTCTCTCTGGCAAACGCCATCGCAATGCGCTCGGCGTCCTCGTAGTCGGTGGCGACCGGCCGCAGGTCGGCGCCGTGCGCGCGGATCGGACCGAGCTTGGCCTGCGGCGCGGCGGCCGGCGTGAAGACGACGGCCGGCATCCCCAGGCGTTCCGCGGCCCAGGCGACCGCGCGTCCGTGGTTGCCGGCCGAGGCCGTCACGACGCGAGCCGAGCGATCATGTTCGGCCAGCCGCATCAGCGCGTTGAGCGCGCCGCGTACCTTGAAGGACCGCGTCACCTGCAGCGACTCGAGCTTCAGCCGCACTTCGGCGACAGCGAGCGCCGACAGCCACGGCGAGTGGACCAGCGGCGTCTCTGGCAGGTGCGCGGCCAGCCGGCGCCGCGCGGCGACAATCGCCTCGACCGGGATCATGCGCCTCGGATGATATCGTCCTTCCATGCGCCTCTTCACCGCCGCCGCGCCGCCATTCATGAAAAACGGCTACGTCATCGCCGGCGATCGAACGAACGCGGCCGTGCTGGTGGATCCGGGCGACGAAGTGGACGAGCTGCTGGCGGCCATCGCGAAGGCACAGCTGTCGGTGACGGCCATCCTGCTGACGCACGCGCACCTCGATCACATCACCGGCGTCGGCCGGGCGAAGGCCGCGCTCGGCGTCGAGGTGTGGCTCCATCCAGACGACACGTTTCTCTACGATGCCGTCGAGCAGCAAGGCCTGATGTTCGGGCTGCAGGTCGCGCGGCAGCCGCCAGTCGATCGCTTCTATGGAGCGGGACAGACGTTCGCCGTCGGCGACCTGTCGATTGAGGTACGGGCGACGCCGGGTCACTCGCCAGGGGGCGTCTGCCTGGTCGTCTCCGATGGTGACGGCCGCTCCGAGCTCGTCGTCGGCGACACGCTGTTTGCGGGATCGATCGGGCGAACCGATCTGCCGGGAGGCGACTACGACACGCTGATCCGGTCCATTCGCAGCGTGCTGTTCACGTTTCCGGACGAGACGCCCGTGCATTCCGGACACGGCCCGAGCACGACGATCGGGGCCGAGCGGAGGGCGAATCCGTTCCTGGGAGGATAGCCTTCGGCTTTCAGCCCCGTTCCACCGCGAACACGACGCGCCCGACCCTGACGCGGTCCCCTTGCGTGAGTGTCAGCCGCTCGGCGCGCTTGTCGTTGACGAACGTGCCGTTGGTGCTGTCGAGGTCCTCGAGCAGCAGCCCGCCCTCATCCGACGCCGTGAACCGGCAGTGGAATCTCGAGACCAGCGGGACGTCAAGCACGAAATCGGCACGCGCCGCGCGGCCAAGCGTCTTGATCGAGCCGGGAGTGACACGAAAGGTGAACGGCCCGCTGTCCGAGGGCGCCTCGACGCTCTTGAGAATCCACATTGGGGAACCATCATAGCCTTCGGGCTTCCGCCTTCCGCCTTCAGCCTTCCGCCTTCGGCTTCAGTCATTTCGCCAGTGGCCTTCACATCCGCGTCCTCGGGGCGGAGGCGGAGGGCTGAAGGAGGAAGGCTGCCGTGAAACTTCCCCCCGTCCCGGTCCGTAAATGTTCTAGTCAGGCCAAAGCTGAACGCCGAGGGCTCCCCGAGGACAAGATGAAGAAATCAAGGAAGTTATCGCTCGCCGTCGGCGGTGCGGTCGTGGCGGTGGTCGGAGCCGTGTGGGGCTACACCACGCTCGACGGCGCCACGCCGGTCGACGCGTCCAAGCTGGCCACCGTCGAGCGTGGCACGATGACCAAGTCGGTGGTCGCCACCGGCAAGATCGAGCCCATCACGAAGGTCGAAATCAAGTCGAAGGCGAACGGGATCATCGAGCGGCTGAACACCGACGTCGACCAGGTCGTCGATGTCGGCGCCATCCTGGTGGAGCTCGACAAAGAGAACCTCAGGGCGCGCGTGCGGGAAGCCCGGGCAAACCTCCAGGCGGCGGGGGCCGCGTTCGAGGCCTCCGAGGCGCAGCTCGAGAAGAACAAGGTAGAGGCGGAAGCGCCTGACGTCGCCTTCGCGCAGCGTAACTACGAGCGCGCCAACCAGCTCCACTCACAGAAGCTCGTGTCGCCGCAGGCCCTGGACGACGCGAAGGGCGCGCTGGAGCTGGCCGAGAATCGCCGCGCTGCCGCGCGGGTGCAGCTTGGCGTCAGCAAGGCCAAGGTCGCCGAGGCGCAGGCCAATGTCGCGCAGGCGCAGGCTGCCGTCGAGAGGGCCGAGGAAGAACTCGCCAACGCCACCATCAAGGCGCCCATCCGCGGCACCGTGCTGACGCGCGACGTCGAGATCGGCAGCCCGGTGTCGTCGATCCTCAACATGGGCTCGGCGGCGACGCTCGTGATGACTCTCGGGGACATCAACCAGGTGTTCGTCCGCGGCAAGGTGGACGAGGTGGACATCGGCCGCGTCCGCCTGGGCCAGCCGGCGCGGATCACCGTCGAGACGTTCAAGGACCGCAAGTTCGAGGGCAAGGTCACCCAGATCTCTCCCATCGGCGCGGAGAAGGACAACGTCACGACGTTCGAGGTGAAGGTCTCCATCGACAACCCCGGCAACGAGCTCAAGGCCAACATGACGGCCAACGCCGAGATCGTCCTCGAGGAGTTCCCCAACTCGCTGATCGTCCCCGAGGCTGCGATCAGCTACGACGCGCAGCGCAACCCGACTGTCGAAGTCGCCGACGACAAGGCCGAGAACGGCCGCCGAAAGGTGAGTGTCAAGACCGGCGTCGGCAACGGCACCAGGACGCAGGTGCTCGAGGGACTGAAGGCAGGAGAGAAGGTAATACTGCCTTCATGACCATTGACGATTGCGGATTGCGATTGGCGAATACGAACCGGCTCGGAGCACAGCACCCGGCCGATGCGATTCGCAATGCGGCCTGCAATCGCGTCAACCTGTAATCTGCAATCGTCAATCTTCAATCTGCAATGCGTGAAGCCCTCGTCCAAACCTTCCAGAATCTCTGGGCTCACAAGCTCCGCAGCTTCCTGACGATGTTCGGGATCCTGTGGGGGGTGATCTCGGTCGTCATCCTTTCGGCGACCGGCGAGGGATTCCGGCAGGGCAACGAGCGCGTCCTCAAGGAACTCGGCAAGAACATCGCCATCGTGTGGGGCGGCCGCACCAGCAAGCAGGCAGGCGGCGAACGCGCCGGGCGCCGCATCGTCCTGACGGCCGAGGACGCGCGGGCGATCCAGGCGCAGTCGCGGCTGACGCGCGTGGCGACGCCGGAGCTGCAGCGGGGCGGCCTGCGGGTGAAGAGCGCGTACAACGCCGCCTCGCCGGCGGTGCACGGCATCGAGCCGTCGTATCAGCTGATTCGGACGATCGACCTGGAAACGGGCCGCCACTTCAACTGGGAAGACGAGCGCGGCGAGCATCGCGTCGCGCTGGTCGGCGCCGACATCGCCAAGCAGCTCTTCGCGGGACGCGACCCGATTGGGCAGACCGTCAGCATCAACGGCCTCACCTACGCCGTCGTCGGCAAGATCCGGCACAAGGACCAGGACAGCAATTACTCGGGTCCCGACAACGACAAGGTCTTCGTGCCGTTCGCGACGATGATGAAGGACTTCCCGGTTCCGAACGCGATGGTGCCGGGCCAGGTCTCCAACATCATCGTGGCGCCGCACGAGTGGGTCGTCGACGACTTGCCGCGGCAGCTGGCCGAGCGCACCGGCGCGATTCGCGACATCGACTGGGCGCTCGAGCGGGACGTGCGCACGGTGCTGGCGCGTCGCAAGGGCTTCGACCCCACCGACACCGAAGCGATGTGGATGTGGGACACGTCGGTGAACTCGCTGATGTTCGGCCGCATGGTCGACACGATGCGCAACTTCTTTACGACCGTGGGGTTCATCACCCTGGCGCTTGGCGGCATCGGCGTGATGAACATCATGCTTATCGCGGTGAAAGAGCGCACGCGTGAGATCGGGGTCCGCAAGGCCCTCGGCGCGACGACCAGTGCCGTCCTGCGTCAGTTCTTCATGGAAGGCTTCTTCATCACGCTGCTGAGCGGAGGCATCGGCATGGGCGTCGCGCTGGCCATCTGCGCGGCGATAAACCTGCTGCCGATGCCCGAACGATTCGTCGGCATGGTCCTGTCGCCGCAGGCGGCGGCGCTGACCGTGTTCTCGCTGGTGGTCATCGGCGTTGTCACGGCGCTCTATCCGGCGCGGCGGGCGGCCGAACTGCCGCCGGTCGAAGCTCTCCGGTACGAGATGTAGCGATGTCCGATCCGACCTCGACCTCCACGCTCTCGCGCCCCGCCGTGGCCGGCGACGCGGTGCGCCTGCGCGGCAGCCACGTGTTCGTCGAGGTCTGCCGCGAGGCGATGTACGGTCTGGCGCGCAACCGCTTCCGCGCCGGACTCGCGATGCTCGGCATCTCGTGGGGCATCGTCTCCGTCGTGATGCTGCTGTCGTACGGCAACGGCTTTCGCGACGCGCTGTCGGCCGGGTTCCGCAACGCCTTCGGCGACGGCGTCGTCATCGCATGGCCGGGCCAGACGAGCATGGGGGCGGGCGGCGAGCGCGCCGGACGCCGCGTGCGCCTGACCGTCGAGCAGGCGCTGCAGTTGGGCGAACTGCCGCTCGTGAAGCACGTGAGCCCGGAGCTGTTCCAGGACGTGCCCGTCAGCTACGGGACCAAGCAGACGTCCTATCTCATTCGCGCCGTGGCTCCTTCTTACGGCGAGATGCGCAACGAGATTCCGCTGCCGGGCGGCCGCTTCATCGACGACGAGGACGTGCGGCTCCACCGGCGGGTGGCGTTCATCGGCGCCGAGGTGAACCGCAAGCTGTTCGGAGAGAGCAACGCCGTCGGCCAGACCATCCGCGTGCGCGGCATGAGCTTCGAAGTCATCGGCGTGATGAAGGAGAAGGCGCAGCTTTCCAACTACCGCCGGCCGGACATCCAGTGCATCTTCATCCCCTACACGACCGCCTCGCAGGTGTGGTACCAGGCCTGGACCGACGTCATCGTGTGGCAGGCGGTGGACCCCTCGAAGGAGCCCGAGGCCGACAAGCAGGTGCGCGCGTTCCTCGGCAAGGCCGCGCACTTCAATCCTGCCGACGAGCGCGCGATCCGGAACTGGGGCTCGAGCAAGGCGAACGAAATCACCGACAGCATGAGCACCGGCCTGAAGCTCGTGCTCGGGTTCATCGGCGTCCTCACGCTGGGTATCGGCGGCGTGGGCGTGATGAACATCATGTTCGTCTCGGTGCAGGAGCGCACGCGGGAGATTGGCATCCGCAAGGCGCTTGGCGCCCGCCGCCGTCACATCCTGCTGCAGTTCCTGCTCGAGGGCGTCGCCACGAGCGTGGCCGGCGGGCTCATCGGGGTGGTGCTCTCGACGGCGCTGGTGTGGATCTTCAGTCCACGGCCGTTCTTGTCCGAGCTGCTCGACGACACCACCGGAGCGCTCGACATCCACCTGCTGCTCTCGGTGGAGCTGCTGGCCATCTGCTCCGGCATCCTGATGGCGGTCGGGCTCATCGCTGGCTTACTGCCCGCGATCCGGGCGTCGCGGCTGGACCCGATCGAAGCCCTGCGGTACGAGTAGGGCCGCGAATCCTCAGCGCCTCTGTGGCAGCACGCGCGACAGCCAGTCGATCGTCCCCTGCGCCACGCGCGGGTCCAGCCCCTGGCGTGACAGCGACGGATACTCGTCGAGCTCACCGGTCTTGCCGCGCACGAGCAGGTGGTTGACCCCGTCGAGCTTGATCACCTCGACCGCGTCGGCCGGGACCTTCTTGCGTGCCTTGGCCTGCTCCGCCAGTCGGTCGGCGTGATACGCGGGCACCTGGCGATCGATCTCGCCCTGCAGAATCAGAATCGGCGCCTTCACCCTCGGCATCACCGCCGCCGGGTTGAAGCGCAGGAAGCTCTGGAACCACAGCGTGTCGGCCTGCCGCTTCAGCGGTTCGGGGATGTCGTCCCACGTGCCCTGCCCGAGGACCGCGGCCTGGATTCGCTTCTGCAGATCGATGCGGGACGCGCGCTCGGCCTCGGGCAGGTTCATCTTCCCCAGCAGATACTGCTGCTGCTCGAGCACCAGTTCGCCGCCGGTACCCGATGGCGATGCCGCCATCACCACCGCGGCGACGTCTTCGTCGCGGCTCGCTGCGAGCAGCGACACCAGGGCCCCCTCGCTGTGGCCGAACAGGACAATCCGCTTCGAATCGACGTCCTGGCGCTTGCGGAGGAAGCGCAGCGCCGCGCGCGCGTCTTCGGCGAATTCCTCGACCGTGCCGGCTTCGGCGCGGCCGCCGCTCTGCCCGACGCCGCGCTTGTCGTAGCGCAGCACGAAGTAGCCGGCGTCGGCCAGCGGCGATGCGAGCAAGCCGAAGATCGGGATGCCGGCGACCGTCTCGTCGCGTTCCGTCGGCCCCGATCCGCCCACGAGAACAATCGCGGGGTAGCGGCCCTTGGCCGCGGCGGGCGCTGCGCCCGAGGGCTGACTGAGGGTGCCGGCCAGGAGGAACCCGTTGGCCGGGATGCGAACCGAGACGTCGCCCTCGCGGCTGACGACCAGCGCCCGCGTCGCGACCGATGCCAGGTCTTCGCGCACGAAGATCAGCGACTGCGCGGCGACCTCGAACTTCAGCAGCCGGCCGCTCTCGTCGGTCCACACCACCGCGTCGAGCGGCGCGCCGGGATTCTGGAACGTCAGGGCATACGTGCGCACGTCGATGACGCGCTTCGCGGTCTCGATCTTCTGCGTCGACCGCGCCGTCTGCTTGACGATGATCTCCGCCTGGGGCGCGATGTATGCCTTGAACGACGAGCCGTCAGGGATGCTGGCCAACCGCAACGCGAGCGCCTCGTAGGCGCCGAAGAACAGGTTAGGGAGGACCAGCGTGTCGGCCGCAACCGGGTCCGTTTTCGTGGTCGGCGCGCCAGCCGTCGTGATCTCGCTCGACGCCTGGCCGTTCGCGAAGGTCGTCTTGATCGCCATCGCCGCCCCGCGCGCGATAGCGTCCACCGTGAGGTCGATCGGCCGCCACGAGGCGTCGTAGCGGACGATGCACTGCCGCGTCACCAGGTCGAGCGGCGCCGCAAGGCGGCCGTTGCTGGTGATGGTCACCCCCGCGTCTGTCCGTTTGACGACGACGTCCTCTCCGCCAATGGCGGATCCCTTGAGGAACACGCGAAAGCTTGCCGGCCCGTCCGCCGACTGGGCAAAGGCCGGGCCGGCGCCCGCCATCAGGGCGATGATAGCGGCGACGGTAAAATGGAGAGCGCGCATAGACGACCAGAATACCCCGCGGACCTGTGAACCCGTGAACCCCGCACCCGTGAACCCCGGAACAGTGAACCCGTGAACCGTGCCTACCAAGCCTCCCGACAGGCCCTCGCATACCGCCACCGCCGCGAGCAGGGCGTCCTGCAGGTGAGTGGTGCCGATCGCCTGACGTGGTTGAACGGGCTCCTGACCAACGACGTCCAGGCGTCGGGCAGCGATCGCTACGCCGCCTGGCTCACACCACAGGGCCGGATGATCACGGACATGTTCGTCGTGTCGAACGACGACTCGACGTGGCTGGAAGTCCCGGCGCCCTTGACGCAATCGCTCGCCCAGCGCCTCGACGGGCTGATCTTCGCCGAGGACGCCCGGGTGGAAGACGCATCCGCCGGCCTGCTGCCGCTCGAGATCGTCGGGCCGGCGGCCGAGCACGGCGTCGACGCGGTGAAGCGCGTCCTGACTGGTCACGGTGACGTCAGCATCCGCGTGCGGCTCGTCGAACAACCCGTTCGCGGCGCTGTTCTCTACGTGCCGCGATCGGTTTACGACGACGCGATTGCCGCGTTGACGGAATCCGGCGCTGTGCCGATCGACGACGAGACGGCCGAGATCATGCGTGTCGAAGCGGGCGTCCCGCGCTTCCTCGTGGACATGAATGAAGAGACGATCCCGCTGGAGGCCGGCCTCGACCACGCGATCAGCCACACGAAGGGCTGCTACGTCGGCCAGGAAATCATCGTCCGCATCCGGGATCGCGCGCACGGACGCGTCGCCCGTCACCTGGTGGGCCTGCTTCTCGAGGGCCCGGCTGTGCCGGCAGCGGATCAGCCGGTGCTCGTCGACGGCCGCCCGGTCGGCCGCCTGACGAGCGCCGTGCGCTCGGTCGCGCTCGGCCAGCCAATCGCGCTCGCGACGCTGCACCGGGACCACGTCTCGCCGGGCAGGCCGGTGACGTTGTCCGATGGAACGGTGGGCACGGTTGCCGCGCTGCCGTTCGTACCTCAGGCCCCCTGAACGGCGGCCGTCCCTCACTAATGCGCCAGGCGTTTTCGCCGAACTGGCAGAGCAGGGCGTCAGGCGCCGGTAAGCAGCCGAATCAACTCTCCGTCCGCTTCGGGCAGCGGCAGAGCGTTCAGTTCGGCGCGCGGGACCCAGCGCATGTCCTGGCCAAGCTGCGGCTCGGGCTCACCCGTCAACACGGCGTGGAAGAAGTGGAGCTCGACCGTACGTTCGGTATATGCGTGACGCGTTACCAGCACGCGTTCGCCGACGACGACACCGGCGGCGAGCTCCTCGTGAATCTCGCGAACCAGGCAGGCTTCCGGCGTCTCGTCGGGCTCGCACTTCCCGCCGGGGAATTCCCACGTCCCCGCCAGGTGCGTGCCTTCGAGGCGGCGGGTGAGGAGGAACGCGCCGTCGCGTTCGATGACGGCGGCGGCGACGAGGATGGGGGGGCGCCCCTCGTGCTGCGTGCTTCGTGCCTGGTGCTGCGTGCGGTGCATGGTGCAGGGTGCTGGGTCCTGGGTGCTGGGCCTGTGCTGGTGCTGCGTGCTAGTGCCACGTGCCAGTGCCGAGTGCCTCGTGGCCTTCGTGGCTTAGTCCTTCGTGGCGTCGTGGCGTCCGTGTCTTCGCGGTTGTGACAACAGTGGTCGCCGGCGTCCATGGAAACGACCGGCATTTCCTCTGCATCGGGCAGAGCAGGCACTGCGGCTTGCGGGCTGTGCACAAGGTCGCGCCGAAGTCCATCAGCGCCTGGTTGAAATCAAAGACATCGCGGCGGGGCACCAGCGCCTCGGAGATTGTCCAGAGGCGCTTCGTCATCGCGTGCGACTTCTGCGCTCCGTCGCCGACGAACACGCGGAACAGCACGCGCGCGACGTTGGTGTCGAGAATCGCGGCCCGCTCGCGGAAGGCGAAGCTCCGGATCGCGCCCACGGTGTAGCGGCCGAGCCCCTTGAACGACAGCAGCGTCTCTTCGTCCGATGGCAGCGCTCCACCGAAGCGCTCGACGGCTTCGCGGGCGATCCACTGCAGGCGGCGCGGCCGGACGTTGTAGCCGAGCGGCCGCCACGTCTCCGAGACGTCGGCATCGGGCGCGGCGGCCAGCGCGTCCAGCGTCGGGTACTTCGCCAGCCACTCGTGGTACTTCGGCAGCACGCGATCGACCTGCGTCTGCTGAAGCATCACTTCCGACACCAGGATGTGGTACGGGTCGCTGGTATCGCGCCACGGCAGCGAGCGGCCGTTCTGGCGGTACCACGTGAGCAGGCGCGATCTGAACCAGCGCCGCGCCGCCTGTGGCGGTGGGGCGTCGGCCTCGCGACTTCGACGTGGCGGCAGGGCTTCAGCCCTGCGGGTACGAGCCATGCGTCTTCATGCTCCCGGTATAATCGCTGCCGTGAAGATCTACACGCGGACCGGCGATTCAGGTCAGACCGCGCTGTTCGACGGCTCTCGCGTCAGCAAGACCGACCCGCGCGTCGACGCGTACGGCCACGTCGACGAGCTCAACGCGGTCATCGGGCAGGCGCGCTCGGCCGGAGTGGACTCCGCGCTCGACGCCTGGCTCGAGCGCCTGCAGCGCGACCTCTTCGCGCTCGGCGCGCAGCTGGCCGATCCGGCCTCGCGCATCGCGCCGCGCGTGACGAAGGCGGCGCTCGGTCCGGAGGACATCGCCCGCCTCGAACAGTGGATTGACGAAGCGGAGTCGTCGCTCGCGCCGCTGCGCCGGTTCGTCCTGCCCGGCGGCTCGCCGGCCGCCGCGACGCTGCACCTCGCGCGGACCGTCTGCCGCCGCGCCGAACGCCACATCGTCTCTCTTGGCCCGGAGGCCGTCGACGCCGATCTCCTCGCCTACGTGAACCGGCTGTCCGATCTGCTGTTCGTGCTCGCCAGGCTGGCCAACGCCCGCGCCGGCGTGCCCGACCGGGAGTGGTAGTGAGCCTCGCCGCCGCGTACGCGGCATGCGCGCAGCTCGCGCGCACCCACTACGAGAATTTCCCGGTGGCCTCGCGTCTGCTGCCGTCCCGCATGCGACCTCATGTCGCCGCCGTCTACGCCTACGCGCGGCTGGCCGACGACATCGCCGACGAGGGACGCGCGCCGGTGGATCTGCGGCACGCGCGGCTCGACGAGTGGCTGGCGCGCCTGGACGCGGCGGCGCGCGGCGCCGAGTTTTCTGACGCGACGACTCTCGAGCCGCCGATGGCGGCCGTGGCGCCAGCGGTGTTCGCCGCCGTGTCCGCGACGATGCGCGAGTGCGCGCTGCCGCGCGGGCTTTTCGAGGATCTCGTCAGCGCGTTCCGGCAGGATACCACGGTGACTCGCTACGACTCGTGGGACGATCTCTTCGACTACTGCCGCCGATCGGCCAATCCCGTCGGCCGTCTCGTGCTGCGTATCGGCGGCTGGCGCGGCGACGCGCTCGACGAGGCGTCCGATGCGGTGTGCACGGCACTGCAGTTGACGAACTTCTGGCAGGATCTCGCAATCGACTGGGGTCGCGGCCGGCTGTACGTGCCCGCTGAAGCGCACGCGCGCGCCGGAGCGGCGCTGTCGAGCCTCGACCGGGGCGAGATCACGCCGGAGTGGCGCGACGCGTTGTCGGCATGCGCGGCGCGTACGCGCGCGCTGTTCGAGCGCGGCCGCGAGGTCTGTGACGGGGTCACAGGCCGCGTGCGCTGGGAACTGCGCGTCACGTGGCTCGGCGGCGTGCGCGTGCTCGATCGGCTCGAGCAGGGCGGGTTCGACGTCTTCGCCGCCAGGCCGACGCTCGGCCGCGGCGATATCCCGGGCCTGCTGTGGCAGGCCGCACGGTGGCGCCGGTGAGCCGCCCGACGAGCTTCTACTACGCGTTTCTCGTCCTGCCGAAGGCCGAGCGCGAGGCCATCATCGCCGTCTGGGACTTCTGCCGTGCCGTCGACGACGTGGTGGATGAGGGAGGGAGCGCGGCCGATCCGGCAACGCTGGCGGCGGCGCTCGACGGCTGGAGGCAGGAACTGGCGCGCTGCTATGGCGGCTCGCCGGCGACGCCGCAGGGGCGCGCCCTGCAGCCGTGGATACGTCACTTCGACCTCAGCCGGAAGCCGTTCGAAGATCTGATCGACGGCGTCGCGATGGATCTCGATCACACGCGCTATGCGGACTTCGACGCGCTGTACCAGGTACTGCTGGCGGGTCGCGTCGACCGTCGGGCTCATCTGCATCGAGATCTTCGGACAGCGATCGCCCGGCGCTCGCGACTACGCGATCGACCTCGGCCTCGCGCTGCAGCTCACCAACATCCTGCGCGACGTCGCACCCGACGGCCAACGCGGGCGTATCTATCTGCCCCTCGCCGATCTGGCCCGCTTCGGCTGCACCGAGGCGGAGCTCCTGGCGGGGACGCCGACTCCTGCCGTGAGGTCGCTGCTGGCGTTCGAGGCCAGCCGGGCGCGTGACTACTACGCGCGGGCCGCCGCTACGCTTCGGACGCTCGATGCCCGGGCGTTTGTCGCAGCCGAGATCATGGGCGGCGTCTACAGCGAGATCCTGAATCGCATCGAGCGCGCAGGATACGACGTCTTTTCCAGCCGCATTCGCGTGCCGCGGGCGCGTCGCGCGTTGCTCGCGGCCGACATCTGGCTTCGCACGCGGCTCGGGCGCCATGGCCGCACCTGACGTCATCGTTGTCGGCGCCGGCTTCGCCGGGCTGAGCGCCGCGGTACGGCTGGTGGAGCAGGGCGCGCGCGTCCTGGTGCTCGAAGAGCGGCGCCGGCTTGGCGGCCGATCGACGGCGTTCGTCGATCCTCAGGGCGGCGAGGTCGTGGACAACGGACAGCACGCGCTGTTTGGCTGCTATCACGAGACCTTCGCGTTTCTCCGCACGATTGGCGCCGAGGCCCTTGTCGCTCTCGAGGAACGGCTCGACATCGAGATCGTCGACCGCCACGGGGCGCGCAGCCGATTGATCACGCCCGGCTGGCCGCCGCCTATGCACCTGGTGGGCGGGCTGCTGAGGTGGTCGGCCCTGAGCATGCGCGACCGGGTGGCGGCCATGCGCATGGGCCTGGTGCTGCGGCGGCTTCCCCCGGTGGCGGACGGGGCCGCGTGGACTCGGCTGGAGCAGATCACGGTGGACGCCTGGCTCACGGAGTGTCGCCAGACGCCTAGGGTGCGCGAGTTGCTGTGGGAGCCGCTGGTCGTCGCGGCCTTGAATCAACCGCCGGCCGCGGCGGCGGCGGCGCCGTTCATCCGCGTGCTCGCGCGCATGTTCAACGGCACGCGCCGCGACGCCGCGATTGGCCTGCCGCGGGTGCCGCTCGACGCGCTATACGCCGCGCCTGCCATGCGCTGGCTCGAATCGCGCGGCAGCGCCGTGCGCGCCGGTGTGCCAGCCACGCTGGTGGTAGACAACGACAGGGCCGCCGGTGTCGCGATCCAGGGCGAGCGGATCGCTGCCGGCGCGGTGGTCTCTGCCGTCCCCTGGTTCTCGTTTCCGGCCTTCGCCGATGGTGTTCCCGGACTTGACGGCATCTCGCGCGCCGCGGCGGCCATGACGCCGTCGCCGATCGTCACGGTGAATCTCTGGTACGACCGGCCCGTCACCGACACGGCGTTCATCGGGCTGCCCGGCAGGACGTTCCAGTGGGTGTTCGACAAGGGTCGGATCTTCGGCGGCGGCGCGTCCCACCTGTCCCTCATCTCGAGCGGCGCCGACGAGGTGGTGGCGCTGTCGAACGAGGCGCTGCGCGCGATGGCCGAGCGCGAGGTCGCCGACGCCCTGCCCGCGGTCCGCGCGGCGAGGGTCGTTCGGGCGATCGTGGTACGCGAGAAGCGGGCGACGTTCTCTCTCGCGCCCGGCGAGCCGCGCCGTCCCGCGACGACGAGCCCGGTGAAGCGGCTGTACCTGGCGGGCGATTGGACCGACACCGGCCTCCCCGCTACGATCGAAGGTGCGGTTGCCAGCGGCCATCGCGCGGCCGCGCTCCTGAAGGCTGAAGGCTGAAGACCGAAGGCTGAGGACGGATTCCATGCGCTCGGTCGTCATTCACTACCAGGAGCTCGCGCTCAAGGGCCGCAACCGGCCGTGGTTCATCGACCGCCTCAAGCACAACCTGCGGACGGCGACCTCGGATCTGGATGTGACGCACGTGCGCAGCCTGATGGGGCGCATTGAGCTCGTGCTGGGTCCGGGTGCCGACTGGGACGAGGTCCGCTCGCGGCTCGAAACCGTCTGCGGCATCGCGAATTTCTCCGACGCCCGGCGCGTCTCCTCGAATCTCGACACGCTGGGCGACGCCATCGTCGGCGACCTCGGCGATCGCGCGCCGCGCTCGTTCCGCGTCGCGGCGCGGCGGTCCGACAAGCGGTATCCGACTCCCTCGCCCGAGATCGAGCGGCTGCTGGGCGCGCGCGTGAAGCTGGCGCGCGGCTGGCCGGTCAACCTGCGATCGCCCGAGCTGACCATCCACGTCGAGGTGCTGAACGACCGCGCCTTCTACTTCTTCGGCAAGCACCGGGGCACCGGCGGCCTGCCGACCGGCGTGAGCGGCCGCGTGGCGTGCCTGATGTCGGGCGGCATCGACTCGCCGGTCGCCGCCTGGCGGATGATGCGCCGCGGCTGCCGGGTGCAGCTCATTCACTTTCACGGGTATCCCATCCAGTCACTGGCCTCGCAGGAGAAGGTGCGTGCCCTGACGACCCTGCTGACGCGCTATCAGCTGCGCTCGCGGCTCTACCTGGTGCCCTTCGGCGAGGTGCAGCGGCGCGTCGTCGTGTCGGTTCCCGCCCCGATTCGCGTCGTCATCTACCGGCGGCTGATGCTCCGCATCGCTCAGCGCCTGGCCTCGTGGGAAGGGGCGTCGGCGCTGGTCACCGGCGACTCGGTCGGGCAGGTAGCGTCGCAGACGCTGGAGAATCTCATCGCGATCGGCTCGGCGGCGACGATGCCGGTGTTCCGCCCGCTGGTGGGGATGGACAAGGAAGAGGTCGTGGCGGACGCCCAGCGAATCGGCACCTACGACATCTCGATCCTGCCGGATGAGGACTGCTGCCAGTTGTTCACGCCGAGGAACCCGCTGACACGCGCGCTGCGGCTCCAGGTCGATGCGGCCGAAGCATCGTTGGCGCTCGCGGATCTCATCGAACTGGCCGTCGCGGGCACAACGGTCGAGGAATTCAAATTCCCGGTGATACAATCAGGGGCTTTGCCGAGCCCGAAAGTGGAAGGGCTGCGGGTGGAAGGCGGGGGTTTGAGAGTCATGGTGTTCAGCTCGGTAGAGGAACTTACGAACGGCCGCGTCGTCGGCGGCACGCATCAACGGCGACGAGATCGCGGTCACGGGCCAGGCGGCGCCCGAGCTGATCGATCGGCTCGCGCACACGGCGGTCTTCGGCGCGGCGCCGGAGATCAAGGGCACGGCCCGCTGGGTGATTCGCGCGCTGGCCGCGTCGCGGGGCATCAAGCCGTCGTCGATCCACGAGCTGTACCTGGCGATGGGCCGCGGCGAGGCCGGCGGGTTCACGGTGCCGGCGATGAACATCCGCATGGCCACCTATTACACGGCGCGGGCGGCGTTTCGCGCGGCGAAGCGGGCATCGGCGGGCGCCTTCATCTTCGAGATCGCGCGCTCCGAGATCGGCTACACCGAGCAGCGGCCGCACGAATACGCGGCGGTCGTGCTGGCAGCGGCACTGCGCGAGGGTCACGACGCGCCCGTGTTCTTCCAGGGCGATCACGTGCAGGTGAACCTGAAGAAGTACACGTCGCCCGACCGCGCCAAGGAGCTCGACACGCTGCGGACGCTGATTCGCGAAGAGATCGCCGCCGGGTTCTACAACATCGACATCGACTCGTCGACGCTGGTGGACCTCGACAAGACGGCGCTCGAGGAGCAGCAGGCGGTCAACGGCGACCTGTGCGCGGACTTCACGAAGTACATCCGCGAGCACGAGCCCACGGGCGTGACGATTTCCGTCGGCGGCGAGATCGGCGAGGTCGGCGGGCACAACTCCACCGTGCCGGAGCTGCACGCGTTCATGCGCGTCTATCTCAAGGCGCTGGCCGGCAAGGGCGCGAACCTGGCGGGCATCAGCAAGATCAGCGTGCAGACCGGCACCGCCCACGGCGGGTTCGTCGCCGCGGACGGCAAGGTCCGCACGGACGTGAAGCTCGATCTCGAGACGCTGGCGGAGCTGTCGCGCGTGGCAAGAACCGAGTACGGCCTCGGCGGCGCCGTGCAGCACGGCGCGTCGACGCTGCCGCCCGATGCCTTCGATGCGTTCCCGAAGGCCGGCGCCTGCGAGATTCACCTGGCCACCGACTTCCAGAACATGATCTACGAGCACCCGTCGTTCCCGAAGGCGCTCAAGGACGAGATGTACGCGTGGACGGCCGAGCACGCCGCCGAAGAGCGCAAGCCCACCGACACCGAGCAGCAGTTCCTCTACAAGGGCCGCAAGAAGGCGATCGGCCCGTTCAAGAAGCAGCTCTGGAACCTCGAGACCGCCAGCCGTGACGCCATCGACGCGTCGCTGCAGGAGCGCTTCGCGTTCCTGATGGGCAAGCTGAACATCGGCGGCACGGGCAAGGACGTGTCGACCCATGTCACGGTGCCCGAGGCGACGCTCGATCGGCAGAGCGAGGTTCGCTGGGCGGCCGGCATCGTGACCGCCGAGGAACGCAAGGCGGAAGGCTTGTCGGACTAGCGGGTCTTCGGTCCCGCAGCCTTCATTCGTCACGCTGTGCTTCGCGTGTCTTCAAAGGATCCGCAGATTACGCCGATGGCGCAGATTTCTTTGCGTGAGATTCGCTGGACACCGGAACTCGCGGCGGCCCTGACACAGCGGAACGCGGGCGACACCGGCCGCGTAGCGGCCGGTCGCTGAGATGAGACGAGCCGTGAAGATGAAACCCTTGAGATCGAGCGGGGTCTCATCTTCACAGCTCGTCTCATCTCACTGCCGCGGCTTCGCCGCGAGTCGCCCGGGTTCCTCAGCATCCGGGAATCCCGTAAATCTGCGTCAATCTGCGGATTGCTTGCCGCCGCCTCGCGGCAGTGTCAATCGCCGGCTTTCAACTTGTGAAGCCGGCCGGCGAAGTAGTCCCGCAGCCCTTGGTAGGTGCTCGTGAAGGCGAGTTCGTCCCACGGCACTTCGTCGGCGGTGAACCAGCGCGCCTCGAGGCCCTCGTCGTCCATCTGCACTTCGCCGCTGACGCGGATCGCCGCGTAGACCAGGATGATCGGCGTCCGGCCGACGTACGAGTAGACGTCCACGAGCCCCTGCAGCTGCACCACCAGGCCGCTTTCCTCGCGCGCCTCCCGCAGCGCCGCCGTCAGCACCGGCTCGCCGCGATCGACATAGCCGCCCGGGAAGACCCACTTGCCGTAGCCCGGCTCGATTGCCCGGCGCACCAGCAGCACGCGTCCGTCGCCGTCGTCGATGATCGTGCCGACGGCCACCTTCGGATCGAGATAGAAGACGAAGCCGCAGGCGGTGCACACCAGGCGGTCCGGATCGCCGGTCTTGAGGCTGCGAGAGTCGAGCGAACCGCCGCAGGCGGGGCAGAACTGGAAGGTCTCCATCGAACCCGCGCAGTATAATTCCTGCAGCATGTCGATCTTGAAAGTCGCGCGGCTCGGACACCCCGTGCTGCGCTCCAAAGCCAAGCCCATCGATCCGAAGGACATCACGTCGGCGCCGGTTCAGAAGCTCATCGACGACATGATCGAGACGATGGCCGAGTATCACGGAATCGGGCTGGCAGGCCCGCAGGTTCACGAGGGCCTGCGACTCTTCATCGCCGGCATCGAGAAGAAGGATCGGCGCACCGGCGAGATCGAGATTGTCTCCACTGCGATCGTGAATCCGGAAGTGACGGCCATCGGGCGCGATCTCGTCGAGGACTGGGAAGGCTGCCTGAGCATCCCGGACATCCGCGGCCGCGTGCCACGCAATCGCCGCATCCGCGTCCGCGGCTTCGATCGCGACGGCGCGCCGCTCGACATCGAGCTCGAAGACTTCCCCGCACGCGTCGTCCAGCACGAGAACGACCATCTGAACGGCGTGCTGTTCTTCGACCGGATGAAGTCGTTCGAGACGCTGTCCTTTTTCGAGGAATACTCGCGGTTCTGGGCGAAGGACGAGGAGTAGGAATTGAGGACTGGCGATTGGCGATTGACGATTACGAATTTCGCGGATTGATTGCACTGACGTGAGCGAGCACGCGATCTCGAGCCTGCAGACGGCTCCGCCCCTGGTGACGCTGCGCAATGCGCCGGCGCAGCCGTTTGACGGCGCCATCGCCGCCGCGCGGACGTGCTATTCGCCGCGCGTCGTGGCGGCGGCCGAGGTCACGGACCGCCAGCGCGACTCGATTGGCGCGCTGACGTTCGACGCCGGGCATCACACCGTCTACCAGCACGCGCACTTCGAGTTCGGGCTCGAGAACATCTCGCGGCAGCTGGTCTGGACGTCGCTGCACGCCTACCCCTTTTACAACTCCGAGCAGTCCAGCCAGCGCTACGTGAAGCTGCGCGAGCCTCGCGCCTTCGTGCCGCCGATTGCCGGAGAGGCGCTGGCGGTCTACGAGCGCGCGATCCTCTCGGCGTGGGACAGCTACGCCGAGCTCTCCGTCCTCCTCAAAGACGATGCCTTCAGGATCCTGAAGGAGCTGCGCTACGTCACGCCGCGGGCGAGCGCGGAGCGGCTGAAGGGGATCGAGAAGGAAGCGGAGAAGAAGGCCATCGAGACCGCGCGCTACGTGATCCCGCTGGCGGCGTTCACCTCGATGGTGCACACCGTGTCGGGCATCACGCTGCACCGCCTCCGCCGCATGGCGGCGGCCGGCGACGCGCCGTACGAAGCGCGGCAGGTCATCGGCCGGATGGTCGACCTGGTGCGGTCGGCCGATCCCTTCTTCTTCGAGAAGGTTGGCTGCGAAGAGCTGCCGGCCGAGGCGCTGCCCGAGGTGTCCTTCCCCAGGGCGCGCGCCGGCGGCGACGCCTTCGCCCGGGCCTTCGACGCGAGGCTGAACGGACGCGTGTCGCGGCTCGTGGACTACTCGCAGGGCGCCGAGGGGGCCGTCGCCGACGCCGTGCGCACCACCTTCGGCCTCACCGCCGAGGACATGTCCGACGATGAGGCGATCGACCGGGTGCTCAACCCGGCCCGGAACCGCTACCGGCTGGAGGTGATGAACGTCTCGTATCACTCGCCGCTGATGCGCGCGCTGAATCACCCGTCGTACACGTTCGAGAAGCGCCTGAGCCACACCGCCGACTCGCAGGACCAGCGGCATCGCATGGTGCCGGCGTCCCGCCCGCTGATGTCGTACGTCGACACGGTGGCGCCCGACTACGTCACGCCCCGCCTGATTGCCGCCAATCCCGCGGCCCGGGCCGCCTACGATCGCGCCATGCGCGCGGCGTGGGAGGCGAAGAACCGCCTGCTCGAGCTCGAGCGTCCCGCTCGAGTTCGCGATGTACGTGCTGCCCAACGCGAAGGCCCTGCGGATGGTGGAGTCGGGTCCGCTCATCGCGCTGGTGCACAAGTGGCTGATGCGGACCTGCTTCAACGCGCAGGAGGAGATTTACCTCGCGTCGATGGACGAACTGGCGGCGCTGCGAGAGGTGCACCCGAGGCTGGCAAAGCACATCGGCCCGCCGTGTGTCGTGCGCAACGGCCACATCTCGCCACGCTGCACCGAAGGCACGCACTTCTGCGGCATCCCGGTCTGGCGTGATTTCCCGAACGCCGAACGGCGGCTGTAGTCCACAATTCCTTTCCTCCGTGCTCTCCCAATCGTCAATCCTCAATCGCCAATTCGCAATTCTGAATGTCCCCCCTCGTCATCATCTTCGTGACGGTCTTCATCGACCTGATCGGCTTCGGCATCATCATCCCGCTGCTGCCGTTCTACGCGGAGACCTTCGGCGCGTCGGCGCTGGTCGTCGGGCTGCTCGCGACCAGCTTCTCGCTGATGCAGTTCCTGTTCGCGCCGGTCTGGGGGCGTCTCTCCGACATCGTCGGGCGCCGTCCGATCATCCTGGCAGGCCTGCTGGGATCGGCGCTGTCCTACCTGGCGTTCGCGCTGGCGACGTCGCTGACGATGTTGTTTGCCGCGAGAATCTTTGCCGGAATCGCCGGCGCGAACATCCCCACGGCGCAGGCGTTCATCGCCGATTCGACGACGCCCGAGAACCGCGCAAAGGGCATGGGCCTGGTCGGCGCCGCCTTCGGCCTCGGGTTCATTTTCGGCCCGGCCATCGGGGGCTTCCTCAGCCGGTGGGGCTACGCGACGCCCGCGCTCTTTGCCGCGGCTTTGTCGCTGGCCAACTTCATCGCGGCGCTCTTCCTCCTGCCCGAGTCGCTGCCGCGCGAGAAGCGCGGCGCGACGACGCGTCCGGGGCGGATGGAGGCCTTTCAGCGCGCGCTGGCGCGGCCGAAGCTGCCGCTGGTGCTCGGCGTGTCGTTCCTCGTGATGACCGCGTTCGCCTCGTTCGAGTCGATGTTCGCGCTGTTCGTGGAGGCGCAGTTCGGGTTCGGCGCCACGACCATCGGCTATCTCTTCGCGTGGGTGGGCCTGGTGCTGGCGCTCGTGCAGGGCGTGCTGGTCGGCCGGGTCGTGCCGCGTATCGGCGAACACCGGCTCGTGCCGATGGCGATTCTGCTGATGGCCGTCGCGCTCGTCGGCCATGCCGTCGCGCCGAACGTGCCGATGCTGATCGCGGCGATGGGGATGCTGGCGGTCGGCATGGGGTTCAACAGCCCGTCGATGCTGTCGGTGGTGTCGCGGCTCGCCGACCCCGCCGATCAGGGCAGCACGCTGGGCGTCTCGCAGGCGCTTGGCAGCCTCGCGCGAATCGTCGGTCCGCTGTGGGGCGGCTTCGTGTTCGACCGCTTCGGCCACACCGTGCCGTTTTACAGCTCTGCGGGACTGATGCTCGTCGCGTGCGTGCTGAGCGTCCTGGTGTTCCGCGGATTCGGCGACGTGCAGCGGCAGCGCGTGGCCTAGACGGAGGTCCACTCCCGATGTCCGACACCTGGAAGTTCGAGCACGAACTCGAGGTCAGGTTCCGCGACTGCGACCCGATGGGTCACGTCAACAACGCCGTGTACCTCACGTACCTCGAGGCGGCGAGGTTTGCGTGGTGGCGGCGGGCATTCGGGCCGTCCGGCCTGAAGGAGCACGGGTTCATCGTCGCGCGCGTGGAGATCGACTACCGGAAGCCGGCGCTGCCAGGGGAGCGCCTGCTCATCCGGCTTCGGGTGGACGGCATCGGGCGGTCGAGCTTCACCGTCGGCTACGAGGTGCTCAACACGCGCACGCGCGAGGTCGTCGCAGAGGCGAAAAGCGTGCAGGTCGCCTTCGACTACGTCAGCGGCGCGTCGGTGCCGCTCTCCGAGGACCTGCGCGCGAAGCTCGAGATGGCATACTGAGTCCATGGTCCTCATCTACGGCAAGGACTCGTGCCCTTACACCGCCGATGCACGCAAGCATTACAGCCGCGGCCCGATGGAGTACATCAACGTTAAGAAGGATGCCGACGGCCTGATGCGGATGCTGGAGCTGACCGGCAATCGGCCGGCGGGTGCCGGTGATCGTCGAGAACGGCAAGGTGACGATCGGCTTCGGCGGCACCTGAGGAGTCTGACGGGGCCCGGGCAGGCCCCTTCGACGTCGGCTTCGAGCTTCGGGCCGGAACTGTGTTCCTGACAGCTTCCGGTCCTTCTCCACGGCCTTGACAGCCTCGATCGCTGACTCGGTTCGCCGAGGGTCGGGTCCGGATACGCTCGGCCGGTTCACGGAAAGAGACTTCATGTACCTGAAGGCGAAGCGAGCGTTTTAGGCGACCTGCCCGACCGCCGAGCCCGACCTGCAGACCCACCCCGACCCGCAAACCCGCGTTTTCACCATGCGGTCGACAGCCGTTGTGCCTGCACGACCTTCGCGTCCTTGCGGCTGACTTTCACTTCGATCTTTGTCTGACGCGGGTCGGCAGCCGGCTTCCAGGCCACCCGATATTGCGCGTCGAGCAGGTCGACTGCGCGGCGCAGCTGCGTCTCGATTGCCATCGCCGAGTACACGCGCTCGTGAAAGCCGCCGGTCCGGAGGACCAGCACCTTGATCGCATCCTGGAGCCGGGCATCGCCCATTCCGCCGCCGCCGACGAGCTCGACCGCCATGTAGGTCGGCTTCAACGACGCTTTCGGCAGCAGCGCCTGCACGTCGACGGTGACCTCCCCCATGCTCGACGAGGTCACGAGCGCAATCGCGGACCGGGCGCCTTCAGCCCTGGCCAGCTCCTGCGAGGCTGCCACCAGCGTCTCGACGGCCGCGTTGTTCCCGAGGGCCGGCGCGGATCGAAGCTTGCCCTCGGCGGCCTTCACATCGGTCGTCTGCTCGACCAGCAGCTTCGGGCGATCGGTCGTCGTCCAGATCGAGAAGGCCGTCGAGGGGGGAAGCCGCTTCAGGAACGACAGCACGGCAGGCACCGCGTCGGACTGGAGCGTCGCGCTCATGCTGGCGCTGGTATCGACCACCACCGCGACCTTCAACGGCCGCGAGTCGCGCTCGAGCCGCGCCACCGGCACCGTCGCGGAGCCCTCCGTCAGCACTGACCTCCGTCGGTGCGAGATCCGTGATGGGCTTCCCCTTCTTGTCGGTGACGACGATCGAGAGGACGAGCTGTTCGGGAAGCGACGGCGTCTGGGGTGCGGTCAGGAGCAGCGTGACGATGGCTTCGATGACCATAACTGGACACACCTTTTCGAGATTCTACCGCTCGGCTCGACCGGCGCCCGGGCCTTGTCCCACCACAGGTCCCACGGCGGTCCTGCCGCCGGTAGCAAATCTGCCAGAACCTACGTATAGAGTTAGCAACTGGCCCAAGTTAGCCAGTGGCACCGAGCCAGCTCAACCTATTCGAACGAGCCGCAACTCCGACGCCATCCGACAGACCAGTCGATACCTATGACCCGTCTCTGCCTGAGCCTTCTGACCCTTCTCGCCGTCGCTTCGCCCGTGTTTGCCCAGCCGCCTGGCGCGGCGGTCCGCGGCGAGGTTCGTGATGCCTCCGGCGCCATCGCGCCGGGCGCCATTGTGACGCTCGCGCAGACCTCGACGAACCTGGTCCGCACGACCGACGACCGCGCCCGACGGCCAGTACGTGATTCCGTCGCTGCCGCCAGGCCGGTATCGCCTCGAAATCGCGCAGGCGGGCTTCAAGACCTACGTCGAGACTTTCGAGCTGTTCGTCAGCCAGGACCTCAGGGTGGACGTGGCGCTCCAGGTGGGCGCGCCGGCCGAGCAGGTCCTCGTCGAGGCCCCGGCCATCGCCCTCGAGCGCGACAGCGCGAAGGTGAGCGCCGTCATCGACAACGGTCTCGTCGTGAACCTGCCGCTCGACGGACGCAATTTCCTCGAGCTCGCCTTGCTGTCGCCCGGCACGGCGCCCGCGGCGCAGGGGTCGGCCAGCTCGGTGCGCGGCGATTTCGCGTTCACCGCGGCGGGCGGCCGCGAGGACGCCAACGGGTTCCTGCTCGACGGCGTGGACAACGTCGACCCGAAGCTGAATACCCCGGCCGTGCGGCCGGCGGTCGACGCGATTCGTGAATTCGAGGTCGCGACGAGCAGCTACGAGACCGCCATCGGCCGCTACGGCGCGGGCCAGGTGAACGTCGTGCTGAAGTCGGGCTCCAACAGCCTCCAGGGCACGGCCTATGGGTTTTTCCGCAACGGATCGCTCGACGCCCGCAACTTCTTCGCGCCGGGAGACGAGCCGGCGCCCGACTACCGGCGCAACCAGTTCGGCGGCTCGATCGGTGGGCCGATCGCGAAGGATCGGCTGTTCTTCTTCGCCGACTACGAGGGCACGCGGACCAAGGAAGGCATCACGCAGGTCACCAACGTGCCGACGGCGGCCGAGCGTGCCGGGGACTTCTCGCAGAGCGTGCTGCCGGCGCCCATCAACCCGTTCACCTTCCAGAGGTTTCCCGGCGACCGCCTGCCCGCCGAGTTCATCAACCCGATCGGCTCGGCGCTGGCCGCCCTCTATCCGCTGCCGAATCGCTCCGCGCCGCTGGCCAACTACGTCTCGTCGCCCAATCTCGACGATCGCAACGACCAGTTCGATCTGCGGGTGGACCGGCCGATGGGCGGCAAGCTGGATCTGAGCGCCCGCTACAGCTTCACCGACCGCACGCTCTACGAGCCGTTTGCCGGGCCCGGCTTCGCGCTCGTGCCGGGATACGGCAACACGCTCGATCGCCGCGGCCAGAACTTCGTCGCCTCGGGCCTCAGCGTCCTGTCGCCGCGCCTGCTGAACGAGGCGCGGTTCGGCTACACGCGCGTCGCCAACCAGGTGAATCAGGAAGGGCAGGGCACGAGCATCAACAGCCAGATTGGCTTGCCCGAGCTCTCCTCCAACCCTCGCGATTGGGGATTGAGCTTCACGACGGTGACGGGGTACTCGCCGCTCGGCCAGGAGTACAACAACCCGCAGAAGGGCATCACCGACGCGTTTCAGTTCGTCGACACGCTGACCTGGAGTCCCGGCGCGCACCTGCTGAAGGCCGGGTTCGACCTGCGCACCGTCAAGCAGGACGCCTTCCGTGACGTGCAGGCGCGCGGCAACCTGACGTTCACCCCGTTTGCCTATACCGGCAACGCGCTGGCCGACCTCCTGCTTGGCCTGCCGACGCTCACCGTCGGCTCGGAGCTGGACAACCCGCAGCGGCTGCGGACCGAAAACCTCGGGCTCTTCGTGCAGGACCAGTGGCGCGCGTCGAGCACGCTGACGCTGACCGCCGGCCTTCGCTACGAGCTGACCTCGCCGCCGGTGGACGCCGACGATCGCGCGACGATCTACGACGCCACCACGGGAACGCTCGTGCAGGTCGGGACGGCCGGGGTCCCGCGCGCCGGCTACGAGACCGACGGCAACAACTTCGCGCCGCGCTTCGGCGTCGCCTGGTCGGCATCCGACAAGATGGTGTTTCGAGGCGCCTACGGCCTCTACTACAACCAGTCCGCGCTCGCGCCATCAGAGGGGCTGTACTTCAGCGACCCCTACTTTCACCTGGACTTCTACTTCCCCGCGCAGGGGCTGCCGCCGCTGACGCTGTACGATCCGTTCCCGGCCAACTTCCCGATTCCCTCGCCGCAATCGGGCTTCACGTTCCAGCGCGATCTCGCGACGCCGTATCTGCAGCAGTTCAGTGTCAGCGTCCAGCGGCAGATTGGCGCGACGCGCAGCGTCCAGGCCGCCTACGTCGGATCTCGCGGCAGCTCGCTCATCACCGGCCGGGATCTGAACCAGCCGCGCCCGAGCGCCCAGGCGCCGAACCTCCGGCCGAACCCGTTCTTCAGCGACATCACGATTCTCGAGTCGGCCGGCCGTTCGTCCTACAACAGCCTGCAGCTCCAGTTCGAGCAGCGCAACGTCAGCGGCCTCTCGCTGCTGGCCGCCTACACGCTCGGCAAGTCCGAAGACAACGCCTCGGGCTTTTTCACGAGCGCCGGCGATCCGAACTTCCCGCAGGATAGCCTCGACCTCGACGCCGAGTACGGCCGATCGGGCTTCGACGTGCGGCATCGGCTGTCAGTGGGATTTGCGTGGGAGCTGCCGTTCGGCGAAGGCAGCGACGGCTTCGTTGGGGCGCTCATCTCGGATTGGCAGCTGAGCGGCGTCGTCACGCTGCAGAGCGGGCGTCCCTTCACCGTCGCCCTGCTGCCGGAGATCGACAACAGCAACACCGGCCGCGGCAACCTGGGATTCGGCAACAACGACCGCCCGAATATCGTCGGCGACCCCGATGTGTCGGACCCGACGGCCGAGCGCTGGTTCAACACCGACGCGTTCGCGTTCCCGCCGTTCGGGACTTTCGGCAACGCGGGCCGCAACACCGTGAACGGCCCGGGCTATCAGAACGTGAACCTGGCGGTGATGAAGCAGCTGCCGCTCTCGGATCAGGTGAGGCTGCAGCTCCGCCTCGAGTCCTTCAACCTGTTCAACCACACGAACTTCAACCTGCCGGACAACTTCCTGGGGTCGCCGACCTTCGGGCAGGTGCTGTCGGCGCAGAGCCCGCGCCGGTTCCAGCTGGGGGCGAAGGTCATCTTCTAGGAGCCACAACCGCGAGGCCGCGAAGCCGCGAAGCCGCGAAGAGCAAGCAGACCAGCCTGTGACAGGCAGTACGGCCTTCTTGCTCTTCGCGGCATTCGCGGCTTCGCGGCGTCGCGGTTGTGATCTCACGCTCCCTTGATGCAGAACAGGTGCTTCGCGCCTCTCACGAGAATCCGTCCCTGTGAAATCGACGGCGTCGAGGCCGCGGGTTCGCCGATGGAGTTGCTGGCGAGCACCTGGTGCACCGGCCCGGCCTTGACGACGTAGGTGTCGCCGTCGACGCTGGTCAGCAGCAGCTTGCCGTCGTAGGCGACCGGCGACGCCATGAATGTCGCCGGGACAGGCACGCGGCCCCCCTGGTACTTCACCTCCCCGGTCCTGGCGTCGAGGCAGCTGATGATGCCCTTGTCGCTGACCAGGTAGACGTAGTCCCCGTAGAGAATCGGCGAGATCACGTACCCGGTGCCGCGGTCGTACTGCCACGCGATGCGATCGGTGCCGGTGATGTCTCCCGACCCGCCCGGCCGGATGGCGATGACCTTCTTGGCCGGGTACCCGGCGGTGAGGATGACGAGCCCGTGGCCGACGAGCGGCGTGTGGATGGCGTTGCTCTCGACGCCCTTGCTGCGCCACAGCTCCTTGCCGGTCTTCGGGTCGTAGCTGATGATGAACTGGTTGCCGTTGGTCACCAGTTCGGTGCGGGCGTCCGCCTTCACGAGCACCGGCGTCGACCAGCTCGCCTCCACCGTGCGCGGCGTGCGCCACGCTTCCTTCCCGGTCCTGATGTCGAAGGCCAGCAGCAGCGACTGCTTGCCGTCGTTCTCATCCCGCTGGATGATGACCAGGTTCTCGAACAGCACCGGCGAGGTGCCGGTGCCCATCCCGAGCAGCGGGAACTTGCCGACATCCGCCTTCCACTTCAGGTTCCCGTCGAGGTCGTAGCCATACAGGCCCTCGGGCCCGAAGTAGGCCACGACCGTCGTCCCGTCGGTGACCATCGTCGGCGCGGCGTAGCTGCTGCGGCGGTGGCGGTGATCGAACACCGTCCCCTCGTAGGCCACGCGCTCCCAGAGGATGGCCCCGGAGGCCAGGTCGAGCGCGATCACTTTCAACGTGTGCAGCTTGTCGATGCCGACGCTGTCGGGATGGACCCACGGCTGGCCTTCCATCATGTGGACGGGGGCCTTGTGGCCGGTCGGCGCCGGACCGCCCTCGACATCAGCGGTCATGAAAACTCGCGAGCCCCACACGATGGGCTGCGACTGGCCATAGCCAGGCAGCGCCGTCTTCCAGGCGACATTCGTCGTCGGCGTCCATTCGAGCGGCAGGTTCTTCTCGTCGGAGATGGCCTGGCCGTCGATGCCGCGCCACTGGGGCCAGTTGGCGGCCGAGAGGGCGGCCGAGCCGGCCGCAACCGCGGCAACAGTAAGCAAAAGTCGAATCTGACGCGTCATATAGGGCAAGTCCTGAGAAAGACGCGCTCTGGCTTGACGGGCCGTGGAGCGCGACATATCGTCGAGTCGGGCCGATCATAGCGGCATCCTCCACCGAGACTCCATGAGATCCAGCTGCTTCGCAGTGACGAGTTGTGTGACGGTCGTGCTCCTGATGGGGCAAAGCGTCGGCGCCGACTGGCCGGAATGGCGTGGCCCCAAGCGCGACGGCACGTCCACGGAAAAGAACCTGCCGGCGGCCTGGTCGCCGGCCGGCGACAACCTGGCGTGGAAGGCGCCGTACGGCGGCCGGTCCGGCCCGGTCGTCTTCGGCGACCGCGTCTACCTGCACACCGCCGTCGGCACCGGCGACGCGGCGCAGGAGCGCGTTGTCGCGCTCGACGCCAACACCGGCAAGCTCCTCTGGGAGCACCACCTGAACGTCTTCCATTCCGACGTGCCCGCGCATCGCGGCGGGTGGGCGGCGCCGTCGGTGGATCCGGCCAGCGGCGTCATCTACAGCTTCGGCGCCGGCGGCCTGCTGACGGCGTTGACCCCGGCCGGCAAGATCCAGTGGCAGCGCTCGCTGAGCGAGGAGTTCGGCCTCATCAGCACGCACGGCGGACGCACGGTGTCGCCGATCGTCGAGGACAACCTCGTCATCGTCAACGCGCTGTGCGTCGGCTGGGGCGATCTCGGCCGCGGCGGCAACCGCTGGTTCGCGTTCGACAAGAGTACCGGCGCGCCGGTCTGGATCAGCTCGCCGCAGAAGAAGCACTACGACACCAACATGTCGCCGGGCATCGTCACCACCGTCGACGGCATGAAGCTGCTGGTGGTCGGAGGCACCGACGGCACGTTCCACGCGCTGAAGGTGCACACCGGCGAGCAGGTGTGGGAATTCGAGATCAGCAAGCGCGCCATCCTCACCGGCGCGGTGCTGAACGGGTCCACCGCATACATCACCCACAGCGAGGAGAACCTCGACACCAGCGAGATGGGGATGATCGCCGCGCTCAACGTCGGGGCCACCGGGACGCTTGCGCGCGACAAGAACACCGTCTGGTTCAACCACGGCTTCCAGGGCGGATTCGCCTCTCCCGTCACCGACGGCGAGCGCCTGTACGTCGTCGACAACGGCGCGATTCTCGGGGCGTTCGACCTGAAGGACGGCCGCAAGGTCTGGGAGAAGATTCTCGGCACCATTCAGAAGAGCTCGCCGGTGCTCGGCCGACGGCAAGCTCTACGTCGGCACCGAGAACGGCAAGTTCTACATCCTGAAGCCCTCCGCGACCGGCGTCGAGGTGCTGGACGAAGACTGGCTGGGCAGCGAGCAGACACCCGAGCCGGTGTACGGATCGCCGGCGGTGTCCGGCGGCCGGGTCTTCGTGACGTCGACGGAAGCCACCTACGCCATCGGCAAGAACGCGCCGAAGGCCAAGCCGGCCGTCCTCGCGAAGCCGGCGGCCGTCGCGCCAAGTACTGCTGCCCCGGCCGTCGTCCAGGTGTTCCCCTACGAAGTGCTGCTCGCGCCAGGCGAGAAGGCGACCTTCAAGGCACGGCTCTACGACGCGAAGGGCAACTTCATCCGCGAGGACAAGGCCGAGTGGACGCTGGATCAGCTCGGCGGCACGGTCGCCGACGGCGTCTACACCGCGTCGGCGCAGTCGGAGGGCGGCTACGTGAAGGCCACGGTCGGCGGCATCACCGGCCAGGCGCGCGTCCGCGTGGTCCCGCCGCTCCCGTGGAGCTACGACTTCGACCAGTGGCAGGGCGAGGCGCCGCCGAAGCACTGGACCAACACCACCGGCAAGGTCTTCGTCCGCGATTTCGACGGCAGCAAGGGGCTCACGCGCGTCCCCGACACGACGCCGCAGCGCCGCACGCGCGTCTTCATGGGGCCGGCGGCCTGGTCGAACTACACGGTCGAAGCCGACGTCCGCGTCACCGAGAAGCGCCGGACGATGAGCGACGTCGGCGTGTTCGCCCAGCGCTACGGGCTGGTGCTGTTCGGGAACAGCCAGAAGCTCGAGCTGCAGCCGTGGCAGGCGGCCCCCGGCCGCACGGTGACGATGCCGTTTCAGTGGAAGCCGGACACGTGGTACCGCCTGAAGCTGCAGGTGCAGAACGACGCCAACGGCGTCACCGTGGCCCGCGGCAAGGTGTGGGCGCGGGGTGAGGCCGAGCCGGCGCAGTGGATGATCGAGAAGAAGGACGCGATCGGTCATCGCCAGGGCGCGCCGGGCCTCTATGCCGATCCCGCCAACGAGATCTATTTCGACAACCTGAAAGTGGAACCGAACAAATGACCGCACGACTCAAGACGACGCTCGGCGTCGCGATTGGCGCGCTGCTTGCCACGGCTGGCGTCCGTTCGGCGAGCAGCCCTGCCTCCGGCGACTGGCCGATGTGGGGCGGGTCGCCCGAACGCAACATGGTCTCGATGATGAAGGGCCTGCCGACGACCTGGGACGTCAAGACCGGCAAGAACGTGAAGTGGGTCGCCAAGCTCGGCTCGCAGACCTACGGCAATCCCGTCGTCGGCGGCGGCGTGGTGCTCGTCGGCACGAACAACGAGCTCGTGCGCGATCCCAAGCAGCCCGGCGACCGCGGCGTCGTGATGGCGTTCCGCGAGTCCGACGGCGAGTTCCTCTGGCAGGCGACCCACGAGAAGCTGTCGGCGGGACGCGTGAACGACTGGCCGTTCCAGGGCGTCGCGAGCTCGCCGCTCATCGACGGCGAACGCGCCTACTACGTGAGCAACCGCGCCGAGCTGATGTGCGTGGACCTGCAGGGCTTCCGCGACAACGGCGAGAACGACGGCCCGGTCACCGACGAGAAGCTCACCGGGCAGAACGACGCCGACGTCGTGTGGAAGCTGGACATGATCGAGGAAGTCGGGAGTTTCCCGCACAACCTCGCCAACTCGTCGCCGGTCGTCTGGGGCGACCTGATCTACGTCAGCACCTCGAACGGGCAGGACGAGAGCCATGTGAACATCCCTTCGCCCCGCGCGGCGGCCATCATCGCGGTGAACAAGACGACCGGCAAGCTGGTCTGGGAAGACGGATCGCCCGGCGACAAGATCCTGCACGGCCAATGGTCGACGCCGACCGTCGCCAAGGTGGGCGGGGTCGACATGGTCGTCCACGGACAGGGCGACGGCTGGGCACGCGGGTACGAGGCGGCATCCGGGAAGAAGCTCTGGGAGTTCGACCTCAACCCGAAGGACTCGGTCTGGCCGAAGACGCGGAACGAGATCATCAGCACGCCCGTGATCGTGGACAACGTCGTCTACATCGCCAACGGGCAGGACCCGGAACACGGCGAAGGCGTAGCGCACGCCTACGCGATCGATGCCACCAAGCGCGGCGACATCACCGCAGTCCGGGCGCATCTGGCACTTCGACAAGATCCGCCGGTCCATCTCGACGGCCGCCGTGCACGACGGCATCGTCTACATGGCCGACTTCAGCGGCTTCGTGCACGCGCTGGACGCGAAGACCGGCACGCCGTTCTGGACGCACGACATGTTCGCGGCGATGTGGGGCTCGCCGATGTTCATCGACGGCAAGATCTACATCGGCGACGAGGACGGCGACGTCGTCGTCATGCAGGCGGGCAAGACGCTGAAGATCATCAGCGAGCTCAACATGGGCAGCTCCGTCTACTCGACGCCGGTGCCGGCCAACGGCATGCTGTTCATCAGCAACCGCAACATGCTCTACGCCCTCGCAGAAGGGGCGTCGTCTGCTCCGTCGGCGCAGTAGGAGCGTAAGAACGTTGGAACGTAAGAGCGTGGGAGGGTGGGAGCGTAGGGACGTGGGTGCGTAGGAACGTGGGAGCGTGGCCTCAGTTCCGCGGCCCGTCGGCGTCAGGCGTAGCCGACACCGCGGTGCCGACGCGATGGAATCTCGAGTCGAAGGCCAACCTGGCATGGAAGACGGCGCTGCCGGGGCTTGGCCACTCCAGCCCGGTGGTCTGGGGCGATCGCGTCTTCGTCACGGCGGCTGTCAGCACCAGCCCGAACGTGCCCCTCGACGTGCGGCATGGCGGCATCGACATGGCTGGCGACGACGAGCGACAGGCGTGGAAGATTATCGCGCTCGATCGGCGGACGGGCGCGGTGCAGTGGGAGAAGACGGCGTTTGAGGGCGTGCCGCGAGTCCGCCGCCACGTGAAGGCCAGCCATGCCTCGGCGACACCGGCCACAGACGGCAATCGCGTCGCCGCGATCTTCGGCTCCGAGGGGCTCTACTGCTTCGACATGACCGGGCGCCTGCAGTGGACCCAGGACCTCGGCGTGATGAACACCGGCATGGTCGGCGCCGAGAACGTGCAGTGGGCGCCCGCCAGCTCGCCGATCATTCACGGCCCGCTGGTGATCGTGCAGAACGACCGTCAGCGCGAGTCGTTCCTCGCCGCCTACGAGCTCGGCTCCGGCGAGCAAGTCTGGAAAGTGGACCGCGAAGAGTTTCCGTCCTGGTCCACGCCGCTGGTGATGACCACCGGCGGACAATCCGAGCTGGTCGTCAACGCCTCGAAGTTCATCCGCGGCTACGACCCGATGACCGGACGCGAGCTGTGGCGGATGCCCGACGCGGAGACGCAGGTGAAGGTGCCTTCGCCGGTCGCCGGTGCCGGCGCGGCCATCGTCACGGGCGGCTATCCGCGGGGCTCACGGCCGATCTATGCCATCCGCCCGGGCCAGAAGGGGACGATCGACTCGGCGGGCACGGCGCCCTTCGCATGGCGCAGCGATCGCGGCTCACCGTACGTGCCGACGCCGCTGGTCTACGGGCGTGAGCTGTACGTGCTGGCCGACAACGGCGTGCTCTCGGCGTTCGACGCCGCGACAGGGGCGCGGCACTACCAGCGCCGCCTCGACGAGACGCCGCTCGGCTTCAGCGCGTCGCCCATCGCCGCCGGCGGCCATGTTTACCTGGCAAGCGAGGACGGCGACGTCTTCGTCGTCAAGGCCGGATCAGCGTTCGAGCTCGTCGCCCGCAACGACATGAACGAGCCGCTGATGGCGACGCCGGCGGTGACCGACGGCCTGCTGGTCATCCGCGGCCGCTCGCATCTGTTTGGCATCGCGTGAGGCGCGGGGTCGTGTGAAGGGCATGCAGGCATTCGAGTATCACGCGCGCACGCGGGTCGTCTTCGGAGCGGGCGAGGTTGCCCGGGTCGGGACGCTCGCGGCGGAGCTCGGGCGGCGGGCGCTGCTCGTGGCGGACCCGGGCATCGTGTCCGCCGGCTACGCGGCGCGCGTGGCCGAGCGGCTCGAAGCTGCCGGCGTCAGCGTCGTCCCGTTCCACGACTTCGGGGAGAACCCGGACTCCACGATGGTCGCGCGCGGGCGGGACGCCGCCGCGCCGCACGCCATCGACCTCATCGTCGCGGTCGGCGGCGGCAGCTCGCTCGACTGCGCCAAGGGGATCAATTTCCTGCTCACCAACGGCGGCACGATCGCGGACTATCGCGGCTACGGAAAGGCGTCGAAGCCGATGCTGCCGATGCTGGCCGTGCCGACCACCGCCGGCACCGGCAGCGAGGCGCAGTCCTACGCGGTGCTTTCCGACGCCGAGACACACGTCAAGATGGCCTGCGGCGCGCCTGGCGCCGCGTTTCGCGTGGCGCTGCTCGATCCGGAGCTGACCGTGACCGCGCCCAGGAGCGTGACCGCCGCGGCGGGCATCGACGCGATCTCGCACGCGGTCGAGACGTGGGTCACGACTCGGCGCACGCCGCTCTCCGATGTGTTCGCGCGCGACGCGTGGCGGCTGCTGAGCAGCGCCTTCCTGCGCGTCCTCACGACGCCCGACGACGTGGAGGCGAGAGCGGCCATGCAGATCGGGGCCTTCAATGCCGGGATGGCCATCGAGCAATCGATGCTCGGCGCGACGCATGCGTGCGCCAACCCGCTCACGCAGCGCTACGGCACGACGCACGGCGTCGCCATCTCGCTGCTGCTGCCGCATGTAGTGCGCTGGAACAGCCGGGTCGTCGCCGATCGCTACGCGGAGCTGGCCGGTGTCCGCGGCGAAGCGCGCCGGCCCGAGGCGCTGGTCGTCCGGCTGGAGGACTTCGTCGCGGCCGGCGAGTTTCCCGCCGGCCTCCGCGCGGCCGGTGTGCCCGAGCGCGACCTGCCGGACCTGGCGACCGCCGCCGCGCAGCAGTGGACGGGCACGTTCAATCCGCGGGCGTTCGACGTCGCGGGAGCACTCGAGATTTACGCGGCGGCTTACTGAGGCGGGTCTGGTAGGTCAGGCGGTTCAGGTCGGTCGGGCGGGTCGGGGATCGTAGGGCCGAACTTCGTGTTTTGGGTCGATCAGTGCTTGACGTCATACATGTCGATCGACATTCGACGAATCGCGTTGTTTGCAGGGGCGGTCGCCGTCGCCGCCGCGGCGGTGTCCGCGCAGGCGCCGGCGGCGGCGTGGCCGCAGTTCAGGGGTTCGGCGGCGCTGATCGGCGTGGCGCAGTCACCGGTGCCGCAGTTGATGAAGGTGCAGTGGACCTACGAGGCCGGCGACGCGATCGAGTCGTCGGCGGCCATCGCCGACGGCGTCGTCTATGTGACGGTGGCCTCGGGCGAGCTGGTCGCGCTGTCGCTCGACAAGGGGCAGGTGAAGTGGAAGTACAAGGTCGAGCTCGGCTTCGGAGAGTCGTCGCCGGCCGTCGCCTCCGGCAAAGTCTTCGTCGGTGACCTCGGCGGTGTGTTTCACGCCGTGAACGTCGCGGATGGCAAGGCGGCGTGGACCTACAAGACCCGCAGCGAGATCAAGTCCTCCCCGGTCGTCGTCGGCGACGTCGTGATGATCGGGTCCTACGACGGCAGCCTCTATGGGCTGGGCGCGGCCGACGGCAAGCTGCGCTGGGAGGTGAAGACCAACAACTACGTCCACGGCACGCCCGCCGTGCTCGAGGGCGTCGCCTACTTCGCCGGATGCGACGAGGTGTTTCGCGCGGTGCGCGCGGCCGACGGCAAGATCGTCTTCGAGGCCCCGATCGGGGCCTACACGGGCGCCTCGGTTGCGGTTGCCGGCGGCCAGGCGTACTTCGGCACGTTCGACAACGAGGTGCTCGCGCTCGACCTGGCGACGCACAAGTTCAAGTGGCGCTACAAGCACCCGGAGCGCGAATTTCCGTTCTATTCGTCGGCGGCGGTGGCCGCCGGCAAGGTCGTCGTCGGCGGGCGCGACAAGATGATTCACGCGCTCGACTCGAAGTCGGGGAAGGCTCTCTGGACCTACATGACCCGCGCGCGGGTCGAGTCTTCGCCGGCGGTCGCCGGGTCGCGCGTCTACGTCGGCTCGGGCGACGGCCGCTTTTACGTGCTGGATCTCGCGACCGGTGCGAAAGTGTGGGAGTACGACATGGGCGGGCCGCTCTCGGCGTCGCCGGCCATCGCCAGCGGCCGCGTCGTCATCGGGTCCCAGGACGGACGCTTGATCTGCTTTGGGTAGTCCACGAGTTCGAGATTCAAGGATGCTGAAGGATGGTGAGCTGATGTCGAAGTCGATGACGTTGATTCTCGCCGCGGTGGTGCTGGGTACCCTTGCGGCGACGGAGGCGACAGCCCCCATGGAAGGCTCCTTCTACGAAATGAAGACGACGACGCTGGCGGGCAAGCCGGCCGATCTGAAGGACTACGCCGGCAAGGTCGCGCTCGTCGTGAACGTCGCAAGCAAATGCGGCTACACGCCGCAGTACAAGGGGCTGCAGGCGCTCTACACGGAGATGGCGCCGAAGGGCTTCGTGATTCTCGGGTTCCCGAGCAACGACTTCGGCGGGCAGGAGCCGGGCACCGCGGAGGAGATCAAGTCGTTCTGCGAGCTGAACTACGGCGTGACGTTCCCGCTCTTCTCGAAGGTCGTGACCAAGGCGGGCCCGGACCAGTCGCCGATCTACTCGTGGCTCGGACAGACCGGCAACCTGCCGAAGTGGAACTTCAGCAAGTACCTGATCGGGAAAGACGGCAAGGTGATCGCGTTCTACCCGAGCGCGGTGAAGCCCGACGCGCCGGAGTTGCGCGCGGCGATCGAGAGCGCCTTGAAGTCGTAGTCCCGGAGAGCGTCATGGCCGAAACCGCCGAGCAATACATCGCCAGGATCCTCAGCAACGCCGAGGGCCAGGACGGGTTGACGGTCCTTGCCGCCACGGCCGGGCGGCTGAAGGCGCTCGTCGCCTCGACGCCCCGCGAGCGCTGGATGCGGCGTCCGGCGCCGGATCGCTGGTCGGCGGGCGAAGTGCTGGCGCACCTTGCCGACGCGGAGGTCGTCACGGGCTGGCGCATCAGGTCCATCCTCGCGAGCGACGGCGTGCCGCTGCAGGCCTTCGATCAGGACGTCTGGGCGGTCGCGTTCAAGTACGGCGAGGTCGATCCCGAAGAGTCGCTGGAGCTGTTCTCGGCGGCGCGGGCAAGCCTGCTGTCGCTGTTGAAGCGTGTTGACCCCGAACGTCGTGAGCATCACGGCCTGCACGCCGAGCGCGGCAAGGAGACCATCGCCCACCTGATCAGGCTGTACGCCGGTCACGACCTCAATCATCTGAAGCAGATTGAGGGGCTTGTCGGGGCGTAGGGGCGCCCGCCGAGATCTCGAACTTCAGTTCGGGCGCGCCCGCAGTCCCAGGATTGCCGCGAAGCCCGGGAAGAACGCGAAGGTCCAGGACGCGAAGTTCCGCAGGTAGTTCGGGTTGCTGTGATCGGTCCACATCCCCGAGACCAGGTAGAACGCGACGCCGGACAGGAGCGCCGCGATGGCGCCCCGCGCCACCACCTCGCGGCTCACGACGGGCTGCCGGCGCAGCCACGCGTCGAGCGCGGCGAAGAGCAGCCACAGCAGCATCCACGCCCCGATGATGCCGCCGAGATACCCCAGCAGCGGGAAGAGCGCGTAGAACGACGCGGCCGCCACCAGGCCGGCAGCGGCGCCTCCCACGAAGCCCGCCGTCGGCCGTCGTGCGCCCCAGCCGAACACGAGGCCCGCCACCGACAGCAGCGTCATCCCGTGGACGAGGCCGTTCACGACCCGGTGGCGCACCTCGAAGTGCGCCCAGATGAAGTCGTAGAGCGTGCTGAGCGCGGCGAGCACGACTGCACCTGCAAGCGCTGTCACCATCGGAATCCCCGTGTACTGTAGCTCGTAACTAGTCAGTGCTCTGTTTGGGTTCCGGCAGCCAGTGCGTCAGCACCGCGCCGACCAGCGCGTAAGTGCCGGCCACCATGGCGCCGACGACGGCCATCTTCGCCGGATCGGGTGGTCGCGACTCGGAGAGCGTGATCGTGAGCCATGCGGCGGCCGTGCCGATGACGCGGCCGCCGATGTTTGCCGCGAAGCTTTCACCGGTGCCGCGCAGATGGAGCGGAAAGACCAGCGGGATGTAGTTCCCCCAGAAGCTGAACTGCGCGACGGTCAGGAAGCCGGCGACGAAGATGCCGACCTTGATCCACGGCAGGCGTCGACGCGTCGCCGAGGCTGCCGGCGACCCACCAGAAGAAGAGCGGCACGAACACGAGCGCCGGTATCTGAAACACACGCATCAGCGACCGCCGGCTGACGATGACGACCGCGAGCATCGCGAGGGCGAATCGGCCCGCGAGCCCGCCCATCTCCTGCCAGAAGGTCACGCGCGCAACTGCCTGGTCCGTGGCATTGCCGGCGATCTGTCGCAGTCGCGGCTCCGGCGGCGCCGGCTGGCCCGCCGCCTGGGCCGCCGCCACGGCGCGCTCGCGGGCACTGGCCGCCTCGGCGCGGATGGCGACGTGACCGCGATTCGGCGCGCCGAGAATCTGCGGCAGCTGCTGGATCGCGCCAAACGCGATGCCGTAGCTGGCGGCGAACACGATCGTCGTGACGATGGTCGTCCGCGCCAGCTCGGGGCTGAACAGCTCTGCGATGCTCGGCCGCTTCAGCTGACCGGCCTGGCGCTTGCGCTGCCACTCCGGCGATTCCGGGAGGAACGGCCGGATCACGATCAGCGGGATCGCCGGGATGACGCCCGAGATGAGGGTGTACCGCCACGCCTCGTGGCCGCCGTGGATCGCCGGCAGATGCGTGGCCAGCTGCGCCGCAAGGACGTTGGCGCTGGCAACGAGCAGACCGCCGAACGACGAGAACGCCTGCGTGTACCCCAGCACCTTCTCGCGCTGCACGGCGTTGGGGAACAGCTCGGCGAGCCACGCGACCGCCGCGACGAACTCGACGCAGACGCCGATGAACACCAGGCAGCGGAAGAAGAGGAGCTGAGGCAGCGACGTCGCGAACCCCGCCGACATCGCGGCAAACGCATAGAGCAGGATGCTGAAGGTGAGGACGCGCCGCCGTCCCAGCCTGTCGGTCAGGTACCCGCCGAGCAGCCCGAAGACGCCGCCGGCCAGCGCCGGGACGAAGAACAGCGTCCGCGCCCACTCGACGTAGCGCTCGCCGCCGGGCACCCACAGCGCCATCGCGTCCGGACGCGACATCCCGCCCCGCACCAGCTCTTCGACCAGCGGCGCGCTCAGCGCCGCGATCGCCGGCTTGATGATGAGCGGCAGCATCAGCAGCTCGTAGATGTCGAACGCGAAGCCGATGGCGGCAATCGTGCAGATCAGCCACTGCGTCCTGGTCAGCTGGGTCATGGCGGACATTCTATGGCAGGGAGCTGGTGCTGTCGGGTTAGTTACGATCCCCCAACTGCCTCTGTTACAGTCGGACCATGCACCTCGAAGAGCGGAATGCGTTCGGCCCGGATTCGCAGCCGCCGGTCCATGCGCAGGAACCGTCCCAGCCGCCGCCGGCGCCGCCGTGCCTGATGGTCATCTTCGGCGCCTCCGGAGACCTCACGAAGCGAAAGCTGGTGCCGGCGCTGTTCAACCTGCGACAGAGCGGGCTGCTGCCCGACAACTTCGCGGTGCTCGGCGTCGCCCGCCAGGAGATGTCGGACGAGGATCTGCGGCAGCGCGTGGACGACGACATCACGGCCTGCGAGGAGCCGGACGATCCGGGCTGCCGCTCGTGGCTGCTCGAGCGGGTGTTCTACCTCTCCGGCGACGTCGGCCAGCGCGACGCCTACGAACGCATCGCCGCCCGGGCGGCGGAGCTCGACGAGCAGTATCAGACCGAGGGCAATCACCTGTACTACCTCGCCACCGCCCCCGCGCTCTTTGCCACCGTCGTCGAACATCTCGGCGCCGTGGGGCTGGCGAAGGAAGAGGGCGGCCGCTGGCGTCGCGTGATCATCGAGAAGCCGTTCGGCCACGACCTGGAGTCGGCCCGGGAGCTGAACCAGCACCTCGCGAAGGTGCTGAGCGAGCGCCAGACCTATCGCATCGATCACTACCTCGGGAAAGAGACCGTCCAGAACCTGATGGCCTTCCGCTTCGGCAACGGCATCTTCGAGCCGATCTGGAACCGGCGCTACATCGACCACGTGCAGATCACGGCCGTCGAGGAAGTGGGCGTCGAGCAGCGCGGCGGCTACTACGACTCGTCAGGCGCGCTGCGCGACATGGTGCCGAATCACCTGTTCCAGCTCGTGTCGCTGACCGCGATGGAGCCGCCGACCTCGTTTGCCGCCAACGCCGTGCGCGACGAGCAGACGAAAGTCCTGAGGGCCGTCGCGCCGTACACGCCGGAAGAGGTGCTGCGGCGGACGGTGCGGGGGCAATACGGCGAGGGCGTCGTGAAGGGTGTCCGCAGGCCCGCTTACCGCGGCGAGTCGAACGTGCCGCCGAACTCGACCATCGAGACGTTCGTCGCCTTGAAGCTGTACCTCGACAACTGGCGCTGGGCCGACGTGCCCTTCTTCCTCCGCACCGGCAAGAGCCTCAAGCGCCGCGAGACCCACATCAGCATTCAGTTCCGGCAGCCGCCGCTGATGCTGTTTCGCGACACGCCGGTGGACGCACTGCAGCCCAACCGCCTGGTGATTCACATTCAGCCGGATGAAGCGATCACTCTCAGCTTCGGCGCGAAGATCCCGGGCCCGCAGCTGCGGCTCGGGACCGTGGACATGCGGTTCGCCTACAAGGACTACTTCGGCGAGCGGCCGAGCACCGGCTACGAGCGTCTGCTCTACGACTGCATGACCGGCGACGCGACGCTCTTCCAGCGCTCCGACATGGTCGAGGCCGGCTGGTCTGTCGTCGCGCCAATCCTCGACGTGTGGAAGGCGCTGCCGCCGCGTGACTTCCCCAACTACCCGGCCGGGTCGTGGGGGCCGAAGGACGCCGAGGACCTCATGACGAGGAACGGGCGAGCCTGGTATCACACGCCCGACAAGAAGTAGCGAAGTACGTCACCCACAATCACGTACGCAACGCACGGAGACTCGGAGAACACAGAGAAAGCACAGAGATCAATCTGGCCTTCTCGGGTGAACGCCGATGCAGGGGCGCATCCGACGCTGCCAAAGAGTTCTCCGTGCGTCCTCCGTGTCACGTGTTCCCTCTTCTACGCCCAGTCCTGGGCGCTCTTTCACTTCCTGCGGGTCGGTGAAAAGGGCGCGAACCGCGCAAAGCTGACCGCCTATCGAGCCGCCACACAGAACGGAATGGACAGCCTGACCGCCGCACGCAACGCCTTTGGAGATCTGGCAGCGTTCCAGGGAGCGCTGTTCGGCTACATCCGGAGCCGGGCGTTCTATCAGGAGATCATGCCAGGCAAGACGGTGGTCGCCGACGCCGAGTGGGCGACGCGCGTCCTCACCCCGCAGGAAGCGGCGCTCGCGCGCGCCCGATTCCATGCGCACATGCAACGGCCGTCAGAAGCGGATGCTCAGCTGAAGGAGGCTGCCGCCGGCACTGCCGAGGTCGCGGCCCTGCACGAGGTTCGGGCGCTCCTCCAGCGGCAGGCGGGCGAGGACGACGAGGCGCTGGCCAGCTACCGGCGCGCGCTCGAGCTCGGCTCGACGAGCGCGCTGACCCACTTCGAGATCGCGCGAAGCGCGCTGATCGGACAGGGCGACGCGACAGGCCTGGAAGAGGGACAGGGCTTGCTGGAAAGGGCTATCACGCTCGATCCCAGCTTCGCGCCGGCCTTCGCGTTGCTCGGCGAGCTCCTGCTTGCCCGCAACGTCGAGCCGACACGCGCGCTTGCGATGGGCATGCGCGCCGTCGAGCTGATGCCAGGAGACGTCCGTGGGTATGTCGTCGCCGGGCGTGCGGCACTACGGCTCGATCGCAACGCCGACGCGGTCACGTTCGCGAAGCAGGCGCTGTCGGTGTGCGACTCGGACGAGGAGCGCGAGATGGTCCACCCGCTGCTGAGCGAAGCCACCCGCCGGGCGAAGTAGCCCGCCGACGTCAACCAGAGAGGCACGGAGTCACAAAAGACACACGGAGGAGGTCTTTGCAGCTTGGGGTGAATTCCCCAGTTGGGAGCCCACCCGAACGCCGCCAATGCCGCTCTCCTGGCGTCTCCGTGTCTTTGTGTCTCTGTGGTTGACGTCCGTCCACCGACTCAGACGTCGTACCGCGCGATCGTGTCGGCCGAGGGCGGCCTCGTGACGAGCGACACGATCCACATCAGCGCCACGGAGACCAACACCATCGGCATCACCGGCGCGAAGCCGAGCACCGCGGTGCCGGTGCCGGTACGCGCGAGCAGGTCGAGCCCGCCGGCCGACCAGACCACCGTCGATGTCCCTGGCGGCGGAGGCGGCACTGCGGACTGGAAGATCGCCGTCGCGGCGACAGCGCCCGCCGCCCAGAGCGTCACCGCCAGCGCGCCCCATTTCGTGCTCCGCTTCCAGAAGAGCGCGGCAAACACCAGCGGCGAGAGCGCGGCGTAGCCCGAGAAGCCGTACTGGGTAGCCAGCGCGAAGATGTTGGCCGGCGCCTTGAGCGCGATGGCATAGGCCACCAGCGTCACCAGCACCACGAACGCTCGGCCCATCCGCACCTGTGCCTGCTCGCCGAAACGCCGTTGTCCCTCGTAGTGGGCGAAGACATCCTCGGTGAACATCGTCGACAGCGCGAGGATCTGCGAGTCGCTCGACATCACGGCCGCCATGATGCCCGCCCCCAGCAGTCCGGCCAGCCAGACAGGGGCGTAGTGGTGCAGCAGCTGAATGACGACGTCTTCGCCCTCGGCCTGGCGGCGGAGGACCTGCCGCTCGTCGGGCGTCAACGTCGCGCCGGGCGCCGACAGCTCGGCCCGCGCCTCGAGCTTCCGCTCGATCGCCGGCACCTCCGTGGCGCGATTGGCGACCACGCCGAGAATCGTGCTCGGCAGCCAGATCGCCATCAGGCAGAGCGGGTAGGCAATCGCGGTGTGCTTGAAGTGTGACAGCCGTTTGGCGGTGAGGCAGAAGATCCCGATGTGCGGAAATGCGATCGCCGAGAACGGGATGAACATGTAGCTGAAGAAGTAGAGAGGCGAGACACGCTCGCGCGTCAGCAGCGGCGCCTGCGACGGCGTCGCGAGCATGTCGCGAATCGTCTGGCTGAAACCGCCCATCCCGTACCCGATTACCAGGAACGCCGTCGTCCCGACGAGCAGGAACATCGTCGTCTGCACCGCGTTGACGAGGGCCGTGCCCTTCATTCCGCCGAAGAAGACGTAGCCCATCACGACGACCGCGACGACCGCGCATCCGACCCAGTAGGGGATGGCGCCCTGGCTGATTGCGCCGAGCGCGGTGCCGCCGCCCATCACGCCAATCACGATGTAGGGCACGAGCAGCGCCGCCTGCACGGCGAAGATCACCGTGCCGATGTGCGAGCACTCCCAGCGGTCGCGAAACATCTGCACCGGGGTGATGAAGCCGTGGCGGCGTCCCAGCGCCCAGATCCGCGTGCCGGCGACGAGCAGGAAGAGCGGCGTGACGAAGCCGGCGGCGGTGGCCATCAGCCCGAACGTCACGATCCCGTTGGCGAAGGCGTGACCGGACGAGCCGAGGACGGCGAAGGCCGTCATGTGCGTGCCGAACAGCGACGTCAGGAACACGTACGGCCCGACGGCGCGGCCCGCCAGGAAGAACTGCTCCGCGCCCTCGTGGGCGCCGCGATGGCGGAACGCGAAGATGCCGATGTACAGCACCACCGCGAGGTAGGCGAAGACGATGACAGTCGGCAGCACGGGGTCAGTCGCGATCGAGATGGGCGGGCCAGATCGCCCGGGCGAGGTACCACATCAGTCCGGAACAGGCGACCGAGTAGAGCGCGTGATACCAGAGGCCGGGCGGCAGCACGCCGACGAGCAGCGGCGCCGACGAGCGCCAGTACCACTGGTCCTGGTGCAGGAGGAAGCCGGCCGCCACGAGCAGGATTGGCAGAAGTGGGCGCATTACCGCGGATTATGACACTCGTCGGCGCCCGCGCGTTCGCGCCGGCGATGCCTGGTCCACCGTAAACATCGGCGCCGCCGTTTCCGTAGAAGTAGGATTGAGTCGGAGCAGTCATTTCATGCCGTTACGTAATGCTTTCAGGGTTCTTGCCGCGGCCATCGCGATTCTCGCCGGCCCGTACCTCGGCGTCGTTGCCTCGGCCCAGACGACCAGCACGATTACCGGCCGCGTCGGGGACGCCAGCGGCGCCGTGCTGCCAGGCGTGCTGGTGACCGCCCGCAATCTGGAAACCAGCCTCTCGCGAACGGCGGTCACCGCGGCGGACGGGCGTTACGTTTTCGCGCTGCTGCCGGTCGGTCGCTACGAGTTGAGGGCCGAGCTGAACGGGTTCAAGCCGATGCTTCGGGAGGGCATCGAGACCAGCGTCGCCGAGACCGTTGTCGTCGATCTCACACTCCAGGTGGGCGGCGTCGCCGAGGAGGTTCGAGTCTCGGCCGGGACCTCCCAGGTCAACACTTCGACCTCGGAGCTCAGCTACCTCGTCTCGGGCAAGACGCTCGAAGCGCTGCCGCTCAACGGCCGCAATTACACCGATCTTGCCCTCCTGCAGCCCGGCGTCCTTGCTTACCCGAATCGCGACGGCGGGTCGGTCGTCGCCCACGGTCTCGGGATGAGCGTGAACGGGCAGGACCCGCGCGCCAACGTCTATCTGCTGGACGGCACGCTGCTCAACGACTTCACCAACGGCCCCGCCGGCAGCGCCGCCGGGACCTCTCTGGGGCTCGAGTCGGTGCGCGAGTTCCGGGTCGAGACCAACGCCTACAGCGCGGAGTTCGGCCGGAACGCCGGCGGGCAGGTGAACGTGCTCACGAAGTCGGGCTCCAACAGCACGTCGGGCACGGCCTATTACTTCCACCGCAACGAGGCGCTCGACGCCCGCAACTTCTTCGACACGGCGGGCAAGCCGGAGTTCCAGCGCCACCAGTTCGGCACGACGCTCGGCGGCCCGATCCAGCAGGACAGGCTGTTCTACTTCTTCGCCTACGAGGGGCTGCGCGAGAACCTGGGCAAGACCATCTCGACGTTCGTGCCCGACGACAACGCGCGGCAGGGCCTGCTGCCAGACCCGTCGCGGCCCGGGCAGTTCATCAACGTCGGCGTCAACGCGGGCGTGGCGCCGTACCTGAACGAGTACCCGCGCGCCAATGGCCCTTCCACCGGCGGCGGCATCGCGCAGTACACCTTCGGCTTCGACCAGCGGCTCAACGAGGACTACCTGCAGAGCCGCGTCGACTACCACCTCACGCCGTCGCAGCAGCTGTTCGCGCGTTTCACCTTCGACGACGGCGATCAGGATCTGCCGACGGACTACCCGCAATTCCCGCGCGCGTTCCGCTCGCGCAACCAGTTCTTCACCGGCGAGCACCGCTGGGTGCTCTCGTCGACGACCCTCAACACGTTCCGGCTCGGGTTCAGCCGCACCCGCATCGGCCAGACCGTCGAGGCCAACACCTCCACGCCGCTCCAGCCCTTTGTGGAAGGCCGGATTGTCGGCGACATCGACGTCGGCGGCCTGCAGCGGTTCGGCCCGCAGAGCTCCGCCGACGTGAAGCTGACGCAGAACGTCTTCGCGCTGCACCAGAACCTCGTGCACACGCGCGGCCATCACCTGATCAAGGCCGGGTCGCTGGTCGAGTACTACCAGATGAACCTGTTCAACCCGACGTTCGCCAACGGCATCTACAACTTCACCAACCTCCGCAACTTCCTGGAGAACCGGCCGTCGCAGTTCATCGGCCTCACCCCCGACGGCGAGCTGGACCGCTACTGGCGGTCGACGCTCTTCGGCGCCTACGTGCAGGACGAATGGCAGCTCTCGCCGCGGCTGACCGTCAACGGCGGCCTGCGGATGGAATGGGCGACCGAGCCGAAGGAGAAGTACGGACGCGACGTCGCGCTGCTGACGCTGCAGGACCGCCAGCCGACGATCGGCAAGCTCTACGAGAACCCTGGTGCCGATTTCTCGCCGCGCGGCGGCTTCGCCTGGTCCATCACCGGTGACGGCCGCACGTCGCTGCGGGGCGGCTACGGGCTGTACTTCAACACCAACAACCAGCAGAACCTCATCGTCACGATCACCAACCCGCCGTTCACGCCGCGCCCGGTGATCGCGAACCCGACGTTTCCGAACCCGCCGTTCGACCGCGCCGGCGCGACGTCGATCCGCCCGATGCAGTACGACCTCGAGTACCCGCGCGTGCAGGTCTGGAACGTCAGCTTCCAGCGGGAGTTGCCGTGGCAGACGGTGGCCACCGTCAGCTATGCCGGTTCGCGCGGGAGGCACCTGCTGCGCAGCAACGACGTCAACACGGCGACGCCGACCATCCTCTCCGACGGCACGCCGTTCTTCCCGGCGGGCACGCCGCGGCAGAACACCGCGTTTTCGACGATCGAGCTGAAGAGCAGCGACGGCGACTCGTGGTACAAGGCGTTTATCTTCGACGTGCGCCGCAGATTCTCCGGCGGCCTGGCAATCCAGTCGTCGTACACGTGGTCGCGCTCCGAGGACACGACGCAGGCGTCGACGTTCTTCTCTGACGCGACCAACGGCACGACGACCGCGTTCCCTGAGTACATCCCTGATTACAACAGGGGGCTCTCGGACTTCGACGTCCGCCACAACTGGGTGCTCAACTTCACCTGGGAAGTGCCCTTCGCGCGCGACATGTCCGGCGTCAGCAAGGCCATCCTCGACGGCTGGCAGCTCTCCGGCATCGCGCAGGTGCGCAGCGGCAACCCGCTGACCGTCTTCGTCACCGGCAACCGGTCGCGCTCGCAGTGGGCGCCGGCGCTCGGCCCTGGCATCGGCCGCGACCGCGCCAGCTACGCGCCCGGACGTTCGGCCGACGACGCGGTCGTCGGGCTGCCGGAGCGGTGGTTCGACCCGACCGCCTTCGTCACCCCGGCCGCCGGCACGTTCGGCAATACCGGCCGCGGCGACTTCGCAGGCCCCGACCTCCGCACGGTGGATCTCTCGCTGACCAAGAGCGCGCGCTGGGATCGGCTTGGCGGCAGCGGCCGTGTCGAGTTCAGGATCGAGGCGTTCAACATCCTCAACCGCGCCAACTTCGCGCCGCCGAACCTCTCGGTCTACGCCGGCGCCGCCGACGTCGAACAGCCGCTGCCGAACTTCGGCCGGATCCGCTCGACCGTCACGTCGTCACGGCAGATTCAGCTGGGGCTTCGGGTCGTGTTCTAGGTCGTCAACCACAGAGACACGAAGGCACGGAGACGCACAGCACACGGGCCGGGGATCGGATCTTGCTGACCTGGCCGGCATGGACGCCGGATCACGATCGATCGCTTCCGCGAACGCGCCGCTCCCCGAGTCGCTGAACCTCTTGTCGGAACGGGTTATTGGCTGTGGCATCACCGTTCATCGCGCCTTGGGTCCCGGATTGCTCGAGAGCGCCTACGAGAGCGCTTTCTGCATAGAATTGGCGCATCAGCGGTTGCAGTTTCTGCGGCAGCTCCAGAGCCCGATCGACTATCGCGGGCACTTGGTTGGTGCATACCGTCTCGACTTCCTGGTGGAGGGCGAGCTCGTCGTGGAGCTGAAATCGGTCGAGCGGATGGACTACGTTTACGTGGCTCAGATGCTCACGTATCTGAAGGCAACCGGCAAGCGACTGGGGCTGATCGTCAACTTCAATGTGCCTGTGCTGAAGGCCGGCATCAGACGTGTCATCCTATGATGGGCGTCTGTGCGTCCTTGTGTCTCTGTGATTGACGAACGCGTCGCTCAACTCGATCGAGGAGCAGGAATATGAACTGGGTGTGGTTTGCGATTGGCGCTGCGTTGTCGTGGGGGCTGTACGGTCCGATGCTGCACAAGGGACAGGTCGCACTTGGCAACCCGATGCGGGCGCTGCTCTGCGTCGGGTTCGCGTACCTGCTCGTGGCGATTCTCGTTCCGGGCGGAACGCTGGTCTCTCAGGGCCAGTTGAACAACTTCAACACCGCTGGCACGACTGCGGCGACAATCGCCGGCGCTTTGGGCGCCTTCGGTGCGATCTTCGTGATCTGGGCATTCAAGGCGGGCGGAGTTCCGACATACGTGATGCCGATCGTGTTCGGCTTTGCCCCCCTGGTGAACGTGCTCTACACGATGTACATTCATCCACCGAAAGTCGCGCCCAACCCGCCTGCTCTACGTGGGATTCCTGCTTACGGCGGTCGGTGCGGGAATGGTCTTGTACTTCAAACCCCAGGGGTAATCGGATCAGCAGATTCACAGAGACATGAAGGGGCCAAGACACCTGCCCGCTCGAGAGCATCCGCGTCCAGATTTGCTGTGCGTCTCGGTGCCTTCGTGCCTCTGTGATTGACGAGCGTTCTCTCCGACTCTACTTTTTGCGCTGGCCGATGGCGTACAGGTGCTTGTCGCCCCTCAGGAACAACTGGCCGTCGCTGATGGCGATTGAGCTCAGGACGAACTCGTTGATCGCGTTCTCCCCGAGCACCTCGAATGCCGGCCCCGCCTTGACCACGGTCGTCAGCCCTTCCTCGCTCGTGATGTAGATCTTGCCGTCGCCGAGGATCGGCGACGCGCTGTAGGTGCCGGGCTTGATGCGCACCGGGCCGTAGACGCTCTTGCCGGTCTTGGCGTCGAGGCAGTAGATGACGCCGCGGTCGTCGAAGGAGTAGAAGTACGTGCCGTCGGTGACCGGCGTCGGCACGTCCGGCCCGTTCTCGAACTCCCACAGCCGGTGTGTCGTCGTGACGTCGCCGGAGCCGCCGCCCTTGATCGCCAGAAGCGGCTTCACGCGGCTCGGCGCGTAGACCGTGGTGCCGCTTACCACCGGCGAGGCGACGATGCGGTGCCATTGATGGTTAGTGGGGTTGAGCCCCTCGCTGCGCCAGAGCTCGCGCCCGGTTGCCGGGTCGTGCGCCGTGACGATATCGCCGCCGGAGACGACGATCTCCGTCCGGCTGCCCGCCTTGAGCGGCACCGGCGTCGTGTAGGCATCGGGCGCCTCGGCAATCGCCTTGGTCGGCCGCTCCTGCCGCCAGACGGTCTTGCCGGTCTTCTTGTCGATCCGCATGAGGTAGCTGGGATCGTCGGTCTTCATGCCGTGCAGCACCTGCACATAGAGGGCGTCGCCGAGCAGCAGCGGCGAGCTGGCGTAGCCCCAGTTGAGACCGAACTGCCCGTAGTCCTTCTGGATGTCGCGCGCCCACAACTCCTTGCCGTCGAAGGTGAAACCCTTGAGCGCGCCGGTGCCCGTCAGCACCCACACGCCGGTGCCGTCGGTCACCGGTGACGGCGACGACATGTTCTGCTTGCGCATGTCGTGGTCGCCGCCGCCAAGCTTCTGCTTCCATCGGACCGCGCCGTTGCTGCGGTCGAGCGCCCAGAGGTACAGGTCGCCGGCTTCCGCGATGTTCAGGAAGACATGATCGCCCCAGACGATCGGCGTCGCGCCGCTGCGCATCGGCAGCGCGGTCTTCCACGCGATGTTCTCGGTGGGCGACCACTTCGATGGCAGCCCGGTCTCCTTGCTGGTGCCGTCAAGCTGCGGGCCGCGCCACTGCGGCCAGTTGTCGGCATATACGGATAGCCCGGAGCCGGCTGCAAGCAGCAGCCCGAGCGCAATCGTTCGACGCATCGGCGGAACCCCCAAATTGGCCTTCTGCCTTCGGCCTTCAGTCCTCTCAGCCATTACGCGGATGAGCAATGGCCATCGGCGTAATCAACCTGAAGGCGGAAGGCTGCAGCCTGAGGCTGAGTACAAATGGCCGCATTCTATGCCACTGCCCCGAGACACCGTTGCCTGGGCCTATCGCATCCTGCTGGACCGCGAGGCCGAGAGCGAGGAAGTGCTGCTGCCGAAGATGCGCGCCTACGACACGACGCGCGAGTTGCGGCACGACATGGTCACCTCCGACGAGTACCAGGACAAGAACCGCGACTTCGCGCACAGCAACGAGCGGAACCTCGTCATCAAGGAGATCGAGCCCGGCCTGCGCCTCTGGATCGATCTGTCCGATCACGCGATCGGCCTCAACATCCTCCGCGGCCGCTACGAGCTCAACGAGCTGGACTTCATCCGCCGGACGGTCGGTCCGGGCCAGCACGTCGTCGACTGCGGCGCGCACATCGGCTACTTCGCCATGCACTTGGCGAAGCTCGTCGGGCCCGCGGGTTCGGTCTCGGCCTTCGAGCCGTTCGAGCCCAACGCGGACTGCCTGACGCGGTCGATTCTCGAGAACGCGTTCGACAGCCGGGTCCGCCTGGAGCGGGCTGCGGTCGGCGCCGCTTCCGGGTCGCTGCCGCTGGTCTACGCTCCCAATACGATCAACAGCGGCGGGGCATTTCTCCAGGGCAGCGGGACGGTCCCGGGCGGCCACGCCACCCAGATCGTGCCCGTTGTGGCCCTCGACCGCTCCGACCTGCCGCGCCCCGTCAGCTTCATCAAGGCCGACATCGAAGGCGCCGAGCCGCTGGCCTTTCGCGGCGCCGACGCGCTTCTGCGGACGGACCGCCCGATCGTGCTGTCGGAACTCCACCCCCTGCAGCTTGAGCGCGTGTCGGACGTCACGCCGGCGCAGTTCATTGCCGAAATGCGCGGCCGGGGCTACCGCTGTCACCTGCTGGGGGCCGGCGTCGCGGGCGACGCAATCGAGGATGCCCCGAGCAACGGCGTGACGTCGGTGGTGTTTTTGCCGATCTGAGATCACGTACGCCAACTTCGGAGACACGGAGAACACGAGGTTTCACAGAGATGTCCATTGGAAAGATCAAAGGAAGAAAAGAAGCTCTCGGTGCGTCCTCTGTGTCGTTGTGTCTCTGTGGTTGACGTACGTGGACACGTCTAGCTCAAGTGCGCTCCGTCGTGGCCGCAGTGGCGTGGACCGCTCGCGACGGGGTAGCCGCTGCACAGGCGCCGCCGACCTGGCCGGCCGCCCTGACCAGAAAATGGAAGGTCTCCGTCGGCAGCGGCTACTCGACGCCGATCGTCGCCGACGGCCGCGTATTCATCCACGCGCGGGACGGCGACGCCGAGACGGTCACCGCCTTTGACGCCGCCACGGGCAAGCAATCTGGACCGACGCGACCCCGACCCCCTACTCCGTGAACCCGGCGGCCGCCTCGCATGGGCCCGGCCCGAAGTCGACGCCCGCGTACGCGGCCGGCCGGCTCTACACGTTCGGCATCAAAGGCATCCTCACCTGCTACGACGGCGCGTCCGGCAAGGTGGTCTGGCGCAAGCAGCCGTCAGCCGAGCAGCCCGACTTTGGCACCGCGACTTCGCCGGTGGTCGTCGACGGACTGGTCGTGGTGTTCGCGGGCGGTAAGGAGCGAGGTTCGCTCGCGGCATTCGATGCCGTCAGCGGCGCGCCGAAATGGCAGTGGACCGGCGGCGCGCCGGCTTACGCATCGCCGGTCGTCGCCACGCTGGCCGGCGTCAAGCAGCTGATCACGCAATCCCGCACGCACGTCGTCGGCGTCGCCATGGGCGGCGCGCTCCTGTGGCAGATTCCTCTCACAACGCCCTACGACCAGAACTCCGTGACGCCGATCGTCATCGGCGACCTCGTCGTCTTCGCCGGGCTGTCGCAGCCGACGACCGCCGTGCGCATCGTGAAGTCGGGCGCGTCATACACGCCGCAGGAGGTGTGGAAGAACCCGGACGTCTCGATGTGCATGAGCACGGCCGTCGTTGCCGGCGACCAGCTGATCGGGCTGGGGCACAAGAATCGCGGCCAGTACTTCGCCGTCGACTGGAAGACCGGCCGCACCGCCTGGACCACCCGCGGCCGCGAAACCGAGAACGCGGCGCTCATCCGCATCCCCGGCTACACGCTGATCCAGAACGTCGAGGGCGAGCTGATCGTCGTCCGCGACAACCCGGCCGCGATCGACATCGTCAAGCGCTACGACGTCGCCGACAGCAGCACCTGGGCGCACCCGGCCCTGGTCGGCAACCAGCTGTTCGTCCGCGACGCCAACAGCTTGACGCTGTGGACGATCGGCTGATGGCCGTTCGCCTCGTCTCCTGCCAGACGGTAGCGGCACCAGACGGGCAGCGGCGCGGCGAGGGCAATTCGCCCCGGATGGTGCGTTACAGGTCGAGCGTGCCGGAAGGACACACAACCGCCTCTTCCCGGCTGTGATGCTTTGCGCGTCCGTGTTCCTCGGTGGGTGCCGGGAACCGCTGCCAGCCCCGCCTCCCGGGCCGCCGCACCCTGCAGTCAGCTCCAACCGACCTCACCGTCGCCGAGCGGCGGTCCAGGTTATCGGCGACCCGAAATCCGTCGGTCACCTCCCGGCCGGATGTCGTGATGCTCCCGGCGGGCGCCGCCGCCATCCGGGGGACGAGCAGCGATGGCGTGTCGTGGGTGCTCGATCCGGCTTCGAGCGAGCAGAGGAGATCCGCCCTGGCCAGGTGCTCCTCCTGACGAGCCGCGCAGCCGGTCGAGTCCTCGGCGTCCAGAAAGGCACCGACGGGCTGCACGTGGTCCTCGGCCCGGCCGACATCACCGAGGAATCGTGCATGACGGGCAGTTCTCGGTGAGCCAGCCCGTGAACTTCGATCAGGCGTTGACGGAGGTGCGCCCGGAAATCTTCAATCCCGTCGTGACCGTGAGCCCGATTTCCGCCAGCTGGCGCGGTCCCGCGTCGTACAGGCCCTTCGTCAGGCCCATGCTCGCGCGGCAGGTCACGAAGCGCCGATTCATGATGACGCCGCTCGTCGGGTCGAGGGCATCGGTGTCCGCATACAGTCAGAAGCCGGCGGCGTGATGTTCCTGGGCGAAGCCGTCCTGTACGTCAACGCGCCTCGCATCCACTTCGAGCTCGATATCCGCGGTGGAAAGGTCGTGACATGCGAGGTGCGGTTGAGCGGCGTCGCCGGTCTGATGATGACCTTCGAGGCCGCGCTGCCGCGCAATACCGACGCGAACATCAATGAGAGGCGGTACACGCCGTCGATTTCTCCGTGCCGATCGTCGGGCTCGGCGTGCCGTTTGCCGTCAACGTCCAGCAGATCTTCGAGCTCAAAACCGCGTTCACGTCGACGGGCACGCTGAAGGCGCGCGGCTACTACACCCTGCGCGGCGAGATGAGCGCCGGCTACAGCAACGGCAAGTTCAGCATCGGCGGGCCGACCGGCCTCGTGACGAAGGAAAGCGCGCTCAACTCGACTCAGGGAGTCGCCATCGGCGTCACCGCCTCGTCATGATTCACCAGGCGAAGGTGATCGTCGGGGTGGGCCGGTTCGGCTTCGTCGCGGGCCCGTATGCCTATCTCAATTCGTCGGTTGCCGTCGCGCGGGGATCGAGCCTCGGCATCGTTCAGTGCCGTCAAGCGACGCTGACCATGTATGCCGGGGCCGGCGTTGGCTACGCGATGCCGCAGCCGGTCACCAATGCCATCAATGCCGTCCTGCGCGCCATGAACATCGGCGAGATCAAGGCATCAGGTGGTCTGGACACGAAGCCCATGTTGCTCGTCAACACTGGCAACGTGAGCCCGGCCGTGCGAGTCTGTGGCGCCGAGGCCGGGCTGCTCCGTCCGGTGCGCCGCCAATCTGAGCAGCCTGCCGCTCATCATGGGCCGCGAATCGCCGGCTGATGGGATCATCTGGCGCGCCGTGCGTTACTGGTGAGCCTTTCAAAGGGAGATCACATGACCGTGCTTGGACGCGTGGCGGCCGCAGTCCTGATGATCCTGCCCCCGCCGTCGACGGCTGCGGCGCAAGACGCGCAACCCGGACAGAAGGACCGACCGGCTCAGGCCTGCGTCGCGGTGATGCTGCCGAGCGTGCAGGGTGTCGAGGGCAGCGCGAGCGGCGTCGCGACCGCCGTCCGCGATCTGTTCGTCAGCTTCCTGACCGGGCCGTCCATTCGCACCGTGGCGCTCGAGTCGCGGCTGCCGTCGCAGGCGGCGCTCGAGGCTGTGCAGAAGGACTCCCAGCTTCGTCCTGATCGCCTCGGTGACGAAGAAGCGCTCGGGCGGACAGCTCAGCGGCGGGGTCGGACAGGCGATCGGCAGTCAGCCTGGCACCTGCCATATGGCGGAGCAGCCACGGCCACGGGCCGAGCGGCCGCCATCGCCGGCGCCCAGGCCTTGTCGGGTCTCGCCTCGGAGACCCGGCGAAAGGACGAAATCACGCTTGGGTACCTCGCGTCGGAACGCCTGAGTCGGTCGCCGCAGCGAAGACCGCGAGCGCCAAGGCCAAGGCGACGGTGGACGGCGAGGAGTACTTCCTGACACCGCTCGTCGAGCGGGCGGCCCAGGACGTGCTCTCCGCGGCGACGACGGGGCGCGAGATGTGCGGGCTGCTGCGTCCCGTCATCGTCCTGGCACTTGGCGTGTCACCCGCCCTTGCCGCCGACCCCCCGCTGCCACTCGGACCGGGCTGCGAATGGTAATTGCCGTCAGCGACTCGACGCCGCCTGCCGACAAGGACGCCGGCATCGTCGAGGGCGATTACGAGATGGTGGTCGCGATCGCCGAAGTCACCGCGGAACGATTCACGCAGACGGCCTTATCGACGGCGTCGATGCAGCCGGCGTGCGCCGTCGCGGGAGCATTCCGCGCACCGTGTCGGCCGCCGATCTGGAGTCCGCTCCAGAGCAGATCCTCGGCTATCATTCCGACGACCCGCCAGCCATCCCCGGCACGACGTCGCTCGGCCCCTCGCGCCGCCTTGTGCGCGAGCTCCTGCGTGCGGGCAGCGCGGCCTATTCGTTTCGCAACTTCGTCACCCGCGGCACGGTGTCCGGGACGCTTCAACGCAGCCCGGCACTGGTGAAGTTCCCCATGCTCATCGACGGCCGCCGCGTCGAGCTGGAAGCGGTCCGCGCGACCGGAGAGATGTCGCTCGGTGGCGTGAGCCGTCCGTTCGAGACGGTCATTCTCGACCACCCGACGCTGCCGCTTTCGCTCCGCATCGCATACGGCCCACGCAATGGCGCCGCAGGTTTCATGCCGGTCTTCGCACGCGAGATCGTGCGCATCGACCTTCCGGCGCCGGCGCTCTCGACCTCAACCGTGCTCGAGCGTGAATGCCGCGTGGAGCTGCGGGGCGTCTACTTCGACTTCAATCGCGCCACCATCAAGCCGGAGTCAGCCGACGCGCTGCGGGAGATTGCGGCGGCGCTGCCGCTGGCGTCACGACGCAGGTTCGTCATCGAAGGGCACACCGACGGCATTGGCAGCGAGCGCTACAACTGATCAGCTCTCGGCCGCGCGCGCCGCCGCGGTGAAGGCGGCCTCGTGCGCGATTACGGCGTCGACGCGGCGCGAATGTCGACGACTGGTTTGGAGAACGCCGGCCCATCGAGAGCAACGCCACGCTCGCCGGCCGCGCGCGCAACCGTCGCGTCGAGCTGGTATGCGCGACCGGCAGCCAGCAGCGGTCACCCATTCGGGGGATGCACTGCGCTGACTGGCGACGGCTTCGCCTCGAAAGACTCGCCAGCAGCGTCGTCGCCCATCGTGCCTCGAAGGCTGAGACGACACTAAAGAGCGCGAACACGATTGGGAAGACCGCCATCGCGATGATTGGCCCCGAGGTGTCGCGCGTCCTCAGGAATTCCGCCGCGGCCAGCGCGACGAGTGGTCCGACCGTCACGAGCAGTCCGTAGACACAGAACAACGACGACGGGATGCAGTTTCAGCCGGGCGTCGATCACAGTTCCGTATCCCCTCGGCGAGACGGTCCCGTCGATCACCATCCGGAACGAGTTCCTTCCGCGCACGGCACGCGACACCCGGAATCGGCCGTCGGCGAACGTCCCTTCGAAGCTCCTGGACGCGTCGTGACGGGACCAGCCTGGCGAGGACGTCTCCTGCTTCAGCCGGCGCGTGGCCCCTTCCAGCGGGAGCGCGCTCTCGAACACCAGCCGCCGACCTCGGATCACCAATCGATCACAGGCACCCCCGTCACGACATAACGCACGGCTCGCCGCCGGAACGGATCACGCGCCGTCGGTGAGGGGTTCTCTCATCCGGCCGTGCGTATCAACGGTAGGGTGAGGCCGGTCGTCGGCCATGGCTCCGCACTCCCGGAGACCATCAGGAGCGTTTCGATGATCACTGCGCTTCGACCACGAGGATCGGCATTCCTTCCTGCATCGCGCCAGAACGGTTCGTCGGACAGCGTCTGTCGGGCTCGTGCAACGGTGGGCCGGCGTGGGGACGATGGTTGGCATCGTCGTGATGGCCTTGCCCTTGTACAGGCCAGGCTCCGGGCACGTCGTCGCTCGAGACGCAGGTCGCCAGCCTGTCGAAACAGGTCGCGGCGCTCGAGCAGAAGATTGCGGCATTGGAGCAGCAAGGCTCGCGCGTCAAAGCGCCGTTCGAGGTGGTGGACGCCTCCGGCAAGCCAATCGTTCGGATTTTGCGGCCGGACGTGAGGGCCAGCTCGTCGTGATGGGCGCGGACGGCCAGATCGGCGCCGCGTTGGCCGGCGGCGGGAACGTTGGCGTGTTCCGGGGCGGGACAGCCGTCGCCGGGATGAAGACCGAGGCGGACGGCCGCGGTGCCCTGTTGATTGGAGCGGGCGGCAGGCGCGCCGTCGTCATCACCACGACAGGGACCGGCGATGGGCTCATAACGGTTTTCGGGCTCAGACGGGCAGCTTGGCGCCGCCATCGGGGGAAACGGCAACGTCAGCGTGTACCACGCGGAGCAGCCGGTCGCTGGCATCAAGGCCGAGACTGACGGGCGCGGCCTGCTCGTCGGCACTGGCGGGAAACGCATCGCGACGATGTCGGCTGACCCGGACAATCCCGGTGCCGGTGCGTTGTCCATCGCCGACTCCAGCGGCAAGACGATGTTCCGTGTCGCCGAGCGAGCCGGCGCCGGCGATGCGCTCGCGTCGCCGTCGGCGCTCGAGAAGGCCACTACGCCGTCACCGTCGCCGGTTCTTCCGGAACAGCACTCGCCACCCTCGGCGAAGCGCGAAACGGCGCCGGCTCGGTGACGACCTTCAACAGGAAGCGGGAACATGCGCTCCGTCATGAACGGTCTCCACGGCGAGATTCACATCATCGACGCCGCCGGCGTCACCCGCGCAACGATGGCGTCGAACGGCAACGACGCGGCCTTCACGGTCCGGAACGCGTCCGGCACGACGATCGCGCGGTTTGGCGAAGGGACGGCTGGCGGATTGCTGCAGCTCGCCAACTCCGGAGGCAACGCGATGGTAGAGGCCGGGATTCACACCAGCGGCGTCGGCCTGGTCCGCGCGTACCGATTGGCTCGCCAGGCCTGGGCATGGTGGGCATGCCTGGCACATTCCTCCTCGGCAGGGCAGGTTCGAAATAGCAGGAGACAATCGATGCGAGCGATTCGAGACCTCTGTCTGGCGGCCTCATTCGTGGGGCTCGTCGCCTGTGGCAGCAGTCAGGAAACACCCGGCACGTCTGGTGGCGCGTCCTCGGGCAGCAGCGGGAGCGGGGCAGCGCAAGACGCCAAAGAGGCCGCGCCCTCGGTCCGTACGGCCTCGGAGCCCGCCGACCCGTGCGGCTGGATTTCGGTCGCCGATGTCGAGTCGGCGGTGGGCAAACTCGCGGGGCCGCCCGTGAAGCGAGACGGGTGTCGCTACACGCTCGTGATACCGGAGGAAGTGCGGGCGAAGCGACAGAAGGCCGTCGAAATGAAGGAGAAGCTCCGGGCGACGTTCAAGGACCCGACGCTGGGCAATTACGGCGGGCCGATGGCCAACTACCAGCGACCCGACCACGTACGCGGTGACGCTCTCCGTGGACGTGAGCGGCAGCATGGCCGGCGAGCTCGGCGCCGCAGCCGCGAGCAAGCATCTGCAGTCGTGGCTTGGCCGGAAGGGCAGGCCGCTGGTGGCGACGCACCCGCCATGCCTGAAGGGTGGACGCGCTGGGAATGGCGCGTACGGGTTCAGCGGACGCGTCGGCCACGTCCAGAATCTCGGTGCTCGGCGAGGCGCCGGATGTGCCGCGCTCCGTGGCCAAGGCACTCGCGGACCAGGTGCGCGGCCGCCTGCCCGATCTGCGGTTCCAGGTCACCAACCCCTATCAGGTGATCCAACTGGGCTCGATTCCCAAGGATCCCTGCAGCCTGTTGACGCGCGCGGAAGCCGAGGCGGTGCTCGGCCCTCTGACGGTCGAGCCCTATCGCGCGTCGTCGGAATGGCCACCGCTCGTCCACGTCAAGGGCTTCGGCTGCACCTTCTACACGGCGGGCCACCACGCCTTCTCGATCGTCCCAAGCTGGCAGGACGGCGCCCAGGACTTCAAGATGAACAAGGGGCTGGGCTCGCTCATGTCGGGGTGCTGCCGCAGGACCTCGTGGTGATCAAGGGGACGTGGGAGCAGGCCCACGTCAGCGGTATCACCGGCGCGCTGCTGTTCCTCAAGGGCGATCGGCTGCTCGAGGTCCACTACAAGACGTCGTCCACCGACATGCGAGGCGCCGTCAAGCTGGCGGCGCAGGCGATGCAGCGGATGGTGTCGTGACCATCTATCTCCGCACCAGCTCGACTCGCCGGTTGCGCGCGCGCCCTTCGGACGTCTCGTTGGTGTCCTTGGGCGCCGACGCGCCGTGGCCGGAGGTCGTAAAGCGGTCCGCGGCGATGCCGTAGCGGTCGACGAGCGCCTTGCGGACGGACTCGCTCCGGCGACGGGACAGATCCAGGTCTAAGTGTCGCCGCCGACGTTGTCGGTGTGCCCGGCGATGCTCAGCGACCACTCCTGATTGCGGCGGAGGACGTCGGCGATCTCGTTCAGGACCGGCTCTGACTCCTTGCGGATCCGGGCGCTGTTGAAGTCGAAGTAGATGCCGTAGACGTCGATGCGCCGTTCTTCAGTCAGACGTCGCTCCATCTCGCCGGCGCCACCACCGCCGCCACCGCCGGCAGCGCCCGCTGAGCCGCCCGAAACCGGTCCCCCCGGCATGCCTCCGTCGTTCTGGCCTCGTCCGGCCGACGGCGCGTCCTCCGGATAGGTGATCCGCGCAAAGTTCAGCCTGAAGTCCGGAGACTGCTCTG
>CAVRDA010000020.1:0-178276 GCA_963719755.1 Vicinamibacteria bacterium | reverse complement strand
AATCGCCAGGTTGCCGCGGGTAGTCACGGAGTTGATCCCAGTGACGCGACCATGGTCGATCGCCTCGACGATATGCTCGTCGCCATCGGTGGCACAGTGGCCGACGGGTTCATAGCGCGCCGCCGGTCGAGATTCGGCAAAGCGCATCCGACAGCCACGGCGACAGGTGCGACACATTGCTCAGGGTAATCACCCATCCGCCCTTCGCCGCAGCCATCAAGTCCGGCATTGCGCGTTCAGCCCGGAGGTCGGCACCCGACGGATCAATCAGCCGTCGCACCAGCTTTGCAGTCGGTGCTCTTGGCAGAGCCTTGCTCGCCATCAGGTAGGCCCAGGAGTGGGTAAGGCCCCTCGGGCGCAGCGCCCCCTCAAGCCACGCCAGTAATAGGTGCCAATGATCGGGTAGCCACGTTGATCAGGATGTTGCGAAGGGCATCGCACGTATCCGCCCCGCACCGGCGCCGGCAGCGCGAGTGAGGCCCGCCCTCGGCGGCAGCGACTGGGATCGGCGACGATTCGCCAGCCAGCCGCGGCGATCTCGATCGCGCTCCAGGTGGGATCGCCGATGTCGTAATACCGCCGACGCGGTGCCGGCGACGCCAACATGGACGGTTAGTTGGGCTCCGTCAAACCGAGCCAGGCCGCCGAGCGTGCCGAGCGCATCGGCGATCGCCTGGCTGCCGGGTGTCTGCTGCGTATATTGATGATGCAGGCGCGAGAGCCAGTCTTTAACGGAGCGGGAAGATAAGGCGTAGTGCTCTCGGTGGCCCCCGACCGTGACGGTGATGTGAGGCTCGTCGTTCAACGTGTGCCACACATCGATGCCGGCCTTGAGCGCCACATCGACCAGTCGGGTCGCCTGTGATCGGCGAGGCCGGTACTTGTCCTTGTCGCGGGCCGGTGTTGGCGTAGTCGATGGCTCGGTCGTCGCGACGACGGGCGCTGCCGGGTCGTCGGCGTTGCGGGCCACTCGCTCCGCGGCGAGAACCTCGAGTCGCACACTCGCTCGCGCCAGGAGGGTGGCGCGGGCCGCCGCACGGGTTCGTCGAGCGTGATCATCCCGCAACCTCTCGCTGGCGCAGCACGCGCAAGTCCGCGATCGCCAGATAGTAGGCACGACGGAGTCGAACAATCTCGCGATGTTGGCTGTGCACGATCGCGAGCGCCTCGCGGAGGACGGCCCGGACGGACCGCAACTCGTCAGCCAGATCCGCAATGGCGAGTGCCAGTTGCTCGATGAGGGCGGCCACGATGTCGTCCTCGATGGTAGGGAGGACCTCGACGGCCACCTCCAGTACCGGCCGCGACGGCCAGGCCGAATCGGGCGTTGTCCACCGGATCGCCAGCGCGGCGACCGCGTTCTGATGGTGCGTCTTTACGGCGCTCATGCTCGCGGCCGTCACCGGCGACGATCTCCGGAGTTTCGTAGTTCGAGTCGCTGCGCAATCCACTCCCGCAGCGCGTCCACAGGCACGCGTACGCTGCCGCCGATGCGAATTGACGGCAATTCGCCGCTGGCGAGCAGTTCGTACACCTTGCTTCGACCAATGCCGATGGCTTCCGCGGCTTCCACTGGGCGAAGTAACAGTTTGTCCACTTGAACTCCGTTTGCACCGGACTGTTACTGTGATAGACTCGTCTTGTTCAAGTTAAGACAATGAGTAAGACAAGGGTCAAATTGCTTCTGGAGCCGCAGTTGATGTTTCCGCAGCCGCAGCCGCTTCGGCCCTTGGGTTGGTGGGTCCGATTCAGCAGCTATGAAGTGGCAGGCGGGTAGTCGACCGAACGCCGCGGCAAAGACCGGAGCGTTACCGGCTCGATCCCGATCTACGAGACACCGACGGACGACGGCCTTACGAGACTCTCGCCGATATTGTGCGGCAGGGTCGATTCGTGGATGGACACTACGCGCTTACTCCTGCGATGGAGCCATTGCTGCTGGCAGTGGTGCCAAAGTTTTGGACTACTCGGGGGTACTTCTGCAGCGAGTCGAGACGGCGGTATTTCCGGCGCGTGTTGTACTGACGCCTGGCCACTCAATGCCGACCCAGACAACATTGCTGCGAACCCCGGGTGGATGGCAGATGAGTTGGACCTGGGCGATGAAGGCGTATGGGACGATCCCGTAGTCATGCTGCATGACATTGACGCGTTTGAGATCGAACGCGAGCCGATCAACCGCACGTGGACTAAGTTTTTCCCTCGATTCTCGCCGGACCACCCGGACAGCTACCCGTACCGAACCCCGCAGACGACGAGTTCTTTCGGTTATCGCCGAGCCACTCGATGAGTTCTTGGCCGCCGCAGCTGCGCTTGTCAAGGCACTGGACGCCGTGGCACGGAGCAAGTCGGAGAAGTCCTTCGGCTCACTAAGCAGTTTCGCGTTCGGGATTGGACAGTTCAACGGTCTTGCAGCCACCGTGCGCCCGGTGTTCGAGCCCAAAGAAGACGGTTCCGTGGAGGAATTATGGGTTGCCCCTACGCTATTGGCGGCACTTGCGAGAATGGCGCTCCGGGATCCGCAGGCGGTCGCGACCTTCGGATTTGTAAGAACCGCACCTGCGGAAAAGTCTACGTTTCCGGCGCGTACCAAGCCCGGTAAATTGTTCGCCAACGTGTCGTCACACCGTCAATAAGCGGGTGGTTGGTGCCAATGCGCAGAAGAAGCTGCGCAACCGGCGAAGAGCCGCGCACCCCAGGAGGTCGAAATGAGACGTGGCCACGGCGAGGGCAATATCACGCAGCGAGCCGACGGCCGATGGATGGTTCGCGTCGATCTGGGACGCGGCGCCGACGGAAAACGCCGACGAAGACGGCCTACGCCGAGACGCAGGCCGACGCCGTCGAACAGTTGCGACGCCTTCTGGCGAGCCGTCGATGGCCAGTTGCTGACAACGACCACGCCGACGGTTGCCATGTTCCTCGAGGACTGGTTCGACACGAATATGACACGTGGCGGCCGATATCAGGCGTGGATACCGTGGCTCGATCGAGCCGCTTCCTCGTGCCGGCGTTCGGGCCGCAGCGGCTCGAGCAACTCTCGCCGGCGATTGTTCAACGCTGGCTCGTTCAGCACAAGACGGCCCACGGCGCACGCCGCCGGATCACGCTCGCGCACGCGTGTCTCCGTTCGGCGCTGTCAGAAGCGCAACGTCTGCAGCTCGTGACCATCAACGCAGCGACGCTGGTGAAGGTCCCGAAGCCCCTCAGCCGCGCGATCGCGCCGCTCGACGTCGACCAAGCCAGCGTATTTCTGAAGGCCGCCGGGGAGCATCGGCTCGAGTCGCTGTTCGGCGTCGCTCTGGCGTGCGGCCTCCGGCTCGGCGAAGCGCTCGGACTGAAGTGGGAAGACGTGGATCTCGAGACAGGGGAGTTGCGCGTCCGGCAGCAGCTACAGCGCGACGGCAAGCGGCTGGTATTGGCGGAGCTGAAGACCGCGAAGAGCCGGCGGACACTCGCGCTTCCGAAGGTTTGCATCGAGGCGCTGAAACGTCACCGGACGCGTCAGCTTGAGGAACGGCTGAAGGCAGGTCCGGCGTGGCAAGAGACCGGCCTAGTGTTCACGACCTTCGCAAAGCGCGGCGCCGAGGCCGCCTCGGTACGCCCCTCGACCCGCGCAATGTGCTGCGGGCGCTCGGCGCTGTGCTGAAGGCCGCGAAGCTCCCGCACGTCCGTTTCCACGACCTACGGCACTCAGCGGCCAGCCTGCTCATCGCCGCAGGGGTCGAACTCGTCGAGGTCAGTATGTTGCTCGGCCACAGCGAACTGCGCGTAACCGCGGACCTCTACACACATCTCGTGAAGCAGACGGCCGCTAAGGCGGCGATGCACATGGACGTTCTGTTGTAGGGCCTTTCGGCTCAGTAGGGGATACGCCGACGAATCTCGACCTCGCCTTGATTCGCACGGTTCTTGCCGCGCTCGCGTTCATTCGGCTGATGGCCGCCTGGCACATGTATGACGAATCAGCGAGGGTCGATTGGGCCCGACGTAACGCCGTGATCGCAACACTGTGCTACGACAAAGACGACGCGGAGTCGCGGGCACATTGCGAGTTCGGCCTTCGCATTAGTGGTTGTGGCGTCGACTTCAGTGGCTCAGTCTGTCGGGCAGCGTCGATGTGAGAGTGACGAAGTACTGGACCGCTAGGGTGTCAAGTTGGGTGTCAATCGTCGTATGCGCCGGTTGTGCTAGCGCCGGACGTGTTGATTTGTTGAGGACTTTTGGAGCCGGCGGTCGGACTTGAACTGACGACCTGCTGATTACGAATCAGCTGCTCTGCCAACTGAGCTACGCCGGCCGGCGTGGTGGGCGCCCGGCAGCAAGCCGCCGGGCGACTGTCGAGTATAGCACGCTGCCTCCGAAGCGGGCCTCGCCCCTACTTCGTCAGGCTGTCGAGCAGCGTCAGCATCGGCCGTTGCCCGGCCCGTACGATCCCCGCCCGCGGGTAGTCCAGATCCAGTGTCAGTCCGAGCACCGCAATGGTCACGATGAGAAACGCCGCGTTCGCGACACTTCGGCGCGTCTCGGCCATCCCCGCGCCGACGCCGACACAGCCGACCGCCAGCATCGCCGTCACCAGCAGGAGCGCCACGATGGCGGCCGGCAGGTGCCTGTAGAGCGCGTCAACCCGTGACGAGTGCAGGTCGATGACCTCGTTCAGCGGATTGAGCACCACGATGGTTGCCACGGGCGCCTCCTTGACGCCGGCGATGGCGGTGGCCCACAGCTCGCCATGTATGCGTTCGGAGGTGGCGATGGCCGCATCGACCGCCTTTACGTCGACGCCGGCGTCGTAGAACGCGACGCGCGCGCGCGTGTAGTTCACCAGGCCGGAACGGAGCGCCTCACGGTGCGGCGACGGCAGCATGTCGGCGCGAAGGTACGTGGTGCCGATGGCGTTGGCCTCGTCGAGGACCAGTCGCTGCCGTTCGGCGAAACGTCCGGCGGCCGCCGAGAAGCTGAAGGCAAGCAGCAGTCCCAGCAGCCCGAGCAGCGCCCCCTGCACGGTCCCGAGCTGCGCGGCTTCGTCGCCGGCCGCCCGCCGGCGGCGCCCCAACCGGAAGCCCAGGTTATAGGCGACGAGCAACGCGACGATGACGACAATCCAGACGGCGCCGGCGATCAACGTGAGGAAATCGAAGCTCATAGGCCGGGATTGTCTGCGAAGCGCCGACGCAAAGTCGAGCCGTCTCTAGCCGGCGATGTCACCCCGAGCCGGTAGAAGGCAAACGCGAGCCACTCGTAGCAGGCGATTTCGCTCGCGCGAAGCGCAAAGCGATCCGGCAGCAGACGATAGCCCCAGGGGCGGGCGGGTTCCTGACGCGACGCCGACATCGCGGGCACGACGTTGAGCCCGCGGCCGCGGAACACCGCTGTAGCGCGCGGCAGGTGTGAGGGGACCGTCACCAGCAGCACGCGCGATCCGGCGGGAAGGAGAGATGCGACGTGCCGGGCCTGCTCGGCGGTATTGACCGAGGCCGATTCGAGGACGATGTCTCGATCCGGGATGCTCAAGGCGCGTCAGATAATCGCGCATGACCTCGCTCTCCGGCCGGCGGGCGACGCCGGGCCTCGGGATGCCGCCAGAGGCGATGATCCGTCCTCCGCCCAGCAGGCGATAGAGCCTGGCCGCTTCACTGACGTTGAGCGCGGTCTCGAGGTTCGGCAGATCGATGTCGGTCCCAACCGTGCCGACCGTCGTCACCCCGTTCCCGAGCAGCACTATTGTCGTGGCGCCGCGCGCCTCGCGCGCGTCCGTGATTGGACGCGTGCCCGAGAGACCGCGGTTCAGCCAGTCGGACACCAGCGGCATGCTCAGAGCGACATACAGCAGGAACAGGGCCGCCAGCCATCGTCGGCCCCACCGAAACGTGCGCTCACGCGCCAGCAGGACAAGGGCGAGGCCGATGCCCGTCACCAGGAACCACGTGGAGCCGGGGATGAGGAAGTTCTTCGCCAGCGAGAGCAGCACGGTCATGTGCCGACTCTAGCATCGGACTGTTCAGGCGCGGGGCAGCGGCTCGGCGCGATACAGCGTGCGTGTGTTGCGAACGGCGGAGATCAGGAACACGACGATCATCCCGGCGGCGCCGATGAGGCCGCCGATGTCGAAGAGCCGGAACGGGCCGAGCCCGAACGGCCGCACCCACAGGTGATCGATGGCGGCGAGCGCTCCGACGGAGAGCAGGATGCGCAGCTCGGTGGGTCCCATTCCGCTGAAGGCGAGCCGGAAGACACCGAGGTGTGGGTGGCCAGGAAGGCCTCCCCGCTCAACAGCAGATAGCCGACCATCAACGCCACCGCGATCCAGGGACTGCACAGCCCCGAGAACGCCAGGCCGGTGAAGAGCACGACGGTGTTCGCGATGTCGACGACGTGATCGACGTAGAAGCCGTAGCGCGGCCGCTGCTGGTTCCTCACGCGCGCGACGGTGCCATCGAGGCTGTCGCCGAACCAGTTGATCGCCAGGCACACGGGAACGGCGAGCAGGAATCGGAGGTCGAGCGACGCCGCCGCGAAAGCCAGAGCCGTCGCGATCATCGCGAGCGCGCCGAGCGCCGTCAGGTGGTCGGATCCGACCCAGCGCGGCAGTCTGTGCGCCAGCCACACGAGCAGCCGCTTCTCGGCCGCGGCCAACACGCTGGTGTGCTCCCGCACGTGACCGCCAGACGAGGTGCGCGCCGCGTCGAATCCCGCCAACTGTGCTGCCGTCGCTGCCATGGGTGTCCTTTCCCGGCCGACACTGACCGGTCTATCCGGATATGCGTCGAGTCGGGGGATTCCGGCTCATGAAGGCGCAACGCGCTAGAATCGGCCCATGCGCCGAGCCGTGCTGGCGGCGTGCCTCCTCGCGGTCCCCATGCAGTCCGATCCGTATGCCGCCGCCCGTGCCCGGATGGTCGAGCAGCAGATCGCCGCCAGGGGTGTGCGCGACCCGCGGGTGCTCGACGCCATGCGGAAAGTCCCACGCGAGCGGTTCGTCGACCAGTCGCTGTTGCGCAGCGCCTATGACGATCGCCCCCTGCCTATCGGGCACGGCCAGACGATCTCGCAGCCGTACATCGTCGCCTACATGGTCGAGCTGCTGCGCCTCCGCCCCGACGCGCGTGTGCTGGAGGTCGGCACCGGCTGCGGCTATCAGGCGGCCGTCCTGGCCGAACTGGCCCGCGAGGTCTACACGATCGAGATCGTCGAGGCCCTCGCCTCGTGCGCGAAGAAGACGCTGGCCGCGGTCGGCTACCAGAACGTCAACGTGCGGCACGGCGACGGCTACGGCGGCTGGCCCGACCGCGCGCCTTTCGACGGCATCGTCGTCGCGGCGGCGCCCGATCACGTGCCGAAGGCGCTGGTCGATCAGCTGGCGATGGGCGCCCGGCTGGTCGTGCCCGTGGGAGGCTACGACCAGGAGATCCGCGTGATCACGAAGACACCGCAAGGGCCTCGCGAGGAGCGCCTGATCCCGGTCCGCTTCGTGCCGCTGACGCGCGACGTGAGAGACGACGAGTGACGGCGCTGTCGCGCGTGGCATGGCTGCCTGCCATCGCCGCACTGCTCATGACGGCGCCGCCCGATGCGGCAGCCGAATGCCTGCCGCTTCTCGCACGACCCAGCAGTACGCACATCGTGCCTGGCGCGAACGCGATTGTTTTCGCGACGCCTCCGGGCGGTCCCACGCTGACGCTCGACGCCTACGCGCAGCAGGACCGGCAGGTGCACCCCGCCGTGGTCGTCGTACACGGCGGCGGTTGGACCAGCGGCAGCCGGCAGGCGCATATCGGCCAGCTACTCGAGACCATCACCGAAGCGGGCTACCAGTGGGTCGCCGTCGACTACCGGCTCGGCGGGCCGTCGCGATGGCGGGACGCCGTCGCCGACGTGCGCGACGCGCTGGCGTTCGTGCGCTGTCATGCCGCGGCTCTCGAGATTGACCCCGGCCGGATCGTGCTGCTCGGCGAGGACGCCGGCGCGCAGCTCGTCGCACAGGCCGCAGTCGAGGAGCGCGTCAGTGGCATCGCGCTCGTGGGGGGCGTCTACACGCAGCCGATGGGGGAGCCTCGCGCGCCGGCACTCGTGATCCACGGCGGGGCCGATGGCGAAGCGCCCGTCGCCGAGGCGCGGGCGTTCTGCGATGCCGCCGCCGCGCGGCAGCTGCCGTGCCGCCTGGACGTCGTCGCCGACGCCAGCCACCGCGTCGAGAACTGGTGGCCATCGCAGTGGGGCTACAAGGCGCGCCTGACCGAGTGGCTGAGGGAGAGGCTGGGGCCCGGCGCCGCCAGGCCGGACGTCTTCACGCCGCAGCCGGCGCGCGCGGTGTTTCCGCCCGGCCTGCACAAGCGCGTGATCTACAACGCCGAGATCCGCGCAGACGCTCGATGCGTTCGTGCCGCCGGGCCCGGGCCCTCATGTGCCCGTGCTGCTGGTCCATGGCGGCGGATGGGAAGCCGGCGATCGCGTCACCTACATCACGCCGCTGTTCCAGCCGCTCGCCGATGCCGGCGTCGCGTGGTTCTCGATCGACTACCGGCTGCTGCCCGACGTCACTCATGCCGAGCAGGAGCAGGACCTGCGGAATGCAATCGCCTTTCTCCGCGAGCGCGCCGGCAGCTTCAACATCGATCCGCGGCGGCTCGTGCTGGTCGGCGAGTCAGCGAGCGGCGAGATGGTGGCGGCGATTGGCACGGAGGATCGCGCGCTTGCCGGTGTCGTGTCGTTCTATGGGGTGTACGACTTCGTGCCGATGGCCGACAACCTGACGCCGCGATCGGTCGTGACGCGCCTGTTCGGCATCACCGCGCTCAGCGCCGCCGCACGCGAACAGCTCGACGCGCATTCGCCGATCCGCCGCGTGCATCGAGACCAGCCGCCGTTCCTCCTCATCCACGGCACCGGCGAACGGCTCTGGAAGCAGGGGACCGCGATGGCGGCGCGCCTTGCGGCCGTCGGCGCCCGCCACGAGCTCGTCGCGCTGGAGAAGGCGCCGCACGGCCTGGAGAACTGGGAAGGCCATCCCGAGTGGACGACGTACAAGGAGACGCTGGTACGCTGGATTCGCGAGGTCACGAAGTAGCTGCCATTCTGGACGCGGCACATGGCGCCGCGCGTGGCACGCAGCACATGGCACGGCGCGTGCACAGCACTCGGCACTCAGCACTCAGCACTGACTCGGCACTTTGCACGTACACTCAGCACCAGGTCAGTCCCATATACTTCCCCCGTGCTCTCACGCCGCACACTCGCCATCGCCTTCGGCATCCTGCTGACCGCTTACAGCGTGAGCTGGATGTACCTCGTCCGGCAGGAATCCGAGATCTTCATCGGCATCGACACCGAGTTCCGGCCCATCTGCGAGTGTCTGCTGATTCGATCCGTGACCCGGTCGTCACCAGCGGAGGTCGCCGGCCTTCGCGCAGAGGATCGCATCCATGCGATCGACGGGCGGCCGCTCGACCGCTACGAGCCGTTCCTCGATCTGCGCCGCTACGGGCGGCCCGGACAGCGGGTCGCGCTACGCGTCGAGCGGGAAGGCGCGACGCGCGACGTATCGCTCCAACTCGTCGCACGCGCGGGTCTGCCGCCGACGGTACAGCTCGGGCCATGGGGCAACCCCGGCGCGGTGATGCAGCTGGTCGAGGAGATCCTGGCCTTCTATCCGATTCCCTTCCTGATCGTCGCGCTGGTCGTGCTGCTCCAGCGCCCGGAGGACCCGCACGCGTGGCTGCTGGCGCTGCTGCTGGCCGGGTTCATCGCCGGCGCCGGCGTCGCCGAGTTCGAGTACCGCGTGCCCGGATGGCTGCGCGGGCCGCTGCTGGCGTTCTCGATGCTGCTCAGCGTGCCGCTGCCGGCCGTGTGCTACGCCTTCTTCGCCGGGTTCCCGGCGCATGCCCCGCTCGACCGCCGCCTGCCGTGGCTCAAGACCGCCGCGCTGGTCGGCGGCTACGCCATAGCCGCCGTGATGGCACTAGGCGCGCTGGCGTGGGGCGGCACCTACGCGCTCTTCTGGCTCAGCGAACGCTTCAAGGCATGGTCGTCGCTGGTTGGCATCGTGCTGCTGATCTACAACGCCGGGTTCTTCGCTCTCGCCGTCGTCTGCCTGGTGCAGAACGCCTTCGGGCCGCCTGACGTCCGCCGGAAGACGCGCGTGATCCTCTTCGGCCTGCTCGTCGGTCTCACGCCGATCACCATCCTGCAGTCCGTGCTGGGTGCCACGGGCGCCCGCATCCAGGCGTTCCCGCCATGGGCGTGGGTGTCGTCGATATTGCTGCTCTTCGCGATTCCGCTCTCGCTCGGCTACGCGGTGGTGAAGCACCGTGCGATGGAGATCCCGGTGCTGCTCCGCCGCAGCGCCCGCTACCTGCTCGTCCGCCGCGGGCTGGTGACTGTCGCGGTGCTCCTCGGCATCGTCGTGACCCTGGGGTTCGCGCGGCTGTTCGACAGCCTCGGCGTGGCCGGAGCGATGGACCGCACGAGCGGCGGGCTGCTGATCGGGTCGATCTTCGGCGGGCTGATGGTCCTGGCGGGACGGCGCATCTGGCAGCCGGCGCTCAATCGGCTCGACCGTGCCTTCTTCCGCGGCGCCTACGACGCGCGGCAGCTGCTGATGACGCTGGCCGAGCAGACACGGACGGCCACCGACCGCACGACCCTGGCCGAGATGATCGATCACGCGGTCCTCCAGGCGCTGCATCCGCAGTCGCTGCTCGTGTTCCTGCGCGCCGGCGACGACTGGACGCTCGAAGCGGCCCAGCACGAGAACCTGTCCGGCGCCGCGGCGCGGCTGCCGATCTTGCCGGACCAGCTCGTGGAGCTCGTGCGCCGCGGCCGGCCGCTGCTGCTGGACCCGGCGCAGCTCGCGCCGGGCGAGGACTGGGCGACGCTGGCGGCGCTTGCCCCCGAAGCCCTCGTCCCGCTGGCCGGGCGCTCCGGGCAGATGGAGGGGCTGCTCGTGCTTGGACCCCGCCTCTCGGACGAGCCGTACTCGGGCGAGGATGTGTCCCTGCTCGCCTCGGTCGGCATGCAGGCGGGCCTCGCGCTCGAGAACATCCGGCTGGCCGAGACGATGGCCGAGCGGATCGAGGCCGAGCGTCGCGTCGCGCGCGAGCTGGAAATCGCCCGCGACGTCCAGTCCAAGCTGCTGCCGCAGGACCGGCCGGTCCTCGCCTCGCTCGACTACGCCGGCGCCTGCCTCCAGGCGCGTATCGTCGGCGGCGACTACTTCGACTTCGTCACCCTCGGCCGCGACCACTTCGGGCTCGTCCTCGCGGACATCTCTGGGAAGGGAATCTCGGCGGCGCTGCTGATGGCGAGCCTGCAGGCCAACCTGCGGGCGCAGTATACCCGCGCGCCGCACGACCTGTCCGAGGTGCTGTGCCTGGTGAATAAGGTGTTCTACGACTCGACCGCGGCCAATCACTACGCGACGCTCTTCTTCGGCGTGTACGACGAGACGCGCCGCCACCTGCGTTACGCGAATTGCGGCCACCTGCCCCCGGTCGTGCTGCGCGGCAGCGGCGCCGTGGAGCGGCTTGGCGTCACGGCGCCGGTCGTCGGGCTGTTCGCGACGCCGTGGCAGTGCGCGACGGGGGAGACCTGGCTCGCGCCCGGCGATACGCTCGTGGTCTTTACCGACGGCGTCAGCGACGCGACGTCGGAGTCGGGGGAGGAGTTCGGCGAGGATCGGCTGATCGCGCTGCTCCAGCGTTCACCGGATGACGACGCCTCGAAGCTGCTCGACCGCATCGTCACCGCAGTCCGCGAGCACAGCACGGAGGAACAGTTCGACGACCTGACGCTCATCGTCGCGCGCGCGCGCTGACGCGTCGGGCCCGATGCAAGGTGCCCCATGTCCGAACGCCTCTCCGTTTTCGACATGTTCAAGATCGGCGTCGGGCCATCCAGCTCACACACCCTGGGGCCGTGGCGGGCGGCGCTGGCCTTTCTGTCGGACCTCGAGCGCCAGGACGCCGTCACGCGCGTCGCCGAAGTCGCGATCGATCTGTTCGGCTCGCTCGCCAAGACCGGGCGCGGCCACGGCACCGACCTCGCGGTGCAGGCAGGCCTGCTGGGCCTCGATCCGGTGTCGTGCGATCTGCCGGCCCTGCACGCCGCGATCGCGGACATCGCGCGGACGCGTCAACTCCTGCTCGGCGGCCGGCATCCCGTCGGATTCGATCCGGCCGCTGCCGTCGCGTTTCACATCAGTCGGTCGTTGCCCTTTCACCCCAACGCCCTGAGCTTCACGGCAACGTTGAACGATGGCACGCGCCACGCCGGCACGTGGTACTCCATCGGCGGCGGGTTCATCGTGCGAGAGGGCGAGGAGGCGCACGGCGCGCCGTCCGTGAACCTGCCGTATCCGATCGACACGGCGGCCGATCTCCTGCGCTGGTGCGACCAGACGGGCGGATCCGTGGCCGACGTCGTCGCCGCCAACGAACGCGCGTGGCGGCCTGACGGCGAGACGGCGTCGGGGCTCGCCGCGATCTGGCAGACGATGCGCGAGTGCCTGCATCGGGGATGTCACACACCGGGCGAGTTGCCGGGAGGACTGCACGTGAAGCGGCGCGCGCCGGCGCTCAACACGCGGCTGCTCGGCGTGGAGGCGGCTCGCGACGGAGCCCGCGACTACGAGCGCTGGCTGGCTCGCGTCCGGTCAGTCGGCCGCGACTTCTCGACCACTCTCGACTGGGTCAGCTGCTTCGCGCTGGCGGTGAACGAAGAGAACGCATGCTTCGGCCGCGTGGTCACCGCCCCGACCAACGGCGCCGCCGGTGTCATTCCGGCCGTCCTGCAATATCTGCTCGTATTTGACCCGGCGGCCGGCGCGCGCGGCGGCGGGTTGATGCCCGTCGCCGGGCGGCCTCGCGACGAGGACGCCGTCGTGCGCGAGTTCCTGCTCACGGCATCCGAAGTCGGGTGCATCTTCAAGAAGGGCGCCACCATCTCGGCGGCCATGGGCGGCTGCCAGGCCGAGATTGGCGTGTCGTCGGCGATGGCGGCGGCGGGCCTGTCGGCCTGTCTCGGCGCGTCGCCCCGCCAGGCGCTGATGGCGGCGGAGATCGCGATGGAACATCACCTGGGCATGACGTGCGATCCCATCGGCGGCCTCGTGCAAGTGCCGTGCATCGAGCGCAACACGATGGGCGCCATCAAGGCCATCACCGCCGCCCAGCTCGCGCTCCGCAGCGATCCGGCCGACGCGAAGATCTCGCTCGACGCGGTCGTCGACACGATGTGGCGCACCGCGCTCGACATGAACGCGAAGTACAAGGAGACGTCGGACGGCGGCCTCGCGGTCGCGATCCCCATCAGCTTGAGTGAGTGCTGATCACGTACGTCAACCACAGAGACACAGAGAACACGAAGACACACGGAGATCAATTTTGGCAGCGCTCGGATGCACCCCAACGTGAGGGTGCATCCGTAGCGCTGCCAAAATGTGTTCTCCGTGTGTCTTTGTGAGCTCTCTGTGTCTCTGTGGTTGACGTACGTGCTCAGGCGAGACGCCGGATCAGGATCAGGCTCTGGTCGTCGTGCGGCGTGCCGTAGCTGCGCGAGGCCTCGATCAGCCGCCGCTGGATCTCCTCCAGCGGCAGGGAGGCGTGCGTCGCCAGCAGCTCGCGGACGCGGTCCATGCCGAACTCGTGGTCGTCGGCGTCGAAGACCTCCGTCAGGCCGTCAGTGAGGAGCAGGAGGACGTCGCCCGGCGCGCAGGCGACGCGGCTGGCCTCGAACGTCCGGCCGGGGAGCACGCCCAGCGGCACCTGTCCGACGCTCAACTCCGCGACGTCGCCGCTCTCGGCGCGCCAGTGCAGGATGGGCAGGTGGCCGGCGAGCGTGAAGCTCAGCTCGTTTCTCCCGTCGCGGCGAATTGCCGCGAACGTGGCGTACATCTGCGGCGGCTTCAGCTCGAAGAGCACGTCGTTCAAACGATCGAGCAGCGCTTCGAGCGGCACCGGGGCGACCAGCGCCATCCGCATCGCGCTCTTGATCATCCCCATCAGCACGCCCGAGGGCACGCCGTGGCCCGACACGTCGGTGACGTACGCCGTCCACGCCGCGTCGTTGGCATGATCGACGACGTCGACGAGATCGCCGCCGACGTCGCCGCTCGGCAGCGAGACGCCGCGAAACTCGAAGCCGCCGATCTCGACGTCGATGGGCGGCACCAGCTCGCGATGAATCGATCGCGCCAGCGCGAGCTCCGTGTGGAGCCGGTAGTAGCGGTGGCCCTCGCGCATGAAGAAGACCACGAAGAAGCTGTAGCCGGCGGCGATGCAGAGCGCCGCCCCGACGACGTTGAGCTGCATGCGGGCGCCGAGCGTCGCCGCGGCGACCGGGTCGACGACGACCGGCGGCTTGAGCGGCATCAGGCGCGGCAGCAGCACGGTCAGCAGGATGTGAATGCCGACCACCAACGGCATCCACCGGATGTCGCGGAAGGCGACAACGGCGTACGCGATTGCGCCGCCGCCGGAGATCAGAGAGACGCAGGATGACGCGGCCGATCGTCGATCGCCCGAGCGTGGGGACGTCGGTCAGGAAGCCGAGGGAGGCAAACAGGGCGAAGACGCCGAGCCCGAACAGCAGCCGTCCGGCCGGCGTCGTCGCCTGCCAGAACCGCCGCTGTTCCTGCCGGTTGCCGAAGGAAGGGCCCAGCTGACGCCAGAAGCGCGCCGTTCCACTTGTCGAAAGCTCAGCCACGGTCTATAGTCCAACCCTCCCGGACGCGGTCTGACCACTTGCTCGGCTCCGGCGCGCCGACGGCATGATAACGCCCACACGAGGTTGCCCCCGATATGAACAAGCAACGGCTTTTCACGGCCAGCTGCATTGCCCTCATCGCCACCGCCATGTCGTTTGCCATCCGCGGCGACATCATGGGCGACTTCGAGACCATCTTTCAGTTGAACAAGACCGACCTCGGCTGGATTGCCGGAGCCGCCTTCTGGGGGTTCGGGCTGTCGATCTTCATCGGCGGTCCGCTCTGCGACGTCCTCGGCATGGGCACGATCATGCGGCTGGCGGCGGCCGGCCACATCGTCGGCACGCTGCTGACCATCGTCGCGCCGAACTTCCCGGTCCTCTTCCTCGCGACCGTGATCATCGGCATCGCCAACGGGCTGGTCGAGGCCGCGGTGAATCCGCTGATTGCGACGATCTACGACAAGGAAAAGACGGCCAAGCTCACCGCCCTCCACGCCTGGTTCCCAGGCGGCATCGTCATCGGCGGCGTGCTCGCGTTCCTCTTCACGCAGATCGGGCTCGGCTGGCAGGCCAAGATGCTGCTGATGCTGGTGCCGTCGGTGATCTACACGTTCCTCTTCATCGGACAGACGTTCCCGCCCACCGAGCGCGTCGCCGCCGGCGTGCCGTTCGGCGACATGTTCAAGGAGGCGCTGCGGCCGCTGTTCCTGGTGATCTGGGTGGCGATGATGCTGACGGCCGCCACGGAGCTCGGGCCGGGGCAGTGGACGCCAACGTCTTCAACGAGGTCATGTCCAGCACCGCCCAGGCCGGCATCCTCGTGCTGGTGTGGGTGAACGGCATCATGTATCTGATGCGGCAGTTTGCCGGCGGCATCTCGCACAAGGTGTCGCCGATCGCCCTCATCGCCGTCACGGCGGTCTTCGCCGCCGCGGGCCTGTACCTCTTCAGCCACGCGCAGACGCCGGCCGCCGCCTTCGGCGCGGCGGCGCTGCTGGCCGTCGGCACCGCATTCTGGTGGCCGACGATGCTGGGCATCACGTCCGAGCGGTTCCCGCGCACCGGCGCGCTCGGCCTGGCGATCATCGGCGGCACCGGCAGCTTCGCGACGGCGATTGCCGGCCCGGTGATGGGACGGCTGAACGACATGTACGGCCCGCGCGAGATGCTCGCCATCTGGGCGATCCTGCCGGTGACGCTGATCGCGATCTTCGGGGCGATCTACCTGCGGGACAAGGCCGCGCGGCGGATACAAGGTCGAGCACATCGGCGCGTAGGGACCGACAACCGCGATGCCGCGATGCCGGGACGCCGCGAAGGATGTCGAACGGGGCCGCTTTGCAATACAATTGCAGACTGCCACATCCCTCGCGGCTTCGTGTCATCGCGGCATAGCGGTTGTGATCCCAACTCATGATTGATCTCGACTGCACTGAAGTACCCCATCGTCCAGATCTCCCTCGACCTCACCAACCTTGCCGAAGCCCTCGAGATGGCCGAGATCGCCGTCGCTGCGGGCGTCGACTGGCTTGAAGCGGGCACGCCGCTGCTGCTGGCGGAAGGGCTGCGCGCGGTGGAGACGCTGCACACGCGCTTTCCGAAGCACCCCATCGTCGCCGACCTGAAGACGATGGATGGCGGCTATCTCGAGGCCGAGATGATGGCCAAGGCCGGCGCCAGCTTCGTCGTCGTGATGGGCCGCGCGCACGAGGCCACCGTCCGCCGCGTGGTGGACGCGGCGCGCGACTTCGGCATCAAGGTGATGGGCGACAACCTCGGCGCCGACGACCGCATCGCCAACGCGCAAGTGGCTCGAGTCGCTCGGCGTGGACTACGTCATTCATCACATCGGCTACGATGAGCGCCGCCTGGTCAAGGGGCTGAGCCCGATGGACGAGCTCGACGAGGTCGTCGAGGCGGTGTCGGTGCCGGTGCAGGCGGTCGGCGGCCTGACGATCACGCAGGCCATCGAGTGCCCGGCCCATGGCGCGCCGCTGGTCGTGCTCGGCGCGCCGCTCGTCATCGACGCCGACGACTTCAAGGCGGCCAGCACCGACCTGCACGGCGTGCTCGAGCGAGATCTGCGCCGAGATCCGCAAGACGCCGTTCAAGACGCCGAAGAGCTGGAAGTAAGGCGACGCCCGAACCGGAGACGAACCACCCGTGAAGACTCAGCAAGCAGTCGTGCAATACGCGCTGACACCGATGGCGGTGGAGCTGCGCGAAGTGTCCGTGCCCGAGATCGGCGCCAGCGACGTGCTGTTGCAGCGTCGGGGCGGCGTCGGTGTGCGGATCGGATGTGCACCAGGCGTATGCCACGCATTCCTGGCCCGTGAACATCCCGGTCACGCTCGGCCACGAGTTCGGCGGCACCGATCGCCGCCGCCGGCCGCGACGTCGCCGGCTTCAAGGAAGGCGACCGCGTCGTCAGCGAAACCGCCGCGGTCATCTGCGGCGACTGCCTGATGTGCCGCAGCGGCCGCTACAACCTGTGCCCGACGCGCAAGGGATTCGGCTACGGCGTCAACGGCGCGATGGCCGAGTACGTGAAGGTCCCGGCGCGCTGCCTGCATCACGTGCCCGACTCGCTGCCGTTCGAGGTCGCGTGCCTCACCGAGCCGCACTGCGTCGCCTACAACTCGATGTGCGTGCAACGCGACGATCAAGCCCGGCGACACGGTCGTCGTGCTCGGGCCCGGCCCCATCGGCCTGCTCTGCGCGCGCATGGCGGCGCTGTCGGGCGCCAACCCGCTCGATCGTCGCCGGCCTGACGGCCGACGCCGAGCGCCTGGACGACGGCGCGCGCGCTCGGCGCGACGCACACGGTGAACGTCCAGGCCGAGTCGCTGGCCGATGTCGTGCGGTCGCTGTCGCCGCTTGGCGCCGACGTGGTGTGCGACGCGTCAGGCGCGAGCCGGCCGCTCGACGTCGCGCTGGACCTCGTGCGCGCCGGACGGCCAGGTGGTGAAGGTCGGCTGGTCGCCCGATCAGGTGCCGGTCAACCTGAATCCGCTGGTCCAGAAGAACGTGCGCCTGCAGGGGTCGTTCAGCCACAACTACCCGATGTGGGAACGCGTGATTCACCTGCTGAACGAAGGCCTGACCCGCGCCGATCTGATCGTCGGCCTCAAGACCGGGCTCGAGGGCTGGCACGACGCCTTCGACGCGATGCACTCCGGGCGCGTCATCAAGTCGGTCATCGTGCCGGGTCCTGACAGCGACGGAGGGCGCGGCTTCAGCCGCGCCGGATCCGCTGGAGTAAGGCGAAGGTTGCGGAAGCATGTTGAGCGGTAAAGTCGCCGTCGTCACCGGATCGACCTCCGGCATCGGCCGCGGGATCGCGATGCGGCTGGCGTCGCTGGGCGCGCGGGTGGTGGTCCACGGGCGAGACGAGAGCCGGCGCGCGACAGACGCTGGACGCGGTGGCCGCGGCCGGCGGAGACGGAGGACTGGCATCGCGCGGACCTCGCCGACGCCTCTGCCTGCGCCGGGCTGATCGCCTTTGCGGTGGAGCGGTTCGGCGCGCTGGACGTGCTCGTCAACAACGCCGCGCTCACCACGCGCGGCGACATCGAGCACACGACGCTCGAGGTCATCGACAGCCTGTTCGCCGTCAACCTCCGCGCGCCGCTGCTGCTGATTCAGGCGGCAATCCCCCACATGCGCACGCGCGGCGGCGGCTCCATCGTGAACATCGGCTCGATCAACGCCTACATCGGCGAGCCCAAGCTGTGCGCCTACTCGGTGTCCAAGGGCGGGCTCATGACGTTGACGAAGAACACGGCGGCGGTCCTGAACCGCGATCGCATCCGGGTCAATCAGATCAACGTCGGCTGGACGCTCACCGAAGGCGAGCACAAGGTGAAGCTGCTCGAAGGCAAGGGCGAGAACTGGCTGGACGAGGCCGTCGCGACGCGTCCCTTGGGCCGCCTGCTGCTGCCAGACGACGTGGCGGACGCGGCCGAGTACTTCGCGACAGACAAGAGCGCGCTGGTGACCGGATCGGTGATGGACCTGGAACAGTATCCCGTCGGCGCGCCGCCGAACTGGTAAACCGATGACAACTCTCCGCGCCGCGCATCTCCGTATTTCCCAAGTGCTATTTCGACGAGCTCGTCTCGGGCCAGCGCAACTACGTCGGCTGGATTCATGACGCCGCGACGCTCGGCGGCGAAGGCGTCGAGCACTACGACGAGTTCTTCCCGAGCTACGACGAGCGCGACGTCGCCCCGGTGATGGAGGCCATGGCCGCCACCGGCCAGATCTCGTCGATGCTCTGCTTCTCGCCCAACTTCACGCATCCCGATGCCGACGAGCGGGCGCGGCAGGTGGAGCGCCAGAAACGCGCCATCGACCTGTCGGTGCGCATCGGCGCGAAGTACTGCCGGACCCTGAGCGGCCAGAACTACCCGGGCCTGTCGATTCAGGAAGGCGTGGCGCGCGCCGCCGCGTGCATCGAGCCGTCGCATCGACTACGCGGTCAAGCGCGACGTGGTGCTGTGCCTGGAGAACCACTACAAGGTCGGCGACTGGCTGTACCCGGAGTTCGCGCAGCAGGAAGAGCCCTTCCTCGCGCTGCTCGACGCGCTGCCGGAGTCGACGCATTTCGGCGTGCAGTACGATCCCTCCAACGCCGTCGTCGGCGGCTTCGATCCGCTCGCGTTCCTCGAGAAGATCAAGCACCGCGTCGTCACGATGCATGCCTCGGACCGGTTCCTGGTGCCAGGCACGACGCTCGACGAGATCCGGCTGCAGGACGGCACGGTCGGCTATCCCGACAAGCTCAAGCACGGCGAGACCGGGAAGGGCACCAACGACTACGACGCGATCTTCCGGATCCTCCGGTCGGTGAACTTTGCCGGGTGGATCTCGGTCGAGGACGGCATGGACGGCCTCGACGAGCTCGCGCGATCGGTGGAGTTCCTGAAGCGCAAGCGGCTCGAGCACTACGGAGCGTAAGTGGAGTGGCCGAACTGAAGTTCGGCCCTCCGTACGAAGGAGGGCGGGACTTCAGTCCCGCCGCGGCCGATTCGTCACACGTTTCGTCACCGCGTTCAGCCAGCCATCCCCGACGGCGGTGTGGCATGATGGCTTCATGCTGCGTCCACGCGTCTGGCACATGCTGGCGCTCGGCCCGATTGTCGGGCTCCTGTCGGGAACGCTCTCGTATTGGCTGCAGGACCTGGATCGACCCCACCATTGTCACGCGGCCGATTGGCAAGTACGGCTGGGTCGTGCTCTACAACGTGCTTGCGTGGACGAGCTGGCTGCTGTTCATCCCGCTCATCTGGCGTCTGGCTCGGCCGTGCGGATCCGGCGCGAGCGGTTCATCCCCCAGACGCTGTTCCACGTCGCGGCCAGCCTGATCGTCGCCGCGGTCGTCTGCAGCATCACCGGCATCGAGCAGTACTGGGTGATGGTCGCCTCGGGCATCACGCAGGCGGCAGGGCAGCCGCTGGCCCCGGCATTCAACCTCAAGCGCACGTTCCTCTACACGTTCGAGTGGAAGGTCCTGCTCTACTGGGGCATCGTCGGCGTCCACCACGCGTTCTACTTCGCGCATGCGCTGGGTGAGCGCGAGCTGCGCGAGGCGCGGCTCGAAGCCCGCCTCGTCGAGGCGCGGCTGGAGGCGCTGCAGCGGCAGCTGCATCCGCACTTCGTGTTCAACACGCTGCACGCGATCGCCGCGGTGCTCCACCGCGATCCCGACGCCGCCGAGTCGATGCTCGTCAGGCTGGGCGATCTCCTGCGCGCGGTCTTCCGCAGCCACGCGCAGCAGGAAGTCCCGCTCGGGCGGGAGATCGAGCTGACGCAGCAGTACCTCGACATCCAGCGCATGCGCTTCGGCGGCGGACTGCGCGTCGAGGTGGACGTCCCCGTCGCGCTGCGCGACACGCCGGTGCCGGTCCTGGTCCTCCAGCCGCTGGTCGAGAACGCGATCAAGCACGGGTTTTCCGGCCGGACCGATGGCGGCACGATTCGGATTTCCGCCAGGGCCGACGGCGACCACCTGCAGATCACCGTGGGCGACAGCGGCCGAGGGATGGTCGAGAGCCTGGCGGCGATGCGCGAGGGCGTGGGGCTCTCGAACACGCGCGCCCGGCTGGAGCACCTGTATCCGGGCCGCCACGCCCTCACCGTCGCCGCCCCGGCCTCTGGCGGCTTTGCCGTGACCCTCACGGTGCCGCTGGCCGCCATCGCCCCGGACGAAGAGGTCGCGGAAGTCCTCGAAATCCCCGCCTGACCGCCAACCTGCTACCATTGAAGTTTTAGGGTCTGCTCTATGGGCCCAGCAGGGTGGGCTGGATGTCGGATGGCGTCCTGAAGGCGGCCACGCACCTGGTGGTTCGCGGCGCGCGCACGCACAACCTGAAAGACGCGGACGTCTCGCTGCCGATCGGCGCGCTGGTCATCGTGACCGGCGTCAGCGGGTCGGGCAAGTCGTCGCTCGCCTTCGACACGATCTACGCCGAGGGACAGCGGCGGTACGTCGAGTCGCTGTCGGCGTACGCCCGGCAGTTCCTCGAACGGATGGAGAAGCCCGACGTCGACCGTATCGAGGGCATCTGCCCGGCGATCGCGATCCGCCAGAAGAACAGCATCCGGAATCCGCGCTCCACCGTCGGCACGACCACCGAGATCCACGACTACATGCGCCTGCTGTGGGCGCGCGTCGGCCGGACGTTCTGCCGCAACTGCGGCAACGAGGTCTCGCGCGAGACGGCCGAGGTGGTCGCGCGACGCCTGTCGGCGCTGCCCGAGGGCACGCGGCTGCTCGTCGGCTTCGAGATGCCGGTCGTGAGTGTCCCCGACACGCCGCTCGCGGCCGACCTGGACGAAGGAGAGACGGTCGAGGCCGGCCCGGCGACCAGCGGCAAGGCCGACCCGTTGCGGGCGACGCTGCAGAGCCTGGCGAAGCGCGGTTTCCGCCGGCTCCTCGTGGACGGACGCGCGATCACGCTCGAGGACGTCGACGCCCCCGCGCTTGCGGGCCGTGCGACGCTCGAGGTGGTCGTCGACCGCGTCCAGGTGGACGCCGAGGCGCGGACCCGTCTGACCGACTCCATCGAGACGGCGTATCGCGAGGGCGGCGGCGCCGCCTTTGCCATCGAGCTGCCCCGCGTCGACGGCGACGCGACCGTCCGACATGAGTTCAGCGAGCGCTTCGAGTGCCGGCGCTGCCACATCGCCTACGAGGATCCGCAGCCGCGGCTGTTCTCGTTCAACAACCCGTTTGGCGCCTGCCCGACCTGTCACGGCTTCGGCAACGTCATCGAGCTCGACCTCGAGCTGGTGGTGCCCGATCAGTCCAAGTCGATCCGCGGCGGCGCCATCGAGCCGTGGACCAAGCCGCACTACCGCGCGGAGCTGGCGACGCTGAAGCGCGAGGCCAAGCGCCTCGGCATCCCGCTCGACACGCCCTGGCAGGACCTCACCGACGAGCAGCGCCGCATCGTCGTCGAAGGTGACGGCGACGAGTACGCACGGCATCCGCGGCTTCTTCGCGTGGCTCGAGCGCAAGAAGTACAAGGTCCACGTGCGGGTGTTCCTCAGCCGCTATCGCGGATACCTGACGTGCCCGGACTGCGGCGGGACGCGGCTGCGGCGCGAGGCGCGCGACGTGCGCGTCGCGGGCAAGACCATCGACCGGGCGTCGGCGCAGACCGTCAGCGAGGCGCAGCAGTTCTTCGGGACGCTGCAGCTCGGCGAGCAGGACGCGGCGATTGCCGACAAGGTGCTGCGCGAGATTGTCCGGCGGCTGCAGTTCCTGTCGGACGTCGGCCTCGACTACCTGACGCTCGACCGGCTGTCGTCGACGCTCTCCGGCGGCGAGTCGCAGCGCATCAACCTGGCGACGTCGCTCGGCTCGGCGCTGGTGGACACGCTGTACGTGCTCGACGAGCCGTCCATCGGCCTTCACCCGCGCGACAACCTGCGGCTCATCGCCATCCTTCGGCAGCTCCGCGACCAGGGCAACACGGTGCTCGTGGTCGAGCACGACGCGGACATGATCGCGGTGGCCGACTACATCGCCGACCTCGGGCTGGGCGCCGGCGAGCACGGCGGACGGGTGATCTACGAGGGATCGCTCGAGGGCCTGACGCGCGACACGCGCTCGCTGACGGCCAAGTACCTGCGCGGCGAGCTGACGATCCCGGTGCCGGCGATCCGGAGGCGCGGCACGGGTCAGCGGATTCGCATCACCGGCGCCACCGCGCACAACCTGAAGGACATCGACCTCTCGTTCCCGCTCGGCGCGCTGACCTGCGTCACCGGCGTGAGCGGATCGGGCAAGTCGACGCTCGTGCACGACGTCATCTACGCCGGCATCCGCCGGGCCAAGGGCGAAGCGCCCTCGGAGAAGCGAGTCGGGGCATTCAGGGGGATCGACGGCATCGAGCTCGTGTCCGATGCGGTCCTGGTGGACCAGACGCCAATCGGCCGCACGCCGCGGTCGAACCCGGTGACGTATCTGAAGGCCTTCGATCCCGATCCGCGAGCTGTTCGCCTCGACGAAGGACGCGCGCAGCCGCGGGCTCACCGCCAGTCACTTCTCCTTCAACGTGCCAGGCGGCCGCTGCGACGGCCTGCGAGGGCGAAGGCGTAGTCCGGGTGGAGATGCAGTTCCTGGCCGACGTGTTCGTGCCGTGCGACCAGTGCGACGGCCGCCGCTTCAAGCCGCAGGTGCTGGACGTGCGCTACAAGGGGCGCAACATCCACCAGGTCCTCGAGATGACGGTGCGCGAGGCGCTGACCTTCTTCGGCGCGTCGCCAAAGGTCCTCCGCCGCCTGCAGGTGCTCGACGAGATCGGTCTCGGCTACCTCCGCCTCGGGCAGCCGGCGACGACGCTGTCTGGCGGCGAGGCGCAGCGGATCAAGATCGCATCGCATTTGGCCAGCAGCAGCGGCGAGCGGCTGCTCTACGTCCTCGACGAGCCGACGACCGGCTTGCACTTCGACGACATCGCCAAGCTGCTCGGCGCGTTCCGGAAGCTGCTCGAACAGGGGCACACGCTGCTCGTGATCGAGCACAACCTCGACGTGATCAAGACGGCCGACTACATCATCGACCTCGGTCCGGAAGGAGGCGAGGGCGGCGGAGAGGTGGTTGCGACCGGCACGCCGGAGCAGATTGCGGCCAACGAGGCGTCGCACACCGGACGGTTCCTCAAGACGACGCTCGCCAACGGGCGTCCGCACGCCTACGCTGGGGCACACGATGACTGATGGCAGGAGCACGCGTCGCGCGCTGGCAGCCGCCCTGGGCCTCGCCATTTGCGCGGCGGGTATGGCGGCGGGGCAGACCGGTGGCGTGGAGCCGCTGCTTGCCGAGCTGCGCAACCCATCGGCGCGCGCGCGCGTCAAGGCGCTCGAGAGTCTCAGTGCGCTCGGCCGGCCGGATGTCGCCGCGCCGATGGCGTCGCTGCTGGCCGACGAGAACACCGGCGTCCAGAGCGCGGCGATCAACGGCCTGCTGACCCTCTTCACCGTCCGCGCGGATCTGCGTCAGCGGCAGTGGGGGCCGGGCAGTGTCGGCCGATCCTCGGTGCCCTCGGAGGTCGCCTTCGAAGCCGGCCCGCTGGCGACGCTGCCGGCGCCGGTGCCGGCCGAGGCGCTGACCGGCCTGGCCAGGGTCGCGCGACAGGACGAGTCGCTGAAGACGCGGCTCGACGCCGCCTACACGCTTGGCACGATCGGGGCGCCGGCGATGGGGCCGATGCCGCGGGCGACGGCAGACGCTGTGGCCTCGGAGCTCGTGGCCGCCCTGCAGCATCCGGATCCGTCGACCCGACAGGTAGTGGCGCGTGTCGCGGGGCGTGTTTTCACGCCGGCGATCGGCGCCGTCGCGCCGACCGTAGTCGGCGACGCGCTCATCACCGCGATGAACGACGCGGACCCGCTGGTCCGGCGATGGGCGATGGACTCGCTCGGCTGGATGCGCTACGACCGCGCCGTGCAGTCCCTGACCGAGCGCGCCAGCTACTACGGCAAGAGCGAAGAGGGGTCGGCCGCGCTGCATGCCCTCGCGCGCATCGCCGCAGCGCCGAGCGCGCCGGTCTTCCAGGCGCTGCTCTCCAGCAGCGCGTCCACGTTCCGGGTAATCTCGATCGAAGGCCTCGCGCGCATCGGCGATCAGTCGGCGCTGCCGGCGATTGCCGAGTCGGCGTCCAGTTCGCGCCAGGTGAACGTCGTGCTCGCCGCGCGGATGGCGGAGTTCCTGCTCGGCCAGTCGACCGACCTGTCGCCGATGGTCACGGCGCTGCGCAACGAAGAGACCGCGATCCAGGGGCGTGTCTATCTGGCCGAGATCGTCGAGCGGCAGCCCCAGGCGCTCCATGCGCTGCTGCAATCGCCGGAGCCGTGGGTGCGGCGCGGCACGGTGGAATTGCTGGGCGCCTCGCGGCGGCCGGCGGAAGACGCCGCGATCCAGCCGATGCTGAAGGACCCGGCACGGGAAGTCGTCGAGGCGGCATCGGAAGCGATCTATCGCCTGCGCGGATACGCAGCGGTTGCGGCGGCTGCGCCCACAAAGCCTCGCTGAAACAGGTCCACCGTGCGCCCACGTCGCCTGCCGCGGGCGTTCTATGCGCGAGCGACGCTGGCCGTCGCCCGCGATATGGTCGGCATGGTGCTGGTCCACCGCACGCCTGACGGCCAGACCGCCGGGCGCATCGTCGAAGTCGAAGCGTATATCGGCGAAGACGACCCCGCCTGCCACGCCGCGCCAGGTCCGACCGCGCGCAACGAACCGCTCTACGGCCCGCCGGGAGTGGCGTACGTCTACCTGAATTACGGGCTGCACTTCCTGATGAACGTCGTCACCGAGAAGCGCGGCCACCCGGCGGCGGTGCTGATCCGCGCGCTCGAGCCGCTCGACGGCCTGACATTGATGCAGCGGCGGCGGTCCGACCGGGGCGCGCCAGCGCATCGGCTGAGCGAGGACGCGATCTGCCAGGGGCCCGGCAACCTGTCGGTGGCGATGGGAATCACACTCGCCCAGAACCGTGCCGATCTGCTTGGCGCGTCGCTGTTTATCGAGGACCGCGGGCTGGCGTCGAAAGAGATCGTCTGGACGCCCCGCATCGGGATCCGCGTCGGCATCGAGCAGCAATGGCGCGCGATCGATCCGCGCTCGCGCGCTACGACTCGGGCCCGGATTTAGGGATTTAAATGGATTTCGCGGAGGATCTATCCGCAGATTACGCAGATTTCACAGATTTCTCTCGGCTGGGGCCAACTAGCGCACACGTCCTGCGTCCTGGCGACCCGCGGCAAAGCCGCGGCAGTGAGACGAGCCGAGGCACGGAGATGAGAGCCCCGGATCGAGCAGGCTCTCATCTCCGCGCTTCGGCTCGTCTCACCGATCGGCCGCTTTGCGGCCGGTGTCGCCAGGACCGAACGTGACGGCGGCGTCATCTGCGTCATCTGTGCAATCTGCGGATGATCCTGAAGACAGTGCACTTCTCGGCGTGCAGTGAAGTACACAGGAATCTTACCCGGCAGCGGGGAGACATCCACAGTTCTTGCAACAAGCGTCTCACGCTCTCCACGAATACGGCCGCTCAGGCAAGTTTCGGAGCTGGCATGAAGCGTGCGACGCCGCTCCGCCATGGCTAACGAGACTCCACTGCGCGACCCCCAGACGTTTGCGATCATCGGCGCCGCGATGGCAGTGCACACCGAACTCGGGTGCGGCTTTCTCGAGGCGGTCTATCGCGCCTCGCTGATAGTGGAGTTCGAGGCGCGCGGCATCCCGTTTCGCACGGAAGTGCTGTTCCCGATGTTGTACAAGGAACGGCCGCTACCGCTTCACTATCGTGCCGATCTCGTTTGCTTCACGTCGATTGTCGTGGAGGTGAAGGCATTGCGAGCGATTGGTCCCGTGGAGCAGGCGCAGGCGATCAACTACCTGAAGGTCTCGCACCTGGGGCGCGGGCTCGTGCTGAACTTCGGTACGGCCAGTCTCGAATATCGGCGAGTCGTGCTGTCGGGCCAGGAACCGCTCAGACCTTCCGCTGCGACAGCATCGTGTGCAGGCCCGCCGGCGGCAGATCGATCCCGGCCTTCGTGAGCGCATAACGGAGCCGACGCCGCATTTCGCGGCCGACGTCCCACTGGCGCTGTGGCTGCGTCTTGAGCCTCGAGCGGATGGTGACCTGTCCGTCACGGAAGCCGTCCACGCCGAGCACTTCGAGCGGCTCCAGGATGAAGCTGCCGAGCACGGGATCGGCCTGCAGCTCCTCTGCGGTCTTCCGCATCAAGTCCACGACCTTGTCGGTGTCCTGCTTGAAGTCCACATTCACGTCGATGAGGTAGTAGGCGTAGTCGCGCGTCCGATTGGCAAGCGTCAGAATCGCGCCGTTGGGAAAGACGTGCACCGCGCCTTCGACGTCGCGCAGGATGGTCGTGCGTAGATTCACGGCCTCGACGCCGCCGCCCTGGCCGTTGATCACGACCGAGTCGCCGACCCGGATGTGGTCCTCGACGATCAGGAAGAATCCCGCGATCAGGTCGCGCACCAGCCACTGCGCGCCGAAGCCGAGCGCGACGCCGGCGATGCCGGCGCCGGTCAGCATCGGCATCACATCGACGTTCAGCTCTCGCAGGACCATCAGCAGCGCGACGCTGCCGACGAGCACGACGGCGACGTTTCGCACCAGGCCGCCAAGGGTCTGCGCCCGCTTCAGCCGATCGATCGACCCGGGCACCTCGCCGCGCGCCATCTGCTGCTCCAGCCGCTCGGTCGCGCTGACGACGATGCGGATGATGAGCCAGGCGAGTGTGACGATGACCGCAATCCGGAGGCCCGATGAGAGCAACCACTCCATCGCCGACTTGCGATCGAGGCCGACGTCGTACCGCTGGCCGATTGCGTCGAGCATCGGCAGCGCCGTGACCGGAAGCACGAGGAGGAACGTGATGAGCCGCGTCACCGACAGCGGGCCGGCGACCAGCCGCGCCTCGTGCTCGTGGCCGCTGTAGATGACTGTGAGGAGCGCCCTGAGCAGGCGTCCGAGCACGAACGCCGCCAGCGAGGCAACCAGGAATGAGATCCCGAGTGCAATGGCGACTTCCGACCACTCCGGCTGGCCGTCGAAGAGCGAGAAGGCGAAGCTGTTCACTGCCGGACCGGCAGTCGCCGGCTGGCCGCCACCACCGGCACGGTGAGATTGACGACGGTCTCGCCGCGTTGGATTTTCAGGCGGACCGAGGAGCCGATGGCGGTGTCGGCGACCAATCGCCAGAGCTGATTCGCCGTCTCCACCTTGGTGGCGTTGATGGTCAGGACCACGTCGCCCGGCCGCATGCCCGCCTCGTAGGCGGCGCTCGTGCGGCTCATGCGCGTGACCAGCAGGCCGCCGACCCGCGGCAGTTCGAGCTGGCGTGCGACCTCGTCGTTCACAGGCAGCAATTCGACGGCGCCGATGGACCCGCGCCGGACCTCGCCGTAGCGCACGAGGTCGTCCATCACCCGTCGCGCCAGGTTGCTGGGCACGGCGAACCCGATGCCCTGATAGCCGCGGCTCTCGGTGAAGATGGCGGTGTTGATCCCGATGAGCTCGCCGCGGCTGTTGATCAACGCGCCGCCGGAGTTGCCCGGGTTGATGGCCGCGTCGGTCTGGATGAAGTCCTCGTAGCCGGCGATGCCGAGATTCGTGCGGCCCAGCGCCGACACGATGCCGAGCGTCACGGTCTGATTGAGTTGATAGGGATTCCCAATCGCCAGCACCCACTCGGCGATCTTCAGCTGGCTCGAGTCGCCCCACGGGATGGCGGGCAGGTTGCGGGCGTTGATCTTCACGAGCGCGATGTCGGTGGCCGGATCGGCGCCGATCACCTGCGCGCGCAGCTCGCGCTTGTCGCCGAGGGTCACCCGGACTTCGGTGCCGCGTCCCAGTTCGCCGAGCACGTGGACGTTGGTCAGGATGTAACCGTCGGCCGAGACGACGACGCCCGAGCCGAGGCTGTACTGCGGCTGCGCCCGTCCGCCGAAGGCGTCCATGTCGCCGAAGAACTGCTGGAAGAACGGGTCGTCGGCAAACGGCATCGACCGTCGGCGCGGCGGCTGCAGCGACGAGATGTTCGTCACCGCGTGCACCGTGCGCTCGGCGACGGCGCTGAAGTCCGGCGCCGCAGGGGCGACCGCGGGTGCCTGCGTGGCCTCGGGCGTGGCGCCAGGCGTGGCGACGCGCACCGCCGCCACCGTCGGGTCGGCCTCGACCGGCGCCGCCACTCGCATGCGCCCCGTCAGGACCAGGCCGGCGAGAAAGCCGGCGGTAAGGAGAATCGCGGCGAACGCAGTCCGTCGGAACACGTCAGTTCACGTCGATACGGCGCGGGATGGCGGCGGCCGATTTGGGTACGGTCACCGTGAGGACACCGTCCTTCAGATCGGCGACGATGCCTTCGGGGTCGATGCTGGTCGGCAGCGCGAAGCGGCGGAAGAAGCCGCCGTGGCCGCGCTCGACGCGGTGATAGCGCTCGCAGGGGACATCGGGGGTGCGGCGCGTGCCCTGCAGCGTCAGCTGGCCGTCCTGGTACCGGATCTCGATGTCGGCGCGCTGCAGCCCGGGCAGCTCGGCCGTGACGATGAAGCTGTCGGCGGTCTCGAAGATGTCCACCGGCGGCGTCCATCCACCCGCCTCCCGGCCCGACAACCGCTCCATGCGCTCCTGCAGCGCGAGCAGGTCGCGCAGCGGGTCCCACCGTGTGAATGCCACAAAAAATCGTAGCATGTTTGAAGGATCTCGGGCACGTACGCTACGATCCGCAGGTTTTGGCCGTAATCGGGAAGCGAGACTCATGGCGACTATTCAGGCGACGAAGATGCGCAAGGGCACGCTGGTCAAGATCGGCAACGATCTGTTCCGCGTCCTGGAGCTTCAGCACGTCACGCCCGGCAACCTGCGCGGCTTCGTCCGTGTGAAGTTCCGGAACATCCGCAGCGGCACGCTGTCGGATCAGAAGCTGCGCTCGGAAGATTTCGTGGAGCGGGCGACGCTCGACGAACGCGAGATGCAGTACATGTACAGCGACGGCACCGATTACTACTTCATGGATACGTCGTCGTACGAACAGGTGCATATCCCGGGTGAAGCGCTGGCCGACTCGGTGAACTACTTGATCGCCGAGATGAAGATCAACGTCGAGTTCTACGGCACCGAACCGGTCGGCATCGAGCTGCCGCAGACGGTCGACCTCCTCGTGCAGGACACGCCGCCGGCGATAAAGGGGGCCACCGCCAACGCGCAGTTGAAGCCGGCGACGCTCGAAACCGGGCTGGTCGTCCAGGTGCCCCCGTTCATCAACGTCGGCGACAAGATCCGGGTCAACACAGAGTCGGGCGAGTATCAGGCCAGAGCTTAGGGAGTTGATGGTTGTCGATTGACGGTTGACGCGCAGCTCGTCCGCCCAGCAACCACGTCGAATCCTACCAACCTGCAACCGTCAATGGATGTCGTTCGTAAAGTCCCCAACCAGGGCTGGATCGAAGTCGTCACCGGCAGCATGTTCAGCGGGAAGAGCGAGGAGCTCATCCGCCGCGTGCGCCGGGCCGAAATCGCGAAGCAGAAGGTCCAGGTCTTCAAGCCCCGGCTCGACACCCGCTACGCGCAGGACTACGTCGTCTCGCACAGCGACATCCGGTTTGCCGCCGAGAGCGTCGCCAGCGCGCGCGAACTGCTGAGCGCCGTGCGGCCCGACACCGAAGTCGTCGCTATCGATGAAGGGCAGTTCTTCGACCCCGAGCTGCCGATGATCTGCAGCACGCTGGCCGACAGCGGCCGCCGCGTGATCGTCGCCGGGTTGGACCAGGATTACCTCGGCAAGCCGTTCGAGCCGATGCCACAGCTGCTGGCCATCGCCGAATACATCACCAAGACGCTGGCCATCTGCATGGTCTGCGGCAACCCCGCCAACCATACCCAGCGGCTCGTCGCCAGCCGCGAACGCGTCCTCCTGGGCGCGCAGGGCGCCTACGAGGCGCGCTGCCGCCACTGCTTCGACCCCACGCTCGGCCAATAGCGGCCGAGCTTCGTCGCCCCCGCGAAACCCGCCAGCATCTTACGGACAGTGATACCCTCTCGGGGTATCTGTTCGTGGAGGATTTCGAAATGGAGCGAGTGGTGCTGTCGGTGAGTGGCATGAGCTGCGGCCATTGTGTGAGCCGCGTGCAGAAGGCGCTTTCGGCGCTCGACGGCGTCAAGGTGCAGTCGGTGCACGTCGGCGAAGCCGACGTCGAGTACGACCCGTCGCGCCAGTCGCCGGCGACGCTGATCCAGTCGGTCGAGAAGGCTGGATACACCGCGGCAGTCCGGTAGAACGGAGAGGGCAGTGGCCACCGAAACGACGGCCGAGATCACGATTCCGGTCGGCGGCATGACCTGCGCCGCCTGTCAGGCGAGCGTTCAGAAGGCGCTGGCGTCGCAGCCCGGCGTCCAGGACGCCTCGGTGAACCTGATGATGGGGCAGGCGGCGATCGCTTTCGACCCGAGCGTCATCGCGCCGGCCCAGCTCGTCCAGACGGTGAGGGACACCGGCTACGAGTCGACGCTGCCGGCGGCGGTCGTCGACGTCGTGGCGGAACAGGACGCGCGCGACCGCGCGCAGGCGCTCGAATACGCCGACCTGCGTCGCAAGGCCATCGTGAGCCTGGCCGCCGGCGCGATCGCGATGGTCGCGTCGATGCCACTCATGGGCGGCGCGGTTCACGGTCATACAACGGCCGATCCGTTCATGGCGTGGGTGATGGGCTGGCTCACGCCGCCGTTGCGAGCCGCGGCGCCATGGCTCTACGCCGTGGATCCGCGATGGCTGTCGTGGGGGCTGCTCGCACTGACCGCATTCACGATGACGTGGGCCGGTCGCCAGTTCTACGTCCGCGCCTGGTCGAGCCTGCGCCATCGCTCCGCCGACATGAACACGCTCATCGCCGTCGGCACCGGCGCGGCGTTCCTCTACTCGGTGATCGCGACTGTCACGCCGTCTGTCTTCACGACGCGCGGCGTCGCGCCCGATGTCTACTACGAGGCGGTCATCCTGATTCTCGCGTTCGTCCTGACCGGGCGCGCGTTCGAATCGCGCGCCAAGCGGCGCACGGCCGGCGCCCTGCGCGCGCTGGCGGGCCTGCAGGCGAAGTCCGCGCGCGTCATCCGCGATGGCGTCGAGCTCGACATTCCAATCGACGACGTGCGGCCGGGAGACCTGGTGCTGGCACGCCCCGGCGAACGGCTGGCGGTGGACGGCGAGGTGGTTGAGGGCACGAGCGCCGTGGACGAGTCGATGCTCACCGGCGAGCCGGTGCCCGTCAGCAAGCGGCCTGGCGACCGCGTCATCGGCGGCACCGTCAACGGCACGGGCGCGTTCCGCTATCGCGCGACGACGCTGGGCGAGGCCAGCGTGCTCGCGCGCATCGTCCGGCTCATGCGCGATGCGCAGAGCAGCCGCGCGCCGATCCAGGCGCTGGCCGATCGCATCAGCGCCGTCTTCGTGCCGGTCGTGATCGGGCTGGCCGCGGCGACGTTCCTCGCGTGGTGGGCCCTGGCCGACACGGCGTCGGCCGTACGCGGTTTCGCCGCCGCCGTCACGGTGCTCATCATCGCCTGCCCCTGCGCGATGGGCCTGGCGGTGCCGACGGCCGTGATGGTGGCGACCGGGCGCGCCGCCGCGCTCGGCATCCTCGTCAAGGGCGGCGAGACGCTGCAACGCGCGGGTGAAGTGACGACGGTGGTGCTCGACAAGACCGGGACGATCACGGCGGGACGGCCCACGGTGACCGAGGTCGTCGTCGCGCCGCGATGGCACGGCGGCGACGCCGACGCGCTCGTCGCGCGCGCGGCCGCGGTGGAGGCGCTGTCGGAGCATCCGCTCGCCGGCGCCGTCGTCGCGCACGCGCAGAGCCGGGGTCTGCGTGTGGGAACGGCCGACTCGTTTCAGTCAATGACCGGGCAGGGCGTTCACGCGTCGGTCGGCGACGAGATCGTGCACGTCGGCAGCGCGCGGCTGCTGGAGACGTCCGGTGTCTCCGTGAGCGAACTGAGCGCGGAGGCCGGCCGTCTGAGCGCGCTGGCACGGACGGTGATGTTCGTGGCCGTGGATGGCGTGCTGGCTGGCCTCATCGCTGTCGCAGATCCGATCAAGGACGGCGCTCCAGGGGCCATTCGCCATCTCAATGACGCGGGGCTCGACGTGGTGCTGCTGAGCGGCGACCAGCGAGCCACGGCCGATGCCGTCGCGCGACAGGTGGGCATCACGCATGTCGTGGCGGGCGTGTCGCCCGAAGGCAAGGTCGCCGAGATCGCGCGCCTCCAGCAGGAGGGCGCGGTCGTCGCGATGGTCGGCGACGGCATCAACGACGCGCCGGCACTCGCCCGCGCCGACGTGGGCATCGCCGTCGGCACCGGCACCGACATCGCGCTCGAGGCCGCGGACATCGCCCTGATCGGCGGCGACCTCGACGGCGTCGCGACGGCCATCGGGCTGTCGCGCCGCACGCTGCAGACGATGCGGCAGAACCTGTTCTGGGCGTTCGCCTACAACGTCGTCGGCATCCCTGTGGCGGCCGGCGTGTTGTATCCGGCGTTCGGCGTGCTCCTCAGCCCGATCGTGGCCAGTGCGGCGATGGCGTTCAGCTCGGTAAGCGTCGTCACCAACAGCCTCCGGCTCAGGACGGTGGGTATCGGAATTGACGATTGAGGATTGACGATTTCGGATTGCGAATTGGGATCGCGCGGATGGTTGTGGCTCAGGAGTGATCGCATGAGGAAGGCCGAGCAGACGGCGGATTGCGGATGCGCGGTGGATGGGCGCCGCGCCTCCGGCGTCGACCCCGAGGCGAAGACGCGCAACCTGAATCGCCTGAAGCGAATCGAGGGACAGGTGCGCGGCGTGCAGCGGATGATCGAGGGGGATCGCTATTGCGCCGACATCCTGACGCAGCTCTCGTCGGTGCAGGAGGCGCTTCGCGCCGTCGGCCGTGAGCTGATGCGGAACCATCTGAAGCACTGTGCGACCGAGGCCATTCGCAACGGCGGCGCGTCGGCGGAAAAGATGTACGACGAGCTGCTGGGGTTGATGGAAAAGCACGGTTAGTGCCGAGTGCTTCGTGCCATGTGCTGCGTGCGGTGCTTCGTGCACGGTGCTCAGTGCTGTGCTTCGGGCCTGGTGCTTTGCGCAGTGCACGGCTTCTGGGCACTCAGCACCGCGCCCGGCACCGCACGCAGCACGTGGCACTAAGCACCGCACGCAGCACTTTGCACGTGGCACCCAGCACTTGTTAGAGTTTCAGTATGGCCTGGCTGTTGCCCTACGTACTCGTCGGGCTTGGCGTCGGGTTCGCGATTGCCAACCTGCGGGTGTTCGCGCAGTTCGCGCGGTTCATGCGCCTGCGGAAGCACGCGCTGCTGACGTGGCCCGGCCCGCCGCCGCCCTATTACGGCCTCATTCTTTTTCTCGGCGTCGCGCTGGGCGTGCTGCTGCTGGTCAAGTACGCCTTCCATCTCCGGACCTTCACCCAGCTGTTCGGGGAAGGGATGATGTTTCTCTACTTCGCGTACGCGGTGCCGCTGACGCGAAGGATCAGCCGCGGCTTTTATGCCGAGGGCGTGTGGTCGGAGCAGGGCTTCATCCCGTACCACCAGATCGGGGGCATCGCCTGGCGGCAGGGTGAGCCGCCGACGCTGCTCCTCATCTCGCGCTTCAAGGAGATGGCCCGGCCGCTGCTGGTCCCCGGGGACTACTACTCGGCCGTCCGCCGCCTCCTTCGCGAGAAGATCGGCAGCCACGACATCATGTTCGCCGGGGATGCTCTGGACCTGGGCGGGCACGACGAACGGGAAGACGTCTGAATTGGAGATTGGCGATTGGGGATTGACGATTGGGAGATTTCACTGATTTCCTCAGATTTTGTCGCCCTCAAGCTCATCCGACTGCTGGCGGCCATCCCGTAATCCGATAGAATCGGCGTAATTTCGCAATCGTCAATCGACAATCCTCAATCGTCAATTCCGGAGGTCCCTGTGGCTGTCCGCTCAACGTGGAAAGGCTTTCTGAAAGTCAGCCTGGTCAACATCCCGATCCGGGTGTTCCCGGCGACCGAGTCGGCGGCGTCGCTCTCGTTCAACCAGCTGCACGCGGAGTGCCAGACCCGGATCCAGCAGAAGCGCTGGTGCCCGAAGTGCGACCGCGAGGTCCCGCAGAGCGAGATTGCCAAGGGTTACGAGTTCTCCAAGGGGCGCTACGTCGTGATGCAGGAGGAGGACTTCGCGAAGGTCTCCACGCCCTCGACTCGCGTGATCAACCTCGAGCAGTTCACCGACGAGACCGCCGTCGACCCGATGTACGTCGATCGCGCCTACTACCTGGCGCCGGACGGACAGGTGGCGGCCGACGCCTACGCGGTGATGCGCGAGGGAATGAAGGGCAAAGTCGGCATCGGCAAGGTCGCCCTCTTCGGGCGCGAGTACCTCGTCGCGATCAAGGTGCAGCAGCATGGCCTGGTGATGTACACGCTGCACCACGCCGCCGAGATCCGCACGATCGATCAGATCGAGGAGCTCGAGACGGTGCCGCGGACGGTGAAGCCGCAGGAGCTGAAGCTTGCCAAGCAGGTCGTCGACATGTTCGACGGCGAGCTGAACCTGCAGGACTACAAGGACGAATACAAAGAGGAGCTGCGCAAGATCATCGACGCGCGCGTTGCCGGCGAGGAATACGTCGCCGCGGAAGTGGAAGAGGCGCCGACCAACGTCGTCGATCTCATGGCGGCGCTGCGCAAGAGCCTCGATGCCGCCAGTTCGGCCAAGAAGCAGCCCGCCAAGGCGGTGCTGCCGATCAAGAAAGCCGCGGCCAAGGCCGAGCCCAAGCGCCGCCGGGCCTGATTGCGCCTGGTACGTACGTCAACCACAGAGACACAAAGAACACAGAGCACGCACAGAGAACGATTTGGCAGCATTGGGATGCACCCCAACGTCGGGGTTCATCCGGACGCTGCCAAGTTCGCTCTCTGTGTGTCTTTGTGTTCTCCGTGTCTCTGTGGTTGACGTACGTAGTCAGCGAAGGAGCCAGCCCAGCAAACCCGGGCCCGTGCCGGTCGGGTCACCGATCCAGGCCGGCGGCGTGAGCCAGACGAAGGCGAGGATCGCGATGACCCACAGGTCGTAGGCCAGGGTGGCGCGGTCGTCGGTCCAGAAGAAGGCGCGCTTGAACACCCCGAGCGGGCCTGCTTGTGACGGCATCGGCAGCTGGTTGAGCGCCAGGTACGTGTAGTAGATCCGGTTGGCGACCGTCACCACCGACAGCACGAGGATCACCCACTGCACCGCCGCCATCCGGTCGGTGAACGCGCCGATCATGAAGAGCACGATCCGCTCGGGCCGTTCCATGAAGCCGACCTTGCACTTCGTGACGAGCGATTCCGCTCGCGCGCGCGCGTAGCTCGTCATCGTCGCGAAGATCAGCGTCAGCGTCGTGATCAGCACGTAGTCGTGCCGGCCGAGCGTCGAGTAGAGCCAGATCAGCCCGGTGAAGAGCGCGAGATCGGAAAACCGGTCGAGCGTCGAGTCCCAGAACGCGCCGAAGGCCGACTGCGTGCCGGTGATGTGCGCGACCTTGCCGTCGATGAAATCGAAGATGTTGGCGACGATCATCACGACGCCGGCCAGCAGGAACCGGTCGTGCGCCAGCGCGAACCCGGCGGCGACGTTGATCAGCACGCCGACGAGCGTCAGCACGTTGGGATGAATGCCGAGAGCGACCGACAGATTGATGATCGCGCGCAGCGGGAACATGCACACCGCGCCGATGGCACCAGTGATTGTCATGCGGGTCCGTGGACGAAGGCGGGCGCTATAATAAGAGGTTCTCCGGAAGGCTCCAAACCCAACAGTGTAGCTGATGGCGATTCACGATCTCAAGGCCCAGATCGCGCGGCTGCCCGAACAACCGGGCGTCTACCTGTATTTCAACCAGGCCGGGGAGACCGTGTACGTCGGCAAGGCGCGCGCGCTGCGTGACCGCGTCCGAAGCTACCTGGGCGCCTACGGGATGAGCCCGCGGACCGACGCGCTGCTCGAGGACGTCGCCCGCCTCGAGGTGATCGTCACCGACTCGGTCGTCGAGGCGCTGGCGCTCGAGAACAACCTAATCAAGCAGCGCAGTCCGAAATACAACATCCTGCTGCGCGACGACAAGAACTATCCGTACCTCCAGCTCACCACCGGCGAGCGCTTCCCGCGGGTGCTGGTCGCACGGCGCGTCGAGCGCGACGATCACGCCTACTTCGGCCCGTTCCTGCCGGCCAAGTTCGCGCGCCGGACGATGGCGCTCACGCACCGCCTGTTCGGCATCCGGTCCTGCAACGAAGTGATCACCGGCAAGCGCGGCCGCCCCTGCCTCGAGTACGACATCCATCGCTGCATCGCGCCGTGCGTGGACACGATCTGCTCCGAGGCCGAATACCAGCGCGCCGTCGAGGACACGCGGCTGTTCCTGGAAGGCCGCACCGAGGAACTGGTGGAGGACCTCGGGGCGCGGATGAACCAGGCGGCCGCCGAGGAGCGTTTCGAGCAGGCGGGACAGCTCCGCGACGCGATGCGCACGGTCCAGACGCTGGTGGACCGCCATCAGAAGATGGCCGCGCCAGACCTTTCCGCCCGCGACGTGTTCGGGCTCAAGCTCGGGCCCGCCGGCGCGGTCGTCCAGATCTTCCAGGTGCGCGGCGGGCGCGTCGTCGACCGCGTGGAGCTGGTCACCGAGGCGGCTGAGAGCCCGCTGACGACCGAAGGCGCCGTGGTCGCGGCCGCCATCCCGCAGTTCTACAGCGAGACCAAGCCGCCGGGCGAGGTGCATGTGCCGGTGGCGCCAGAGGAGGCTGAGGCGCTGGAGCTCTGGCTCTCGGGCCGCGCCGACCGGAAGGTGCGCATCGTCGTGCCGAAGCGCGGCGAGAAGCGCGGGCTGCTCGACCTGGCGACGCGCAACGCGTCGCTCGCCTACGATGCCCGGTTCAATGCCGAGACGCTGGGCAACTACAGCGGCCTCGAGACGCTTCGTTCCGTGCTGGCGCTGCCTTCGCTGCCGCGGCGGATCGAGTGCTTCGACATCTCGACCATCCAGGGCAGCGAGACCGTGGCGTCGATGGTCGTCTGCGAGGACGGCCGACTGAAGAAGGGCGACTACCGGAAGTTCAAGGTCACCGGGGGGACCGAGCGGTTCCTCGACGACTTCGCCGCCATGAACCAGGTGGTCCAGCGGCGCTACGCGCGCGTCATCGAGCAGGGCGGACCGTTTCCCGACCTGATCGTCATCGACGGCGGCAAGGGCCAGCTGTCGGCGGCCTACGAGGCGCTCGAATCGCTCGGCCTGGCCAATCTCGTCGCCGTCGGCCTGGCGAAGAGGGAAGAGCTGATCTTCACGCGGCATCAGCTCGACCCGATCGTGCTGCCGGTGGACGATTCCGGGCTCCTGCTGCTGCAGCGCATCCGCGACGAGGCGCACCGCTTCGCCGTCGCGTTCCACCGGCAGCGGCGCGCGAAACGGGACCTGCGCTCTGAACTCGACGGCATCCCGGGCATCGGCCCCCGCCGCCGCCGTCAGCTGCTGAAGCGGTTCGGGAGTGTCACCGGCGTGCGGCGCGCCACGCGCGAGGAACTGGAGCCGCTGGTTGGCGCGAAGGCCGCCGACGCGATCCTGCGATTCTTTGCAGCGTGAGCGGGCCGCCGCGAGCGGCGAGGACTCGTCTTATCCGCAGATTCCGCAGATGTACGCAGACATGAAGTCGATCGGGGCGCCGGGCAACGCCCGGCGGGCCGCATGACACGAGGCGCAGAAACGAGAGCCATCTGGTCATTCCGGCTCTCGTTTCCGCGCCTCGTGCCATGCGGCCTGGTCCGGCCGCTGCGCGGCCGGCCACCCGATCGACTGCGTCTCTCCTGACGCCGCGATATCGGCGGCCAGCCGGCGCGATCGAATCTGCGAAATCTGCGTAATCTGCGGATGATCCTCCGCGTAATCCTGTCAAATCTGCGTAATTCCTTGCGGCATGCCGGGGAATCGTCGTACGCTACCGGTTTTGCATCGTGGCCGAATCGTCTAACCGTCGTCGCGTCGTGTCGGGCATGCGCCCGACCGGCAAGCTGCATCTCGGACACCTGGTCGGCGCCCTCAAGAACTGGGTCGCCCTGCAGGAGTCGTACGAGTGCTTCTACTTCGTGGCCGACTGGCACGCGCTGACCAGCCACTACGCCGACACCGGCGAGATCGTCGAAAGCGCGCTCGACAACGCCGCCGACTGGATCGCCGCCGGCCTCGATCCGGAGCGGTCGACGCTCTTCATCCAGTCGCTCATCCCCGAGCACGCCGAACTCGCGCTGCTGCTCGGCATGATCACGCCGATTCCGTGGCTCGAGCGCGTGCCGACGTACAAGGAGCAGATGGACCAGCTCGCCGAGCGCGACCTGTCGTCCATCGGCTTTCTCGGCTACCCGCTCCTGCAGACGGCCGACGTCATCATGTACAACGCGCACTTCGTGCCAGTCGGCGACGACCAGGTGCCGCATCTGGAGCTCTCGCGCGAGATCGTGCGCCGGTTCCACAACTTCTACGGCGACGTGTTCATCGAGCCGAAGCCGCTGCTGACGCCGGTGTCGCGGCTGCCTGGCCTCGACAACCGCAAGATGAGCAAGAGCTACGGCAACACCATCGACCTCTCGGACGATGCGGTGACGGTGACAAAGAAGGTGCGGCAGATGTACACCGATCCGAAGCGGGTGCGGGCCGACATCCCCGGCACCGTCGAGGGCAACCCGGTGTTTCTCTACCACGATGCCTTCAACCCCGACGTCGAGGAGGTCGAGGACCTGAAGTCGCGGTACCGGCTGGGCAAGGTCGGCGACGTCGAGGTGAAGACCAGGCTGGCGGCTGCCGTAAACTCGATGCTGGAGCCGATGCGGGAGCGGCGAGCGGCCGTCCTCGCGCGCCCGGGCTATCTCCGCGATGTCCTGTTCGAGGGCTCGGCGAAGGCCCGCCAACAGGCGGCCGAGACGATGGGTCGCGTGCGAGACGCGATGAAGCTCAAGTACTGACGCACGTAGAGACGCAGGCTCATGGCCCCCGACAACCCCGAGTTCGAGTCCGCCCTCGAGGCGTACCCCGTCAAGCTGGACAGCTTCGAGGGGCCGCTCGACCTCCTGATTCACCTCATCAAGCGGAACGAGGTGAACGTCTACGACATTCCGATCGCACTCATCACCGATCAGTACCTGCAGTACCTCGCGCTGATGCAGGAGCTGAACCTCGACGTCGCCGGCGAGTTCCTGGTGATGGCGGCGACGCTGATCCATATCAAGTCGCGGCTGCTGATTCCACGGCCCACCCCGGAGATCGAGGGGGAAGAGGACGAAGAGGATCCGCGCGAGGCGCTGGTGCGGCGTCTGCTGGAGCACCAGAAGTTCAAGGCGGCGGCCGAGCTCCTGCACGAGAGGCAGACGCTGCGCGCGGCGCAGTTCCCGCGCCCGGACTCGGCAGTGGCGGAGGTGGCCGGCGACGAGTACGAGCCGGAACTCGAGGTCGATCTCTTCAGCCTGCTGGCGGCGTTTCGCGGCGTGCTGGAACGGGCCAAGACGCGACCGCGCGTCGTGCTGCCGCCCGAGCAGATGTCCATCGAGCAACGGATCGAGCAGCTGCTCGAGCGGCTGTCCGAGACCGAGGCCGTCGGCTTCGAGGAGCTCTTCGCCGACGCCAGTTCGCGGCCGGCCCTGATCGTGACGTTCCTGGCGCTGCTGGAGATGATCCGGCTGAAGCTGATTCGGGCGTTCCAGTCCGGCTCGTTCGGCCCGATTCGCGTCTACAAGCGCGCGCGGCCGCAGGACGCGCCGCACCCGATCATGGATCCGGAGCAGGTCTACGAATCGCATCACCCGAAGAAGCCGGACACAGAATAGGGAAGGGAATAGGGGAAGGGGGGAATAGGGGGATTTTGTTGGATTGCAGGATGCTCTTCCCATTCCCCGATTCCCTCTTGCGACCATTTCCCCAGAGTTGAGGTTGGCGTGAACGACGAGCCGAAGAATCACGAATCTGACGAGACCGCCGGCACCGCGGAGGCCGTGTCCGTGGACAGCCTGATCGATGCGCCGGCCCCCGTGTCGGACGAACCGGCAACGGCCGACGCTTCCGGCCTCGTTGGGATCGTCGAGGCGCTGGTCTTCGCCTCGCCCGATCCCATCACGCTGAAGCAGTTGTGCAAGGTGCTCGACACCGAGCCGAAGGAAGACGTCGTCGCCGCACTGGCGGAACTGGCGCGGCGCTACGCGCATTCGGGCGGGCTGCAGCTGGTCGAAGTGGCCAACGGCTACCAGATCGTGACGCGGCCCGAGCTGCACGAGTGGGTGCGCCGGCTGTTCCACGAGCGGACGTCGCAGAAGCTGTCCGTCCAGGCACTCGAGACGCTGGCCGTGATCGCCTACAAGCAGCCGATCACCGCGATGGAGGTCACCGAGATCCGGGGTGTCAACACGACCGGCGTGGTCGGCACCCTGCTCGAGCGGGGCCTCGTGAAGATCGCTGGCCGCAAGCAGGTGGTGGGCCGGCCGTTCCTCTACGCGACCACGCGCGATTTCCTGGATCGGTTCGGGCTCAAGGACCTCGCGGACCTGCCAAAGGTCGAGGACATGGCCGACGCGCTCGGCTTCGAGCCGCCCGCCGGCCTGGCCGAGCAGGCGATGCTGGCGGAGCAGGGAAGCCTCACCGACCCCGGCGCCGACGCGCCGGCGACCGAAGAAGATCGCGTCGTGCTCACCGGCGAGCAGAGCGTTGAGCCCGGCGACGATCTCCCCGACTCCGACACCGAGAAGTAGACGCCGGCCCGACCTTCCTCGCCATGCGACAGGCCTGACACCTCGACCGTAGACCAGTTGACTGCCAACATCTGTGAGGTGTAGCCTCCCAACAGATGACGCCCGACAAGAACGACGTTCTCTACGGCACCCTCGGCTTGATGGTCATCAAGACCCTGGAGGCCCTGGGCCCGCTGCACGGGTATCGGATCGCGCGGCGAATCGAACAGATCAGCGGGGATCAGCTTGTTCTCAACCAGGGCACCCTGTATCCGGCGCTGCTCAAGCTGGAGCAGATGGGGTGGATTTCGTCCAAATGGGGCACGTCCGAGAGCGGCCGTCGCGTGAGGATCTATACCCTGACACGCGCCGGGCGCAAGCAGCTGCAGCAGGAGGAAGCGCAGTGGCAGCGTGCGGCGAGCATCGTTGAACGCTTCCTGAAGATCTCGGAGAACTCCTCGTGACACGGCTGCGCGTCTTTCTGTTCCGGCTGCGGGCCCTTGTGCGTTCTCGGAAGATGGATCGCGAGATCGACGACGAGATCGCAAGCCATCTTGCCGAAGCGACCGAAGAGTACGTCCAGCAGGGCCTGTCCCCGGAGGAGGCGCTCCGGGCTGCGCAGCGGAGTTTCGGAGGCGTCACGCAGGCCAGGGAGGTGTATCGGGACGTCCGGTCATTCGTGTGGCTGGAGGATTTGGCGCGTGACGTGCGCCATGCACTTCGCACGCTCCGCAGGAATCCGGCGTTTACGATGGCCGCGGCGGCCACGCTGGCACTGGCGATTGGCGCCAATACCACGATGTTCAGCGTCCTGAATGCCGTCCTGCTCCGACCCCTCCCGTATCAGGCCCCGGAGCAGTTGGCGATGTTGTGGACCGAGGATCCGACGCAGAACCTTCGCGAGGGCCGATCGGCACTGTGGGATGTCGAACAGTGGCGGAGTCAAAGCCAGAGCATCGCGGACATGGCCACTTTCGATACCGTGTCCGCGGTACTGACCGGCGCTGACGGGGTGGAGCAGATCGTTGGCGCGAGCATCTCCCCGAACCTGCTTCCACTCCTCGGCGTCCGGCCCGTCCTGGGGCGCAGCTTTTCGACCGAAGAAGTCGAGCAGCGGCAACGCCTGGTCCTGATCAGTCACCGCTTCTGGCAAACGCGATTCGGAGGCTCGGACGTTGCGCTCGGCGCGACTCTCGTGGTCAACGGCGTTCCTTCCCAGATCGTCGGCATCCTCCCTGCCGATTTCCAAGTCGCGAGATTCGAGGCAGACGTGTGGGAGCCCCACACGACCCGCCGCAGCGTGCGCGGCGGACAGACGTGGTTCGTCGATCGGGAGACTTCGGCCAGGCGTCACGTTCGACCAGGCCCAGGCGGAGATGAGCGCAGTCGCCCGCCGCCTCAACGATCAGTTGCCGGCGAACGACAGGAACCAGGGCATCAACGTCGTCCCACTGAGTCTTTACGTGGTCGGACCCCAATCGCGATTGGCATTGTGGATGCTCGGCGGCGCGGTGTTTTGCGTGTTCCTCATCGCCGCTGCCAACGTCACAAGTCTCTCGTTGGCGCGCAGCGTCGCCCGCGCGCGCGAGATGGCCGTTCGTGCTGCGCTTGGAGCGAATGCCGGACGGATCGTGCGGCAGCTGCTCACCGAAAGCGTCCTGCTCGCCGCCGTCTCGGGACTGATGGGCACACTGCTCGCTTTTGGAGGCATCCGGTTCATCCGTGCCTTCGGCCCTGGCAACTTGCCGCGTCTGAATGAAGTGAGCCTCGATCTCCGCGTCCTCGGCTGGGCCCTGGCCATCTCTCTTCTGGCGGGAATCCTGGTGGGACTGGTGCCCGCGATTACGACGCTGCGCCGCGACCTGCGTCCGTCCGGCGAGGAGGGTGGCAGAAGTGTCTCGGGCGGAACATCCAGCCGTCGAATCCGCCGCGCCCTCGTGGTGGCGGAGTTTGCGCTTGCGATCGTTCTGCTCGTCGGCGCCGGTCTGCTCGTCCGCAGCTGGTGGCACGTGAACAACATCGACCCGGGATTCACGCCTGAGCGGGTCCTCGTGATGGAGGTCTCCAGCCCGACGACCTTCAGCGTCCTCGCGCAACGGACCGACCTGTACAACCGCGTCCTCGAACAGATTCAGGCGGTTCCGGGTGTGGAGAGCGCCGGCATCACCGGCGATCTGTTCAGTGACAACCCCAGGGAACACGTCCTCACTGTCGAACGCGCCGACGGAGCGGTGTCCGAGCGCCTGCGGCTCACAAGAGACGAGGTCAGCCCGGATTTCTTCAGAACCCTCGGAACGCCGTTGCTCCGCGGCCGTTTCTTTTCGATCGAGGATCGGCCCGAGGCTCCGCGGGTCGCGATCATCAACGATGCGATGGCTCGGCGCTCGTGGCCGGGGCACGATCCAGTCGGCAGAAGGTTCAAGTTGGGCCCGCGGGACTCCGACGGCACGTGGTACACCGTGGTGGGCGTGGTCGGGGACATGCGGCGGCAGGGGCTGGAGCGCGAAGCACTCCCGCAGGTTTTCGAGCCGCTCGCGCAGAATCCGCCGCGGAGCGGGGATCTGTTCATACGAACCTCGTCGGACGACCCGGTGGCGATGGCCGGGGCACTTCGGGCGGCCGTGCATCGCGTGGAGAAGAATGCGCCGATCTATGGGGTGGCGCCTCTGGAGCAGCTGCTCGGAACCTACCTCGCGCAGCGCCGCTTCCAGACCTCGCTCCTGACCGGCTTCTCCGTCGTGGCGCTGCTGATGGCCGCTGTCGGAATCTACGGGCTCATCCAGTACTCGATCGCGACGCGCACACAGGAAATCGGCTTGCGGATGGCCATCGGCGCACAGGCCGGCGACATCTTCCGGATGATTATCCGTGAGGGGCTGACGCTCAGCCTGATCGGTGTGGCGCTCGGGCTCGTGGGAGCCTGGTGGCTCGGGCGCGCGGGCTCGAGTCTGCTGTTTGGCGTGACGGCGAGCGATCCGTTGACGTTCACGGCCGTCTCGCTGTTGCTGACGGCAGTTGCCACCGCGGCCTGCTACTTTCCGGCGCGACGCGCAATGAGAGTGGACCCGATACTGGCATTGCGTGTGACGTGATCATGGAGGGCAGCGCCGACGCTTCCTCACGCGACCGCCGTGCCGCCATCGAAACTCTCTGTGCCCAAGGTGTGGTCGCACCTTCGCGATTCGCGGCCCGACCTCCGCCACGCCTTCACCCACACGACACCCGGAAGAGGCTACTTATGAGATAGGTTCTAGAATGCGCCACATGATTGCTGCCGCCATCCCGGCGATGCTCGTGCTCCTCATTGCCGTCGGCATTCAGGCCGTCGCACCAGCCTCGGCCGAAACCGACGAGACGCCGAGACACTGTCGCCCCTGATGATCATGACCTTCCACGGAGACGCCGACATGGTGCGATGGCTGCTCGCGCGCGGCGCGGCCGTGGACGCGACGGTGTCCGATGACTTCTTCGACGAGGGTACGGCGTTGATGGCCGCCGTCGAGGACGGGCGCGCCGACGTCGTAAGCGAGCTGGTGAAGGGCGGCGCCGATGTGAACAAGGTCGACGCCACGGGCCACGCCGCGCTGTCCGTCGCCGCCGTCACCATTGACCGAGGCACGACCGATGTGGTCGATCTCCTCATGAAGGCGGGCGCTCGCCCGGCCGCTGCCGCGCCGCCCGGTGAGAAGTCCGCCGCCGCGCTGGCGCGCAGGTGGGGCAAGCCTCACGTGGCGGCCCGCATCGAGCAGCAGTGACATGGAACGCCTGCAGAAGCTGCTCTCGACGGCCGGCGTCGCTTCGCGGCGGACGGCGGAAGACCTGATCCGGCAGGGCCGCGTCTCGGTGAACGGCCGCACGGTCACCGAGCTCGGCACCAAGGCCGGCCCCGGCGACGAGATTCGCGTCGATGGCCGGCGGGTGAAGGCGGCGCAGACGCTGCGGTATCTGCTGGTCCACAAACCGCGCGGCTACGTGACCACGCGCAACGATCCGCAGAAGCGCCGAACCGTCATGGAGCTCCTCGCCGGCGTGCGCGAGTACCGTCTATCCGGTCGGCCGGCTGGACTACGACTCCGAGGGTCTGCTGCTCGTGACCAACGACGGCGACCTCGCGGCGGCGCTGACGCATCCGCGGCACGAGGTCGAGCGCGAGTACCGCGCCGATCGTCGCCGGCGTGCCGGACCAGCGCGCGCTCGACCGGCTGGCGCGCGGCGTGGTGCTCGACGGGCGCCGGACGGCCCCGGCGGTGGTGCGGATGCCGCCTGCGGATCGCGACAAGTCGGCGCAGTCCGACGGTGCTCCTGCTGACGATTCGTGAGGGCCGGAACCGCCAGGTCCGCCGGATGTGCGAGGCGGTGGGGCATCCTGTCCAGCGGCTGACGCGCGTGCGGATTGGCCCGCTCCGCGACGATCGGCTGCGGGCCGGCCAGGTCCGCGAGCTCACGGCCGATGAGGTGCGCGCGCTCAAGCGGGCCGTGGCCGCGCCGCGCAAGTCCTCAGATTCACGGTCCCGCTGAGCGGTCCCTCAACCGCCCGCGATCTCTCCGTTACACTGGTGCGGGTCATGCAAGGCGCACCCGTTCCCGGGTTCCCGGTCGCCTGTCGCGGACGGGCGCGACGAGCGGCCGCTGTCGCAGGGCTTGCGGCTCGGGCCGCACCTGACCGGGGCGGCGCGGCTGGCCGCGCTGATGGTGGCCATCGGCGTCGCGTACCACATCGGGTCGCGCGTCGGCCTCGCGCTGCGCATTCCGCCGGCGACCACATCGGTGATGTGGCCGCCCAACACCATCATCACGCTGGCGCTGCTGCTGACGCCGACCCGTCAATGGGGCTGGTGCCTCCTGGCGGCGCTCGGCGCGCATCTCGTCGTCCAGTCGGGCACCGGCTGGCCGGCACCGCTGATCCTCGGGCTCGCCGCAACCAACTCACTCGAGGCGGTGATCGCGGCCGGCGGTTTCAAGTGGCTGGCTGGCGGCGAGCCGCGCCTCGACTCGCTCCGCCGCGTGACGATCTTCATCGTCGTCGCCGCCGTCGCCGCGCCGTTGTTCTCGTCCTTTCCGGACGCGGCGCTGGTCCACTGGTTTCGCGGCGAGCCGTTTGCGCTCGTCCTGCGCCGGCGATTCACGTCCAACTGTCTGACGGCGCTGACCCTGCTGCCGGCCCTGCTGGCCCTGTGTGTTCACGGCCCGCGCTGGCTGCGCGAAGCGCACCGGCCTCGCCTGATCGAAGTTGCGGCGCTGGCCGCGGGATTCGCCATCGCGCTGCGCGTGGTCCTGGCGACGGACACGCTGACTGGCGAGGGCGCGCTCTCGCCGCATCCGCCGCGCGTGATCATCCTGCCGTTCCTGCTGTGGGCGTCCGTGCGGTTCGGGACGGCCGGCGCCAGTCTGACCCTGCTGGGCGCGTCGCTTGCCGCGGTCTACGACGCGATCGTGCGCGCGCCTGTGGCGACGCCCGAAGCAGCCGACGGCACGATCCTGGCGCTTCAGCTCTTTCTCATTGCCCTGGCGATTCCGCTGCTGTGCATGGCCGCCCTGACGGAGGAGCGCTATCGCTCGCGCGTGCTGATCGCCGACCGCCTGCTCTTCGAGGCGATGCTGGCGCGCTTGTCGGCGACGTTCGTCCACGTCTCGGGCCCCGACCTGCTGGCGGCGTGCCGTTCTGCCCTCGAGCGGATGGGGCGGTTCTTCGGCGCCGATGCGCTGCTGCTGGTGGAGTTCGCGACGTCGGGAACACGCCCTCAGGATGTCGCCGCTTGGAGCGCCGGTCATGGCACCTCACCAGGCGATTCCGTGCCAAGCGCGCTCTTTCCGTGGGCGACTGGTGAGATCCTGCGCGATCGCGAAGTGTGGCTGCAGGCGGGGGCCCCGCGCTCCACAGACGCGGAGGCCGATTACGCCCTGCTCGAGGCATCCGGCTATCGCGCGATGCTCGTCTTGCCGCTGGCGTCGAGCGGCCACGTCATCGGGGCGCTGACGTTCTTCACGACCGCACCGCGCCCGCCCTGGACAGCCGAGTGGCTGAACCGCGTGCGCCAGGCGGCAGAGCTCTTCGGCCGCGCCCTGGCACGGCGCCAGGCCGACGAGGCGTTGCGCGCGAGCGAGGCGATGAAGTCGGCGATTCTCGCCGCCATCGCCGGCAGCGTCGCCGTCCTCGATCGCCACGGCGTCATCGTCACGGCGAACGGTCCATGGATCGCGGCCGCGGACGACCAGTCGCTCACGACGATTGCCAGCACGGCCGCCGGCAGCTTCCTTGAGAGCTGCCGTGCGTCTGCCGCGGCCGGCTTCGCCGTCGCGGCCGACGTATTGAACGGCGTGCAGGGCGTCCTGGCCGGGACCACCGACACGTTCTCCCTGGAGTACCCCGCGCCGAGCCGGCGACGCTCGATCGCTGGTTTCTCGTGTCGATTGTGTCGCTGCGCGGGACTGAAGGCGGCGCAGTGGTGACGCACACCGACACCAGCGCCAGGAAGCGCGCGGAGCTGGCGGCGCAGCGCAGCCGCGAAGCGCTCGCGCATGCGACCCATGTGTCCGCGATGAGCGAACTGGCGTCGTCGCTGGCGCATCAGCTGAACCAGCCGCTCACCGGAATCCTCGAGAGCGCGCGCGCCGCCCGCGATCTGCTGGCGACGCCCGGGTTCGAACCGGCCGCCGTCGACGAGCGGCTCCGCGACATCGTCACGGAGGACGCGCGCGCCAGCGACGTCATTCATCGCCTGCACGATCTGCTGTGGAAGGGCGGCGCGCCAGAACGCCGGCGCCTGGATTTCAACGACGTAGTGCAGGACGTCGTGCGCGTCGTGCAGAGCGACGCCGTCATCCGTCGCGTGCAGCTCGTCGTGTCGCTTGGGCCAGACGCGCTGCCGGTGATCGGAGACCGCGTGCAGCTGGCGCAGGTGCTGTCGAACCTGATGATCAACGGCATGGAGGCGATGAGCGGCATCGAGGCCGACCGCCGCCAGCTGGTCGTCGCCACGGAGATGGCGTACGGCGCGGCACTGTTCGTGGTCCGCGATACCGGCCCGGGCCCAGGCGCGGATCCCGAGACCCTCTTCCAGCCCTTCTACACCACGAAGTCCACGGGTATGGGCATGGGCCTGCCCATCGCGCGCACCATCGTCGAGGCGCATGGCGGACGCGCCTGGGGCGCGCGCACGCCGGGCGGCGGAGGTGCGTCGTTCTTCGTGTCGTTGCCGCTCGACCTGGATGCTCTCGAGATGACGCGTCAGGCCGGCGTCTGGACAGACCGATGACGGCGCCCGAGTCCGCGATCGTTCTTTGCGGCGGCCAGTCCACGCGGATGGGGCGCGACAAGGCCTCGCTGCCGTTCGGGCCCGAGACGATGGCCGAGCGCGTGGCACGGATTGTCGGCAGCGTCGTGCGGGGACGTCGTGCTGGTGGGTCGCGACGGGCAGGTGCTGCCGGCCGGCGCGCGCATCACGCGCGATCGCGAGGAGGGGCTCGGGCCGCTGTCCGGCATCGCCGCGGGGCTGCGCGTGTCGAGCGGTGAGTACGTGTTCGCCGTCGCTTGCGATCTTCCGCTGCTGCGTCCGGCCGTGATCCGGCGCCTGCTCGATCTCGCGCGCGGATTCGAGGCGTGCGTGCCAGTCGTCGACGATCGCCTCGTGCCGACCTGCACGGTCTACCACCAGCGCGTCGTGGCCGTGGCCGATCGCCTCGTGCTCGAACGGCAGCTCAGGGCATCGAGCCTGGCCGATGCCGTCCATGCGCGACACGTCAGCGCCGAGGAACTGCGCGATGTCGATCCCGATCTCGAGAGCTTCTACGACTGCAACACGCAGGATCGATACGCGGCCGCACTGTCGCGTGCCGGGCTCCCATTCGTAACCCATCACTCGTAACTCGTAACTGGCAAGGGTTATCGGTTGAGAAGACTGGACCAGAAGCCGACGAGTTTCCACGTCTCCGCAGCGGCGGCCGTCTTGTCCACTTCGGCGTGGGTGATGAGGCCGCTGAGCAGGGGATTGACGGGCGTGCGCTTCTGCCTCAGATAGCGCGTCGAGCAGCGTTGTCTCGACTGCCGGGATCACCGTGTCGTCGGCGCCGTGCAGGAGATACACGGGAGCGCGCGGCGGCGGGGACTGTTCTGGCGAGAGCGACGGCGGGTACACGTCGATGCGCTCGAGCACCGGCAGCAGCTCCGCGCCGAGCGCCTTGGTGTTGCGATCGTTGACGTAGCGCATCAACCGCGCCGACGGTTCGGGGAGGGTCGCGGCAATCGCCTGGCTCTTCTCGAACGTCGCCTTCGCCTGGTTCATGTCCACCAGCGTGAGCTGGGACGCGGTGAGGAACGTCTCGATGCCGTGCCGGAGCGCTTCCACTTGATCGGGCGGCACGATCCGGTCGGCCATGCCGAGCAGGATCACGGCGACGCCGTAGTCGTGCGGCGCGCGGAAGTGCGGCGGCGTGCCGGGAGGAGCATCGGGCGGCAGCGGTTCGAGCCCGGTGCACAGGTAGCGCAGGACGCGCTGCAGATCGCCGTGGCCGCCGAACGAGAACACGTAGGCGATCTTGTCGCGCACCGGGGCGCGGCCTGCCGCGACCGCCGACAGCCCGCCCGCAAAGCTGATGCCCATCAGTCCGACCTTGCCGTCAGGCGCGAGGTCCGGCTGCACGGCCAGCCACGCCGCGGCATCCTCGATCTGATCGACCGACTCCGCGGTGAACCGGTAGTGCACGAGGTCGGGTAGCGCGATCGTCACGACGGCGAGGCCGCTGGCGGCGAGATCGCCGGCCAGTCCGCGAAGGCGCGGTTCCTCGATGCCCATCGCGTGCACCCCTGGTGTCATCAGGGCGGCGCGGCGGATGCGTCCCGCGGGGCGGTAGATGCGCGCAGGAACCGCGCCATGCCGGGTGGGGATCGTCGTTGCGGGCCCGGCGGTCCACGCGTGCGCGCCGGCATCGGCGGCGGTCTTCAGCCAGCCATCGAGATCCGCCGCGCGCACGACGAGCGACAAGGCGCGCGTATAGGACGGACCCCAGACAATCGCCGCGCCCACGATCACGAGCGCCAGCGCGACGAGCGCGCGCCGAACCAACCGCATGCGCGCATGATGTTACACTGGCGGTTTGGTGAACACGCAACCTTCCCGTCCTCTGATCGTCGCGATCGACGGGCCCTCCGGCGTCGGCAAGGGCACCGTTTCGCGCGCGCTCGCGCGTGCCCTCGGCTACCGCCACGTCGATACCGGCGCCATGTATCGCGCTGTCGCATGGAAGGCACAGCACGACGGCCTGCCCTCAGACGACGAGCCGACGCTGGTCGATGTCGCAACGACGATGGATCTGCAGATCGACGAGGGCGGCGTGGTCGTGGATGGCGCTGACGTCACGCGGGCGATTCGCACGCCGGACATGGACGCCGCCGCGGCAAAAGTGGCGCGCCTGCCGCGCGTGCGCGAAGTGCTCGTCGCCCGTCAACGGGAGATGGGGCGTGCCGGCGGCGTGGTGATGGAAGGGCGCGACATCGGCACCGTCGTCTTTCCCGACGCCGACGTGAAGATCTATCTGGATGCGTCAGCCGAGGAGCGCGCCCGCCGGCGCGCGGCCGACCCGGCCCATGGCGGCAGCGCGGCGCCGCTGACCGAGGTGGCGACGGCGCTTGCGGCGCGCGATCAATCGGACGCGACCCGCAAGGCGTCGCCGCTCACCATCGCGCCGGACGCCGTTCTCGTGGACACGACCGGCGTCGGATGAAGACGTTCTCACGGCGCGTGCTCGCGATTCGTCGATCAGCGCTCGTTGTAGTCTTCCGCCGACGCGGGATCCAGCTCCCAGCGGTGCTTGTCGCGCTCGGTGATCTTCTCCGCGCCCTTCAGTTCCTCGCTGTCCTCGTACACCAGGCCGAGGCTCTTCCCGATGTCGTCGACGACGTCCTGATCCGGGGTCGGGTTGTCGCCGCCGGGGGCCTCGTCGCCGGTGCTGTAGGCGGATTCCCAGTTGGCGTCGACGTCGCCGGCCGTGATCTCGGGTCCGGTCTCCGTGTGCTCGCGCCAACGCCTCCTGGATCTCCGCCTGGCCGGTGCGCGCGGCCGACGCCGAGCGATCGAGGTCGAGCGAGGACGGCGGTGTCGGGACGAGGTCGGATTCCGGAAGCCGTCGCCGTTCGCGGTCGAGCAACGGCCGCCTGGCGGGCGCGGCCGCACGGGCCTGGTGACCTTGGCGGGCCTGGCCGCTTTGACTGGCTTCAACGGTTTGGCGACGGCGGCCACCTTCACCCGCACGGTCGCCTTGATGGCCTTTACCTTCTTGACCTTGATTGGCTTGGCGGGCGCGGCTTTGCGCCTGGGGGCGGCGGCCTTCCGGGCTGGCGGGCGTGTGGCGCGGGCCGCGACACGCGCGGGCGTTCGCTTTCGGGCCGTCTTGCGAGTGGGACGGGAGGCGCGGGGCCGGGATGCGTGCGCCGCGGCTCGTCGGCAGCCGCCCGCGCCGGCGCCTTTCGCGCGGGTTTCGAGGCCTTTCTGGACGCTTTCGACTTCGCCGGCTTCTTCGCCCGCTTCCGCACGACGGCCGCCTTCCGGGCGGTCCGCCTTGTCTTCGCCTTGGCCATGACGCTCCTCACGCAGGGACCCGCCAGTCGGGTGGAGGGGATGCTAGGTCTGGTCGTTTGACAGCGTGTCGATAAGTATCGTATCCTCTAGTGCTTATCCAAATTCAGGATCGCCGCGCGAGCGGGGATCCCTGGCCGAGGAAAGTCATTCCGGGACGCCGGCTCCTGACCCCAAGCCCGGCAATCGATCGATCGAGGAGGATTTGCAAGGCATGGCGAACGTTCAACAGGAGCCGCAGACCGCTGCGGCCGAAACCCCCGACGCCGGAACCCCGGCCGTCGGCGCGACAGACACACCGAAGGTGGCCAGTTACGACGAGCAGCAGCCCGACCCGCAGGAGTACGCCCGGCTGCTGGACCTTTACGATAACAGCTTCCGCCACATCGCGGAAGGCGAGGTCGTGAAGGGCACCGTGCTCAAGGTCACGGAAACGGAGGTAGTCGTCGACGTCGGATTCAAGTCCGAGGGCATCATCGCCGTCGACGAGTTCCTCGACGAGAACCGCCAGGTCATGGTGCAGCCGGGAGACGTCGTCGACGTCCTGCTCGAGCGCACGGAAGATCGCGAAGGCTACGTCGTCCTCTCCCGCGAAAAAGCGGAGAAGATGAAGATCTGGGACGAGGTCGAGAAGGCCTACGCCGAGAAGAAGGTCGTCATCGGACGCGTCATCGAGCGCATCAAGGGCGGACTCGCGGTCGACATCGGCGTCCGCGCGTTCCTGCCCGGCAGCCAGATCGACGTGCGGCCGGTGCGCAACCTGGATGCGCTGAAGGGGCAGGAGCTCCGGATGCGCGTCATCAAGGTCAACAAGAAGCGCGGCAACATCGTGCTCTCGCGCAAGGTGCTGCTCGAGGAAGAGAACGCCGAGCGGAAGAAGCACACGCTCGAGACGCTGGCCGAGGGCAAGGTGCTGCGCGGGCAGGTGAAGAACATCACCGACTACGGCGCCTTCATCGACCTCGGCGGCATCGACGGGCTGCTGCACATCACGGACATGTCGTGGGGCCGCGTCGGCCATCCGTCGGAAGTCCTCAAGGTCAACGACGACATCGACGTCATCGTCCTCAAGTACGACCCGGCGACCGAGCGCGTCTCGCTCGGCCACAAGCAGCTGGTCGCGGATCCGTGGTCGGCGGTGGCCGAACGCTACCCGGCGGGCATGCGCGTGAGCGGCAAGGTCGTCAGCCTGACGGACTACGGCGCCTTCATCGAGCTCGAGCCCGGCGTCGAGGGCCTGATCCACGTCAGCGAGATGTCGTGGAGCAAGCGTGTCAAGCATCCGTCGAAGATCCTGAACGTCGGCGACAACGTCGAGGCCATGGTGCTCGGCGTCGACGCGACGGCGCGGCGGATCTCGCTCGGCCTGAAGCAGGTGGAGCAGAACCCCTGGCACGACCTGGCCGAGAAGTACCCGGTCGGCACGCGCATCAAGGGCAAGGTGCGGAACCTCACCGAGTTCGGCGCGTTCGTGGAGGTGGAAGAGGACATCGACGGTCTCATCCACATCTCGGACATGTCCTGGAGCAAGCGCGTGAAGCACCCGTCGGAGGTGCTGAAGAAGGGCGATGTCGTCGAGGCGATGGTGCTCAACATCGACGCCGAGAACCAGCGCCTGTCGCTCGGCTTGAAGCAGCTGGCGACCGACATCTGGGACGACTTCTTCTCGCGGCACCACGTCGGCAGCACGATCGAGGGCAAGGTCGTGCGGATGACCAACTTCGGCGCGTTCGTCGAGCTCGACGAGGGCATCGAGGGGCTGATCCACGTGTCGGAGTTCGACGACTCGCACGGGCAGGAGAAGGTGGATCTTCAGGTGGACCAGACCTACACGATGAAGATCATCAAGCTCAGCCCGTCCGAGCGGAAGATCGGCCTGAGCATTCGTGCGCTCAAGTCCGACGAGTACCGCTCGGACTGGGAGGCGTACCAGGAGAGCTCAGGCACCGGCGAAGCGACGCTCGGCGACCACATCCGGTTCAAGAGCTAAGCGGACACGAGGACCCAACCACGACGACACGACGACGCGAAGACACGACGGCCTGAAGCCTGATCCGTGTTCTTCGTGTCATCGTGGCATCGTGTCGTAGCGGTTGTGGGCTGCCACGAGGAACCCTATGACCAAGGCGGAGCTTGTCGAGGAAGTCTCGCGGGTCTCGGATCTCACCAAGAAACACTCGGAACTGATCGTCGACACGGTCTTCCAGAGCATCATCGACGCCCTGAATCGCGGCGAGAAGATCGAGTTGCGCGGGTTCGGCAGCTTCCGCCTCCGGCAGCGCGAGCCGCGGAAGGGCCGCAATCCCAAGACCGGTGACAAGGTGGACGTGCCGCCGAAGAAGGTCCCGTACTTCAAACCGGGCAAGGAACTGAAGGAACTGATCAACAAGGAAGACCTCCTGCCCTCCAGCGGTTCCACTGAATTGACGATTGGTGATTGACGATTGGCGATTGAACGATTGACGATTGCACGATCCACGTAATTTCTAATCGTCAATCACCAATCGCCAATCTGCAATTCCATGGACCGCCTCTACTCTCCCTGGCGTTACAGCTACGTGAGTGCTGTTTCTGAGCCCGTTCCCGGCTGCATCTTCTGCGCGGCGGCCGCCAGCGACCCGGCCGAACCGCTGATCGTCGCGCGCGGCCGCTCGGCGTTCGTCATCCTCAACCTCTATCCCTACAACAGCGGCCACCTGATGGTGGTGCCGCAACGCCACGCCGCAAGCTTGAGCGAGCTGTCGCCTGACGAGCTGAGCGAGCTGATGACGCTGACCGCGCGCGCCGAAGTGGCAGTGACGGAGGTCTATCGTCCGCAGGGCATCAACATCGGCGTGAATCTCGGCAAGGCGGCTGGCGCCGGTATCGCCGATCACCTGCACCTCCACGTCGTCCCGCGCTGGACCGGCGACACGAACTTCATGTCGGTCGTCGGCAGCGTGCGCGTGCTGCCCGAGGACATTCCCGCCAGCGCCGAGCGATTGCGGCCGGTCTTTGCGAGACTGCTGGAAGGGCTGTAGGTCCGCACGTCAGTCGGCAGGTCTGCAGGTCGGTCGGTAGGTCTCATGTTCTGTTCTCATTCCCTCGCCGCGCGGATCGACAAGGCCGAGATGCGGCTGTCGATGTCGGTGGCCGAGACCATCGCAGTCCGCAATCCTGGCGCGCGCGCGGTCGTCACGCCGGTCGCCGGCGGGCAGGCGGTGTTTGCCGCGACCGGGTCGCCGATGAACAAGGCAATCGGCATCGGGTTCGGCGCGACGATCGACGAGGCGGCGCTCGAGGCCATCGAGCAGTCGTGGCGCGAGCGCGGCGAGCCGATGCGGTTCGAGCTGTCGTCACTCGCAGAGCCGTCGCTGGCGCCGACGCTGACCGCGCGGGGCTACCGCTTGACCGGATTCGAGAACGTCATGGGACGCGCGGTCGCAGCCGATGATGTCGACGCCAGGCCGGCCGGCATGCGTATCACGCAATTGCCGCAGGAGGACTGGCGGACGTGGCTCGATGTCGCGCTCGATGGGTTCGCCGCGCCCGATGGCAGCGCGCCCGGGGAAGAGGTGTACCCTCGCGAGGCGATCGAGGGCATCTTCGTCGACATGGCGGCAACGCCAGGGCTGGTGCGGTACCTGCTCGAGATCGACGGGACCCCGGCCGGCGCCGCGAGCATCCGCATGGATGACGGGCTGGCGCAGCTGTGTGGGGCGGCGACGCTGCCAGCATTCCGGCGCCGCGGCGTGCAGGCCGCACTGCTCAGCCGCCGTCTGGCCGACGCCCGGCAGGCCGGCTGCGACCTGGCGGTCGTCACCGTCCAGCCCGGGTCGAAGTCGCAGGCCAACGCGATGCGCCAGGGATTCTCGTTGCTCTACACGCGTGTCATCCTGATCAAGCCGCTCGGCTGAGCGGCAACCGATCGGACGTTCCGGGAGTCGCACGGCGCATGCATCTCCAGTTTACTGCTGAACAGGTCGCCTTCCGCGACGAGGTCGAGGCGTTCGCGCGCGAACGTGTGGCCCCCGAGGCCGCGCGCATCGACGAGACCGGCGCGTTCCCGCGGGCGCTGGTGCGCGAGGCGGCAGCGCGCGGGTATCTCGGGCTCCGGCTGCCGCAGGCCGTGGGCGGGCGCGGGTTGGATTACGTCTCGTACGCGCTGGGCATCGAGGCCGTCGCCCGCGCCAGCGCGACGATGGCCGTGATCCTGGCCGTTCACAACTCGCTCGTCTGCGACACGCTCGCCGTGTCGGGCACCGCCCAGCAGCAGGCGGCGTGGCTTCCGCGGCTCGCCTCGGGCGACGCCATCGGCGCGTTTGCATTGTCGGAGGCCGATGCCGGCACCGACGCTGCGAACCAGCAGACCGGCGCGCCGCGCGACGGCGACGGCTACATGCTGACTGGTCGCAAGGTGTGGGTCGCCAACGGCGAAGTCGCCGACGTCGCGATCGTCTTCGCCGCGACGACGCCCGGCGCCCGCGGCCGCGGCGTCTCGGCGTTCGTCGTGCCGCTCGATCGAGCCGGCGTGACACGCGAACCCGGCGTCGACTCGCTCGGCGTGCGCGGACTCGGCTGCGTGGACCTCGTCCTCGATCGCGTCGCGGTGAGCGCCGACGAACGGATCGGCGAGGAGAATCACGGCTTCGCCGTCGCCCGGCGCGCGCTCGAAGCGGGGCGCATCGCCATTGCCGCCCAGGCGCTCGGCGTCGGGCAGGCGGCCCTCGATGAAGCGCTCGCGCATGCCCGCACGCGCCAGACCTTCGGGCGGCCCATCGCCCAGTACCAGGCCATCCAGTGGTTCCTCGCCGACATGGCGACGGAGCTCGACGCGGCGCGGATGCTGACGTTGAAGGCGGCGGCTACCGCCCAGGCCGGGGGCGCGTTCGGCGCCGAGGCCGCCATGGCCAAGCTGGCGGCATCGGAAGCCGCGCATCGGGCGGCCGACAAGGCGATGCAGGTGCTGGCGTCCGCCGGTTACCGGCGCGGCTCGACCGTGGAGCGGCTCTTCCGGGATGTCCGCGCATCCGAGATCTACCAGGGCACCTCGGAGGTCCAGCGCATGATCATCGCCGCTGACGTGCTCGCCGGCGAGTAGTAGTTCCACGCGTCGCTCCCGACGCGCCATTTCCGTAGCATTTCGATGACATCTGTGTGAACGCAGCGCTTTGCGGTCCTTTGCCGCGTCATTCGCGTCGCGCCGGGCCGGAAAAGAGAGGTATATATCCGTCCTTACGTTCGCATGGGACGCACTCCCCAGCCCCTCGGCGCCGCCAGCTCAGCCACGCTCGGCATGGATGCTCTACCCCGGCACTACCCGTTTCTTCGGCGGGTCGCCCGCCGGTTACTGGTGACGCACGGCGCCGACGTTGATGCCGACGACGTCGTGCAGGACGTCGTGGTCAGGGTCCTGCGCCGGTGGGAACGGCTCCATTTCGCCGACGACCGGGCGCTGGCCGGGTATCTGCACCGGGCCGTCGTCAATCGCGCGCGGGACGCGCACCGCGCCGGCGTCCGCTGGACCATAATCGACCTCGACACCATGAGCTCGCCCCGTCCGTCAGCGCTCGACGGCCTGGTCGCGGAGGAGTGGCGCCGCCGTACCGTCTGCGCGCTCCGTCGACTGTCTCACACCGATCGGCGCGTCGTCGTCGGCCGGGTGGTCGAGTCGTTGAGCTTCGATGCCCTCGCCGCGAGCACCGGGCGTCCGTCGCCGGACGCGGCCCGCAAGGCGACGGCGCGCGCGCTGGCCCGGCTGCGGCAGCAGTTGGCAGACTAGGAGCCGGCCGTCTCCCGACGGCCACGGTCAGGCGAGGATCTGCTTGGCGATCGTCTGCAGTTGCAGGTTCGAGGTGCCCTCGTAGATCTGGCCGATCTTGGCGTCGCGAAACAGCTTCTCGACCGGGTAGTCCTTCACGAAGCCGTACCCGCCGAACAGATTCACCGCGAGACTGGAAACGCGCTCAGCGGCTTCCGAGGCGTGCAGCTTGCACATCGCCGCCTCGGTGAGGAACGGCCGTCCGGCATCGCGAAGCCTCGCCGCGTTGTAGACGAGCAGCCGCGCGGCTTCGACGTCGGTGGCGGCCCGCGCCAGCTGGAACTGCACACCCTGGTAGTCCGCGATCGCCTTGCCGAACTGCTTCCGGCTCTTCGTATAGCTGACTGCGTAGTCGAGCGCCGCGTGTGCGATGCCGAGCATCTGGGCGCCGATGCCAATGCGGCCTTCGTTCAGCGTTTCGATCGCGACCTTGTAGCCCTTGCCGACCTCGCCGAGCACGTTGGCCCCGGGCACGCGTACGTCATCGAGCAGCAGCTCGCACGTCGAACTCGCGCGGATCCCGAGCTTGTCTTCCTTTTTGCCGACCGTGAAGCCGCTGAAGCCGCGCTCGACGATGAAGGCGGTGATGCCCTTGTAGCCCGCCGACGGATCAACGGTGGCGAAGACGATGAAGAGCTCGGCTTCATTCGCGTTCGTGATCCACAGCTTGCGCCCGGTGAGGGCGAAGCCGTCGCCGGTCGGCGTCGCGCGCGTCGTCAGCGCGAATGCGTCGCTGCCCGATCCGGCCTCCGACAGCGCGTAAGCGCCGACGGCCCCGGCCGCCAGCCTCGTCAGGTACCGCGACTGGACGTCGTCGTTGCCCCAGCGGGCGAGCGCGTTGACGACCAGCGTGTTCTGCACGTCGACGAGCACCGCCACCGACGCGTCGACGCGGGCGAGCGCTTCGACTGCCAGCACCGAGTGGAAGAACGTCGCGCCGCCGCCGCCGAACGACTCGGGAATCTCGATGCCCATCACGCCGAGATCGAAGAGCTTGTCGACGAGCGCGCGCGGCATCGCCGCGGCCTCGTCCATCTCTCGCGCGTGGGGCGCCACTTCGCGCCGCGCGAACTCGAGGACACTGTCGTGGAAGAGACGCTCGTCCTCGGACAGCAGGGTCAGGGCCGACATGCGGGCATCGTATCAGCCTTCAGTCCTCGGCCTTCAGGCTTCGGGAAGTACTCAGATGCCATCTCCAATCCGCGAAAATTGATGAGGGCCGAAGGCTGAAGGCTGAAGGCCGATTCGGGTGGTAGAGTGGACCGCAACATGGTCCTTCGACTGCTGAATGCTCCAGCGCTGCTCGGGACGCTGGCGGCTGCGCAGGGCGAGCCTGGGACCAATCGTCTGAAGGCGATCGTCGCCGACAGCAAGTTCCGCAACGGGCGCATCGACCGCGAGATGGCCGGCGAGCCGGCGCCGGGCGCGCCGGAATCGGGACGCAGCTTCGCGCCGTTCGTCAACGGCGCCGAGCAGCCGACGCTGGTCGTCAACGATCGACCTCCGCGTCTCGCCGCGCTGAAGCCGGCCGGCGGCTGCTCCGGCCCGTCCTAACGGCAGTGCTATCATCGAATTCTGGCTTCGGTTCCAAGCACATGCGCAGATCCACGTTCGCCGCCGGCCTGGTCGCACTCGTCATCGCCAGCAGCAGCGGCATTGGCCGTGCCGCTGGACCGGGTCCGCGCGATCTGGAGGGTCCGGCAGCTCAGCAGCCTGCGCCGGCACAGCCCGCGACACCGCAGCAGCCCACCGGACAAAAGCCGGCAGGCCAGCCGCCCGCCGGCGATCAGCCGCCGGCGCCGCCGACATTCAAGGCGGGCATCGACTTCGTCCGCGTGGACGTCATCGTCACCGACAAGAAGGGCAATCCGGTCGTCGACCTGAAGGCGGAAGACTTCGAGGTGTTCGAAGACGGCGATCGCCAGACCGTCGAGTCGTTCAAGCTCTTCAAGATCGACGAGATCACGGAGAGCACGCCGCCGCGTCCGATCCGCAGCCTGTTCGACGAGGAATCCGAGGCCCAGCGCCCGGACGTCCGTCTCTTCGCGTTTTTTCTCGACGACTACCACGTGCGCCGCGGCAACGCGATGCGGACGCGGACCATGCTCGCCGACTTCGTGCGCCGCACCATCGCGCCGCAGGACATGGTGGGCATCATGTATCCGCTCACGCCGACCAGCGACGTAGTGATGGGCCGGAATCACGAAGCGCTGGCGCGCGGGCTCGAGGCGTTCGACGGACGCAAGTACGACTACGTCCCGAAGAACCAGTTCGAGGAGCAGTACGCGAACTACCCGGCATCAACCGTCGAGCAGGTACGCAACCAGGTGTCACTCGGCGCGCTGAAGGGGCTGATCATCAAGCTTGGGGGCCTGCGCGAGGGACGGAAGGCGCTGATCCTCGTCAGCGAGGGCTACACGAACTACCTGCCCGCGCAGCTTCGCGATCCGGTGGCGTCGCTGCCCGGCGTCGGCAATCCCAACCGCGGCAACGAGGCGGTTGGGGACAACCAGCTGGAGCAGCGCGAGCGGTTCTTCTCGCAGGCGTCGATGCTGTCGGACCTCAAGGATGTCTTCGACCTCGCCAACAAGAACAACGTGTCCATCTACGCGCTCGATCCGCGCGGGCTGGCGGCGTTCGAGCACGACGTCAACGAAGCCGTCCCGATGCAGATGGACGCCGAGATGCTGCGCCTGACGATGGACTCGATTCGCATCCTGGCGGACGAGACCGACGGCCGCGCGATCGTCAATCGCAACGACCTCGACGCCGGCATGCGGCAGATCATCCGCGACTCGAGCGCCTACTATCTCGTCGGCTACAACTCGACGAAGGCCCCCACTGACGGCAAGTTTCACGAGATCAAGGTCCGCGTCAAGCGCTCCGGCGTCGAAGTGCGCCATCGCAAGGGCTACTGGGCGCTCACGCCCGACGAAACCGCCCGTGCGATTGCGCCGCCGAAGCCAGAGGTGCCGAAAGACGTCGACGTCGCGCTCGGCACGCTGCAAACCGCGCCGCGCGGGCAGTACATCAACAGCTGGGTGGGCCTGTCGCGCGGCACCGCTGGCAAGACGCGCGTGACCTTCGTGTGGGAGCCTGCCGCCCGGACGCGCGGCAGCATGGAGCAGCCGGCGCAGGTGCTGCTCACCGTCATCGGGCAGGACGGGGCGCCGTACTTCCGCGGCACGGTGCCCGACGCCGCCAGCGCCAACCCGACGATTCGCGGGCCGCAGCGGGTCACCTTCGAAGTGCCGCCGGGCCGCGTGCAGGTGAAGTACGCGATCCGCGACGCGTCGGAGTCGACGCTCGACACCGACATCCGCGAGCTCACCGTGCCCGATCTGGCCGCGCCAGAAGTCGGCCTCAGCACGCCGGGCGTGTTCCGGGCCCGGACCGGCCCGGAAGCGCAGACCATCCTCAACGACCCGAACGCCGTGCCGGTCGTCGCGCGCGAGTTCAGGCGCACGGAACGTCTCATCGTGCGCGCCCAGGCCTATGGACCTGGCACCGAGGTGCCCGCGGTCACCGCCAGGCTGCTCAATCGCGTCGGCACGGCGATGCAGGATCTGCCGGTGACGCTCGATCAGCAGACCGGCGTCGCACAACTGGATCTGCCGCTCTCCGGCATCGCGCCGGGTGAGTACCTGCTCGATCTGCGCGCCGCCGGGCAGGGCGGCGAAGCCAAGCAACTGGTCGCCTTCAAAATCGTGTCGTGACGCGACGGCGCCCGCGGCCGGTCGGCGCGCAGCCGGCGAGGTGTCGACGTGTCTGATTTCCTCTCGCGCATCCAGCAGATGCTGCGGGGCGACCTCGCTCCGCCGTCCATCGCCCAGACCCTCGGCTTCACGCTTCGCGAAGCGTCGGACGGCCGCGCCGTCTTCGTGATGACGACGAGGATGGACCGCCACGCCAACCCGATGGGCACGCTGCACGGCGGCGTTCTGTGCGACATCGCGGATGCGGCCATGGGCACGGCGTACGGCACGCTGCTCGACCCGGGCGAGTCGTTCACGACGCTGGAGTTGAAGATCAACTTCGTCCGTCCGGTCTGGGAAACCACAATCACGGCAACCGGACGTGTGGTCCAGCGCGGAAAGTCCGTCGGCCTCACCGAGTGCGACGTCGTGGACGATCAAGGAAGGCTGGTCGCGCGGGCGAGCAGCACCTGCCTGACGCTGCGAGGCGACCAGGCCCGGGGGCGGTGAGCCAGCGGCGAAGGCGGGCCGCTACCGCGGTCCCTGGGGTGGCGGCGGCGGCGGGGGAGCGCTGTTGGCGTGCTGCACTGGCAGCGGAGGCGGTGCCGGCAGCGTCTGGGGACCGAGCACCTGCGAGTAGAGCCAGGCGACGACGAGGACGATCAGCGTCGCGACGCTCACCATCACGGCCCGGCCGTTCGGCACCTGCATCAGGCCCCACGCCACATCGTCTGGCACGCCGAGCAGCAGGCGCGCGACGACCTGCAACGCCTCCTGCAGCCCGTACCTGCTCGCGACGTCCTGCTGACACTCCCAGAGGTCGGAGGCGATCTCGGCCCGGCGTGCGGCGCGCATGGTGGCGGGCAAGCTGCAAGTGTAGAACTGCGTCCAGCCACGCACGAGCGTGCAGGCGAGGCGGAGGGGGAGCGGAGTCATGCTGGCACGGGGCGCCGCCGCCATCGACCAACGACCTCCCGAGCCTTGCGCCGCGCTTCCTCGCTGGCCTGTTCGCCGGCGGCGGTGATCGTATACATGCGCCGGCCTGGCCGGTTCTCGCGCGCGGCGATCTGCGGGTCTTCCCACCGGCTGCGCAGCAGGCCCATGGCTTCGAGCCGGCCGAGCGCGCGATAGAGCGTGCCGTAGGCGGTCAGCAGCTTCTGGTTCGCGACGTCGCCAAGACGCCGGGCCATCTCGTAGCCGTGGAACTCTTTTGAGCCCTTGCGCCGCAACTCGGCGGCGCAGCGACAGATTGCCACTTCGAGGGGAACCAGGGTACCGGGCTTGCGCCTCATGGGCGGCATTATATGCAGATATATGCCCATTGACAACGCGCAGATATCTGCTTATTGATCCACGTGATGTCCATTCGGCCGACCCGCGCGCGGCGCCTGTCGGGGCTGGCGCTGTCGGGCGCCGGGCACCTCGTCGTGTGCTGGATCGCGGCGACGCCGTGGAATTCCCGGCCGACCCAGGCGGCGGCGGAGGAGCCGGAGCGATCGGCTCCCGAGATCGTCGAAGTGTCGCGCGACAAGCTTCAGGAAGCGCCGGTCGGGCTCGCCGGGAGAGGGGTCGATCAGCCCGGGCGAGGGAGTTCCCGACACGATCGCGGGAGTCGAGTTCAACCTCGCCAGGATCGCCGCGAGACGGCACCTCCTGTTTCCGTTCCTGACCGAACGGCTGGACTTCATCGATCGCATCGAGGCGCGCGCCGCCGACCGGCGCCGGCGCCTGACGAGCCCGCTTGCGAGGGCGTCATCGCCACCGTCGGCGCGGCCGCCGCTCGACATCGATCCGCCGGCCATGCAGCAGCTCATCGATCGCGCCTGGTCGCGCCGCGAGCGGTGGGGGCCATTCACCGAGCTGGCGTCGATGGCCCTCCGCTACGACGCCAGCCAGGGGCAGATGCCGGCGGTGCTGCAGGCCTTCACCGACCAGAACCTGCTCCAGCCGTACTACGACACGTCGGCGCGCGATCCGCGGTTCTGGACCATGATCGGACTCGCCGCCGATCACGGGTCGTTCCTCGCGTTCACGCGGACCTTCGCGCGGGCGCATCCCTCCAGCCGTAGCACGACGGAGCTGTTGTTCCTGCTCGAAGAGCTCGCCCATGGCAGCCGCGACACGCTGTTGATGCTGCACGCGACGGACCCGGAGGCGGCGCTACATTACACGCGGAACAACAGCCCCGAGGCATTCGCGCTCGCCGTCGAGCTCCGGGCGTACTACGTCGAGTGGCTGCGCGCGCGCCAGCTCGATTCCCCGGCGGCGATCGGCGACGCGTACGATCGCATCCGCCTCCGCCTGCTTGGCGCCATCGTCGAGTCGACGCCACGGGGCTACCGCGCCGCCGACGCCCGCTATCTGGCCGGCGTCATCTCTTTCGAGCGGCACGATCGGGCAGGCGCCATGCGCTGGTGGCGCGACATGCGGCCGCAGCCGGGCGACAGCCATGCCGACGCGGCGGCCGATGTCCTGGCCGCGGTCGGGCTTCCTGAGCCGCGGCGCACCGCCGCTCTCGTGCGCCTCCTCGGTCGGCAGCACGGCAATTGGCTCGCCTTTTCCGAGCGCCGCCTGCGCCAGTTCGGCCACGCCTTCGACACGTACTGAGGCTTCTGTTCCCCGCGCGCCGGCGGTATCATCCGCGCGAGGGAGGCAGTCATGCAGGTTCGTCGCTTTTCGGCGGCCGCAGCACTCGCGCTCGTTCTGATGACGCCGGTTCTGGTCCGGGCCCAGCACGATCACACCGGCCAGCCCCCGGAACGTCTGGGCACCGTCAAGTTCGAGACGACATGCCAGCCGAGCGTCGCGCCCGACTTCGATCGGGCCGTGGCCCTGCTGCACTCGTTCTGGTTCTGGGCCGCCGTCGATGGCTTCACGAAAGTCGCCGCCGCCGACCCGACATGCGGCATCGCCTACTGGGGCCTGGCGCTCAGCCACTGGGGCAATCCCTTCGCCGGATTCCGCCCGCCGCAGGCGCTTGCGGCCGGTCGTGCGGCCGTCGAGAAGGGGCGGACGGTCCAGGGGATGTCGAAGCGGGAACAGGCCTATCTCGCCGCCGTCGCCGAGCTGTATCGCGACTACGAGACCGTCGACAGCCGGACGCGCACGCTCGCCTACGAGAAGCAGATGGCGGCGTTGCACGAGGCATATCCCAAGGACACCGAAGCCACGATCTACTACGCGCTCGCGCTGTCGCAGAACGCGCTGCCGTCGGACAAGACCTATCGCAACCAGCTGGCAGCCGGCGCGCTCCTCGAGCCGTTGTTCCGCAGCCAGCCGGATCATCCGGGCATCGCGCATTACCTGATCCACGTGTACGACGTGCCAGCGCTTGCTCCCAAGGCGCTCAAAGCGGCGACGCGCTACGCGAAGATCGCGCCGTCGGCTCCGCACGCGCTCCACATGCCCTCGCACACGTTCACGCGAGTCGGGCACTGGCAGGATTCAATCGACACCAACCTGGCGTCGGCCGACGCCGCCCATCGCGACAAGTCCGTGGCCGAGGAGCTGCACGCGCTCGACTACCAGGTGTATGCCTACTTGCAGACCGGCCAGGACGAGGCCGCGCGGCGCGTGCTCGACAAGCTCGCGCCGCTTGGCGCGCAGGTGATGACCGCGCCGGTCAACGCGGCGCCGGTGCCCGCGGGGTACTTCGCGGTGGCGGCGATTCCCGCGCGTTACGCCCTCGAGCGTGGCGCATGGAGCGACGCGGCGCAGCTCACGCCGGTGACGACGCCGTTTCTCTATCCGGATCTCAGTTCCCATTTCGCGCGCGCCCTTGGCGCGGCGCGCGCCGGGCAGCCGGGGCCGGCGAAAGAGGACATCGCGAAGCTGACGGCGCTGCGCGACGGCCTGACAGCGAAGAAGGACAACTACTGGGCGGAGCAGGCCGAGATTCAACGCCGCGTCACGGAGGCGTGGGTCGCGTTTGCCGAGAACCGGAAGGATGAAGCGGTGGCCGGAATGCAGGCCGCCGCCGACCTCGAGGACACGACCGAGAAGAGCCCGGTCTCTCCAGGCCCGCTGATGCCCGCGCGCGAGCTGCTGGGCGACATGCTGCTCGCGCTGAACCGGCCGGCCGAAGCGCTGGCGGCCTACGAGGCGTCGATGGCGCGCGAGCCGAACCGGTTCCGCGGACTCGACGGCGGGGCGCGCGCGGCCGCCGCGGCCGGCAAGCACGATGTCGCGGCCCGCTATCGCAAGCAGTTGCTCGAGATTTGTCAGAAGGCGGACGTACCCGGACGCGTCGCGCTGGTCGAGGCGCGCAACGCGAAGCCGTGAGTCACTGCTGCTGCTGTTTGCTGCTGCGCCTGCAGCTGCTTCTCGTAGTCCGGGTCGGCCGCAGCGGCCGCCTCCTCGGTCGCCCATTGCGGATCCGGCAGCATCGGCTCGAGCGCCGTTGGCGCCGCGGCCGGCAAGACGTCGACCGTCACGGCGAGCTCGCTCGCCGAGTTGCCCTTGAACACGCCGCGGGTCGGCGGCACATCGGCGTAGTCGCGGCCGATGGCGACGCGGATATGCCGGGCCCCGGCCTCCGTGTCGTTGGTCGGATCGACGCCGACCCATCCGATATCCGGCAGCAGCACTTCGACCCACGCGTGCGTGGCGCTGGCGACGAGGCCAGTGCGGTCGCCCGTCTCGTGCGGCGCGATGTAGCCGCTCACGTACCGAGCCGGCATACCCAGCCGGCGGAGGATGGCGATCGTGAGGTGGGCGAAGTCCTGGCAGACGCCGCGCCGCGCGTGCAGCGCCTCGTCGATGGGCGAGTCGACGCGCGTGCTCTTGGGCACGTACTCGAAATCGCGATGCACGGCGGCCATCACGCGCCGTACGGTAGTGAGCGGATCGTGCGCGCGCTCGGCAGCCGGCCCGAGACTGGCGGCATAGGCCAGCAGCAGCTCGTTCCACACGGCAAAGCGGCTCGGGTGCATGAAGTCCCAGTGTTCCCCGGCAGCGCCCCATGCGTCCACGGCCTGCCAGGTCTCGTCCGGCAGCGCCTCGGGCAGCGTCGGTGGCGGATCGATCTGCACGTGCGCCCGTGCTGTGACGGTCAGCCGGCCGTGCCGCGCCGGGACGTCGAAGTGGTGGATGGAGTTGCCGAGCACATCGCGATAGCCGAGGACGCGGGCGCGCGGCTGAATGCCGAGCTCGAAGCGCAGGCAGCGCTGCGTTGCTTCGCTGCGCGGCTGCATCCTGACCTCCATCAGGCTCTCGCTGACGGGGCTTGCGTAGGTGAAGCACGTGACGTGTCGGATCGTGTAGTGGGCCATGCAGGCGTCACGCCGACAACGCGGCGTCGATGGGATAGTGGATGTACTGCTGGTAGACGGCGGCGTTGATCTGGTTGGTCTGCCGGACGATGCCGTCCAGGTACGGCGGCAGCTGGTCACCGACGATTTCGTCGACCTGCCCGTAATCGAGCGAGGCGAGCAGCCGGCCGGCGAGCCGTTCGGCGCGGCCGCCGCGCCCGGTGAGCGCCGCCGCGGCCTTGAGCGCCGCCTGGATGCGGCCTGCGGAGAACCGGATCGATCGTGGGAAGTCGGCATTCAAGATCAGGAACTCGGCGATCCGGATCGAGCGGAGGTCTGCCGTGTAGTGGCGGCAGTACGCCTCGAAGGCGCAGCACGAGCGAAGCAGCGCGACCCACTCCACGTATTCCCCGACTTCGGCCGGCTGATCGCGGCCTCCTGGAAAGTCGCGGTAGTGCACTTCGAGCAGGGCCGCCGTGGCGCTGGCGCGTTCGAGGTAGCGGCCAAGCTCGATGTACTGCCAGCCCTCGCCGTGCGTCATCGTCGCGTCGGTGATGCCCTGAAAGAGGTGAATGCCCTCCATCACCGAGGCGAGGAACTCGTGCGTCCGGCCGCTCCAGCCCGGGTCGGGCACATCGCGCCGCACGGCGAGGAACAGGCGGTTGATCTGCTCCCACATCTCCGAGCTGATCTGCTCGCGGACCTGCCGCGCGTTCTCGCGCGCCGCGCTGATCGACGCGGCGATGGCGTCGCGATTGGCGAGGTCGATAGTCGGGCCCGTCGGGCGCTCCGGCTTCGCGTCGCCGATCGGCGGCGGCTGTCGAAGGCTCGACAGCAGGCGTCCCCAGTGATGCGACGCGTCCACCGGCGTCCGGTCGAGCGTGAGATGGAGGTTGACGTTCACGAGCCGCGCGGTATGCTCCGCGCGCTCGAGATAACGGCTCATCCAGTAGAGGGAGTCGGCGACTCTCGATAGCATGAAGGTCTCAGAACCTGATCATCGTCGTCACGCCTGGTTGCGTCTGGTTTCGGCAGGTTTGGTTATGGTTCCGTCAGGTCGGACAGGTCGGGGCAGGTTTCGGCTGGTTCCCTGCCGCGGCAAACTGCCGAACGATCAGCCGAGCCGCAAGCGGAACCAACCCGACGCAACCCGACGCAACCACAACCAACCTGACGCAACCTGACGGAACCACGATCGCAACGACAAGTTCTACGTATTCAACACCCACGTGTCTTTGCTGCCCCCACCCTGCGAGGAGTTGACGACCAGCGATCCCTTGCGCAGCGCGACGCGGGTCAGGCCGCCGGGCACGATCGTCACGCGTTCGCCAAACAGGATGTACGGGCGCAGGTCGACATGGCGCGCCTCGATCTGCCCGTCGACGAAGCAGGGCGCCCGCGACAGCGCCAGCGTCGGCTGCGCGATGTAGTTGCGCGGATCGGCCAGGATGCGCGCGCGGAACTCATCGCGCTCGGTCGCCGTGCTGTGCGGCCCGATCATCATGCCGTAACCGCCGGATTCGCCCACCGCCTTCACCACCAGCTCGTCCAGGTGATCCAGCACGTACGCACGATCGGTGGGCGACCCGAGCAGCCAGGTCTGGATGTTCGGCAGGATCGCCTCTTCGCCCAGGTAGTACTTGATGATCGCCGGCACGTAGGCGTAGAGCGCCTTGTCGTCGGCGACGCCGGTGCCGACGGCGTTGGTCAGCGCGACGTTGCCGGCGCGAAACGCGTTGAACAGCCCGGCGACACCCAGCGTCGAGTCCGAGCGGAACGCCAGCGGATCGATGAAGTCGTCGTCCACGCGCCGGTAGATGACGTCCACCCGCTGCGGGCCGCCTGTCGTCCGCATGTAGACGATGTTGTCGTGGACGAAGAGGTCCCGTCCCTCGACCAGCTCGATGCCCAGCTGCCGCGCCAGGAACGTGTGCTCGAAGTAGGCCGAGTTGAAGACGCCGGGCGTCAGCAGCACGATCGTCGGATCGGCGCGGTGCGGCGGGGCCAGCGCGCGCAGCGTGGACACCAGCGCCTGGCCGTACTGGTCGACCGGGCGGACGTCGTAGCTGCTGAAGAGCGTCGGGAAGACGCGCTTGATGACCTGGCGGTTCGTCAGCATGTAGCTGACGCCGCTCGGCACGCGCAGGTTGTCCTCGAGCACGGCGAACTGGCCGTCGGGCAGGCGCACCAGGTCGGTGCCGGCAATCGACACGTAGGTGTCGCGGCGCACGCGTCACGCCGTGCATCTCGCGCCGGAAGTGCCTGCAGCTGTAGACGATCGCGCGCGGCACGACGCCGTCGGCCAGGATGCGCCCGTCGGTGTAGATGTCCTTCAGGAACAGGTTGAGCGCCGTCAGCCGCTGCGTGAGCCCGCGTTCGATGACTTCCCACTCCGCCGCGGTCAGGATGCGAGGGATGAGGTCGTAGGGAAAGATGCGCTCGGTACCTTCGGCCTGCCCGTACACCGTGAACGTGATGCCCTGGTGCAGGAAGGCGAGGTCGGCGGCCGCCTGCCGCTGCTTCAGATCCTGCGGATCGAGCGTCAGGAGGCGCTCGAACAGCGTCGCATACTGCTCACGCGCGGCGCCGTGCGCGTCGAACATCTCGTCGTGCGCCTGGTCGAGCAGGTAGTTGCGGAAGGGCGCCAACTGCGTGAGCGTGCCGGGACCGGCGCCGGGGACAACCGACATGCGCCAGTTCTAGAGGCCCCGGAGGTGCCTGTCAAGCCTCCTTCTGAAGTGGTCCGTCATCTTTGCGGCCCCCGCTATACTGAAAGTGCTCATGGCGTTCGAGGCGACGCTGGACACGCTCTATCGCTGGGCGGACAAGGTGCTTCGGTTGGACGACACGCCGCCGCGCCTGGCGGCCGCGTTTGCCTGGGGTATCACGGCGGGCTTCTCGCCCTTTTTCGGCGTCCAGTACATCGTCGCGTTCCTGGTAGCGATCGTCTTCCGGCTGAACAAGCTGCTGGTACTGGCGGGCCTCTGCATCAACCTGCCGTGGATTATGGTGCCCTGGTACACGGGCACGACGGCGCTGGCGGGCGCCCTGCTTGGGGTGCCGCTGCCAGACGACCTGCGCGGCGAGTTCGTGACGCTGTTCAGCCAGTCGGTCCTGTCCTGGGCCTTCTGGCGCCACCTCTTCGCCCTGGTCCGGCCGTGGGTCCTTCCGTTCATCGTCGGCCCAACGGTCGGGGCGATGCTCCTCGGGCTCGCCGCCTACCCGGTCGCGCTGCTCGTGATGCTCGCGCGCCAGCGACAGCGGATGATGGGCAGCGAGTCCGGTTAGGGACGGCGCGCCACGCACAGGATCGAACTGCCGACCGGCATCGACACGTACCGGACCACCCGCGCTTCCACGGCCAGCATGCCGCTGAGCGCCGCGTTGACCGGGGCAGGCGGCACCGCGATGTCGGCCACCTTCGGCTCCGCGCCCCGGACCCGCTGAAGCGCGCGCACCGCCAGCATGATCGGAAACAGCGTCGCGTTGGTGTGCGTGATGCGCTCGATTGTGAACCCGACCGCCTCGAGCTTCGTCCGCAGCTCGGCGCGGGAGTACCGCCGGGCCTCCTCCGAGAGCAGCGCGTGGTGACCGTGCAGGATCTTCATCGCGGCGACGTTGACGATCAGCGTGCCGCCTGGTTTCAGCACCCGCGCCATCTCGCTCATGGCTGCGGACTCGACGGCATCCGGCAGCACCTGCAGCATGTCGAAGGACGTCACGACGTCGAAGCTCGCCGCGGCATACGGCATCGCCGCCGCCGTCGCCTGCGCCAGCATCCGCCGCCCCGACTGCCGTCCCGCGCGCAGGCCGCTGAAGGTGTAGTCGAACCCGAAGGCGCGGCCGTAACCCTCGAGCAGGACGACGTTGTTGCCGGTGCCGCAGCCGCAGTCGAGCAGGCGCGGCGCGGCGAGTCCGCGAACCGCGCCCTCGAGCGCGGGCGCGATGAATCGGCGGAATCCCTTGAACCAGAAGTGGCGCGCCTCGGCGTCGGCTGTGGCGGCCAGGAGTTGGTCCTGATGCTGGTACACGGAGGGTCATTGTAGCCGCCGTGATATACACTCCCTCCGTGCTGCCGCCGGCGGACCCGATCGTGCGCTTTCAGGAGATGTTCCTGCGCGCGGCCGACAACGCGCCGTTCGATCCGGTGGCCGTCACCCTGGCGACCGCCACGCCCGACGGACGGCCGTCGGCGCGCGTGATCCTGCTGCGTCGAGTCGACGAGCAGGGCTTCGGCTTCTTCACCAACTACGCGTCGCGCAAGGCGCGCGAGCTGACGGAGAATCCATACGCCGCCATCTGCGCGTACTGGCCGTGGCTGGACGAGCAGGCACGGATTGAAGGACGCGTGCAGAAGGCAGACGCGGCCGAATCGGACGCGTACTTCGCCGCGCGGCCGCGCGGCAGCCAGGTCGGAGCGTGGGCGTCGGCCCAGAGCGACGTGCTCTCGTCGCGGGCCGACCTCGAGGCGCGCTATCACGCGGTCGACGCCGAGTACGCGGGACGGGAGATCCCCCGGCCGCCCTTCTGGGGCGGCTTCCGGCTGATCCCCGATCGCATCGAGTTCTGGCGTGCCGGGACGTATCGCCTGCACGACCGGCTGGTGTACGTCCGGGACGGAGACGGGTGGAAGACGGAGATCCTGTATCCGTAGCAGGTCGGGCAGGTCGGGCAGGTCGGGCGGGTCGGGCGGGTCGAGCAGGTCGATTGGGTCGAGCGGGTCGGGCAGGTCGGGTGGGGCTTGCCGCGCCGTAGCCTTGGCGGAGGCGGGGAGGTAGCGTGACATCGACGATGCGGGAAGCACTGGCGGAGTTTCTCGGCACGTTCGTCCTGATCATGTTTGGCGTGGGCGTCGTCGCGCAGGTGACGCTCGGTGGAGGCGCCAACGGCCAGTATTTGTCGATCAACCTCGCCTGGGGGCTTGCGGTCACCATGGGCGTCTATGTGTCGGCCGGCGTCTCCGGCGCGCATCTGAACCCGGCAGTGACGCTGGCGCTGGCAGCCTGGCGCGGCTTCCCGCGGCAGAAGATCGCGCCGTACATCGGCGCGCAGATGGCCGGCGCCTTCCTCGCATCGGCGGTGGTCTACCTGACGTATGCCGACGCGCTGACGCACTTCGACGGCGGCGTCCGCCAGGTCACCGGGCCGCTCGGCACGGCGGGCATCTGGGCCACCTATCCGCAGCCGTGGCTGTCGACGATGGGCGGCCTCGTCGACCAGATCGTCGGCACCGCGTTGCTCGTGATGGTGATTTTCGCCCTCTCGGACGAACGCAACATGCCCCCGCAGTCCAACCTCGGCCCCATCATCGTCGGCCTGCTCGTCGTCGCCATCGGCGCGGCGTACGGACTGAACGCCGGGTATGCGATCAACCCCGCGCGCGATTTCGGCCCGCGGCTCTTCACGGCGATGGCCGGATGGGGCGGGGAAGTGTTCAACGCCGGCAACGGCTGGTGGTGGGTGCCGATCGTCGGCCCGATAATTGGCGGCGTCGCCGGCGGGTTCGTCTACGATGCCTGCATCGCCAGGCATCATCCCAGGGGGAGCGCCGCATGATCCTGCGAACGCTCGGTGCCGCGACCTGCCTGCTGCTGGCGCCGGCCCTCGCGTCCGGCCAGGCGGCCACGGATCCGGAGGCGAAGCTCGCGGCGATGGGCATCACGTTGCCGACGCCGGCCGCGCCAATTGCCAACTACGTCCGCGCCGTGCGGGTGGGCAACCTGGTGTTCACCTCCGGGCACGGTCCCTGCGGCACGCTGCAGCCCGACCAGAAGGGGAAGCTCGGCGCGAGCCTCACCGTCGAGCAGGGCGCGAAGGTCGCGCGGGACACGGGCATCTGTCTCCTCGCCACGCTCAAGTCGGAGCTCGGCAGCCTCTCGCGCGTGAAACGCATCGTCAAAGTCCTGGGGATGGTCAATGCCACCCCGACATTTGGCGACCAACCGAAAGTCATGAACGGCTTCTCCGACCTCATGGTGGCCGTGTTCGGCGAGCGCGGCCGTCATGCGCGGTCCGCCGTCGGGATGGGCTCGCTGCCCGGCGATCTGGCAGTTGAGATCGAGATGGTCGTCGAGGTGGAATAAGGGTATGCCCGCGCTGCCGCGCCAGATTCTGATCGAGCCCCGCGTCGAGCACCACGCGCTGGCCGACCCGGCCGCGACGCTGCTGGAGCGGCTCGAGGCGACGTGGCCGGCCGAGGACTGGTCGGGACGCCGCGTCGTGGTCGGCATCGGCTCGCGCGGCATCGACCGGATCGCCGAGGTCGCGCGAACGGTCGTCGGCTGGCTCCGCCAGCAGGGCGCCGACCCGATCGTGATGCCGGCGATGGGCAGCCACGGCGGCGGGACCGACCCGGGACAGCGCGAGCTGCTGGCGAGCTACGGCGTCACCGAGCGCGCGATTGGCGCGCCCATCGACGCGACGATGGAGGTCGTGGAGACCGGCGTGGAGGTCGAGGGCGTGCGCGTCGTGATCTCGGCGCGCGCCATCGACGCCGACGCGGTGATCCTGGTCAACCGCGTCAAGCCACACACCGACTTCGGCAGCGCCCAGATCGGCAGCGGGCTGATGAAGATGTCGGCCATCGGTCTGGGCAAGGCGGAAGGAGCGTTCCGCTGCCACTGGGCCGCGGCGACGCGCGGACACGAGCGCGTGCTGCTGGCGGTGTCGCAGGTCGTGCTTGCCCGCCTGCCGCGCGTGTACGGCGTCGCGTTGCTCGAGGACGGCTCGCACCGGCTGGCGGAGGTCGCGCTGATGCGCGGCCACGAGTTCCGCGACCGCGAGCCGGCGCTGCTGGCGCAGGCACGGAGCTGGATGCCCGCGCTGCCGTTCCCCGAAGTCGATGTGCTCGTCGTCGACGAGATCGGCAAGGACATCAGCGGCACGGGGATGGACACGAACATCATCGGCCGCGGCGTGGACTTGCAGCCGATGGCCAACCGGCGCACGGCCGTCGGGGCCATCTACGTGCGCGGGCTCACTCCGGCGTCGTACGGCAACGCCATCGGCATCGGCATCGCCGACATCGTCTCGGACCGGCTGGTCAAGGCGATGGACGCGCAGAAGACCTACACGAACGCCGTGTCGGCGATGACGCCGGGCACCGCGCGCGTGTCGATTCATTTCCCGACCGATCAGGAGTGCCTGCGCGCCGCGCTCCGCGTCTCGGCGGCCGACCCCGGTGCGCCGCGCGTCATCCGCATCCGCAACACCCTCGCCCTCGACCGGATCGTCGTGTCGGAGGCCTACGCGGACCAGATCGCCGCGCGCGGCGATCTGCGGGTTCTGGTGCCCGCCACCGACTGGCGCTTCGACGCGTCCGGGAACTTCGATCCGGCAAGCGATCTGCTGGCAGGCGTCACGGCCTAGCCCGAAGTCTGTGGGTCGGTAGGTCGGTAGGTCGGTGGGTCGGTCGGTCATCTCGCTTCCAGGAGACACATGCGTTCGAAGCCGTCGGATTCCGCATTCGAGATGCCGTCGTTCCGGCTCGACGGCCAGGTCGCGATCGTCACGGGAGGCAGCCGGGGCCTTGGGCTTGGCATCGCGCGGGCGCTGGCGCTGCATGGGGCCGACCTCGTGCTCGCGTCGCGCGGGGCTGACGAGCTCGAACGCATCGGCAGAGGGCCTGCGTGCGCTCGGGCGTCGGGTGGTGACCGTGCCGGTGGACATCGGCGCGCGGGAAGCGCCGGACCGGCTGGTGAGCGCCGCGATCGACGAACTCGGCCGGCTCGACATCCTCGTCAACGGCGCCGGCATCAACGTCCGCAAGCCGGCCGCCTCCTTCACGCGCGAGGACTTCGCGGGAGTCCTGCGCATCAACCTGGAAGCGGCGTTCTTCCTCTCGCAGGCCGCCGGGCAGGTGATGCGGCAGCAGCGTCGCGGCCGGATCCTCTCCATCGGCTCGATCGCCCAGGAAGTGGCGGTGCCGAACGTCGGCGTGTATTCGATGAGCAAGGGCGCGCTGCGCCAGATGACCAAGGCGCTGGCGCTCGAGTGGGCCAAGGACGCGGTGACGGTCAACGCCATCGCGCCTGGCCGCTTCTGGACGACGATGACCGACGCGGTGTTCTCCGACGATCGGCTCTACGACGCGGCGGTGCGCGTCATCCCGATGGGGCGGCCGGGCATGCCCTCGGATCTCGCCGGCGCGGCCGTGCTGCTGGCCTCCGACGCCGGCGCCTACATCACGGGGCAGACGATTGTCGTCGACGGCGGGTGGCTCGCCAGCAGCGGCGTCGAAGCGTAGGAGCCTGCGCCCCGACCCGCGGTGATCACAATCACGATGCCACGATGCCACGACGGCTGGACATTCAGCCGTGAGTTCAGAGAGCCGTCCTCCTCGCGCCGATAGTTACGGGCTTTCGGATTCAGGCGGAAGCTGATCCACAATTCCTTCGTGCCCTCGTGTCGTCGTGTTCTCGGGATAGCCGGGTTCGTCGTTCTTGCCACCGTCGCCCTCGTCGTTCCCGTCTCGGCGCAGGAGCGCCTCGTGGTCCACGCGGTTCGCACGCCGACGCCGATTCGCGTCGACGGACGCCTCGACGACGTCGGCTGGCAGCAGGCGCAGCGGCTGACCGGGTTCATCCAGCGCCTGCCTGACGAGGGAAAGCCGGCGCTGGGGCAGACCGAACTGCAGATCGCGTACGACGACGACGCGATCTATGTCGGAGCGCGGCTGCTGGACGGCGAGCCGTCGCGTATCGTTCGGCGCCTCACCCGGCGTGACGTCGCCGCCGACGCGGACAGGTTCTCGATCTTCTTCGACCCGCATCACGATCACCTGACCGGCGTGGAGTTCCGCGTCAGCGCGGCTGGCGTGCAGAGAGACGCGGTCATCTACAACGACGTCTACCAGGACGACACGTGGGACGCGGTGTGGGACTCGGCTGTCGGCGTGGACGACCGCGGCTGGACAGTCGAGATGCGGATCCCGTTCTCGCAGCTCCGATTCCCGCAGGCCGACGTGCTCGTGTGGGGCGTGAACGCCCAGCGCATCGTGCACCGCACGGGCGAGGAGTCGTGGCTCTCGATCACGCCGAGCAACGAGAGCGGTCTGGCTTCGCGAATGCCGCACCTCGACGGCCTCTCGGGCATTCCGCCGGCGCGGCACCTCGAGCTGCTGCCGTACGTGACGGCCCGCACCGAGCACGTCGACCCACCGGAGTCGGGCAATCCGTTCAACGACGGCAGCCGGGCGTTCGCCGGCGCGGGGCTGGACCTGAAGTACGGCGTGGCGAGCAACCTGACGCTCGACGCCACGGTCAACCCGGATTTCGGCCAGGTCGAAGTCGATCCGGCCGTCGTCAACCTGTCGGCGTCGGAGACGTTCTTCGAGGAGAAGCGCCCGTTCTTCACCGAGGGCAGCCAGATCCTGTCGCGCTTCGGCAAGAGCGGCGCCAGCGAGTACTGGAGCTACTTCTTCTTCGAGCCGCAGCTGTTCTACTCGCGGCGCATCGGCCGCTCACCGCAGGCGCCGGCGCCGGGTCCCTACGTGGACACGCCGACGACCACGACGATTCTCGGGGCCGCGAAGCTGACCGGCAAGACGCGTCGAGGATGGACGCTCGGCGTGATGGAAGCGGTTACCGGCCGGGAGTACTCGCGCGTCTCCGACGGCTTCGTGTCGCGTGACGACGTGCAGGCGGAGCCGCTGACGAACTACTTCGTCGGCCGGGCGCAGCACTCGCTCGGCTCCCGCGCGTCGCTGGGACTGCTCACCACGATGGTGCACCGCGAGCAGGGCACGCCGGAGCTGGCAGATCGCCTCGTGGGACAGGCCTACGTCGGCGGGCTCGACGGCCACGTGTACCTCGATCCGAAACACGACTGGGTGATTTCCGGGGGCCTTGCCGGAAGCTCCCAGCACGGGACAGAACAGGCAATCGATCGGTTGCAACGAGCGTCACAGCGCTATCTGCAGCGGCCGGACGCCCCGAATCTCACGTACGACCCGACACGGACGTCGCTCTCCGGCTGGACCGGCAACCTCAATCTGAATCGCAACCGCGGCAACGTCACCGTCAACGCCGGGCTGTGGGGGATGAGCCCGGGCTTCGACTCCAACGACGCCGGGTTCATGACGCAGGCCGATCGCGCCGGCGGCCACGGCCAGGTCCTCTTCCGCAAGCTCACGCCCGATCGGTTCACGCGGACGCGGCAGCTGGTCGTCGCGAAGTGGTGGACGTGGAACTGGGGCGGCGACTCGCAGGGCGACGGCGTGCAGGCGACGACGAACCTGCAGTTCCTCAACTACTGGCGCTACAACCTGACGCTCGGATGGTCGAAGAACACGTGGGACGACCGGCTCACGCGCGGCGGGCCGACGACGATCCGCCCCGGCATCAAGACCGTGAACACGTCCGTCGTCAGCGACACGCGGAAGCGGTTCTTCCTCAACGCGTCGGCCGTCCTCTCGGAGCGCAACTTCAACGCGTGGTCGCATACCTTCGCCAGCTCGCTGACCTACCAGCCGTCGGACGCCGTCGCGCTCTCGGCGGGCCCGCAGGTGCTGCGCTCGCAGTCGCAGGCGCAGTACCTGGCTGCCGTAGTCGACCCGTACGCGACCCACACCTATGGCTCGCGCTACGTCTTCGGCGATCTCGCGCAGACCGAGGTGTCGATGCCGGTGCGGATAAACGTCACGCTGTCGCCGCGGCTGGGCGTGCAGGTGTACATGCAGCCGCTGGTGTCGGTCGGCGACTACGGCGCGATCACCGAGTTCGCACAGCCGCGGACCTACACGTTTCTCGACTACGGAAAAGACATCGGCACGATCACGCCAGTCGCTGGGACGTCGCTCCTCGAGATCGATCCCGATGCCGGCGGGCCCGCGAAGAGCTTTCGCATCTCGCAGCCGGACTTCAACATCAAGTCGCTGCGGGTCAATGCGGTGGGCCGCTGGGAGTTTCGTCCCGGCTCGACGCTCTACGTCGTCTGGACGCGGTTCGGCAACGACCACTCGAATCCCGGCGACTTCCAGTTTGGCCGCGACGTGTCGGATCTCTGGGGCGCCGATCCCGACGACGTGTTCCTGATCAAGGTGAGTTATTGGCTCGGACGCTAACCTCCACGTTACGAGTGATGGTTACGGGTCACGGATGCGAGGGCGAGCTGCCATTGACCGCGGTGCTCGTGCCGGGTCCGCTACTTGCTGCGTTTACACGCGGCAGGGCAGCGTCGATGACGCCGCGAGTTTTGAATGCCGCGCGCCGTAACCGGGCGCGTGGACGGACCTCTGCGACTGTCTGCGGCCGTGTGACACCGGCCGGCCCCGCGAAAACCGGCGCAAATGCGCTCGGGTGGTCAAACCGCAGTGGCGATGATCGCTTGGCGTCCATGTCTGCGGCGCGTATGATTGGGCCGATCGGAGAGCGGCGATGATCAAGCTCGACGCGCACAAGTCGGTTCATTTCTGCGACGGCCTGTCGCGCCGCGACTTCCTGCACGCCGGAGCGCTCGGCATCGCCGGCCTGGGGCTCAGCCTGTCGGACCTTTCGCGCTCAAGGCCGCCGGCGCGGTCAACCCCGCCAACGACGTCAACTGCATCTGCCTGTTCCTGGTCGGCGCGCCCAGTCAGCTCGACACGTGGGACATGAAGCCGGACGCGCCGTCTGAAGTGCGCGGCCCGTACAAGCCGATCAAGACCAACGTGCCGGGCATCCAGATCAGCGAGATCTTCCCGCGCATGGCGCAGCACGCCGACAAGTTCGCGCTGATCCGGTCAGTGCACTACGCCGGCGTCGCCGTACACGACGCCGGTCACCAGGTGATGCAGACCGGCCGGCTGTTCCAGGCCGGCACCGAGTCGCCGCACGTCGGCTCGATCCTCGGGTATCTCAAGGGGCCCAAGGGGGACATCCCGCCGCACGTCCTGCTGCCTCGCCCGATCGGCAACACCGGCGGCAACATGCCGCACGGGCAGACCGCCGGGTTCCTCGGCAAGCTGCACGACCCGTTCGTCCTCGGCGCCGACCCGGCGGATCCCGAGTTCAAGGTCCCCGACCTGCTGCCGCCGGACTACCTCACCACGATTCGCGCCGATCAGCGGCGCAACCTCCGCGACCTGGTGGACGGCTCGGTGCGATCGTTCGAGGCGAACCCGGACGCCCGGCTGCTGAACGCCTCGTTCGATCAGGCCTACACGCTGATCTCCTCGTCGAAGGCGCGGGCGGCGTTCGATCTCTCGCAGGAGCCCGACAGCGTCAAGGACCGGTACGGCCGGAACCGCTTCGGCATGAGCTGCCTGCTGGCGCGGCGGCTGGTCGAGTCGGGCGTGCGGTTCGTGACGGTGAACATGTTCGAGACCGTGTTCAACGAGATCACGTGGGACATCCACGGCTCGGCGCCCTTCAGCCCCATCGAGGCCTATAGCGACCTGCTCGGACCGATGTTCGACAACGCCTATGCGTCGCTGCTCGAGGACCTCACCAGCCGCGGGCTGCTCGACAACACGATGGTCGTCGCGATGGGCGAGTTCGGACGGACGCCGAAGATCAACCCGGCCGGCGGCCGCGATCACTGGCCGCAGTGCTGGACCGTGTCGATGGCCGGCGGCGGCATCAAGGGCGGCCAGGTCATCGGCGCTTCCGACGAGATGGGTGCGTACCCGAAGGACCATCCGGTGCCGGCGGCCGCCGTGGCCGCGACGATACTCCACGGGCTCGGCATCGAGCTGGAGAAGGATCTGCCCGGTCCGCAGAGTCGCCCGATTCGCGTGGTCGATCACGGGGTCGAGCCGATTCGAGAGCTGTTCTAGTCGTTCGAGCGTGCGATGTCACAACCGCGAAGCCGCGATGACCGAACGCCGCGAAGTGGGCCGATGACCGTGCCGTTGATTCCTCGCGGCATCGCGGCGTCGTGGCTTTGCGGTTGTGCGCTGCTCGCATTGGCGGCGGGGATTACCCTGCACGCCTCGGGCCGTCCGGCCGCGCCTCCCGCCACCGCGTCGTCTGTCTCTTTCCGCAACCATGTCGTCCCGGTCCTGACGAAGATGGGCTGCAACTCCGGCGCCTGCCATGGCGCCGCGGCCGGGAAGAACGGCTTCAGCCTGACGCTGCGCGGCTACGATCCGGCAGCGGACTACGACGCGATCACGCGGCAGGCCGGCGGCCGCCGCGTGAACAAGCTCGAGCCCGCCAAGAGCCTGCTGCTGCTGAAGCCCACCGAAGTCGTGCCGCACATGGGCGGCAAGAAGTTCGAGGCCGGGTCGCCGGCGTATGACGTGCTCTCGCGGTGGGTGGCCTCGGGCATGCCGGCGCCGGCGGCGACCGACGCGCGGCTGATCGACCTCGACGTCACGCCTGGCGACGCGACGATGAAGCCAGGCGCGGTGGCGTCGCTGCAGGTGACGGCGAGATTCTCCAACGGCGCGTCCGAGGACGTCACTGCCTGGACCAGGTTCGGGTCGGCCGACGAGACCGTCGCCCAGGTCGACGACAAGGGACGCGTCACGGTGAAGGGCCCCGGCGAGACCGCCATCAGCGTGAACTTCCTCACCGGCGTCGCCATGACCCGGGTGCGTGCGCCGTTTCCCAACGCGGTGAATGCCGCGGTCTTCGACACCGCCGTCCGCAACAACCGCATCGACGACCTCGTCCTCGCCAAGCTGCGGCAGATGCAGATTCCGCCCTCCGGCATCGCCGGCGACGCGGTGTTCATCCGCCGCGCGTTTCTCGACGCCGCGGGCATCCTGCCGACGCGCGACGAAGTCCAGGCGTTTGTCGCCGACACCGCGCCCGGCAAGCGCGCGCGCCTCGTCGACCAGTTGTTGAAGCGGCCGGAGTTCGTCGACTATTGGACCTACAAGTGGTCGGATCTGCTGCTGGTGTCCAGCCGGTCGCTCGGCCGCAACAACGTCCGTGCCTTCTACGGCTGGATTCGCGAGAACGTCGCCGCCAACACGCCCTGGGACCGGTTCGTCTACGACCTGACGACCGCGACGGGACGGACCGACGAGAACGGCGCCGCTAACTACTTCCTGATCCATCGCAGTCCGATCGACCTGGCCGAGAACTACACGCAGGCCTTCCTCGGCCTGACCCTCACCTGCGCGCGCTGTCACAACCATCCGATGGAGAAGTGGACGCAGACCGACTACTACGGGTTTGCGAACCTCTTCGCGCGGGTGGCGATGAAGGAGGACGGCAACTTCAGCGCCAAGGGCGACACGGCGACGATCGTCTCGACGACCGAGGGCGACATCCTGCACCCGCGGCTCGGCGTGCCGATGCCGCCGCGCCCGCTGGACGGCGTGCCGATGGCGAGCCACGCCACCGAGGATCGCCGCGTCTACGTCGCGCGGTGGCTCACGAGCCCGAAGAACACGCAGTTCGGCCGGACGATCGTCAATCGCGTGTGGGCCAACTACTTCGGACGCGGCCTCGTCCATCCGTTCGACGACCTGCGCTACACGAACCCGTCGAGCAACGAGCCGCTGCTGGCGGCGGTCACTGCGGAGTTCATCGCCGGCGGCTACGACCTGCGCGCGCTGATGCGCTCGATCATGCTCTCGGCCGCCTACCAGCGCTCCGCGGAGAGCACGCCAGGCAACGAGAAAGACGACCGCTTCTATTCGCGCTACCTGTCTCGGCGCCTGCCCGCGGAGGTGATTCTCGACGCCTTCTCGCAGGTCACCGGCGTGCCGGAAGACTTCGGCGGCTATCCGCGCGGCACGCGGGCGCTGCAGCTGCGCGACACCCGCGTCAACTCGTATTTCCTCGACGTCTTCGGCCGACCTGAACGCGTCCTGACCTCGTCGTCGGAGCGGATGCAGGATCCGACGCTGCCGCAGGCGCTGCACACGATCAACGGCGAGACGCTGAACGCCAAGCTCCGCGCCGATGACGGGCGGCTGGCCGCGATGGTGGCGGCAGGCAAGTCCGACGCTGACGTGCTTGACGAGCTCTACTGGTCGGCGCTGAGCCGTCCGCCGACGGACCGCGAACGGACCGCCATCATGGCCGCGCTCGGCGCCGGGCCCTCAGGCGACGCGGACGTCCGCCGCCGCGCGCTCGAAGACCTGGCGTGGGCGGTCCTCACCTCGACCGAGTTCCTCTTCACTCACTGAGCCGCCAGTGCGCCTTGTGCTGCCATCGCTGCTGGGATGTCTCGTGGCTGTCGCCGCAGCGATGGCGCAGCCGCCCGACGGCGCGCCAGCCACCGCGGCGCCAGATTTCGCCCGGGACGTCGTGCCGATCATCGAGGCCAACTGTCTCCGCTGCCATAACGCCGCGAAGATGGAAGGCGGGCTGCTGCTCGAGAGCCACGAGGATCTGATGCGCGGCGGCGACACCGGCTCCCCGGTCGTGGCCGGCAAGCCCGACGAGAGCCCGCTGATCCTGCAGATCGAAAGCCGCGCCAAGCCCAAGATGCCGCCGAAGAAGGACCTGCCGGCGGACGCGATTGCCGTGCTGCGCGCCTGGGTAGCGGCCGGTGCACCCGCCTCGACGACGACGCGGGTGTCGCTCGACGACAAGGTGCCCGCGCTCGTCCAGACGGCCGATGTCCTGCCGCAGGTGACGTCGCTCGCGTGGCGCCCCGACGGTCAACAACTGGCGATCGCGGGCTACAAGGAAGTGCGGCGCGTGGCGATGCCGGACGGCAAGCCGGCAGCGCCGCTGACAGGCCTGGCGGATCTCGTACGGACGATCGCGTGGAGTCCCGATGGCGCCGCAATCGCCGCCGGCGGCGGCACGCCAGGCGCCTTCGGAGAGATCGTCATCTTCGACGCGGCGACCGGCGCCGAACGGCTCCGGCTCGACGGCCATCGCGACTACGTCTATCACCTGGCGTTCAACCGCGACGGCAGCCGACTGGCCAGCTGCGGCTACGACAAGGCGATTCGCGTGTGGGACACGAAGAGCGGCAAGGTGCTCGGAGTGCTCAAGGAGCACACCGAAGCCGTCTACGCGGTGGCATTCAGCGACGATGGCAAGCTGCTGGCGTCGGCCGCCGCGGACCGATCGGTGAAAGTGTGGGACGTCGACGAAGGCGTGCGCCTCTACACCATCACCGATCCCACCGATGCCGTGCTGACGCTCGCCTTCCGTCCCGGCACCCGTCAGCTCGCTGCCGGGGGACAGGACAAACGCATCCGGGTCTGGGACATCGGCGACACCGCCGCGCGCGTGATTCGCAGCCGGCCGGCGCACCGCTCGGCGGTGCTCCGCGTCGCGTTCAGCGGCGACGGCACCCAGCTCGCCTCGACCGGCACCGACAAGGACGTCAAGCTCTGGGACGCCGATTCCGGACGCGAGCTGCACGCTCTTCGGCGCCCAGAGCGACTGGGCGCAGGCCCTGGCCTTCAGCCCGGATGGCGGCCGCCTCGCGGTCGGGCGCTACGACGGCACGGTCAGCATTTACGACACGGCTTCCGGACGCAGTGTCCTCGAGCCGCTCGCTCACGACAAGGTGGCACGACGATGAGAAGCCTGGCGCGCGGCGTACTGTGTGGAGCGGTGCTGGCGGGTGCATGGGCTGAGCCCGGCGACGTGCACGCTCAGACGCGCCCGTCCGTCGTGACCAGCGCGACGCCCTACGGCCTGCAACGCGGCACGACGGCATCCTTCGTCGTCGACGGCGCCAATCTCGAGGGCGCCGACAAGGTCATCTTCAGCGATCCCGGGCTCTCGGCGACCATCGACGGATACGAGGACCTCGGCGCCGACGTTCGCATCCGTCAGCCAGGAGAGACCGGCGCCGTCATCCAGGATCGCGCGCAGAAGGGACGCCTGCGGTTGACGATCGCCGCGACGGCGGACGTGCCGCTCGGCCGCCAGGGCTTTCGCGTGCGCACGCCGCTTGGCACGACGTCGTTCATGCCGCTCTGGGTCGGCGAGGATCCGGAGACGAGCGAGAGCGAGCCCAACGACGAGCCGTCGCAGGCCACGCTGGTGCCGACGCCCGTCACCATCAACGGGTGGCTCGGCGTCCTCGAGGACGTCGACGTGTTCCGGATTCACGCCAGGGGCGGGCAGGATCTGGTCGCGCGCATCACCGCGACGCCCATCGGCTCGTCGGCCGATGCCGTCGTGACCTTCCTCGACGAGGCCGGCAAGGTGCTCGCGACCAACGACGACTTCGGGACGACACGCGACTCGCTGGTGATCTACCGGCCGCCCGCCGACGCCGAGGTCGTCGTGAAGGTCGCCGACGGCAACCCGAGCGGCGGCCGTCATCACTACCGCCTGACCCTCGGCGTCGTCCCCGTCGTGACGTCGGCGTTTCCGCTCGGCCGTCCGGCGGCCGCCCGGGGCGCCGTGCAAATCGACGGCATCAACCTGAAGGGCGTGCGAACCGCCACGGTTGGCGAGCCGATCGCGGATCGCCCGACGCAGGCGCCGGTGATCGTCAGCGGGCTCGATCGCGAGCCGGTGACGCGGCCGGAGGTCGCGCTCGGGGCGTACCGGGAGGTGCGGGAGATCGAAGGCAACAACAGCCTGGCCACGGCGCAGCCGCTGTCGGCGCCCGTGACGGTCAACGGCCGCATCAACGCGGCTCCCGGCCGGCGCACCGACGCGGACTTGTTTCGCGTGACCATGGCGAAGGGCCAGACGCTGGTGGCGCAGGTCGCCGCGCAGCGGCTCGGCTCGTCGCTCGACTCGCTGATCGAGGTGCTGGACGCCCGCGGCGTCCCGGTGCCCCGCGCGCGCCTGCGCGCCGTCTGGGAGACGACCGTGGACCTCCGCAGCCGCGGTTCGCTCGACACCGGTCTTCGTCTCCTGGCCTGGGACGAACTGGGCCGCGGCGACTACGTCTACGTGGACCGCGAGCTGATCCGGGTGCAGGAGCTGCCGAAGGGGCCGGACGAGGACGTGTTCTTCGTCAGCTTCCGCGGCCGCCGGCTCGGGTTCGAAGAGACGACGCCGGAAGGCCACGCGCTAATGCGCCCGGTCTACAAGGTCGAGCTGTATCCGCCGGGCGCCGCCGTGTCGCCTTCAGGACTGCCGGTGTTCGATCTGGTCTACCGCAACGACGACGGCGGGCCGATGATGGGGAAGGACTCGAAGCTCACCTTCACCGCGCCAGCTGCCGGCACCTACTACGTCCGTCTCTCCGACGCGCGCGGCACGGCCGGCCCGCGGCATGCGTACCGGCTCACAGTGGCCGCGCCAGAGCCCGACTACGACCTCTTTGTCACCCCGTCGAATCCGAACGTGCCGCGCGGCGGACGCGTGCCGGTGACGGTCTTCGCCTGGCGGCGCGATGGCTTCACCGGGCCGATCGACGTCGCGGTGCGCGACCTGCCAGCGGGGCTGACCGCGACGTCGGGACGAATCCTGCCCGGCGAGAGCTCGGTTGTCCTGACGCTGAGTGCGGATGCGGCCGCCGGCGCGCTGGTGACGCCGCTGCGTGTGGTCGGCGACGCCAGCATCGACGGGCGTCAGGTCGCGCACGACGCCAGGGCCGACGAGCGCGTCAGCGTCATCGCGGTGGGGGCGCCGCCAGACGTGCGCGTGGTCTCGGTGACCCCGGACGTGGTAGAACTCACGCCGGGCGGCCGCGCCCGGGTGACCGCGACCATCGAGCGCGCCAACGGCTTTGCCGGCCGCGTGCCTTTGTCCGTGAACAACCTGCCGTTCCGGATCACGGTGCCCGATATCGGGCTGAACGGTATCCTCATCACCGAAGAGCAGACCAGCCGGAGCTTCGAGATCGTCGCCGACGAAGGGGCCGAGCCGGCCGAGCAGACGCTGTATGTCACCGCGCGCGTCGAGACCAACGGCGGCACGTCGTCGGAGCATTCCTCGGTGCCGATCCGGATCCGCATCGTTGGCCGCGAGACGCGAAGGTAACAGACTCCAGACTCCAGACTCCAGACTCCAGACTCCAGACTACAGACCCCAGACTCCCAACCATCGACCATGCTCAATACATTTGCGCTCTCGATTCGGGCCCTGACCGCCGGGCTCGTGGTACTCCTGCTGCCGGCGACCCTGCTCGCCGAGCCCGTTCGTCTCGACGCCGGATGGGAGCTGCTGACCGATCCGGGCGCTTCGCTCCAGGCGGGATCGCTGCCGGGCGCGGGCTGGCGCGCGGCGAAGGTCGGCCTGTCGTGGAACGCGCAGTTTGCCGACCTGCGCGACTACGTGGGCGTCGCGTGGTACCGCACGCGGTTCACCGTGCCGGCATCGAAAGCCTCCCAGAAAGTGCTGCTGCGCTTCGGCGCCGTCGATTACCAGGCCGACGTGTTCGTGAACGGGCAGGCGGCCGGATCGCACGAGGGGGCGTACACGCCGTTCACCCTCGACGTCACGGCGCGGGTCAAGCCGGGCGCCAACGAGCTCGTCGTCCGTGTGGTGGATCCGCCGGCGGCGGGCCGCGGCCGCGATCCGCGATTTCCGCAGTTCAACTACGACGAGCTGCCTCGCGGAAAGCAGAACTGGTACATCCAGAACGGCGGCATCTGGCAGCCGGTGTGGCTGGACGTGAGGCCGGCGCTCTATATCGACGCGGTGCGCGTGACGCCGAAGGTGTCAGGTGAAGTCGAGATCGAAGCCGACCTGGTCGGCGCTGGCCCGACGCGCGGCGTCACGCTGAAGTTCGAGGTGCGCGACGCGAAAGGCGCCGTCGTGCTGAGCCTGCCGGCGACGCCGGTCTCCGCGGCCGGCACCGGCCAAGGCGAGCGGACGGGTTCCCTCGCCGCAGCTCTGGTCGCCGGCCAGCCCGGCGCTCTACACCATCGACGCCGTGCTCGCCGGACCGATCCGCGACCGCGTCACGGATCGATTCGGCTTCCGCGAGTTCGTGGCGCGTGACGGCGCGTTCTTCCTCAACGGCCAGCCGTTCTACATGATCGGAGCGCTCGACCAGGACTTCTACCCGGAGACGATCTACAGCACGCCCGGCAAGCCGTACCTCGTGGACATGATGCGCAAGGGCCGGGCGCTCGGCCTGAACGTGCTGCGGTGCCACATCAAGGTCTGCGACCCGGACTATCTCGCCGCGGCAGATGAAGTCGGGATGCTCGTCTGGTACGAGGTGCCCAGCTGGGAGCGCTGGACCGACGCCTCGGTGGCGCGCGGCAAGAAGATCTTCGAGGAAATGACCAAGCGCGACTGGAACCGGCCGTCGATCGTCATCCAGACGCTGATCAACGAGGCCTGGGGCATCGACATGAAGCAGGCCGACCAGCGCAAGGGCCTGCTGGCGTGGTTCGAGGAGGCACGGCCCAGGCTCCAGCCGCTCGGGCGACTGCTGGTCGACAACAGCCCCTGCTGCGAGAACTTCCACATGAAGACCGACATCGACGACTTCCACCAGTACTTCTCGATCCCCGACAACGCCGATCGATGGGACAAGTGGGTCGCCGACTTCGCGACGCGTCCGGCGTGGGCATTCAGCGCCAATGGGGACGCCGTGCGTACGAAGCAGGAGCCGCTGGTCGTCTCCGAGTTCGGGAACTGGGGATTGCCCGAGCTGCCCGCTGAGCTGCCGTGGTGGTTCCCGCGCGACTTCGACGGCCGCGCGATCACGCGCCCCGCGGGCCTGTTCGATCGCTTCAACGCGCTCGGCTTCGATCGCGTCTTCGGGGACTACCCGACGCTGGCGCGCGAGACCCAGTGGCGGCAGTTCTACAGCCTGAAGCACGAGATCGAGTCGATGCGCCGGCAGGCGACGATCCGCGGCTACGTCATCACCGAGTTCACCGACATCAACTGGGAAGCCAACGGCCTGATGGACATGTGGCGCCGGCCGAAGGCGTATGCCGAGCGGCTGGCGGCGATTCAGCAGGACGACGTCCTGCTGCCGGTGACCACGGCCCGTAATGCCGTGTCGGGCGGCGACGTCGAGCTCGAAGTCGAGTTCTCCCGGTACAGCGCCAAGGAGGCGCATGGCGGCAACATCTACTGGTCCACGACTTCCGGGCTGAAGGCCGAACTGCCGGTGGTGCAGGCTGTCGAACGGGGCAGCGTGGACCTGCTCGCGACGCTCGAGCTGACGATGCCGAAGGTCGACCGGGCGACGCTCGAGCAGGTGACGATCGAGCTGAAGGCCGAGGACGGCTCGCTCATCGCTCGCAACACGCACGACCTGTTCGTCTTCCCTGCAGCCGGAACGGCGCCGACCGGCGTCGCGCTGCACGATCCCAATGCCGTGCTGGGACATCTGCCATGGAAGCCCGGCGCGGCGCCCGCGGCGGGCGACACGCTCGTGTCGTCGGTGTTCGACGCCGAGGTCCGGGCCTGGACGGAGAAGGGCGGGACCGCCGTGGTCCTCGGATTCGAAGGTGCTCTTCGGCGTCGTCGAGGCCCCCGGGCTGGGCATCGTCGAACGCCGCGGCGAGCTGGATGGCAACTGGGTGAGCAACTTCACCTGGCTGCACACCGGCAGCCCGCTGTTTGCGGGCCTCGGCCTGACACGCGTCACTGGCTTCGAAGCGGCCGCCGCGACGCCGCGGACCCTCATCGACGGCGTGACGCCGGCGGCGTGGAAAAGCGGCGACGTGCTCTCGGGCGTGTTCTACGGGTGGCTGAACCAGAATCACGCGACCACGGTGCAGTACAAGGTCGGCAAGGGGAAGGTCATTTTCACGACGTTCGACACGAGCGTGTACGGCAAGGACCTGTTCGTCACGCACCTCGTGCACCGGCTGGTTCAGTACGTGAAGGGCGACGCGTGCGCGCCCGCGTCGGAACTGGCGGCGAAGTGAACCGGAACGGCGGCCCGGAGCGTTCGCCCGGGCGCCATGGAGCAGACATGAAGCTGATGGCAGTCATGCTTGGCGTGTGCAGTGCGTTCGCGATGTCGGCCTGGGCCCAGCAGCCGCCACAAGCGGCGGAGAAGTCGGCCGACGCGAAGGTGTTCGAGATGCGGACGTACTACGCGCTGCCGGGAAGGCTGGACGCGCTGCATGCGCGGTTCCGGAATCACACGACGAAGCTGTTCGAGAAGCACGGCATGGTCAACGTCGGCTACTGGGTGCCTGTGGACGAGAAGACGGGCGCGCCGAAGGGCGAGACGCTCGTCTACATCCTGGCGTACCCGAGTCTCGAGGCGCGGCAGAAGTCGTGGGACGCGTTCCGCAACGACCCGGAATGGAACCGGGTGAGGAGCGAGTCCGAGAAGAGCGGGAAGATCGTCGACAAGATCGAGTCCGTGTTTCTGAAGGCCACGGACTACTCTGCGATCAAGTAATTGACGATTGCAGATTGCGATTGCACGATTGACGGATTGCAGATTACGCAGTCGGTCTATTCGCGTCCGTGCAGCTGCAGCTCGTCGACGGACCAGAACCAGCGTCGGGGCGTCTGACCGATCTGCCGCAGGCGCACGGCGGTGAACGGCGCCGGCGGCAGGTCGATGCGGATTGACGGCGGCCGGTCGTTGCGCGCGATGCTCTCGGCGAGCGGCGCGACGACCGTGCCTTCCCACCACGGCTCGAACTCGACGCCGTCGAGCGAGCGCTCCACGACAAGCCGGCGCGGATAGTCGCTGAGGCTCCGGCGCGCCGTCCCCATCCGCAGGCTCGTCAGCGTGCGTGCCGCGGCGCAGCGCACGAGCAGCCACTCGTCGCCGCGCTGCGGCGTTGCCGTCAGCCACCGTGTCGCGGTGTTGCCGTCGACGGCGCGTGGCGCCGTCTCCGGGTTGTGAGACGCCTCGACGCGGCAGCCGTCGAGCTGTAGCACTGGATCGGCGGGCCGGACAATCGCGGTGCGGGTCGGACGCAGGATGGCGACTGACGTGGTCCCGAAATCCTCGACCCGCTCGACCTGCTCCCGATCGTCACGAATCGTGCGGACGAGGTCCGCGGCGAACATCCGATCGCCGTACAGGTGCTGGTGGACGAGCACGTAGCGCAGGCCGACGCCGCGGGCGGCGCGGAGCAACTCTGCGGCCTGCCCCTGCTCGACGCTCGGCGGTCCGGCAAAGAAGTCCTGCAGCGCGCCGCCGTAGCCGCTGTAGCCGTTGACGATGCGGTTGCCGTGAACGAGCGTGCGCGTCAGGTAGCGCACGGCCTCGCGAGTGCCGCCGACGGGCAGCTCCAGCATCGGACCCCGCGGCTGGTCGCGAAGCCATTCATAGGCGGCGCGCTCCACGCTCATGTCGGGCGTCGGAAACCGGATGGCGCCGATGGCCGGAAGGCCTTCGGCGACGATCGCGACGGTCGCCGCCGCCGCCAGCGCGAGGGCCACGGGCCGCGGGGCGCGCCGCAGGAGCAAGGCGGCGCCGAACGCCGCGAGCGCGGCGAGGCCGAGGTAAACGACCATCGCGAAGCGGGCCGGCACACGAAGCCCGCTCAAGCCCGGCAGAGAGAGCAGCCAGTCGTACGGCCCCGTCGACCAGCGCCAGGCGCCGAAGTCCGGCTCTGGACCGAGCGCCAGCACGAACGCGGCGGCCGCGACTGCGGCGTAGAGCCCCGCGTCGGCTCGCCGGCGGACGGCCGCCAGCCCGCACGCGGCGAGCAGCACGAGGGTGAGCCCTGGAAAGAGCTCGGTCTCGGGTTTGCCGATCGGCAGAAGATCCTTCCAGACGCGCGCCGTCGACGCGACAGTGCCATAGGCGGCCGGCGTCGCGGCATAGAGGACCATCTCGCCGCGGCTGCGCATGAATCCCTGCGTCGCGCGGACGCGGAGATACGCGCTGATGACAGGCGCCATCACCAGGCCGATGGCCAGCGCGGCGACCGCCAGCTCGCCGATCGTACGGCCAACGCGATCGCGCGTGCCGAGACGAACGACAAGGTGCCAGCCGCCCACGATGGCCACGGGCACCGCGAGGAAGAACAGGAAGTAGCCGTTCGACAGCCCCTGCAGCACGTAAGCGGCCGCGAAGCCCGCCAGCGCTCGCCGCGAGCCGGTGCGGAAGTAGCGATGGAGCCCCAGCAGCGCCAGCGGCATCCACCCAGAGGCGAGCACCTGGACGTGCGTGATCTGGGCGATGCGATAGGGCAGGCACGCGAAGGCCAGGCCTGCCAGCCACGCCGCGTCGCGGCGGCCGGTCAGCTCCAGCGCGAGCAGGTACATCCCGAAGCCGGCGAGCGCGGTGGACCCGAGCAGCGCGACGTTGTAGGTCAGGACGATGTTGTCGGTCAGCCAGTAGACCGGCGCGGTGAAGATCGCGATGCCGAGCAGGTGTTCGGACCAGGCCAGGGTATCGGGCGCCGGGTAGAAGAGCGGCGCCTGCCACAGGCCGCGCAGCCCGTGGAGCAGCCGATCGGCGTCCCAGCCGAGAATCCACGCGTTCAGCAGCGGGTCGCCGAACGGATCGCCCGGCAGGTGCGTCGCCAGGTGACGTGACAACGGCCACATCAGCGCCAGCGCCACGAGGAGGTAGCCGGCCGCCGCCTGCCATTCGCCTGTCGATTGTCTCGCCTGTTGAGGTATCTTCACCGGCGGCGTGTCGGACATCGGCGCGACCATTGTAGTGTTCCCCCGGCAGCCTCATGCGCAAACGACCCGACGATCTCCGCTCGCACCGCTGGTTTGGCGTGGACGACCTCCGCGCGTTCGGCCACCGCTCCCGCACCAAGCAGATGGGCTTTGCGAGCGAGGACTACGCCGGTAAGCCCGTGATCGCGATCCTCAACACGTGGAGCGACCTCAATCCCTGTCACGCGCATTTCCGGCAGCGCGCCGAGGAGGTCAAGCGCGGGGTGTGGCAGGCCGGGGGCTTCCCGCTGGAAGTGCCGGCTCTCTCGCTCGGCGAGACGTTCATGAAGCCGTCGACGATGCTCTATCGCAACCTGCTGGCGATGGAGACCGAGGAACTGCTGCGCGCGAATCCCATCGACGGCGTCGTCCTGCTCGGCGGCTGCGACAAGACCGTGCCGGCGCTCCTGATGGGCGCGACGTCGATGAACCTGCCGGCGATCTTCGTGCCGGCCGGGCCGATGCTGCGCGGCCACTGGCGCGGCCAGACGCTGGGCAGCGGCAGCGACGTCTGGAAGTACTGGGCCGAGAAGCGCGCCGGCGCGATCGACGACTGCACGTGGCGCGAGCTGGAGGACGGCATCGCGCGCTCGGTACGGCACCTGCATGACGATGGGCACCGCCTCCACCATGGCGGCGGCCGCCGAGGCGCTGGGGATGACGCTGCCGGGCGCATCCTCGATTCCAGCCGCCGACTCCGCGCACCCGCGCATGGCCTCCGCCGCGGGCCGACGGATCGTCGAGCTCGTGTGGGAGGACGTCACGCCGCGCGACATCATGACGGCCGACGCCTTCGACAACGCCGTCACCGTCACCATGGCCATCGGCGGGTCGACCAATGCCGTCGTCCACCTGATCGCGATGGCCCGCCGCGCCGGCGTGTCGCTCGATCTCGATCGGTTCGACGCGCTGTCGCGGCGGACGCCGGTCATCGGCGACATCCGCCCGTCGGGCCGCTTCCTGATGGAGGACTTCTACTACGCCGGCGGGCTGCGCGCGCTGATGGGACGGTTGCAGGACCTGCTGCACCTGGACTGCCGCACCGTCAGCGGCCAGACGCTCGGCGAGGGGCTCGACGAGGCGCTGGTGAATGACGACGAGGTGATCCGGCAGCGGACGAATCCGGCGTCGGTCGAAGGCGGCGTCGCGGTCGTGCGCGGTAATCTCGCGCCTCAGGGCGCCGTCATCAAGCAGACGGCGGCGACGCCGTCGCTGCTCGTGCACACCGGGCCGGCGGTGGTCTTCCGGGATTACAACGATCTGTCGGCGCGCATCGACGACCCCGGCCTGCCGGTCACCGCCGACTCCGTGCTCGTCCTCCAGCATGCCGGTCCGCTCGGCGGGCCGGGCATGCCGGAGTGGGGCATGCTGCCGATCCCGAAGAAGCTGCTGCAGGCCGGCGTTCGCGACATGGTGCGCATCTCGGACGCGCGAATGAGCGGCACGTCGTATGGCACCTGCGTGCTGCACGTCGCGCCGGAATCGTTCGTCGGCGGGCCGCTGGCCTTCGTGCGCGACGGCGACCTGATCGAGTTGAACGTCCCGGAGCGGCGCCTGACGCTGCAAGTGGCCGACGAGGAGCTCGCCGCGCGGCGCGCCGCGTGGACGGCGCCGGTGGTGCAGTACCCGCGCGGCTACGGCAAGCTGCACGCGCTGCACGTGCTCCAGGCGGACCAGGGGTGCGACTTCGACTTCCTGCAGGCCGGCGGCGCAACGCCGGAGCCGGAGATTCACTGAGGGTTATGGGGTTGTGGGGTGGTGTGGGGTTGTAGGGTTGTGGATTGATGCAGACACCGGTGAATCGATTCAAGCAGCGGCTGCGCGCCGGCGAGACGCTGATCGGGCTATGGGCGCAGTCGGGGCACGCAGCGGTGTCCGAGGTGGTGGCCGATGTCGGGTTCGACTGGCTGCTGATCGACGGCGAGCACGCGCCGCTGGAGGTGCCGACGATCGTCGACCAGCTGCGCGTCATCGAGCCGACGGGGACGCCGGCCATCGTGCGGCCCGCCTGGAACGACCCGGTGATCCTCAAGCGCGTCCTCGACACGGGCGTGCAGACGCTGCTCGTGCCCTACGTCCAGACGGCCGAGGAAGCCCGGCGCGCCGTTGCGTCGGCGCGGTATCCGCCGGAGGGCACGCGCGGCGTGGCGGCGACGATCCGGGCGAACCGGTACGGACGCGTGTCCGACTACCACGGCCGCGCGAACGACGAGATCTGCGTGCTGGTGCAGCTCGAGACCGGCGAGGCCGTCGCGCGTCTCGAGGAGATTGGCCGGGTCGCCGGCGTCGACGGCCTGTTCATCGGGCCCTCGGATCTGGCCGCCAGCCTCGGACACCTCGGACACAACGCTCATCCGGAGGTGCGGGGGCTCATCACAGAGGCGTGCCGCCGCGCGCGCGCGATTGGCGTGCCCATCGGCATCCTCGCGACCGTCGAAGCCGACGCGCGGGCGTTCCTCGAGATGGGCTTCCAGTACGTCGCGGTCGGCAGCGACATCGGCGTCCTGCGAAACGCCGCCGATCAGCTGTTGAAGAAGTTCCGCTAGTCGCCGGACGCCGGACGCGGACGCCGGACGCCGGACCCCGGACTCCGGATTCCGGACTTCGGACTTCGGACTTCGGACTTCGGACTCCGGACTCCGGACCGCCGGACTTCGGACTTCGGACCCGTCGGAGCCGCTGGCGGCAGCGCGCCGAGATTCCAGCGCGGCATCCGATGCGACCCGCGCCACGGCGCCTGCCCGGCCAGCGCCGCGCTGTCGAACGAATCAGCCACGAGGGGACTCGTCGACCGCCACCGCACGATGTTCCGACGCCGACGTCTGAATCGCCGACATCACGGTCTGCACCCGCAGGCCGTCGACAAATGACGGCTGGCACGGCCGCTTCGCGTGAATCGCCTCGATGAACTCGAAGTCCTGGTCGTAGCGGAACCCCTGCCACGGATCGGCGTCGCCATCGCGCGGCGAGCCGGCAATCTTGCGGAACTCGGCTGGCACAGGCTCCTCGGCGTAATTGCCGTCCTTCGCCGCGCGCAGGACGCGCAAGGGGTGCGACAACTCGTAGATGACCGCGCCGTCGCTGCCATTCACCTCGCAGTAGTCGCGGCTGGTGACGCCGCCGGCATAGCCGGTTGCCGTCTTCACGCTCTCGAAAACGCCGGTGACGCCACTGGCGAACTCGGCCAGGCAACCCACCCAGTCTTCCGTGTCGGACGGCTGCTCGACGCCCTGGTCGTCGACGCGCGAGTTCCAGACTTGCGACGTCATCGCGGTGACGCGCCGCATCGGACCGACGAGGAAATGCGCGAAGTCGAGCCGGTGCGACAGCATGTCGCCGATTTCACCCGAGCCAGCCTGGTCGAGCCGCTGGCGCCAGCCGATGGCGCGGCGCCCCCAGTCCTGAAAGCGCTGCGCCCGGAAGTGCCACGGCGTGCCGATCGCGCCGCTGGTGACGAGGTGGTGCATGTACTGCATCGCCGGCACGAAGCGATACGTGAACGCGGTCATGTGCCGAACGCCTGCGCGCTCCGCCGCCTCCAGCATGGTCCGGGCCTCGGCCACCGACATGGCGAGCGGCTTCTCGCAGAGGACGTGGCGGCCGCCCTCGGCGGCGGCGACAGCCAGATCGCGATGTACGAGGTTGGGCGTCGCGACGATCACCGCGTCCACCGGCGCGTCCTTCAGCAGCGCGAACGGGTCGGCGTAAGTGCGGGTCACGCCTGTCGCGGCAGACGCTTCGGCCAGCGCCGCCGGGTTCGGATCGCTGAGCGCGGTGACTTCTGCGTCGCGGCAGAGGCGAATGCCGGGAATGTGGTTGGCGACGGCAATCTTGCCGGTTCCGATCAGGGCCACTCTTATTGACATATGTAGTTACGAGTTTCGAGTTACGGGTTACGGGTGACGAGCACGGAGGGCGCAACTTCAGTTGCGCCGGCATGGTCACGTTTCACGAGTATCGAGCTTCGAAAACAGGCGAGCGACTTCGGCACGCGTCGGCATCGATGGTTGCGCGCCCGGGCGGGTGACCGAGAGCGCGCCGGCGGCGCACGCAAAGGGCACAGCGTCCTCGACCGGCCGGCCTTCGGCCAGCGCGACCGCGAGCGCTCCGTTGAAGGCGTCGCCGGCGGCGGTCGTGTCCACGGCCTCGACCTCGAACGCCGGCCACGCGCGGGTACCCGCTGACTGCACCAGTCGTGCGCCACGGTCGCCGAGCTTCACGAGCACGGCCTGCGCTCCTCGCGCGAGCAGTCGTCCGGCACTCGCGGCAATCTCATCGTCTCTGAGCGGCCGGTCGAGGGCGCGGCCGCCCGCCAGCCGCGAGAGCTCGCTCTCGTTGGGCGTGACAATCGACGCCAGCGCGAGGAGCTGGTCCGGGATGTCGCCCGCTGGCGCGGGGTCGAGGACGACCACGGCGCCGGCAGATCGCGCTTCGGCGGCGGCGCGTTCGACCGTCTCCATCGGGATCTCGAGCTGGAGCAGCAGCACCCGCGCCGCGCGCAGCGCCATCAGTGCCGGTGCCAGCCGCTGGGCGGCAAATGTGCCGTTGGCTCCCGCGACGACGACGATTCTCGTTCTGCCCCGAGCTGTCTGTCGTGATGAGCGCGACGCCGCTCGATGTGCCGTCATCCACGCTCACGAACTGCACGTCACAGCCGGCCTCCGCCAGCGCCGAACGCAGCCACGCCCCCTGCGCGTCGCTGCCGACCTGACCCACCATCGTCACGCGAGCCCCCAGCCGAGCGGCGGCCGCCGCCTGGTTGCCGCCCTTCCCGCCGGGAAACACGTCGAAGCGGTGTCCGCGGAGCGTTTCGCCCGGCGACGGAAAGCGGTCCACGCGCACCACGAGGTCCGCGTTCAGGCTGCCGACGACGACGATTTCGGCGGGCGGCATCAGGCGGTCACCGGTTCTTTCGGCGCCACATGTCGAGGCCCGCGGCAACGACGATGACCGCGCCGGTGGCGAGGCGGCGCGTGGGCTCCTGGACGCCCATCTGTGCGAGACCGCCTCCCAGGACGGCGATGATGACGGCGCCCAGGGCCGAGGTCGCGACGGCGCCACGTCCGCCAGCAAGGCTCGTCCCGCCGATGACGACCGCCGCGATCGCCTCGAGCTCGAGGCCGACGCCGGCATTCGGATCGGCGGCCGCGAGCCGGCCCGCCTGCGCGATTGCCGCGACGCCTGCGAGACAACCGCACAGCGCGAAGGCGACCAGCCGAATGCGCCGCGGGTCGATGCCGGCCAGGTGCGAGGCCTCGTCGTTGGCGCCGACTGCCACGAGCTGGCGTCCGAGCGCCGACCGGGTCAACATCCACTGGCCTGCGACGACGATCGCGATGGCGACCAGCGCCGGCACCCGTACGCCGGCGGCCACGTCGGCGGTCACCGCATCCACCTTCACGCCGAGGTAGCGCGTCTGCGACTCCGTCACCAGGTAGGTCGCGCCGCGCGCCATCTCGAGCATCGCGAGCGTGACGATGAACGACGGAATGCGCCATCGGGTGGCGAGCCATCCGTTCGCGAGCCCGCACGCGGTGCCCACACCCACCGCCGCCGCCGCCGCTCCCGGCAGACCGACTGGGCCCGACTCGATCAGCGTCCCGAAGACGGCGGCGCTCAGCGCGAGAACCGATCCCACCGAGAGGTCGATGCCGCCGGTGATCACGACGAGCGTCATGCCGGTGGCCAGGAGCAGCGCCTCGGGCATCTGGTTGGCGAGCGCGACGGCCGTGGTCCACGAGAAGAAGTGCTCGGTCAGGAGCGAGAAGCCGGCGATCAGCAGGGCCAGCGCCGCGCCAAGCCCCAGCCACTCGCGCCGGTTCGTCATCGGGGGCCGTCGCCCGTGATGAGATCCACGGGCGTCTGGCGATCGGCGGGCGAGGACCCTGGCATCGCGATCTGCTGCAGCGCGTACTCGATGCCGTACACCGCCAGCTGATCGCCGTGCTGGTCGGCCGTGGCGACGACATCGCCCGAGGCAATCAGCGCCTTCACGGCGGAGATGTTGTCAAAACCTGCGACGAGCACTGTGCCCTCCCGCCGGGCGGCCTTCAGCGCGGCGACCGCGCCGAGGGCCATGCTGTCGTTGCCGCAGAGGATGGCTTTCACGCCGGGCTGCTCGCTCACCAGCGCCGAGACCACTTGATTCGCCCGCGCCGTCTCCCAGTTCGCCGTTTGCGACCGCACGACGACAAGCCCCGCCTCGCGCGCCGCGTCCTGAAAGCCGCGCGTTCGCTCGATGCCGTTGAACGCGTTCGGCGCGCCTTCGAGAATCGCGATCTGGTCGCCGCGCGACAGCTTCGACGCGACGTAGGCGCCCACGGCGCGCGCGCCGGCGCGGTTGTCCGGCCCGACAAACGGCACGCGCAGCTGCCGCTCGGCCATCGCGTCTCTGTCCAGCCGGTTGTCGATGTTGACGACGACGATGCCGGCGTCGACGGCGCGTTTGGTTACCGCGACGAGCGCCCTGGAATCGGCCGGCGCGAGCACGATGGCGGCGACGCGCCGCGCCATCATCTGCTCGACGAGGCCAATCTGCCGCGCGACGTCCTGTTCGTCCTTGATGCCGGTCGCCACCAGCTGGTACTGGCCGTGGTGCGACGCCTGGTGCCGCCTGGCGCCATCCTCCATCGTCTTGAAGAACTCGTTGGCGAGCGACTTCATGACGAGCGCGACGACAGGACGGTCCGGCGGTGCCTCGCGGGTGCCGCACGCGGCGACCAGCACCAGCCCGGCGCAAAGCAGTCGCCGCATCGATCTACCGCTGCGGCGGGGCGCCGGACGACGCGCGGACGACCAGCGCGGTCTCGAGGACGACGCGCCGGACGGGCCGGCTCGGCTCGCTGATGCGCTCCAGGAGCAGCCGGGCAGCGGTGGCGCCGATGTCGTAGGTCGGCTGGGCGATGCAGGTGAGCGGTGGCTGCATTGCCACCTGCCACGGCATGTCGTCGAAGCCGACAATCGAGATGTCGGCCGGGGCGTTGAGCCCACGCTCGTGCAGCGCCTGCAGCACGCCGAGCGACATCGTGTTGTTGGCGCTGAAGATCGCCGTCGGCGGGTCCGGCAGATCGAGCAGCTCGAAGGTCGCGGTCCGCGCCGCCTCGCGCTCGAAGCCGGCATCCTTCAGCAGCGTGCGATCGGCGGGAAGCCCGGCGGCGTGCAGCGCGGCGAAGTAGCCGGCGGTGCGCTCGCTGCCGACGTTGTGCGTCTCGAGCCCGGCGATCATCGCGATGCGGCGGTGCCCGAGGGCCACCAGGTGCTGCACCGCCTGCGCCGCGCCCTCCCGGTTGGTCACCGTGACGATGTCGACGTTGGGCAGATGGACGGTGCGGTCGAGAATGACCAGCGGCACGCCGGTCTCGAGGAACTGGCGGAAGCCGCGCTCGTCGTTCTGCGACGGAATCGCGAGCAGTCCGGCGACGCCCTCGGCGCGGAACGTGTCGAGATACACGCGCTCGCGATCCGCCGAACCGTCGGAATTGGCGAGCAGCAGCGTGTAGCCGAACTTCGTCACCTCGTCGTCGATGCCGCGGACGATGGCGGTGAAGAAGAGATTCTGGATGTCGGGGATCAGCACGCCGACCGTCGAGCCCTGGCGCGCGCGCAGGTTGCGCGCCGCGCGATTGGGCTGGTAGTTCAACTGCTGCGCCGCGCCGCGGACGCGTTCTTCGAGGTCGGGGCTGACGCGGCCCGACCGGGCCAGCACCCGGGAGACCGTCGCCGTCGAGACGCCGGCGAGCGCGGCTACCTGTCGGATGGTCGGCGGGGTCTGTGCCTCGCGCGGCCGGGCGGGGGATCCCGGACGATTTACCTCGGTCACGACGGGGAATCCTAGACGCTCCGCCCGTCGCGGTCAATTCTCGCGTGTTACACGAGGGAATTCTGCACGCAAACGATTTCGCACCGGCGCTTGTTTCAGCCTGTTTCCGGCCGGTTGACACTGCATGAGCCAGGGTTTACTGTCCCCCCATGTCGCCGCAGCGCCGGGCCGCTCGAGCCCGTCTTTCCGGACTCGTGGCCCTCGGCCTCATCGCGGCGCAGATGGGCGGGGCAGGCCAGGCCCCGGCGGCGGCTCCACCGGCGATGCGCGCGATCGCGCGCGCGGAGCTCGAGGATCGGGTGCGCGGCGGCTGGGCCGGCCAGATGATCGGCGTGTCGTTCGGCGCGCCCACCGAGTTCAAGTCCAACGGCGTCATCATCGAAGGCGACCTGCCGGCGTGGACGCCCGATCGCATCGCCAACGCGATCGACCAGGACGACCTCTACGTCGAGATGACGTTCGCCGAGGTGATGGACCGGATCGGCCTCGACGCGACGACCGAGCAGTACGGCGAGGCCTTTCGCACGAGCAAGTACAACTTGTGGCACGCCAACGCCGCGGCCCGCCGGCTGCTCGAGAACGGCATCCGGGCGCCGTGGTCCGGCCACCCGAAGTACAACGTCCACGCCAACGACATCGACTTCCAGATCGAGGCCGACTTCATCGGCCTGATGGCGCCGGGGCTGCCGAACGCGGCGCGCGACTACAGCATCCGCGTCGGGCAGGTGATGAATTTCGGCGACGGCCTGTATGGCGGGCTTTTCGTCACCGGCATGTACGCGGCCGCCTTCTTCGAGCGCGACGTCCGGCGCGTCGTCGAAGCCGGGCTGGCGCTGATGCCGCCCGGCAGCGGCTATGCCGCGGTGATTCGCGACGTGCTCAAGTGGCACGCCGAGAACCCGCGCGACTGGCGCGCCACCTGGCAGCGGATTCAGGACACCTGGGACAAGGACGATTCCTGTCCCGACGGGTCGCTGAGGCCCTTCAACATCGACGCGCGCCTGAACGGCGCCTACATCGCCCTCGGCCTGCTGTACGGCGAGGGTGACTTTGGCAGGACGCTCGAGGTGACGACCCGGGCGGGGCAGGACTCCGACTGCAATCCGTCCAACGCCGTCGGCATCCTCGGCGTGATGCTCGGATACGCGAAGATCCCCGACCAGTGGAAGTCCGGCATCCCGTCGCTGGCCGGCCGCAAGTTCGCGTACACCAGCTACTCGTTCGACGACATCGTGGCCTCGACGCTGCGGCGGGCCGAACAGGTGGTGCGCCTGAACGGCGGCTCCGTCAGCGCGAGTGAGATTCGCATCCCCGCCCAGATGCCCGTGCCGCCGATGCTCGAGCAGTGGGAGATGGGCGTCCCGGATCGAATCGTCGAGGTGACCGACGCGTCGTGGCAATTCGCCGGCGCGTGGCAGGACCCGCCCGCCCGCGAGGGCCGGCCGGCTCGCGGCCGTCTCGCGACGGCGCGCGGCGCCGAGGCGACATTGACCTTCACGGGAACGGCCGTGACGATCACCGGCGCCTACACGAAAGACGGCGGCAAGGCCGACGTCGTCCTCGACGGCCGCCCGGCAGGTGCGGTCAACGCCTGGATTCCGGAGCGCACGCACGACAACGCGCTGTGGCACATCTACGGACTCGCCCCGGGACCGCACACCGTCCGGATCGCGGTGACCGGCGACGCCGACAAGCGCTCGGCGGGCGCCACGGTCCTGGTCAGCGGGGCGATCGTGTACCGTCCGCGGTAGCAGAAAGCGTGTGATCGTCGGCGGCGCGATGGTCGCCCGCCCGGTCGCTGTCGCGACCAAGTGAGGGACCTGATGCGTGGAATCGTCGTGCGCGGGCCGCGGGCCCGGAGTGTTGCGGCCTCGGTGGCCGTTGTCGCGGGACTGGCGGCCAGCCTGGCCGGCCAGACGCCCGCCCCCGCCCCGGCGGCTCCGCCGAAGAAGGTCACGGTGGTCAAGGCCGCGCGGCTGATCGACGGCCAGGGCGGCGCGCCGATGGCCAACCCCGTCGTCGTCATCGAAGACGACCGGATCGCGCGCGTCGGCGCCGGTCTTGCGACTCCGGCCGGCGCTGAGGTCGTCGACCTCGGCGGCGCGACGCTGCTGCCCGGCCTGATCGACTGCCACACCCACATCACCGGTCAGCCGGGCGAGAACTACTACGACGACATGTTCCGGAAGAGTCCCATCGACTCCGCCGTGGTGGCGAACGTCTATGCGAGGCGGACGCTCGAAGCCGGCTTCACCGCCGTGCGTGACGTCGGCGCCGGCGAGCTCATCGACGTCGCCATGCGCAACGCCATCAACAAGGGGGAAATTGCTGGTCCGAGGATGCAGGTGGCGACGCTGGCGGTCAGCGCCACCGGTGGCCATGGCGACCTCTCCGGCTTCTCGCCGTACCTGTCATTCAAGAGCCTGAACAGCATCGCCGACGGCGTCGACGAGATCCGCAAGCTGGTCCGGACAGAAGTGAAATACGGCGCGGATGTCATCAAGGTCTCCGCGACGGCAGGTGTCCTGTCCGAGGAAGAATCGGTCGGCGCGCCGCAGTTCTCGCAGGAGGAGCTGAACGCGCTCGTCGAGGAATCGCACATGTGGGACAAGCGGGTCGCGGCCCACGCGCATGGCGCCGAAGGCATCAAGCGCGCGATCAAGGCGGGCGTCACCTCGGTCGAGCACGCGTCGTTCATCGACGACGAAGGCATCACGCTGGCCAAACAGAAGGGCACCTGGCTCGTGATGGACATCTACAACGACGACTACATCATGGCGGAGTTCGCGCGGAAGGGATATCCGCAGAAGATCCTGGAGAAGGAACGGCTCGTCGGGAAGACCCAGCGCGAGAACTTCCGCAAGGCGGTGGAGGCCGGCGTGAAGCTCGCCTACGGCACGGATGCCGGCGTCTACCCGCACGGCTGGAACGGCAAGCAGTTCGCCAAGATGGTCGAGTGGGGGATGACGCCGGCGCAGGCGATCAAGTCGGCGACCAGTGACGCGGCCGACCTGCTCGGGTGGCGCGACCGCATCGGGTCGGTCGAGGCCGGGAAATTCGCCGACCTGATCGCCGTGAAAGGCGATCCGCTGAAGGACGTCACGGAGCTCGAGCGCGTGACGTTCGTGATGAAGGGCGGGGTGGTGGTCAAGCGGTGATTTGCCAAAGTGCCGAGCGCCAAGCAGTGCCGAGTGCCGAGTGCCGAGTTGAGTGGAGCGAAGAGTCATGATTGAGATGCTGATACTGGTCGCAGGCTCCGCACAGCCGGCGGCGACGCCGTCGATCCCGTTCCGCCGCCGGCCGCGCAGATTGCCGTCGCCGTGCAGGCCGCGCCGGAAGACCGGCGTGCGGGGGCCGCGGTGCTCGGGTACGACGCGGCGGGCGCGCTGGTGACACTGCGCCAGGGCACCAACGACATCGTGTGCCTTGCCGACAGCCCGAAGGACGACACCTTCAGCGTCGCGTGCTACCACAAGGACCTCGAGCCGTTCATGGCCCGCGGGCGCGAGCTGCTGGCGCAGGGCATCAAGAGCAAGGAGCGGGAAGAGACGCGCTGGAAGGAGATCGAGTCGGGCGCGATCGCCATGCCGCGCGCGCCGCGCACGCTGCACGTGCTCACCGGCAGCGGCTTCGATCCGGCCACCGGCGTCATTGCCGACGCCTACGTGCGCTGGGTGATCTACACGCCGTTTGCGACGCCCGAGACCACGGGGCTGCCGCTGCGTCCCGTCGAGGGAGGCCCCTGGCTGATGTTTCCCGGCACACCCACGGCGCACATCATGATCAGCCCCAGGAAGGCGGCGAAGTAGTCATGCCGATCGTGGCTGGCGTCGATCTGGGTGGCACCGCCATCAACTACACGCTCGTGGACCTCGACGGGCAGTTTCTCATCGAAGGCCTGTGCGAGCATCCGGCGCGCGCCGTGGAAGGTCCCGAAGTCTGCCTGGGACAGATCGTTGACGGGCTCCGCATCGCCGTCGCGGCGTCGGGCTTCCGGCCGGAAGACGTCGTCGCGATCGGGCTCGACACCCCGGGACCGGCCAGCGCCGACGGCGTGCTGAGCGCCAGGGGCTCCACCAACTTCGTCCATGACGACTGGGCGGGCTTCGACCTGCGCGGCGCGCTGGCCGCGCGCATCGGCACGCCGGTGTCGTACCTGAACGACGGCAACGCCGGCGCGCTCTGGGGGCATGTCGCGATCTTTGGCCCGGCGACGCGCGAGACGTCGATCTCCGCCATCGTCGGCACCGGGCTTGGCGGCGGCGTCATCGTCAACGGCCAGGTCGTCAAGGGCCGCGACGGGTTCGGCGGCGAACTCGGGCACGTGCTGATCCCGTTTCAGCGCATCGCCGGCCTCGAGGCCGCGGAGCCGCGATGCAACTGCGGGCGCATCGGCGACCTGGAGTCGGTGTGCTCGCTGACGGCGATCCGCAACCTCCTGCTGCCGCTGTTCCTGCCGCGTTATCCGGGGCACGAGCTGAGCGCGCTGCCGATCGGCGACGCCGCCAAACTGGTACGCGGCCGGGCCGAGGCGGGCGACGAGATGTGCCGCGCGATCTTCCGGACGCAGGCGCACGCGCTCGGCCTGTTCTTCGATCAGATGGTGAACACCTTCGATCCCGACGCGCTGATCGTCGGCGGCGGCGCGCTGGAGGCCTCGCCCGAGTTCCAGCAATGGTTCGTGGACGAGGTGCGGCGCGGCATGCCGCCGCAGCGCGCCGAGCAGGCCGACATCCCGATTTACGTCATGCCCAACGGCGACACGGCGGGAGCGCGGGGCGCAGCCATCGAGGCGCTGCGGTCGGTCCGTCAGGCGTGAGCCTTGACCTACGGGCCGAACAGCCTTGGCGGTGTCTAAGGCCGCCGAATAGTCGTAGTCGGCGCGACAGCGCGCTCTCACCGACTGTCAGGAGGGGCCGTGAGCACTCGACAGGCGCCACTCACCATCAACATGAGCTCCATCCGCGTCGCCGGCGTCGGCGGCCTCGGTATGGTCGCGACAATCGTCCTCATGGCGTTCGCGATACCGGTCGCGCGAGCGCTGCTGATTGCCGGGATTATCACCGGCGCCGGGTCTGGCGTGGTGGCTGATCCGGACGCGCCGCGACCATCCGCTCGACGGCTACGGCGGCGGCGGGCCAATCGGCCTCGGGCTGGTCCCGACCGACGAGCAGGCCCTCGCGGTGACGCGCGGCGACACGCCCGACGACCCCATGGGCACCCGGCTCAGCGCGACGTGGCCGCGAAGTGCTGTGTTCGAAGGGCTCGCGCCGTGTTAGCATCTGCCTCACTGAGAGTGACGGGCGCGGACCTGAATGCATTGAACGCGTGACTCGCGGCGTGCGCCGGAGGGACCGCAGGGCGCTCCGTCCTCCACAGGGGGAGTCAGATGGCCAAAAAGGCTGCGAAGAAAGCTGCTAAGAAAGTCGCGAAGAAGCCAGCGAAGACCGCCAAGAAGAAGACCGCCCGCAAGGCCAATGCCGCGTTCATGCGGCCGGTGACGCCGAGCGCCACGCTGGCGGCTGTCGTCGGGGCCAAACCGATCCCCCGCACCGAAGTCACCAAGCGGCTCTGGGCTTACATCAAGAAGAACAAGCTCCAGGACGCCAAGAACAAGCGCATGATCAAGGCCGACGACACGCTGAAGGCCGTCTTCGGCGGCAAGGCAGCCGTGAACATGTTCGAGATGACGAAGCTGGTGAGCAAGCACCTGAAGTAACGCCGTTCAGGCCAGCACCGGCTTCAGCAGCTCGGTAATCGCGTTCAGCCGATACTCGCCGTCGAGCGGGTTGTGATAGGTGTCGCGCTCGGCCGTCGAGAGCGCGCGGTAGTCCTTCATCGGCTCGAACGCGGTGCCCTCGTGCCACTCGTTGAACGAGTTGATGTAGACGAGGAACAGGCCCTCGCGCCGGTTCGGCAACGTCGCATCAAGCTGCAGCCCGATAGTGGTCTGCGCGGACTCGGCGATGCGCGCCAGCGCCGTCTGGCGCGCCCGCTCGCGTCCGCGCAGGCTGCGCCAGTCCACCTGGGCCGGTGGCTCGAAGGGCAGCGGCGAATAGCATCCCTCCGGATCGATCGTCCTCGGCTCGATGGCGTCGAACCCCGCGTTGATGTTGAACGAGAACACCACTCCGTAGTCGCCGGCAGGCGCGCGCCAGCGCCGGCCACGAGTCCGGGCGCACGTAGTTGTCGTACAGCGCCGCGCCGTCGAAGCCCGAGGCGCGCACCCGTTCGAGGTCGCTCGAGTCGGCCAGCAGGCGCACCTGATCGAAGTCCCGCCGCAGCGCCTCGCGCACCCGGTCGGTCTGCTCCCGCCACACCGAGACCGGCGCCCACAGCGGCACCGGTGACGTGCGCCCCTTGCAGTCGGTCACTTCGAACGGGAGGATCGTCGCGAAGGACTTGAACACCGGGCCCTCGGCGCCGTCGGCATCCTCGAGGACCAGCATCGCGTCCCACCGCCGCTTTTCTCCGTACTCCCGCACCAGGTAGAGCACGTCGTCGGCGTATGCGCGGACGCGGCTGTCCTTGTAGGGTTCCAGATGGAACGCGACCTTGATGTCGTGGTCGCGCATGACGTCCATCAGCAGCGGCACGGCTCGGTCTTCGTAGCCGCCCTGGCCCCACCAGCTGACGTTGATCGCGCCGATGCCGCTCTCCGCGATCCAGCGCGCGTGCCGCTCGACGACGCGCGCGTCGATGGAGTTGTAGGGCCCGAGTGCGGGCAGCGACGACGCCGCGATGTCGGCCGGGGGCTTGCGCTCCCACTGATCCCAGTGACGCCAGGGATCGGTGCCATACCAGGGGTAGTACTCGAAGGCGAAATGCCGGGAGAGGTTGGAGTGGAGCTGCTTGAGGGTGCGCGCGGCGCCGGTCCAGTCGAACGCCGCGGGATTGCGGCGTGGAGCGCCTTGCCGCCGGCGCGTCGAACGCAGCGACCGTTGCGACCGAGCGCCGTCAGCGGGGCCGAGGCCGCCGAGGCGGCCAGCAGCCCCAGCAGCCTCCGCCGCGAGATCTCACGCATACATCCCGCGCAGCCGGGTGACCGTGGCGACGCGATCGATGGCGACGATGTAGGCCGCCGTGCGGATGTCGACCTTGTACTTCAGCGCCGTCTTGAGCACGGCGTCGAAGGCCTCGACCATCTTCTCTTCCAGCTGCGCGGTTCACCTCGGCCTCGCTCCAGTAGTACCCATGGCGGTTCTGGACCCACTCGAAGTACGACCCGGTGACGCCGCCCGAGTTGGCCAGGATGTCGGGCACGACGAACACGCCCTTGTCGTGCAGGACCTTGTGCGCGTCGGGCGTCGTCGGCCCGTTGGCGCCCTCGACGATCGCCTTGGCCTTGATGTCATCGACGTTGTCGAGCGTGATCTGGTTTTCGAGCGCGGCCGGGATCAGGAAGTCGACTTCCTGCTTGAAGATGTCCTCGGGGGCAACGGGTCGCCGCCCGGGAAGCCGTCGACGGTCTGCTTCGCGCGCGGTCCACGCGATCAGCTTCGGGATGTCCAGCCCGTCCGGATTGGAGACGCCGCCCTTCCAGTCGGTGACCGCCACGATCTTTGCGCTCAGCCGGTCGAGCAGGTCGGCGGACACCGAGCCGACGTTGCCGAAGCCCTGCACGGCGACGGTGGCGCCCCGAAGCTCCAGCTCCAGGTGCCGCGCCGCTTCGCGCGTGCAGATCATCACGCCGCGCCCCGTGGCCTCGCGCCGGCCCTGCGAGCCGCCCAGGACGACGGGCTTGCCGGTCACGATGGCCGTTTCCGTGCGCCCGACGTGCATCGAGTAGGTGTCCATGATCCACGCCATCACCTGCTCGTTGGTGTTGACGTCGGGCGCCGGAACGTCCTTGTCCGGTCCGATGGCGTCGATGATCTCGGCGACGTAGCGGCGGGTCAGCGACTCGATCTCGCGGCGCGACATCCGCGTCGGGTCGCAGATGATGCCGCCCTTGCCGCCGCCGAAGGGAATCTGCGCGACCGCGCATTTCCACGTCATCCACGCGGCCAGCGCCGTCACTTCGTCGAGCGAGACGTCGGGGTGGTAGCGGATGCCGCCCTTGGCGGGACCGAGGCTGATGTTGTACTGGACGCGGTAGCCGGTGAACACCTCGATCTGGCCGTTGTCCATCTGAATCGGACACGACACGATGATCTGGCGCTTCGGCTGCGTGAGGATGCGCCAGATTCCCGGCTCGAGGTTAATGAGCCGTGCGGCGCTGTCGAACTCCTGCAGCATCGCGCCAAAAATGTTTCCGGAACCGGTCATGATGCATGTCTCCAGGGCCCGCATGGCCCCACGTACTGGCGGTAAGATGGCCCCGGCAGCGCCGCCGATCCGTGCTCGCGCAAACGTCTGAGCGTAGCGCCCGGCGCGCGACGGCGTCAAGCCGGCCGAAGCGCCTAACTGTCTGATATCAAAAAGGTTCCGAGGCGACAGGACGCATGACTGGCTGGCATATACTGGACCTGCATGAAAACCGGGGCTAATCAAATCATCACCACCGCCCCCGGACAGACACGTCGGTTCCGGACGATTTCCGGGCGCGAGATCGCGCCGGTCTACCCGCCGCCGGACGGCGCAGAGGCTCCAGACCCCGCCGCGGCCGCCGATCCCGGCGTCTTCCCGTATACGCGCGGCATTCACGCCAGCGGCTACCACGGGAAGCTCTGGACGATGCGGCAGTTCGCCGGCTTCGGGACGCCGGAAGAGACCAACGCGCGGTATCGCCACCTGCTCGAGGCCGGCGGCACCGGCCTGAGCGTCGCCTTCGATCTGCCGACGTTGATGGGGCGCGATCCCGACCACGAGCTCTCGCTGGGCGAAGTCGGCAAGTGCGGCGTGTCCGTCGTGATCGCTCGCCGACATGGAGGCGCTCTTCACGGGCATCCCGCTCGACCGCGTCACGACGTCGATGACGATCAACTCGCCGGCGGCGATGATCTTCGCGATGTACCTGGTCGTGGCCGAACGGCAGGGCGTCCCATGGCCCGCGCTCTCCGGCACGATCCAGAACGACATCCTGAAGGAGTTCATCGCGCAGAAGGAGTACATCTACCCGCCGCGCCCGTCGATGCGCCTTGTCACCGACGTGTTCTCGTTCTGCGCGACGCGAAGTCCCGCGCTGGAACACGATTTCGGTGAGCGGTTATCACATCCGCGAGGCCGGCGCGACGGCGGCGCAGGAACTGGCCTTCACACTGCGCGACGGCATCGAGTACGTGGAGCATGGCATCGCCGCCGGGCTCGACGTCGACGAGTTCGTGCCGCGCATCTCGTTCTTCTTCAACGCCCACAGCGACTTCTTCGAGGAGATCGCGAAGTACCGGGCGGCGCGCGCGATCTGGGCCGAGGTGATGCGCGACCGGTTCGGCGCGAAGTCGGAGCGGTCGTGGAAGCTGCGGTTCCACAGCCAGACTGCCGGCGTGTCGCTCACCGCGCAGCAGCCGTACAACAACGTCGTCCGCACCGCCTTGCAGGCGCTGTCGGCCGTGCTCGGCGGCACCAACTCGCTGCACACCAACTCGCTCGACGAGGCGCTGGCGCTGCCGACCGAGGAGGCGGCGACGCTCGCGCTGCGGACGCAGCAGATCATCGCCCACGAGACCGGCGTGGCCGGTGTTGCCGATCCGCTCGGCGGGTCGTACTTCGTCGAGGCGCTGACGGCGGACCTCAAGCGCGAGGCGTACGAATACTTCGACCGCATCGACGCGCTTGGCGGCATGGTCGCCGCCATCGAGCAGGGCTTTCCGCAGCGCGAGATCGCCGAGAGCGCCTATCGGTTCCAGCAGGCCGTCGAGCAGCGGGAGCAGGTCATCGTCGGGGTGAACGACTTCGTCGCCGCCGACGAGCCTCCCGTCGAGATCCTCTATATCGACGACGCCGCCACCGCGCAGCAGATGGCCCGGCTCGCGGAAGTAAAGGCGGGGCGCGACGAGGCCGCTGTCGGCCGGGCGCTGGCCTCGATGCGCAGTTCCGCGGCAGGTACCGATAACCTGATGCCGCCCATCCTGGACGCCGTTCGCGCGTACGCGACCCTTGGCGAGATGTGCGACGCGCTTCGGGATGTCTGGGGTGAGTGGGAAGAAGATGCGGTTATCTGAATTGGCCGATTGCAGCTTCGTATTGGCCGATTGCAGATGTGGACATGTCGAAGATTCGCGTTGTCATTGCCAAGCCGGGCCTCGACGGCCACGACCGGGGGGCGAAGGTCATCGCCCGTGCGCTGCGGGACGCGGGGATGGAGGTGATCTACACGGGATTGCGCCAGACCCCCGAGCAGATCGTCTCGGCGGCCCTGCAGGAGGACGCCGACGTCATCGGCCTGTCGATTCTCTCCGGTGCACACAATCACATCTGCCCGCGCGTCATGGAGCTGTTGCGTGAACAGGGCCTGGACGATGTGCTGGTCCTCGTGGGGGGCATCATCCCGGACGTCGATCTGCCGAAACTTAGGGAGATGGGGATCAAGGGGATCTTCCTGCCCGGCACGCCGATGCAGGACATCGTGACGTTCATCCAGGGCAACGTCCGGAGCCGCGAAGAAGCGTAGACTGCTCACCGCCATGCCGCACCGCCTGTTGCTTGCCGACGACAGCGTCACCATCCAGCGCGTCATCGAGCTCACGTTCGCCGAGGAAGGCGTCGATGTCGTGGCCGTTGGCGACGGCCAGCAGGCCATCGACCGCCTGGCGGCCGAGCGCTTCGACATCGTCCTGGCCGACGTCGGCATGCCGGGGAAGACCGGCTTCGAAGTCGCGGAATTCGTGAAGTCGCGCCATGCGCTGGCGGGCGTGCCCGTGGTCCTGCTGACGGGCGCGTTCGATGCCGTGGACGATGCGAAGGTGAAAGCGGTGGGCGCGGCCGCGGTGCTGGTGAAGCCTTTCGAGCCGCAGATGGTCATCGCCCGGGTGCGCGAACTGCTCGGCCATCGGGCCGCCGCTCCCGCCGTCCCCGCCGCCGCAACAGTCTCGAGGAGAAAGAGCGCGCGCCTGAACCGGCGAAGCCAGGCGCCTCGGCCGACGACTACTTCGACCGCCTCGACCGCGCCTTCGCGACACTGAACCCGACCATCGAGCCGCGCGACGTCCACGCGTCCGGTGCGTCAGGCGCCCGCCGCGGCATCGGCGCCTTCGGCGGGGGACACGACGCCCGCCGAGGCCGTCGCGCCGCCGAAGGGGCTCGCCGACACGTTTGCGACGCTGCTCGCGGTCGAACAGGGAGAGCTGCCGGCCTCCGCCCTCATGCCGCCGGCCCGTTCGGGCGACGACGAGCTCGTCGATCGGATTGCGCGGCGCGTGGTGGAACAGTTGGGCGACCGCGCAGTCCGCGATCTGGCCGCCGACATCGTCTCACGCACCGCCGAGCGCCTCGTCCGCGAAGAGATCGACCGGATCAAGGCGGGGAACTGACGCGGCCGAGACCTGAAGCCTGAAGACTGAAGGCGGAAGGCCGTAGTACCATGGGCGGTTATGAGTCGGACGCCGCCGCAGCCAGAGACCCCCATCACACTCCCGGAGAAGCCCGCCCTCGAGGGGCTTGAAGCCAAGTGGATGGCCCGTTGGGAGAGCGACGGCGTCTACCGCTTCGATCGCTCCGCCACGCGCGACGAGGTGTACGCCATCGACACGCCGCCGCCGACGGTGAGCGGGTCGCTGCACGTCGGGCACGTCTTCTCCTACACGCACACCGACATCCTCGCGCGTTATCACCGGATGCGGGGACGCGCCGTGTTCTATCCGATGGGATGGGACGACAACGGCCTGCCCACCGAGCGCCGGGTGCAGAACTACTTCGGCGTGCGGTGCGATCCGTCGCTGCCGTACGACCCCGCGTTCACGCCGCCGGACAAGCCGGGCAAGCAGGCGATCTCGGTCTCCCGTCCGAACTTCGTCGAGCTGTGCGAGCGGCTGACCGCCGAGGACGAGAAGGCATTCGAGGCGCTGTGGCGCGCGCTCGGTCTCTCGGTGGACTGGGGGATGACGTACTCGACCGTCGGCAAGGCGTCGCAGCGGGTCTCGCAGCGCGCGTTCCTGCGGCTGCTCGCGCGTGGCATCGCCTATCAGCTCGAAGCGCCGACCCTCTGGGACGTCGACTTCCGGACGGCGGTCGCGCAGGCTGAGCTCGAAGACCGCGAGACGCCCGGCGCGTACCACAAGCTCCGGTTCACGCGCGCCGACGGCGCGCCGATTGACATCGACACGACTCGGCCGGAGCTGCTGCCGGCGTGCGTCGCGCTCGTCGCCCACCCGGACGATCCGCGCTTCCAGCCGCTCTTCGGCACCGAGGTCGTGACGCCGCTCTTCAAGGCGCGCGTGCCCTTCAAGCCGCATCCGCTGGCAAACCCGGAGAAGGGCACCGGCGTCGCGATGATCTGCACGTTCGGCGACATCACCGACGTCACCTGGTGGCGCGAGCTCAGCCTGCCGGTGCGCGCCGTGATTCAGCCCGACGGACGGCTGCGCCCGGTGACGTGGGGCGCTGCCGGCTGGGAGTCCGATGCACCGGCCGACGCCCAGGCGGCGTACGACCAGCTGCGCGGCCTTCCCGCGGCCAAGGCGCGCGCGAAGATCGTCGAGCTGCTCCAGGCCGCCGGCGAGCTCATCGGCGAGATCCGCCCGATCACGCACCCGGTCAAGTACTACGAGAAGGGCGACCGCCCGCTCGAGATCGTGACCAGCCGCCAGTGGTTCGTGAAGACGATCGACGCTCGCCCGGCACTGCTGGCGCGCGGCCGCGAGCTGGAGTGGTTTCCGCCGTTCATGCAGTCCCGTTATCAGAACTGGGTCGAAGGGCTGAACGGCGACTGGTGCGTCAGCCGCCAGCGTTTCTTCGGCGTGCCGTTCCCGGTCTGGTATCCCATCGACGATCAGGGCGTGGTGCGCTACGAATCGCCGCTGCTGCCGACGGAAGATCAGCTGCCGGTCGACCCGTCGACCGACGTGCCGGCGGGGTACACCGCCAACCAGCGCGATTTCCCGAACGGCTTCACCGGCGATCCCGACATCATGGACACCTGGGCCACGTCCTCGCTGACGCCGCAGATTGCCGGCAAGTGGGAGGACGACCCGGACCTGTTCGCGCGCGTGTTTCCGATGGACCTGCGGCCGCAGGCCCACGAGATCATCCGCACGTGGCTCTTCTACACCGTGGCGCGCGCCCACTACGAACACGACTCGCTGCCGTGGAAGACGACGATGATCGCCGGCTGGGTGCTCGACCCGGACCGGAAGAAGATGTCCAAGTCGAAGGGCAATGTCGTGACCCCAATGGCGCTGCTCGAGGAGCACGGCAGCGACGGCGTGCGGTACTGGGCGGCCAGCGGGCGGCCAGGCACCGACACCGCGTTCGATCCGGGCCAGATGAAGGTCGGCCGCCGGCTGGCGATGAAGCTGCTGAACGCGTCGCGCTTCGCGCTGTTGCAGTCCGAGCCGCGCGGGCCAATCACCGTGCCGGTCGACCGGGCGATGATCACCTCGCTCGCGGCGCCTGGTGGACGACGCGACGGCGCAGCTCGAGGAGTGCCAGTACGCGACCGTGCTCGAGCGCGTCGAACGGTGGTTCTGGTCGTTCTGCGACGACTACCTCGAGCTGGTGAAGTCCCGCCGCTACGGCGCCCAGGGGACGGCGATGGCGGCCTCCGCCAACAGCGCGCTCGTCGCGAGCCTGTCCGTGCTGCTGCGCCTGTTCGCGCCGTTCCAGCCGTTCGTCACCGAGGAGGTCTGGTCGTGGTTCCACGCCGGGTCCGTGCATCGCGCGGCCTGGCCCACCTCGGCGGAGCTGCTCGGTCTGATCGGCGGCGCCGACGAATCGGCGGCGCCGGCGCTCGAGCGCGCGGCGCTCGTGCTGAGCGAAGTGCGCAAGACCAAGTCCGAGGCCAAGCGCAAGCTGTCGACGCCGGTCGAGCGGCTGGTGGTCCGCGACACGGCGGAGCACCTGGCGGCGCTCCGGACGGCGGAAGCCGACCTGGTGTCGTCAGGGTTCGTAGAGGAACTCGTCACCGAGGTCTCCGAGACCTACTCCGTGGAGGTGACGCTGGCGCCTCCCGAACCGCCGGCGGCCGACGCCGCCGCGTCGTGACATCCGACCGCCTCGACGCGGCCGCGCTGGACGACCTTCTCCGCCGCGCGCTCGCCGAAGACATCGGCGGCGGCGATGTCACGACCGGGGCGACGGTGCCCGCCGGCGCGCGGGGGCGCGGGGTGCTGCTCGCCAAGGCGCGGGTCGTGGTCGCGGGCCTGGACGTCGCGAGACGGACCTTCGAGTTGATGGCCGCGTCACAGCCGATCACCTTCGCCGCGGCCGTGGCCGACGGGGAGGTGGTGAACCGGGGCACCTCGTTGGCGATCATCGAGGGGCCTGCGCGCGTGCTGCTGACGGCCGAGCGCACGGCGCTGAACCTGTTGCAGCGGCTCAGCGGCATCGCGACGGCGACCCGGGCGTACGTCGATGCTTCGGGCGGCCGCATCACCGTGCTCGACACGCGAAAGACGACGCCGGGGCTGCGAGCGCTCGAGAAGTACGCGGTGCGCGTCGGCGGCGGCACGAACCACCGGTTCGGGTTGTTCGACCAGATCCTCATCAAGGACAACCACGTGCGCCTGGCCGGCGGCGTCAGCGCGGCGATTGCCCGGGCGCGGGACGCGTCGCCCGGCCTGACCGTGGAGGTCGAGGCGCAGAGCGTCGACGAGGCCGCCGAGGCGGCGGCCTCCGGCGCCGACATCGTGCTGCTCGACAACCTGTCCACCGCGGACATCCGCGCGGCGGTTGCCGTCATCGCCGGCCGGGCGCGCACCGAGATCTCCGGCGGCGTCACGCTGAACCGCATTCCCGAGCTGGCGGCGACCGGCGCCGACTTCGTCTCCGTCGGCGCCTTGACCCACTCGGTGCAGGCGGCCGACATCTCGCTCGAGATCGAACCGCTGCCATAGCCGTGCCCGAGATCGATCGACCATCACCGCTGCCTCGGGAGCTGCTCGACGGCCTCGCCGCCGCGATGGCGCATGGCGACGCCGAGCCGCTCGGCTCGACGGTGCTGTACTTTCCCGTCGCCTCGTCGACCAACGATCTCGCCTTGCGCCTTGCCGATGGCGCCGCGTCCGACGGCACGCTGGTCATCGCGGGGCAGCAGACCGCCGGGCGCGGCCGCGCCGGGCACGCATGGTTCTCGCCGCCTGGTTCGGGCCTGTACATGTCAGCGATTCTCGACGCCCGGGAAGGGTCGGCCGCGGATTGGGTCCACAGGCTCACGCTGGCGACCGGCATCGCCATGGCCGAGGCCCTGCACGCGGCGTCGGGACTGCCCGTCATGATCAAGTGGCCGAACGACCTGGTCATGGCGCCCGCCGGCACCGTGCGCGGCGCCCGCAAGCTCGCCGGCATCCTTGCCGAGGCGCACACGGAGTCCGGGCGGCTTGCGGACGTCATCGTCGGCGTCGGCGTCAACGTCAGCTCGGCGGTATGGCCGCCGGAGATCAGCGCCCGCGCGACATCGCTCGAAGAAGAGCTGGGACGCGCGCGTGGACGCGGGGACGGTCCTCGGCGCGATGGTCGGCCGGCTCGCGACGTGGCTGCGCCGCGTGCGTGCCGGGCAGCATGCGGCCGTGCGAACGCGATGGCAGCAGCTGGCGGTTGGCGCGACGGGTGCGCCGGTGGAGGTCGCGCATCCCGGCGGCGTGCGCCGTGGCGTGACGTGCGGCATCGACGCCGGCGGGGCCCTGCTGGTGCGTCACGGCGGCGAAACCGAGCGCGTCGTCGGGGGCGAGGTCACCTGGCTGTGACGCCGGACGAGGTACTGCCGCGGCCTCGAGGCGCATCTGACGCGCAAAAACGACGGCCACCTGATTCGGATCGTCGGTCCGGCGTTCGAGCTCGTGCTGGGCTGGGCCGAGCAGGGCATCCCGTTCAAGGTCGCATGCCTCGGCGTGGATCGCGCTTTCGAGCGGTACTACGCCAAGGGGCCGCGGCGCCGCCCGTTGCGCATCGAGTTCTGCAAGGCCGACGTCCTCGACGCCTTCGACGAGTGGCGGCGTGCGGTCGGCGTCCGCGGCATGGATCAGGACGAGGTGCCGGCCAGACGCCGCGAAGGCGTGCAGACCGGCATCGGGCGCGCCATCGCGCGGCTCACCGCGCTGCGCGGAACGCCGACGGCCGGTCGTGCCGTGCGGATACCCGACGCAGTCCTGGACGACCTCGTCCGCGCGCTCGATGCCCTGCTCGCGCCGGCCGAGCGTGCGCGGGGCGAGGCACGCGAACGGTTGATGACGGAGCTGGCCACGCTCGATGCGCAGCTGATGGACGCGGCAAGAGCGGCAGCGGGGGAGGTCGTTCTGGCGGATCTCGACCGGCAGGCGGACGAGGAGCTGCGCCCGTTCCGCGAGCGCATGCCGGCGGAGGCGTGGCGGGACGCCCGCGCCGCGGCGCGGGACCGGCTGCTGCGCGAACGCGCGCAGTTGCCGACGTTGAGTGTGGGATAGCTCGCGAGCGATTCAGTCATGCCGAACCCCGGAGAGATCGTCGAGCTCACGATTGAGAAGGCCGCCGCGGGCGGCCGGATGCTCGCGCGCCTGGACGGCCAGGTCACCCTCGTCGCCGGCGCTATCCCCGGAGAGCGGGCGCGCGTCCGCCTCGAGGCCCGGCGAGGCGGCGTGCTCTTCGGCACCGTCGTCGAGGTCCTCGATCCGTCACCGGATCGACAACCGGCCGGCGACGATCCCGCATGCGGCGGCCGCGACTTCGCGCACATCGCTCCTGCCAGGCAACGCGCGCTGAAGGCAGAGATCGTCCGGGACACGTTCCGCCGACTGGCGCGGCTCGATCTGCCCGGCGAGCTGCCCGTCCACGAATCTCCCGAAGTCGGATACCGCATGCGCGCCCGGCTGCACGTGCACGGATCCCGCGTCGGCTTCTACCGCGAGGGCACGCACACGCTCTGCGATCCGGCCTGCTCGCGGCAGCTCCGCGACGATACGCTCGACGTCCTGGCTCGCGTGTCCGCCGCCCTCGAGTCCGCAGGTTACAAAGGCCGGGGCTCGCTCGAGCTGGCCGAGAACCGCGACGCCAGCCAGCGCGCGGTCTACCTTGACGTCGCCGACGACGCCTCGCGGCGACTGGCGCTCGACGCGTTGTTCGAGGTCGAGGGCGTCAGCGGATTCGGCGTGTCGCGGGCGGGGCGTCCGCTCGGGGCCGCCGGTTCGCCAGTGGTCGCGGACGACTTTGCGCTCGAGGGCCCCGACGGACGGCGCGCGGACCTGCGGTTGCAGCGGCACGTCACGGGCTTCTTTCAGGGAAACCGGTACCTCGTCCAGCCGCTCGTCGAGCGCGTCCTGGCGTTCGTACCGGAAGGACCGGTGACGGATCTCTATGCCGGCGCCGGCCTGTTCGGACTCGCTCACGCGGCGCTGGGACGGGGCGCGGTCCTCAGCGTGGAGAGCGACCGGGTCAGCGTCGAGGATCTCCGCAAGAACGCGTCGCCCCACGCCGAACAGGTCCAGGTTGAAGCTCGTCCGGTCGAGGCGGTGCTGCGGCTCCAGGGCGCCGTCGCGGGCCGGGCCGTGATCGTCGATCCGCCACGCACTGGATTGTCGCGGGAAGCCGGGGCGGCGCTGGCCGCCGCACGCCCGACCCGCCTCGTCTACGTGTCGTGCGACGTCGCCACGCTGGCGCGCGATGTCTCACGGCTGGCAGCGGGCGGGTTTTCGGTCGACGCGGTCGAGCTTTTCGATCTCTTCCCGGGCACGGCGCACATCGAGACGCTCGTCGCCTTGACCCGGCGCGATTGACAGGCGCGGTGTATGATCTCTTCCGCGGATGGGCGCCGCCACACTTTCACTCAAGGGCACTGAGACGATCCTCGTCGCCGAGGACGAGGACGGCGTGCGCAGTCTCACTCGCGAAGTGCTCGAAAAGTACGGCTACCGCGTGCTCGAAGCGGCCAACGGCGAAGAAGCGCTCGTCGTCGCCGACCAGCACCAGGGCCCCGTCGACGTGCTGCTGAGCGACGTCGTGATGCCGCGCATGGGCGGGCCCGAGCTGGCCCAGGCGCTGCTGACGCGGCGGCCGGCGCTGAAGGTCCTGTACATGTCCGGCTACACCGACCATCCGATGGTGCGCCGCGGCGTGGTGGATGCCGGGGTCGCCTTCCTCCAGAAGCCGTTCACGCCGACGCTGCTGGTCTCGCGCATTCGCGAGCTCCTCGAAACCGCACGCTGAGCGCCGTCGCCGGCGGCGGCCCGAACCACGTGAGCCTGCTTTCGGCCGAACACATCACCCGCACATTCCCGGCCGGCGATGCCGTCGTCACGGCGGTGGACGACGTGACGCTGGCGATCGACCGCGGAGAGTTCGTGGCGATTGTCGGGCCGTCTGGATGCGGCAAGTCCACGCTGCTGCACGTCTGCGGCGCGATGGATCGCCCGAGCGCCGGCGCGGTCACGCTGGACGGGCAGCGGCTTGACGTCCTGTCCGACGATCGGCTCACGAAGGTGCGCCGCGAACGGCTCGGCTTCGTCTTCCAGTTCTTCAACCTGCTCCCGACGCTGACCCTGCTCGAGAACGTCGCGCTGCCGCTGCTGCTGGCAGGCCACCCAGAGGCCCCGGCACTCTCGCGGGCCCGGCAGTGGGCGTCCGACGTCGGCCTCGCGCATCGCCTCGACCATCGTCCGGCGCAGCTGTCGGGCGGCGAGATGCAGCGCGCGGCCATCGCCCGGGCCGTCGTTCACGACCCGGCGCTGGTCCTGGCGGACGAGCCGACCGGCAATCTCGATTCCGCCACCGGCGCGCAGGTGCTGGAATTGCTGCTGCGCCTCAACCGCGAGCGCGGCATGACGCTGCTGCTGGCGACGCATGCCCGTGAGGTCGCGGAGGCGGCCGACCGCGTCGTCCATATGAGGGATGGCCGCGTCGATCGCGTGGACACACGAGGGTCATCCGAGGCGGCGCGTGCCGATCTTTAGAGCGTTCGTCCTCCGCCGCCTCGCGGTCGAGCGCGTACGCACCGCGCTCACCGTCGCGGGCATCGCGCTTGGCGTGGCGGTCGTCCTCGCGATCCGCCTGGCGAACGTGAGCGCGCTCGGCGGGTTCTCCGCGGCGCTGGATGCCGTCGCCGGCCGCACCTCGCTCGAGGTGATCGGCACCGGCCTCGGCGTCGACGAAGCGCGGCTCGCCTCGCTCGGCTGGCTGCGGCAATGGGGCGAGGTCAGTCCCGTCGTCGAAGGCGACGCCGTCGCGATGCTCGGTCCGGACCGGAGCGAGGCCGTTCGGGTTCTCGGTGTCGACATCCTTCGCGATCAGCCGTTCCGCGAGTACCGGCTGCTCGACGTCGGGACGGGAGAGCGGCAGCCGACAGCCCGGGCGTTTCTCGATCTCCTCATCGACCCGGCATCGATCGTCGTCACCGAGGTGTTTGCCCGCCGACACGGCCTCGTCGTGGAGAGAGCGGGCGGCCCCGATCCGGCCGGCCGATCGACGCTGCGCCTCGCCATAGGCGATCGGATCCGGCAGTTCCGGATCCGCGGGCTGCTCAGGAACGAGGGCCCGGCCCGCGTGCTCGACGGCAACTTCATCCTGATGGACATCGCCGCCGCGCAACTCGCCTTCGATCGGCTCGGCCGCGTGGACCGGGTCGACGTGCGGCTTGCCGACCCGTCGCGCCTGGACGAAGCGGAGCGGCTGATTGGCTCGCGGCTGCCTCGCGGGCTGGCAGTGCAGCGCCCGTCGCGTCGCGGACAACAGGTGGAGCAGATGCTCGCGGCGTTTCAGTTCAACCTCGCGGCGCTGTCCTACGTCGCGCTGCTGGTCGGCCTGTTCCTCGTCTACAACACCGTTGCGACGTCGGTCATCGCACGCCGGGACGAAATCGGCATGCTGCGCGCGGTCGGCGCGTCCCGGCGGCAGCTGTTCGGCTTGTTCCTGGGCGAGGCCGCGGCTCTGGCCGTCGCCGGCTGCGTCATCGGGATCCCGCTCGGCTGGGCGCTGGCGCGCGCGGCGGTGGCCTTTACGTCCTCGACAGTGACGACGCTCTATGTCGCGCACGCGGCTGCCGTGCCGGCATTGGGTGTCGCCGACGCGGCGATGGCGATCGGCATCGCGCTGCCGCTCTCGCTGCTTGCGGCCTTCGCGCCGGCGCGCGAGGCATCGCTCGTCAGCCCCCTGCACGCCTTGCGAGGACGTGAGGCATTGGAGGCCGGCCAGCGGACGTGGCGCTGGGCTGCCGGGGGAGCAGCCTGCCTGATTGCCGCCGCGGGCAGCTCGCAGGCCGGGCCAGTTGGCGGGTTGCCGCTCTTTGGCCTGCTGGCAGCCGTCCTTGTCGTCTTCGGGCTCGCTGCGCTGGTGCCGCTGGTCCTGACTGCCGCCGCGCGCCTCACACGCGGCGCGGTGCTTCGGTGGCTCGGCGTCGAGGGACGGCTGGCACACGCGAACCTCACGGCCGCAATACCCAGGCTCGGCATCTCCGTGGCGGCCCTCGCGGTCAGCCTCGCGATGCTGGTTGCCATCGCCATCATGATCGGCAGCTTTCGCGAGACGGTGATCTACTGGGTCTCGCAGACATTGCGCGCCGACCTGTTCGTCGCCACCGCCAGGCGCGCGAACCTCGACGCCCAGGCCACCATCTCTCCCGCCCTCGAGCAGGCCATCGTCGGGGATCCCGCCGTCGCCGGTGTGGACCGCTTTCGCGCGCTGAGCGTGCCGTTCCGCGGCCGGCTGATCGTGCTCGGTTCGGGCGACTTCCAGGTACTGCTCGATCACGGCGCCCTCGTGATCAAGTCGCCAGTCGACGGCGTGGCGGCCCTGCGCTCGGCGATCGGCGACGACGCGGTGGTGGTGTCGGAGAGCCTGTCGCTGCGCTTCGGCGTCGGGGTGGGAGACCTGATCGACGTGCCGACGCCGGCAGGTCCGGCGCCGATGCGCGTCGCCGCGGTCTACTACGACTACTCGACCGATCGCGGCGTCGCGGTCATGGACCGTTCGACGTTCGACCGCCATTTCGGCAGCCAGCGGCCGACAAGTCTCAGCGTCTACCTCACTCCTGGCGCCGACGTCGCCGCGGTTCGCGATCGCCTCGTGCAGGCGCTTGGCCAGGAGCACCGGGTGTTCATCCACACCAACACCACGCTGCGCGCGGAGGTGCTGAGAATCTTCGACGCGACCTTCGCGATCACCTATGGCCTCGAGGCCATCGCGATTGTCGTGGCGGTGCTCGGCGTGACCGGGACGCTGGTGACGCTGATCCTCGAACGCCGCCGCGAGTTGGCGATGCTGCGCCTGGTCGGCGCGGACCTCGGACAGGTACGGCGGATGATCGTGATGGAGGCCGGAATGCTGGGGCTCGTCAGCCAGGCGCTCGGCGCGGCGGCCGGCTTGGCGCTCTCGCTGATTCTGATCTACGTCGTCAACGTCCAGAGCTTTGGCTGGACGATCCAGTTCCACGTGCCGGTCGGCTTCCTGGCACAAGCGATGCTGGTCGTCCTGCTGGCGACCGCGATCGCCGGAATCTACCCGGCACGGCTGGCGGCCGGCTTCCGTCCGGCCGAAGAGATCACTGCCGAATGATCGCGCGCCTGCTTGCTCTCTTCGTCGCCCTCCTGGCCGGCCTGCCGCAGGTCGCGGCCACCGATGCCTGGAAGCGCGCCTCACGCGACTACGTGGTGAGCCTGCCGCTCGATCACGTCAGTCATCCGGCGTACCGGATCGAATGGTGGTACTACACCGGGAACCTCGAGACGGACCGCGGCCGGCGCTTCGGCTATCAGGTGACGTTCTTCCGCGTCGGCGTGGATCGCGCCCCGGCCAATCCATCGGCCTGGAGCGTGCGTGACCTGCTGATGGCGCACATCGCCGTCACCGACGTCGAAGGGCGCCGTCATGTCTTCGCCGAGCGCGTCAGCCGCGCCGGGGTCGGGTGGGCCGGCGCGTCCGAGCGTGAGCTGCGCGTGTGGAACGACGATTGGGAGGTTCGCCTCGAGTACGGCCGCCACCGCCTTCAGGCCCGCGATCCGCGATTCGCGATCGACTTGCTACTCACCGAAGATCGGCCGCCCGTCCTGCATGGCGACCGAGGTTACAGCCAGAAGGGCTCCAGCCCCGGCAATGCGACGCACTACTACTCGCTGACGCGGATGCCGACCGAAGGCGGCATCACGATTGACGGCGAGCGTCACACGGTGCGCGGCACGAGCTGGATGGACCACGAATTCGGGACGAGTTTTCTCGAGTCGGACCAGCGGGGATGGGACTGGTTCTCGCTGCAGCTCGCCGATGGCTCCGACCTGATGGTGTTCCAGCTGCGCCGCGCCGACGGCACGCGCGATCCGCGCAGCAGCGGCACGCTCGTCCGGCCCGGCGCGCCGAGCCGGCGGCTGTCCGCGGAGGAGTTCTCGCTGTCGCCGGGGCGGGTCTGGCAGTCGGAGGCCACCGGCGCGCGTTATCCGGTCGAGTGGCGGATTGAAGTACCGGGCGAGAGCCTGGATTTGCGGGTGACGCCGGCGGTCGACGGGCAGGAACTCACCGGCCCTCGCTCCGGCGTGAGCTACTGGGAAGGGGCGATCGACGTCGGCGGCACACGGGCCGGTCAGCCGGTCAGCGGCCGCGGGTATCTGGAACTGACGGGGTATTCGGGCCGGGCGCTGGGCGAGTTGCTGCGATGAGCGCGTCGAAGAGCGCGTGGAACTCGCCGGTCCGCCAGAAGTTCTCCGGGTGCCACTGCACGCCGAGGCAGAAGGGCAGGTCCGGCCGCTCGATGGCCTCGACGACGCCGTCGGGCGCCGTGGCGCTGGCGATGAAGCCGGGAGCGACAGCCTTCACCGCCTGGTGGTGACGGCTATTCACGAGCAGCGAATCGCCCTCCAGACGATCGGCCATCAGCGTCGCCAGCATCGAGCCGGTCGTGACCCAGACCTCGTGCGCGATGGCGCTCGGCGGGCTTGCCACCTGGTGCTCGAGCGCTCCCGGCACCTCCGACGGGATGTCCTGCACGAGCGAACCGCCGGCGGCGACGTTGAGCACCTGCACGCCGCGGCAGATGGCCAGCAGCGGCAGCCGGCGATCCATCGCCGCCACTGCCAGGGCGATCTCGAACTCGTCGCGTCCCGTTTCGGCGGCGCTGAACGTGGGATGCGCCGCTTCGCCGTAGAGGCGCGGGTCGATGTCGCCACCGCCAGTCAGGACGATCCCGTCGAGGCCCTCGAGCACCGCGGCTGCGTCGCCCATGCCTGGTTCCAACCAGCGCAATTCGGCGCCGGCGCGCGTCACCGACGTCTCGTAGTCGGCCGGCTTCGAGCAGTGGGCGAGTCCGACGATCGGCATCACATCCTCACGGGCACGGCAATGCCCATCAAGTCCAGCGCCTGCGCAAGCTGCGCCCGCACGTAGGCGACACCCGCCGCCCGCCAGGCGCGGACGTCCGGCCGTTCCTCATTCAGGATCGGCGCCTTGTGGTAGAACCCGTTGAACGCCTGCGCGAGCGAAAACGCGTGCTTCGCCAGCACCGAGAACTCGAGCGTGCGCACGACCTGCTCGACGATCTCGTCGAGCCGCGCCGCGTCGAGGACCAGGCCCCACAGCTCGTCACCCTCGACCCCGGTCAGCGCGTCGGCCGCCAGCGTCTGCACCGCTGCGCGGACCGCGGCCTCGTCCTGTCCCGTCCGCTCCGCCAGCTTGGCGAAGATGTTGTTCGCGCGGACGACGGCGTACTGCAGGTACGGGCCGCTCTCGCCCTCGAAGCTCAACGCTTCGTCGATGTCGAAGGCTATCACTTTGCCGCGCGAGTACTTCACCATGAAGTAGCGGACGGCGGCCACGGCAATCTCGCGTCCGGTCCGCGCGATATCCCCGGCGGCGAGCTCCGGGTTGCGCTTGGCGACCTCACCGGTCGCCGTCTTTTCCAGCAGATCGATGAGATCGTCGGCCTTTACGCCGAGCCCCTTGCGTCCCGAGACCTCGACGAACGGCTTGCGCGCGTCCTCCGGCGGCGGCGCGTACCCCATCGCCCTCGCGGTGGCGTGCGACAGCGCGACCATCTCGTACGAGAAGTGAATCGACCGCTCGGCCTGTCGGGTGTGGCCCATGGCCACCAGCGCCTGCTTCAGCAGCTTCTGCAGGTACGACTGCCGCACGTCGATCACGTTGTACGTCGTCCCGGCGCCGCCGAAGGCAGGATGCCCGGGCGCATCAGGCGTGCCATTGGACGTCGTCGCCCACAGCGTCCGGCCATCGCCCCTGGTGGCAAACGGGCGGTACTTGAAATCCAGTCCGAGCAGCCCGAACTTCCAGAACTGATAGGCGATGTCCTTGCCGACGTAGGTGACCGTGCCGTTGCTGCGCACGATGACTTTCTCGCGGTCGTCGTCTTCAGGCTCGGCCCCGCCTTCGCCTAGGCTACGGCGGGCAGGCTTCCCTTCAGACTCGCCCGACTCGACCGACCCGTTCGCTCCGTCCTGCTGCCCGTCGTCGATCGCCATCACCCAGCAGCCGGCGAGGCGTCCCTCGGTCTGGAAATAGACGGTGCCCTGCTGCTTCAGGATGTCGAACGCGTGCGCCCAGAACTTCAGGCGCAGGATGTCGCCTTCCCAGGTGAGCAGGTCGTACTCGATGTTCAGCCGTCGCATCGTCTCGAGATGACGGCGAACGATGGTGTCGGCGATGAACGCGCCCATCTCGGCGGCCGGGTTGCCGCCGTGCTCGATGTCGTGCAGCGCCTGCTGGCGCACCGCGAGGCGCGTCTTGTCGGCTTCGTACCACTCGGTCACGCGCGCGTAGAGGTCCCAGCAGTAGTAGTCGAACCGCGGCTGGGCCGCCAGGGCGCGGACCTCGTCGAGCGACGCCTGCTCCAGCGTCTGGAACCCGACGACGACGTCGGCGACCTGAACGCCGGTGTCGTCGATGTAGTTCTGCACCTCGACGGGCCCGCCGCGGTAGCGCAGGACGCGCACGAGCGTGTCGCCGAGCGCGGAGTTCCGCAGGTGGCCGATGTGCGCCGCCTTGTTCGGGTTGATCGCCGTGTGCTCGACGATGGTCTTGCCTTCACCGGCGGGAGGCGCCGGAGCGTCGGCCGCCGCGAGGCGCGATCGCAGGAACGCCGCGCGATCGAGGAAGCAGTTCAGATATCCGTTGGGAGCCGCTTCGATCCGGGCGACGCCGTCGATTGCGCCGAGCGTCGCAGCCAGCTCCTGCGCGATCGCGCGCGGCGCCTTGCGCAGGCGACGCGCCAGCTCGAAGGCCACCGGCACCGCCAGATCGCCGAGCGCGCGGTTGGGCGCGTAGTCGATGGCGATGGCCGGCTGCTCGTCTGGCGCCAGGCCGTACGTCTCGGTCAGCCGCGCAGCAATGGCTGCACGCAAGCGGTCGTGGACTGGAAGAATCATCGGTGCGTCGTTGACTGGCCACGGAGGCTGCGGTACGATTTCGCGCGATTCACCGCCTACAGGCGCGCGCGTGCGGGACGCCTCGGACCACTCAATCTAACAGAATAATGCGGGATGCGGGTATCGGGCGGCTGCTGGTGGCCTCCCTCCACCAGGGAATCGCCGACCGGCTGCCAGACCGGCTCGAGTTCTACGAAAACTGGCTGAACCCTCGCGGTCTGCGTGACGGGACGATCGGGTTGGCGCCGCTGCACGCCGTGCTCAGTTTCCTGCGCACCGAGGGCGAGGACTACGGCCGGGTCACCTCGACCGCCGGCGCGTTTGCGGCCGAGTGGGCGGTGAGCGAGCTCTCGTCGCTGCACCGCTGGGCGGCGACGTCGCTGCCAGGTCCCGTCAGGCGTCACCTGGCGCTCGGCGTCGCGCGATCGCTGATCGTGCGCGCGTATACCGGCAGCCGCACCACCCTCTCTATCCGCAAGCGAGTCGGCACGCTCGAGATCAGGAACTCGATCTTCTGCGGCGTGCGCGACCGGGCCCCGGCGCCGCTCTGCCAGTTCCATGCGGCGGCGGTCGCGCGGGTGCTGAAGGACCTGCGCCAGCCGGCGACCGTGGCCATCGTCGGCTGCCAGGCGACCGGCGACGGGGTCTGTCGCGTCCAAATCGACATGACTGAAGCCGCGCCGGAGCAGGCATGAGGTTGGCGCGTGCGATGCTGACGCTCGTGGCGTTGGCCGGGACGGCCACGATTGCCGAGGCGCAGCGCGTCGCGACCGGCCGGCTGCTGGTCGTGCCCTTCGACGCGAGCCGGGACGCTCGCGTGTCGTGGCTGGGCGAGGGCGTCGCGCTGCTGATGGCGGACGACCTCAATCGGCTGGGCGCCGATGCCATCGCTCGCGACGAGCGGATGCGGGCGTTCGACCGGCTCCAGGTGCCGCCGCGCGGCGTGCTGACGCGCGGCACCGTGATCAAGATCGGGCAGCTCGTCGGCGCGACCACCGTCGTCACCGGCCGGGTGGAGCTCGCCGGGCGCACGCTGGCACTTCAGGTGCAGGCGCTCAGGATCGACACCGGCCGCATCAGCGTCGAGTTCGAGGAGCGCGGGCGGCTCGACGATCTGCTCGCCATCGTCGATCGCGCGGCCGCCAGGCTCGTCCCCGCCGGTGCACGCCCGGCTGCCGCCGGCGACCTGCCGTCGCTCGCGGCATTCGAGCTCTTCGTGCGCGGGCTGCAGGCCGAGACGCCCGAAGCGCAGATCGCCCATTTCGAGAAGGCGCTGGCGCTTGCGCCCGATTTCGACCGCGCGCGCCTGGCGCTCGGACGCGCCCGGGCCGTGATGGGGCAGTGGACCGGCGCGCGCGACGCGGCGCTGGCCGTGCCTCCCACCTCCACGCTCTCCTCACGTGCGCAGTTCGAAGCGGCGGTCGCCGAGATCAGCCTCAAGCAGTACGACGCGGCCTTCAATCGTCTCAAGACGCTGGGCGACGCCACCAACGCGCCGGAAGTCTTCAACAACCTCGGCGTGATTCAGCTGCGGCGCCCGACGACCGCGCAAACCGGGCGCGCGACGTACTTCTTCAACAAGGCTGTCGAGCGCGACCCGGCGCAGGCCGACTACGCGTTCAACCTGGGCTACGCCTACTGGCGCGAGCAGGATTATCAGGCGGCGATCTACTGGCTGCGGGAGGCCGTTCGACGCGATCCCGGCGGGAGCGAGTCGCACTTCGTGCTCGCGGCGGCGCTGCAGGCGGCCGGCGCCGCCACGGAGGCGGCCCGCGAACGGGAACTGGCGCGGCGGCTGTCCGCGGCGTACGAAGAGCAGGGCGGCAAGCCGGGCGCCGACACCGTGCCTGCCAACCTCGAGCGTCTCCGTCCGTACCTGGATCCGCCCGGCGCGCGCCGCACGGACACCGCGCTCATGGCCACCGAACAGAAGGGCCAGCGTGAGCTCGTCGCGTTTCATCTGGATCGCGGCCGGCGCTTCGTCGAGCGCGACAACGATCGGGATGCCCTGACCGAGCTGCAGCGCGCCATCTACCTGGCGCCATACCAGGCCGAGGCCCACCTGCTGATCGGCCGCATTCACCTTCGCGCGGGACGGCTGCAGGAGGCCATCACGGCCTTCAAGATCGCGTTGTGGAGCGAGGAGTCGGCCGCGGGACACGCGGCGCTCGGCGAGGCGTACCGGCAGGCGCGGGATCCGGCGGCCGCCCGGCTCGAAGCCGAGCGCGCGCTGGCGCTCTCGCCCGGCTTCCCCGAGGCAACGGCGCTGCTGGATCGGTTGAAGTAGGCCGGTGCTACACTGTCCCGAGCGGCACGGCCCGCGACCTCTATGAGCGACGAAGGATTCCACGAAATACAGCTCAACGGGAAGCAACTCGTCTTCCTGTTCATGGCGGCTACCGTCGTCTCGGTCGTGATTTTCCTGCTGGGTGTGATGGTCGGCCGCGGCGCGCGCGGACCGCAGACGACCACCGTCGCCAGCGACTTCGGGCCGTCGACGCCGGCCGAGGAGCCGGCGCCAGCCAGGACCGAGCCTGCCGCCCCCGCCACGACGCCGGCGGCGCCGGCCGCGGCGCCTGCCGCTGCCGCGCCCGAGCCGGCAGAGGGCGGAAGCGGCTACTTCGACGACCTCACCAAGAACAAGCCAGGCCAGGCCGAGAAAGTGGCGCCGCCGCAGCCCCAGAAGCGCGCGGAAACGCCGCCGCCAGCACCCCCGCCGGCGCCGAAGCCGGAGCCGAAGCCGGAGCCCGCCGCGGCGCCAGCCGGAAGCTCGCCGGCTGCCGTCACCAGCGGCGGCTACGCCGTGCAGATCGCCGCACTGCGCGATCGCGGTGAAGCCGACGCGATCGTCAAGCGTCTCGCCGGCAAGGGCTACCAGGCGTTCGTCCTCAACCCGGTGCCCGGCAAGCCGCCGGTCTACCGCGTGCAGGTCGGCCGGTTTGCCGATCGCGGCGAGGCGGAGAAGGTCGCGGCCCGCCTCAAGACGGAAGAGCAGTTCAGCCCCTGGGTTACGCGCTAGCCATCCTCGCGGGCGTCGCGCTCGCGCTCAGTTTTCCCCAGTACGGCCACGCGGCGCTGGCGTGGGTCGGCCTGGCGCCTCTGCTGGCCGCCGTCGTGTTCGAGGCGCGGTCCGGCGCGCGGCCGCGTCGCGCCTTCACCTGCGGCCTGCTGACCGGCATCGTCTACTTCGGCGGCACGGTCTACTGGACCAGCGGCGTGATGGCACGCTTCGGCGGCATCGCGTTTCCGCTGGCGGCGGCCATCGCCGGCCTGCTCGTCGCATACCTCGCGCTCTTTCCCGCGCTCTTCGCCCTCGTGATGCACGTGCTGATCCGCCGGGCCGGCCTCGGCGCGATCTGGCTGGCGCCCTTCGTGTGGATCGCCAGCGAGTACGGGCGGCTCGCGATCTTCGGCGGCTTCCCATGGGTGCTGCTCGGCTACAGCCAGATCGGCGTGCTGCCGATCGCGCAGATGGCCAGCATCACCGGCGTGTTCGGCGTGTCTGGCCTGCTGGCCGCGTCGGCGGCCGCGCTGACGTGGCCGATCGTGTCGCGCGACCCGCGCCGGTGGCTGCCGCCGGCGATCGTCGCCGTCGCGGTCGCCGCGCTCGCGTTCTGGGGCAACGCCCGGCTCGCTGACAACCGACTGACGTCCGAAGGGGCGGCGCTGCGGGTCGGCGTCGTGCAAGGCAACGTCGACCAGGGCGTGAAGTGGGACCCGGCGCGCGCTGAGGACATCTTCGCGCGCCACCTGCGGCTCTCGAACCACGTGATCGATCAGGGCGCGCGGCTGGTGCTGTGGCCGGAATCCTCCACGCCGTTCTACTTCGACCAGGACATCGAATCGGAGCTCGTGCGCGATCTGGCGCGGCGCCGCCGCGTCCAGCTGCTGATCGGCAGCGACCAGTGGGAGCAAGGGGTGCCGCCCCGGATTTACAACGCGGCGTTTCTCGTCAATGCCGACGGCACGACCGGCGGCGTCTACCGCAAGGTGCACCTCGTGCCCTTCGGCGAGTACGTGCCGTTCCAGCGGTTGCTGTTCTTCGCGAAGCCGCTGGTCGAGGCGGTGTCCGACTTCGCGCCGGGGACCACGGTCAACACGCTGCCGGTCGGCAGCAGCCGGCTCTCGACGGCCATCTGCTACGAGGTCGTCTACCCGGACCTGATTCGCCAGGGTGTGGTGAACGGCAGCGCGTTGCTGACGACAATCACCAACGACGCGTGGTTCGGACGATCCTCGGCGCCGTGGCAGCACTTCGCGATGGCGGCAATGCGGGCCGTCGAGCAGGGGCGCTACCTGGTCCGCGCCGCCAACACCGGCATCAGCGGCGTCGTCGACCCCTACGGCCGCATCGAGTTCGCGTCGGCCCTGTTCGTCGAGGGGGCGTGGACCGCCAATGTGCGCCTGATCGAATCGAAGACCTTCTACGGACGGACCGGCGACTGGGTGGTGTGGGCAAGCCTGGCGTTGACGGTTCTTGCCCTCGCGGCCGCACTCGCGTCGAAGCGACGCGACGTCTGATACGCTAGTCGATTGTCCGGCGTACTTTGTGACATCGTGTCATCGTGCCTTCGCGGTGTGCGAGGGCGACCAACTACAGGAGTTCCATCGTGGCGTTCGAGCTCGACGATCAGCTGAAGCGGTACCGTGACCTGGTGCGGCGCACCTCCGATCTCCGGAGTTATCTTTGACGCCCCGGGACACCGGGCCGAGCTCGACAGGATCGAGGCGCGAGTCGCCGACCCCGACTTCTGGAAGGATCAGGCCGCGGCGCAGTCCCTGCTGCAGCGCCGCAGCCGGCTCCAGGAGGAGCTGACCCTCAGCGACACGCTCCAGCGCCGCGTCGAGGACCTCGGCGTGCTCGTCGAGTGGGCCGAGGCCGGAGAGGCGGTCGACGGCGATCTCGCCAAGGGCCTCGACGAGTTCCAGGCCGACGTCGACGTCGCCGAGACCCGCAAGATGCTCGGCGGCGAGCACGATCGCCGCAACGCCATCGTCACCGTCCATCCGGGCGCCGGCGGCACCGAGTCGCAGGACTGGGCCGAGATGCTGCTGAAGATGTACGTGAAGTGGTGCGAACGGCGCGGCTTCAAGCGCGACCTCGTCGACTACCAGCCGGGCGAAGTCGCCGGCATCAAGAGCGCGACGATGCTGGTCAACGGCGACTACGCGTTCGGGCTGCTTGCGGCCGAGGCGGGCGTGCATCGGCTGGTGCGCATCTCGCCGTTCGATCAGGCGGCCCGCCGCCACACGTCGTTCGCTTCGGTCTTCGTCTGGCCGGAGCTGCCCGACGACATCGACATCGAGATTCCCGAGAAGGACCTGCGCATCGACACCTACCGGTCGAGCGGCGCCGGCGGCCAGCACGTCAACGTCACCGACTCCGCCGTGCGGCTCACGCACCTGCCGACGGGCATCGTCGTCTCGTGCCAGAACGAACGATCCCAGCATCGCAACCGCGACTCGGCGATGAAGGTGCTGAAGGCCCGGCTGTACGACCTGCGGCTGAAGGAGCAGCAGGCCAGGCTCGAACAGATCAGCGGGGAGAAGAAGGACATCGCTTTCGGCAGCCAGATCCGCAGCTACGTCCTGCACCCGTACCAGATGGTGAAGGATCACCGTACCAAGGAGCAGGTGGGTGACGTCAATCGCGTGCTGGACGAAGGCGACCTCGACGGCTTCATCAGGAGCTATCTGATGAAGAAGGCGTCTGGCACGTTGAGCGCCGCCACGGCGGACGAGGAATAGCGCTCGCTCGGTCGATCACGAAGACACCGCGACCTTGGGGCGCTCTCAGGCGGGACTGAGGTCGTCGGCCGGCCCGATCAAATCGGCAAGGCCGTTGAGCGGAATCGAAAGCCACGCCGGGCGGTTGTTCAGTTCGTACTCGATCTCATAGACCGCCTTGTCGATCAGGAACAGGCGCAACAGGCCGTCGAAGTGCTCGGGCCGAGGCACGAACGCCGCCGAGTTGGCAGCGGCCTGGTACGAGCGCAGGTAGAGGGCGGTCACGCTCGATTCCCAAAAGCGGGCGAAGGCTCCCAGGCGATCCGCGTCCTCGGGCCGTCGCTCGCGGAACGAGTCCAGCTGGGCGTACGCCGCGTAGCTGAACGATCGCATCATGCCGGCGACGTCCTTGAGCGGCGACTGGTGCGCGCGCCGCTCGGCCAGCGGCCTGGCGGGTTCGCCCTCGAAGTCGAGGATCACGAACTCGCCTTCGTTCCAGAGCACCTGCCCGAGGTGATAGTCGCCGTGCACGCGCGTTGCCAAGAGATCATCGGGCAGGGCCGCCACCAGGGCGTCGAGCTCGTCGCCGAGCCGCGGCAGTCGGCGGCGCACGGAGGCGACGAGCGGTGCGATGGTTTCGGGCCATCGGTCTCTGCCGCTCACGATCGCCTCGAGCACGGCCCCGGCGCGTGTGACCACACCTCTGGCGAGCTGCACCAGTTCCTCTCGCGGCATCGGTTGCGGCCTGAATGCGTCCTGCTCGGAGTCGGCGGCGAGAGCCAGGTGCAGGTCGGCCGTCGCGCGTCCCAGGCGCGTGACCGCGTCCACGTACCACCCGATCTGCTGGATGATCGGCTCGGGCACCTCCAGCGTCCCGGGCTCGAGCACGCCGAATTGGGCACGGATGGCCTTCGGCTCAGGCAGCGGCTGATCGGAGGCCGCGGCGCGTTCGTAGTAGCGGTCCAGCTCGTCCAGCGCCTGTTCCCAGCCGCCGACCTGATGCGGCACGAGGCCATGCACCACGCCCAGCGTGTAGCGCGATCCGTCGCGCTGCTCGTACTCGAGCGCGCCAGCCAGGCGCGGCGAGCGCGGGAAGCCGATCCGTTCTGTCAGCTGGTAGCTGATCTCGAGCTCCGGGTTCTGGCCGGGTTCCGTGCGCCGGATGAGCTTCAGGATCAGGCGGTCGCCGAAGACGAACGACGTATTGCTCTGCTCGGTGCCCGAGCGCCGCACGGCGAGCCGTGCGGCGGCGTCGCCGCGCAGTTCCGGGTACGCCGACGTTGTCCACCCGGTAATCCGGCCGCGCGTGCCGGCGACGGTGCGGCCCTGGGCGACGGCGTCGAGCAACAGGTCGGCGGCGCCCCAGTCGAGCCGCTCGTGGAGCACTCCGCGCCTGGCGCCGCTGATGCGGGCGATCACCAGATCAGGCGACTCCCGCAGCAGTTCGTCGGCCGCCTCACCGCCGAGAAACGCGACCGGCATCACATAGGTCTCCGAGCCGGCCTCGAAGTGCACGTCGACCAGCAGCACGAAGATCGGCTCGTCGCCGCCGCGCAGGCACACGTGATCGCGGATCCGGACCGCCCGTGGCGTTCGCGCCTTTGAGGCGAACCAGCGCCGTGTCGCCAGATGGACCGGCAGGTAGTCGCGCTCGAGGATCTCGTGCGACGCCGTGTCGAGCATCGCGTCCCAGGCCTTGCCGACCAGCAGCGCCGGCAACGACTGGGCGTCGAGCGGCTTGGGCTCGGAGCGCGGCACCGGCCTGACCGTCGAGTGCGGCGCCGCGGCCTCACGAAGCAGGAACCAGTAGAAGCCGTAGGGCGCGAACGTCAGGAAATACGGCAGCTCACCGATCGGCGGAAACTCGGTGCCGCCGACCATCTCGGACGGAGTGCGTCCCGCAAACGCGCGGAGGTCGAGCTCGGCGGCCTGGACGTTGCGCGACAGGTTCGCCACGCAGAGGATCGTCTCGCCCTCGTACTCGCGGATGTAGGCGAGCACCTTGCGGTTGCTCGGCTCGAGGAAGCGGATGGCGCCCCGGCCGAACGTGCGGTGATGCCGCCGAAGCGCGATCATGCGCTTCATCCAGTTGAGCAGCGAAAAGGGCGATCGCTCCTGCGCCTCGACGTTGATGGCCTGATAGCCGTACACCGGATCCATGATCACCGGCGCGAAGAGCCGGGCCGGATCGGCGCGCGAGAAGCCGGCGTTGCGGTCGGGCGTCCACTGCATCGGTGTCCGAACGCCGTTGCGGTCACCGAGATAGATGTTGTCGCCCATCCCGATCTCGTCTCCGTAGTAGATGACCGGAGTGCCCGGCAGCGAGAACAGCAGCCCGTTCAGCAGCTCGATCCGCTGCCGGTTGTTCTCCATGAGCGGCGCCAGCCGGCGACGGATGCCCACGTTGATCCGCATCTGCGGGTCCGTCGCGTAGGCCTGGTAGAGATAGTCCCGCTCCTCGTCGGTGACCATCTCCAGCGTCAGCTCGTCGTGGTTCCGCAGGAAGAGCGCCCACTGGCAGCCGTCGGGAATGTCGGGCGTCTGCCTGATGATGTCGGCGATGGGATGCCGGTCCTCCTGCTGGAGTGCCATGAAGATGCGCGGCATGAGCGGGAAGTTGAATGCCATGTGGCACTCGTCGCCACCGCCGAGGTACTCGCGCACGTCGCCAGGCCACTGGTTGGCCTCGGCGAGCAGCATCCGCCCCTCGTAGTTCGCGTCGAGCGCTCCCCTCAGCTCCTTCAGCACCGCATGCGTCTCGGGCAGGTTCTCGCAGGTCGTTCCTTCGCGCTCGATGAGGTAGGGGACGGCGTCGAGCCGCAGGCCGTCCACGCCCATGTCGAGCCAGAACCGCATGGTCTTGAGGACCGCGCGCCGCACATGCGGGTTGTCGAAGTTCAGGTCGGGCTGGTGGTGGAAGAAGCGGTGCCAGTAGTAGGCGCCGGCGTCGGCGTCCCACGTCCAGTTGGATGTCTCGGTGTCGGTGAAGATGATCCGCGTGCCCTCGGTACTTCTGCGACGAGTCGCTCCACACGTAGAACCCGCGCTTGGCCGACCCGGCCGGCGACCGTCTGGCCGCCTGGAACCACGGGTGCTGATCCGACGTGTGATTGATGACGAGTTCGGTCACGACCTGCAGGTCGTGCTCGTGCGCGGCCTTGAGGAACGCCTTGAAGTCCTTGAGCGTCCCGTAGGACGGGTGGACGGCCTCGTAGCCGGCGATGTCATACCCGTCGTCTTTGAGGGGCGAGGGGTAGAACGGCAGCAGCCACAGGCACGACACACCGAGACTCTTGAGGTATGACAGCTTCTGCGTCAGGCCGACGAAGTCGCCGACTCCGTCGCCCCTGCTGTCGTGAAACGCCCGGACGTGGAGCTGATAGATGACGGCGTCTCGGTACCAGAGAGGGTCCCCCGCGCTGCCGGCACGTTTCATGACGTCGAGGTCTCCAGCCGGAGGATGTGCGCGGGCACGCGACGGGCGGGGTCGAGCCGCACGTAGTTGGCGCCGCCCTGCCAGCGGTACCGTTCGCCCGTGAGCAGGTCATGACCTGCATAACCCGCCGGCGACAATCCCAGCGCAGCCGCATCCACCTGCACGAAGCCCTCCTGCATGTGCGCCGGGTCGAGGTTGACCACGACGAGGATCCGGTTGGCGCGCCCGGCGGTCGCCTTCGAGTAGGCGATGAGCTGCGGGTTGTCCGTCGCATGGAACCGCAACGTCTCGTTGGACTGCAGCGCCTCGTTCTCGCGTCTGATCCGGTTCACCGTCGTCACGAGCGGCGCGAGGCTGCCGGCCGCGTCCCAGGCGCGCGGCTTGATTTGGTACTTCTCCGAATCGAGATACTCCTCCGAACCTGGGCGGATCGGCACGTTCTCGGCCAGCTCGAAGCCGCTGTAAAGGCCGTAGGTGGCGCCGAGCGTCGCGGCCAGCACCAGTCGGACCTCGAAGGCGGCGCGCCCACCGGTCTGCAGATACTCGTGCAGGATGTCCGGAGTGTTGGCGAAGAGGTTCGGCCGGAAGTACTCGCGCATCTCGGTCGCGGTCAGCTCCGTGAAATACTCCTCGATCTCGGACTTCGCGTTGCGCCAGGTGAAATACGTGTAGGACTGCGTAAAGCCCAGCTTCGCCAGGTGACGCATCACCTTTGGCCGGGTGAACGCCTCCGACAGGACGATCACGTCGGCGTTGCGCATCTGGACGTCGGCGATCACCCACTCCCAGAAGCGGAGGCTCTTCGTGTGCGGGTTGTCCACGCGAAAGATGCGCACGCCGCGATTCACCCAGAAGACGATGACGTCCCTGAGCGCGTCCCAGAGCGACTCCCAGGCGGGCGTGTCGAAATTGATGGGGTAGATGTCCTGATACTGCTTCGGCGGGTTCTCGGCGTACTTGATCGAACCATCCGGCCGATGCTTGAACCACTCGGGGTGCTCGCGCACCCACGGGTGATCCGGCGAGCACTGGTACGCCAGATCGAGTGCGACCTCCAGGCCAAGCGCCTCGGCGCGCTGCCTGAAGGCCTCGAAGTCGGCGAGCGTGCCGAGCCCCGGTTCGACGGCGGTGTGACCGCCCTCGAGGCCACCGATCGCCCAGGGGCTGCCCGGGTCGCCCCCGCCGGCGGCGATGGCGTTGTTCCTCCCCTTGCGGTTCGTGCGGCCGATGGGATGGATGGGCGGCAGATACAGCACGTCGAAGCCCATCGCCGCGATCGCCGGCAGGCGTCCGGCCGCTTCGGCAAACGTCGCGCTTCGCGACGCCTCCGGCGTGTATGAACGAGGAAACATCTCGTACCACGCGCCGTACCGCGCTCGCAGGCGTTCCACACGGACCCGCCCGGTCGCTGACTCGACGGCGAAGGGCCGCTCGTCGGCGGCCTGCATCAGCGTGGTGAGGTCATCGGCGAGCCCGACCGCCACCCGATCGGCGTCGGACTCGTCGCCGTCCAGCGACGTCGCGGCGGCGGCGAGTCGCGCCGCGTCGGCTCCTTTCACGCGGCTCGCGGCCGCCCCAACGAGCGCGGCTCCCTCGAGTAACTCGCTCTCCACGTCGACGCCGGCCAGGGCCTTCTTCTTCAGCGCGTCGCGCCAGGTCGCGAATGCGTCAATCCACGCCAGAATCGCGAACTCGATCCATCCTTCGTCCGCAAGGACGACGTCGGTCGTCCAGGCATCGTTGCCGAGCGGCGCCATCGGCGACTCGTGCCAGGGCGTCCAGCGCGCGCCCGTGCCGAACGGCAGCCGACGCACGCGCGCCACCGCGCGAATCACGTCGTGCCCGTCGGCGAAGATGTCGGCGGAAATGGCGAGACGATCGCCGGCGACCCGCTTGACGACGAAGCGGCCCCCGTCGATGCACGGTTCGAGGTGCTCGATGACGACGCGCGCGCGGGCGTCGCGAGGCTTCGACAGAGCCGGAGGCATGTGCCTATCTACTACGGTCGCCAGCCACAGGCAAGCCCGGCCATCGGGCCGCGCCGAGCGCAATCGCGATATGCTCTCCATGGGCACACAGGCCCGCTCGCATCCGGCGGAAGGTGAGTGTGACGAGCATCCACGACAACATTCTCGGCGCCATCGGCGCGACGCCGATGGTCCGCATCAACCGCATCACGCGCGGTGCGACCGAGGCCGACGTGCTGGCCAAGATCGAGACGTTCAATCCCGGCAACTCGATCAAGGACCGCATGGCGGTGCGCATGATCGAGGACGCCGAGCGCGACGGCCGGCTGAAGCCCGGTGGCACGATCATCGAAGGCACCTCGGGCAATACCGGCATGGGCCTGGCCATCGCCGCCGTCGTGAAGGGCTACAAGTGCATCTTCACGACCACCGACAAGCAGTCGAAGGAGAAGGTCGACGCGCTGAAGGCCTTTGGCGCCGAGGTCATCGTCTGCCCGACAAACGTCGATCCGGAGGACCCGCGGTCGTACTACTCGGTGTCGTCGCGCCTCGAACGGGAGGTGCCCAACTCGTGGAAGGCCAACCAGTACGACAACCTGTCGAACTTGGCGGCGCACTACGAGGAGACCGGCCCCGAGATCTGGGACCAGACCGGCGGGCGGGTCACGCACCTGGTAGTCGGCGTCGGCACGGGCGGCACGATCAGCGGCGTCGGTCGCTATCTGAAGGAACGAAACCCCGAAATCAAGGTGTGGGGCATCGACACCTACGGCTCGGTGTTCAAGAAATACAAGGAGACGGGGATCTTCGACAAGAACGAGATCTACCCGTACATCACCGAGGGCATCGGCGAGGACTTTCTCCCGAAGAACGTCGACTTCTCGGTCATCGACCACTTCGAGAAGGTCACCGATCGCGATGCCGCCCTGATGACTCGCCGTATCGCGCGCGAGGAGGGCATCTTCGCCGGCAATTCGGCCGGCTCGGCCATGGCCGGCGTGCTGCAGCTGCGCGAGCACTTCTCGAAGGGCGACGTCGTCGTGGTGATCTTCCACGACCACGGCTCGCGTTATCTGGGGAAGATGTTCAACGACGAGTGGATGCTCGAGAAGGGGTTCCTGGAACGGAGTGGCCAGACCGCCGCGGACCTGGTGACCTCCGGTGTATCGGGCGAGCTGTGCTCGATTGAGGCCACCGAGTCGGTCGAGGCCGCCGTGCGGCTGATGCGCTCGCACGACTTCTCACAGATTTCGATCACTCGTGACCGCCGGCTCGTCGGGTCGCTCAACGAGACCCACCTCTACGAGCAGCTCGTGAATCAGCCCGAGGTCAAGCTCGAGCCGGTCGAAGCCATCATGCAGCCGGCGTTTCCGTTCGTCGACATCTCGACCAACGTCGAACTGCTGGCGACGATGATCACGCCCGGGAACCCGGCGGTCCTCGTGCGCGACTTCAAGACGGACAAGACGTTCATCATCACCCGCTCGGACATCATCCGGGTGCTGTGCTGATGGCGCGGGCGATCCTCGCCGCGCTCGCCATCGCGTGCTTTGCGCCTCGGCATCGGCGCCGGCGCAGCCCGTGCGGCGCATCGCGCTGACGTTCGACGACCTGCCTGGCGTCTCGCAACGCTCGTCGCTCGAGGTCCTCGACGACATCAACACGCGGTTGCTGGCGACGCTCCGGATCGATCGCGTGCCCGCGGTTGGCTTCGTGAACGAGCGGGGCCTCGACGTGCCCGGCGAGCGCGAGGCGCGCACGGCGCTGCTCGGCAGGTGGATCTCGTCGTCCCTGACGCTGGGCAACCATACCTACTCGCACCCGGATCTCAACGACACGCCGGTCGAGGCGTACCTGGCGGACATCGTCAAGGGCGAAGCGGCGACGCGCCCGCTTCTCGTGGCGGCATCGAAACGGCTGGTGTGGTTCCGGCACCCCTACACGCACACCGGACCCACAGCCGAGATCAAGCGCGCGGTCGATTCGTTTCTCAACGAGCACGGCTACAAGGTGGCGCCATTCACCATCGAGGCTGCCGACTACGCGTTTGCGGCGGTCTACGAACGAGCGCTCATGGCCTCGGACCAGGATCGTGCGGATGCGACGATGGCGGCGTACCTGGCGCACCAGGACGCGATGGTGGCGTTTGCCGAAGCGCTCGCCTTCGACACTTTCGGTCGCGACATCCCGCAGGTGCTGCTGGGCCACGTGAATCGGCTGAATGCCGATGCGATGCCGGAACTGCTGCGCCGCCTGCGGGTGCGCGGCTACCTCTTCGTCACCCTCGACTCGGCGCTGGACGACGAGGCGTACGCCACGCGGGACGCCTACGTCGGCCGGAGCGGGCCGTCGTGGCTGCACCGCTGGCGCGTGGCGCTCGAGAAGCCCTCCCGGATGAAGGACGAGCCGGATCCACCGGCCTGGGTGACGGCGCGCTGACGCGCGTCAGGTCTTGCGCGGGGTGCGGTACTTGTCCATCGGGTGCTCGCCGCGCTCGAGCATGTCGATGGCCAGGGCGAATCGCTTCGCCCGCGTCTCGGGCCGCTTCGCCGAGGAGAGCCAGGCGACATATTGTTTTCGACGGGAAGGCGCCAGCGCCTGCAGCACCTTCCACGCCTTCGGGCTGACCTCGAGTCCGACTCGCACGTCGTCCGGGACGACGTCGGGCTTGTCCCAGAACGTCGTCGCGATCCGCGTCTCCTTGTTCGGACCGGCCGCCCGGCCCGCCTCCGCGACCAGCCCCGCTGCCAGCAGCCGCGCGAACCGCCGGAGATTGACCTTCGACCACGAGCTGCCGGGCCGCCGCGGCGTGAACCGCTGACACCACGACTCGTCGTCGATCCGCTGGACCTGGCCGTCAATCCAGCCGAAGCAGAGCGCCTCTTCAACCGCCTCGACGTACGAGACGCTGGGCTTGCCGGTGTGCGCCTTGTAGTAGGCGATCCAGACGTCGGTCTTTCGGGCGTGATACTTCTCGAGCCAGCGCCGCCACGCCTGGCGCGATCGCATGCGGACCGGCGTTCGCGGAATCATCGGGAGATGGCCTACGGCACCGCTTGCGGCTGTGTTCCGGCGATGAAGGTCTCGTTGATGGTGTGATCGCCGCTCGAGCGGGCGCCCGAACTTCGATCGACTGACACGAAGACGATGTTGCCGGGCGCCGCGAATTCGGGCCTGGGCTCGCGGCCGCGCAGCTCGAGGCGCGCCTTCATGACGTCGATCCAGATCGGCAGCGCCGCGGTGGCGCCGGTCTCGCCGCGCCCCAACGTCTTCTTCTCGTCGTAGCCGATCCAGATGCCGATCGTGATCTCGGGGTCGAAGCCGATGAACCACGCGTCGGTGTAGTCGTCCATGGTCCCGGTCTTGCCGGCCACGGGCCAGTCGAGCGCCGCCGCCGCAGCGGCCGTGCCTCGCGAGGCGACGCCCTGGAGCAGGCTGGTCATCACAAACGCCGTGTCGGCGCGAATCGCGTCCTGGGCGCGCGGCCGGTTCTCCTCGAGCACGTTGCCCTGCCGGTCGAGGACGCGCAGCACCTGGTACGGCGTCATGTGCACGCCCTGGCGCGGAAACACGGTGTAGGCGCTTGTCGCTTGGAGCGGCGTGGCCTCGGCGGCGCCGAGCGCCAGCGACAGGTACGGCTGCATGGGATTGGTGAACCCGAATCGCCGGGCGTAGTCGATGACCACCGCCGGGCCGACGCTCTCGAGCGTCTTCACGGTCGGGATGTTGCGCGACTGCTCGATCGCGTGCCGCAGCGTGATCGGCCCCTCGAAGGTGCGGTCGTAATTCTGCGGCGAGTAGGGCGGTTGTCCCGGGCCTGCCGGGTAGGCGACCGGCGCGTCGTCGATGATCGAGACCGGCGTGTAGCCGCGGTCGATCGCCGCCGTGTAGACCAGCGGCTTGAACGTCGATCCCATCTGCCGCATCGCCTGCCGCGCACGATTGAATTTGCTGCGGGCGAAGTCGACGCCGCCGATCATCGCCCGGATCTGGCCGGTCTGATTGTCGATGGCGACGAGCGCCCCCTCGATGATCGGCTGCTGCTCGAGTGCGCCTGTCGCCGATTCGCCCGACGGATCGAGCGCCGTTATTTCGACGCTGATCAGATCGCCGACCGCCAGGAAGTCCTGGCCGGTCTTGCGCGTCCACGCGTAGCCGGCCTTGGGAATCTCGACGAGGTACCTGCCGGCGCGCGCGAGAATCGACCCGGCCGCCCGCGGCGCGGCACGTCCGTCGGCTGCTCCGACGACGACCGCCGGCACGACGTCGCCTGCGGCGATGGGGCGGCGCCATCGGTCGTGGCGGTAGCTCTCCACGGTCTGGCCGGCGGCGATGACGTTTATCGCCGGCTTGCGGAAGCCCCGGCGCTTGTCCACGCGGCGCAGGCCCGCGTCGAACGCCTTCTCGGCCGCACGCTGCAACGCCGCGTCGAGCGACGTGTGGACGACGAGGCCGCTCTGATACAGGCGCTTGGCGCCGTACCGCTCTTCGAGATGCTGGCGCACGTCCTCCACGAAGAACGGCGCGAAGCCGCCGGAGGTCGGGCGGCCGGCGGTGACGACCGGCGACTGCTTCGCCTTGGCCGCCTGCTCGCGCGAGATCCTGCCGTCGTCGGCCATCCGCTGGAGCACGTAGTTGCGGCGGCGGGTGGCGTACTCGACGTTGACGTACGGGCTCTGGCGGGCCGGCAGCTGCACGATGCCGGCCAGCAGCGTCGCCTGCTCGAGCGTCAGGTCCTTCGCCGAGGTGCCGAAGTAGAAGCGGGCCGCGGCTTCGGCGCCGTAGATGCCGTGTCCCCACGGAATGTGATTGCAGTAGAGCGTGAGAATCTCACGCTTGGTGTAGCGCTTCTCGATCTGCATCGTGAGAACGAGTTCCTTGAACTTCCGGTCCCACGTCTTCTCTTTGGTGAGGAACAGGTTCCGCGCGAGCTGCTGGGTCAGCGTGCTCGCGCCGTACCACTCCTGGTGCACGACGTCCTTGACGGCCGTGACGACGATGCGCGGAATGCTGAGGCCGAAGTGGTCCTCGAAGGACTGATCTTCGGCGGAGACGATGGCTTGTCGCAGCAGCGGCGAGATCTGGTCGTACGAGACGACCATGCGGCGCTCGGTGGCGAACTCGCCGACGACCTCGCCCTTGAAGTCGTAGATGCGCGTGATCGTATTGGGCGCGTAGTCGTCGAGCGCAGACACCTGCGGGATGTCGTCCGCGGAAGCGAAGAGCAGGCCGCTGAACGCGCCCAGCCCCGCCGCGAGCACGAACAGCAGGGCGATGGTGGCGCGACGGGCGAAGCGGACGACGTAGTGAGCCACGCTGGAATAAGTGTAGCAGTCGCCGGACGAGGATCTCCGCCTGCGGTCTTCAGCCTTCGGCCTTCAGCATTGCGCCGATGTTCACAATCGCGCAATCAACCGAAGTCCGAAGGCGGAACCCGGAAGGCTGATGTCTGCGTCATCGTCTCCGTGGCACCGCTGTGCCCGTTGACGAGCCGCTGCCGCTGCTCGATCGGCCCCCCGAAGGGGCGCCCGCCGAAGGGGCGCTGCGCTGCGGCGTGGAGGCTCCGGAGTCGCCGCGGGGCGCCGGTGCCGACTGCGGCGTCGCGCGCGGCACGGCGTATCCACCACGGGGCGGGCCAGCCTCACTGGGACCGCGCGGCGCGGCGGCGGGAGCGTCGCCGCGATCGCCAGACCCCTGGTAGCGCGAGCGTGGACCGGGCTGGTACGGCGCCTCCCGCTGGCCGCTGCGCGGCACGGCGGAGGTCGAGGCGTCAGGTGCGTTGCCGTCCGGCCGCCCGCGCGAGTACGGAGAGGCCGCGCCAACGTACGGCGACGACGGTCCGGGCATCCGGGACGCGCGCGCTGCGTCGCCGCGATCGGGATTGGCCGGCAGCCCGCGCGGGACCGCGACGCCGGCGCGCTCGTAGGGATTTCCGCGTGTCTGCGCCGCCGGATCGATGGGCGTGCCCCGGTGATAGATGACCGCGGGGGGAGCGGCGCTCGGCGTCGACGACGCGAACCCGCGTCGCGACGCCGGTTGACCGACGCCCGCGTCGGCCAGTGCGGGACCTCGCGCGGCTGGTCGCCGCGCGGCGCGGGAACGGCGCTCGGCGTCGACGACGCGAATCCGCGTCGAGATGGCGGTTGACCGGTACCCCCGCTGGCGTCCGCCAGGGCGGGACCGCGGCGCGACTGGTTGCCGCGCGGGGCAACCGATGGGCCCGCGACCCGGGATCCCGGCGCGACGACGCTCCCGCGCGGAATCGCGACCGACGGCGGCGTCGGCTGCTGGACAAACGCCGGCGCGCGCGCGCCGGAGAAGGTCCCCGGGTCGATGACGTTGTGGTGGACAGGCGACCCATGGCGGAACGATCTCGCATGGACGACCGACCACGCACGCCACGGCTCGCCGTAGTAGGGTCCGCGATACGGAGTCGGATGCTTCCAGAAGCCGCGCACCGGACGGTTGTTGTAGCCCAGAGGACACCAGCCGACGTAGCCTGGCGCCACGGCCCAGCTCACCCATGCTGGTCCCCAGCCAGCCTTAGGGATCCAGAACCACCCGCCGGCCGCGCTCAGCCCCCAGCGGCCGTAGTGATGGGTGGCCCAGCCCCACGGGTCGTAGCCGACAAACGTCCAGCCGAAACCGACGCCCCAGCGCCACTTGCCGTGGTGATAAGGACGCCACGACGCGGCGACGCGGGGATACCAGACATAGCCGTACGGCGCGGCGTAGCTCCAGCTGCCGTACTGATCGAAGGTCGAGCCGTACATGCGGACGTCGGCGGGCAGGTACGTCGCCGACGCGGCGCCCCGGCGGCTGTCCGTGAGCGCCTGTGACCAGCGTACGAAGCCGTCCATCCGTGCGGAGTTGAAAGGCGCCGGATAGGTCGGCGCTTCGCCCTCGCGAACCATCACCTGCTCGCCGGCCTGAACGGAGACGCGACCGGCGTCGGTCTCGACGTCCACCAGCCCGCGCACGACTCCGACCTGCAGGGTCGAGCCGGCGCCGCTATCGAGGAGCGTGAGGTACACCTCGGCGCTCGACAAGACGCGCACCGACGCCGGCGAGGCGTCAATCTGCAACGTGCCGGCGGCGGCGCGTTCGGCCAGCACGATGAGGCGGCCGTCGATCAGCCGCACGAGGCTGTCGCCGTTGATGTCGATGGTGGTGCGCTCGTCGAGGTGCAGCGCCGAGCCGTCGCCGAGCAGCACTTCGGCGCGGCCGCCGTCGGTGCGCAGGCGGTCGCCGATCGCGAGCGGCGTGTTCGCCACCGCCTCCTCGCGTTCGGTGCCACGCGCGACGTCGGCTCGGCCCTCGAGGACGGAGAGGTGCGGGGGAGGCGCGCTTGTTTGCGCCAGGGCAGAGCTCACGCCGCACACAGAGGCGACCAGGGCGAGCAGGATGTGGCGACGCATGAGCCGGACCCCAATCCCCGTGGCAACGAGGCAGTACCGACAGGCAGGCTGGCGTCTCAAGTATACGACAGAAGGGCCGATCTCTGCCGATTCCGTGCGTCCGCGGGGCCGAGTACATTTACAATCAGAGACTAAACTTTCATACTGGCATTGTCCTCAGTCTCTCTCCGGTAGGAGCTCCATGTCCAAGATCATCGGAATCGACCTCGGCACGACCAACTCGGTCGTCGCCGTCATCGAAGGCGGCCAGCCCGTCGTCATCACCAACGCGGAAGGGAGCCGGCTCACGCCCTCCGTCGTCGCCGTGACCAAGACCGGCGAGCGCCTGGTAGGTCAGGTGGCCAAGCGGCAGGCCGTCACAAACCCCGAGAACACGATCTTCTCGATCAAGCGCTTCATGGGACGGCGCTTCGAGGAGGTTTCCGACGAGATGCGCATGGTGCCGTATCGCGTCGCCACGGCCCCCAACGGTGATGTGCGCGTTCGCGCTGGCGACACCGAATACGCGCCGCCGCAGATCTCCGCGATGATCCTGCAGAAGCTGAAGCAGTCGGCTGAGGACTACCTCGGACAGCCGGTCACGCGCGCGGTCATCACCGTCCCGGCGTACTTCAACGACGCGCAGCGCCAGGCGACGAAGGAAGCCGGGCAGATTGCCGGCCTCGAGGTGATGCGCATCGTCAACGAGCCGACGGCGGCTGCGCTGGCCTACGGGCTCGACAAGAAGAAGGAAGAGCTGATTGCCGTCTACGACTTCGGCGGCGGCACCTTCGACATCTCGATTCTCGAAGTCGGCGACGGCGTCGTCGAAGTCAAGGCGACCAACGGCGATACCCACCTCGGCGGCGACAACCTCGATCAGCGCGTGATCGAGTGGATCATCGAGGAGTTCAAGCGCGAGGACGGGATCGACCTGTCGAAGGACCGGATGGCCCTGCAGCGCCTGAGGGAAGCGGCGGAGAAGGCCAAGATGGAGCTGTCGACCGTCGCCGAGAGCGAAATCAACCTGCCGTTCATCACCGCGGACCAGAGCGGGCCGCGCCACCTCGTGAAGAAGCTGACACGGGCGAAGTTCGAGCAGCTCGTGGAGGACCTGCTGCAGCGGACCATCGGGCCGACCCGGCAGGCGCTGACCGATGCCGGCGTGTCGGCGACGCAGATCGACGAGGTGGTGCTCGTCGGCGGCAGCACGCGCGTGCCGCGGGTGCAGGCGATCGTCAAGGAGCTGTTCGGCAAGGAGCCGCACAAGGGCGTGAACGCCGACGAGGTGGTCGCCATCGGCGCCGCCGTGCAGGCGGGCGTGCTGGCCGGCGACGTGAAGGACCTGCTGCTGCTGGACGTGACGCCGCTGTCGCTGGGCATCGAGACGCTCGGCGGCGTGATGACCTCGCTCATCCCCCGCAACACGACGATTCCGACCCGCAAGAGCGAGACGTTCTCGACGGCGGCCGACAGCCAGACGAGCGTCGAGGTGCACGTGCTGCAGGGCGAACGTCCGCTCGCCCGCGACAACCGCACGCTGGGCCGGTTCCAGCTGACCGGCATCCCGCCGGCGCCTCGCGGCGTGCCGCAGGTGGAGGTGACCTTCGACCTCGACGCCAACGGCATCGTCAACGTCTCGGCGAAGGACAAGGCCACCGGCAAGGAGCAGAAGATCACGATCACCTCGTCGAGCGGCCTGTCGAAGGAAGAAGTCGACCGCATGATGCGCGAGGCCGAATCGCACTCCGAGGAAGACAAGCGGAAGAAGGAAGAGATCGAGCTGCGTAACCAGGGCGACCAGGCGGTCTACGCCGCCGAGAAGTTCGTGACCGAGAGCGCCGACAAGATTCCGCAGGACGTGCGCACCGGTCTCGACAGCGCTATCGCGACGCTGAGGGGCGCGCTCGATCGGGGCGAGGCCGAGGCGATCAAGAAGGGCCTGTCGGATCTGACCGCGGCGCAGCACAAGGCCGCAGAGGCGCTGTATCGCAGCGCGTCGGCGGCGCCATCTGATGCCGGGACGCCCGGCGAAGGGCCGTCGACCGCCGGGTCCGGTGACGCCCCCAAGGATGGCGTCATCGACGCGGAGGTCGTCGACGAAGGCAAATAGGAATGGCGACTGCCGGTTGGCGATTGACGAGTGAGTTCGTCAACCGTCAACCGATCAACCTTCAATCGACCATGGATTTCTACGTAGTCCTGGGCATCGATCGGGCGGCGACGCTCGGCGAGATCAAGCGGGCGTACCGCCGGCTGGCGCGTCAGTTTCACCCGGACGTCAATCCGGGAGACGACGTCGCAGCGGTTCGCTTCCGCGAGATTGCCCAGGCATACGAGATCCTCGGCGACCCCGACCGCCGGCAGCGGTACGACGTCTTCGGGTTCGAGGCCGCGCAGCAGCGGGCCGAGGCCGGGTTCGAGGGCTTCGATTTCTCGGCGACGGTCCATGCAGTCGGGCAGTCCACCTTCGGTGATCTGTTCGCCGAGATGTTCCGCGGCGACGACGTGCCGGAAACCGGCCCGGAGCGTGGCGCTGACCTCCACGCCACGCTTGCCCTGACCTTCGAGGAAAGCATGGCCGGGGGCGACCGGCGCGTCGGGCTCACGAGGTACGAGAACTGCGGGCGCTGCGCCGGGACTGGGCGCGCGCTCGTGCCGACGATGTCCTGCCCGGCGTGCGAGGGCGCCGGCATCGTGCGGTCGGCGCGCGGCCATATGGTCTTCACGCGGCCATGCGGGCGCTGCCGCGGCAGCGGGGTGCTGTCGCAGCCCGGGTGTCAGGCATGCGCGAGCGTCGGGCAGGTGATGCGGAGCGACGTCGTCGTCGTGACGGTGCCGGCGGGGATCGCCGACGGCGCCCGCTTGCGGGTGCCCGGAGCCGGCAACGCCGGCCGGCTTGGCGCGCCGCCGGGCGATGTCTACGTGACGGTGCGCGTGGGACCGCACCGGCTGTTCCGCCGCGAGGGCGACGACCTGCACCTCGTGGTCCCGGTAGCGATCCACGAGGCGGCGCTCGGCGCCCGGGTCGAGGTGCCGGCCCTCGACGGGCCCGCCCGGCTGCGCGTCCCGCCCGGCACGCAATCCGGTCAGCGGCTGCGGCTGCGCGGCCGCGGCGCGCCGTCGCCGCGCGACGGACGGCGCGGCGATCTCGTGGCGGAGATTCGCATCGTGCTGCCGCGGATCCTCGACGAGCGCTCGAAGGATTTGCTGCGGAAGTTCGGCGAGGTCAACGGGGCAGACGACGTGCGGGAGGACTGGACCAGGGAGACGGCAACGTAAGCAGGCGTCGGCAGCCCTGCGACCGACCGTCGACTGGAGTCCGATCGGGAGCGTGCAATGGCGAGCAAGCGGTCTGGCAAGGCGTACTACATGATCAGCGCCGTCGCGGCGAAGTACGACATCCATCCCCAGACCTTGCGGCTGTACGAACGCGAGGGGCTGCTGAAGCCGTCGCGTACCGACGGCAACACGCGGCTCTACTCGGAAGAGGATCTGGAGCAGCTCGAGACCATCCTCGCGCTGACGCGCGAGCTCGGCGTCAACCTGGCCGGCGTCGAGGTGATCCTGAACATGCGCCGCAAGATGGAGCGCATGCAGGGCGAGGTCAACGAGTTCATGGCCTACGTGAAGAAGGAGCTGGCGCGCGGGCTCGACGACTGGGAGCAGCGGCTCAGCACGGCGATGGTGAAGTCGTCGCCCACCGATCTCGTCCGCGCCACGCCGCCGACGGGGACTGACAAGACGTAGTGCTGAGTGGAGAGTAGAGAAGTGGAGAGTGGGAGAGTCAGCACTCGGACCTCGAATGTCGCTTGGCACTCGGCACTCGGCACTGGTAGAGTGCAGTGATGGCCTGCCCGATCTGCGACGGCACGGGATGGAAGCCGATCGAGCACGACGGCATCCGTAGCGTCACGCGCTGCGACTGCTGGCGGTCCCAGGTCAGCGAGACGCTGATGGCGGCTGCGCGTATACCCGGACGGTATCAGCGCTGCGATCTCGACACGTTCATCACCTATCCGAACGAGAAGCTTCTCAACGCGGTCCAGCGGTCCAAGCGGTTCGCTGAGGAATTTCCCGTGGTCGACAAGGGGCTCTTCTTCGTAGGGCCCCCCGGGATCGGCAAGACCCACCTCGCCGTGGCTGTGCTGCGTCGTGTCATTCGCACGCGTGGAGCCCAGGGACTCTTCTACGACACGCGCGAGTTGCTGAAACTCATCCGAAGCACCTACGACCCCGTCGTCAAGACCACTGAGTCGCAGGTGCTCACTCCGGTGATGAAGGCAGACCTCCTGGTGCTGGACGACCTCGGCGCCGAAAAGGCGTCAGAGTGGGTTGAGGAAACGCTCAATCTCATCGTCAACACTCGATACAACGAGCGCCGGCCGACGATTTTCACCTCGAACTACGAGGAGAAGGAGGATCGGACCGATCCGGAGTCGCTTCTCGTCAGAGTCGGGTTCAGGATGCATTCCCGCCTGTACGAGATGTGCCACTTTCTCGAGTTCGACGGAGCCGACTACCGACACGCCGAGCCAAACTCCGGACCGAATGAACTGCTTGCGCTCTGGAAGAATCTGAAGCGCCCGAGCAAGCTTCCGTCAAAGAGCGGCGGCCCGATCCGCGCCCAGCTGCGCGAACCGCGGCCCGAGCCCCGGCCCGAACGCGAGCTGAAGTGGTCGGGCGGGAAAGCTGGGAGTTGACGGTTGGCGGTTGACGGTTGACGGTTACGTCCAACCAACGCTTCGTCCGCGCTGAACGCCCGGGCTCAGCCTTTTCGGGGCAGACACCGGTAGCAAGCCGACGAACAGCGCGTTGCCCCGCGTGAGCATGAACCGGCGCGTTGCCCCGGCTTAACCGTCAATCGTCAATCGTAATTCGTCAATGCTTGGCCTCTACCTCCATATCCCTTTCTGCAGTCACATCTGCAACTACTGCAACTTCAACCGCGGGCTGTTCGATGCCGCGGTGAAGGCGCAGTACGTCGACGCGCTGGCGACCGAGATTCGCCGTGCCGGCGACGGATCGGCGGCCGACACGATCTTCTTCGGCGGCGGCACGCCGTCGCTTCTCGAGCCGGACGACGTTGCGCGCCTGATCGAGGCGTGCCGTGAGGCGTTTGCGGTCGCAGGCGACGCGGAAGTGACGCTCGAGACCAACCCGGAAACCGTGACCGTTGAGCGCATGCGGGCGTTTCGCGCCGCCGGGGTCAATCGCGTGAGCCTGGGCGTGCAGTCGCTTCATGACGCGGAGTTGGCCAGGCTCGGGCGCCAGCACGGCGCCGCACGGGCGCGCTCCGCAGTCGCCGACATCCGCGCAGCAGGAGTGGACAACCTGAGTCTCGACTTGATGCTGTGGCTGCCGCAGCAGACGCCCGACGACTGGAGCGCCACGGTCGAAGGGTTGATTGCGCTCGACCCGGATCACGCCTCGCTGTATCTGCTCGAGTTGTATCCGAACGCGCCGCTGCGCGAGGAGATGGCGCGCGCGCAGTGGTCGCTCGCGCCTGACGACGACGCGGCGGACATGTATCTGTGGGGGATTGGACGCCTCGACGAGGCGGGCTACGGGCAGTACGAGATCTCGAACGTCGCGAAGCCGGGGCGCCAGTCACGCCACAACCTGAAGTACTGGGAGCGACGGCGCCTGGCTGGGCTTCGGCTGCGGCGCGCATTCGACGCGCGGCGCCTGGCGCTGGAAGAACGTCGCCGGGACCGGCGACTACATCGCCAGGATCGGCGCCGGCGACGCGGTGGCCGTGGACCGGCGCGAGCGGCCGCTGGAGGAGCAGGTGGGCGACGCGCTTTTCACCGGCATGCGCCTGACCTGTGGAATCGATTTCCAGCAGGTCGGCGAGCGTTACGGGGTGGATCTCTGGGGTCGCTACGAGCCCGCGCTCGAACCGCTGGCCGCGGCCGGGCGTCTCACGATCGAGGGCCGTCGCGTGCGGCTGACACGCCACGGAATGCTGGTGGCGAACGACGTGATGGCGCTCTTCGTTTGAAGTGTATCGCCGTCGGTGGGTACGCTAGAGTAGGCGTTTCCCGGAGGAGGGAACTCGATGACTGGATTTGACTGCCGGCCGGCTCGCAGCCGCCGAAATTCCGTGGTGGCCGCGATGGTCGCGGCAGGATGTGCTCTCGCGCTGTCGTCACCGGCATTTGCACAGGCGCCGCCGGCGGCACAGCCCCCCGCGCAGCCCGCTCCGGCTCCGGCGCCTGCGGCCGCGCAGCCGGCGCCGGCCGCCAACCCGTTCGTCTTCGGCAGCGAAGCGGCGATGCTGACCTTCTACATCAAGGCCGACAAGGCCGCGGACTTCGAGAAGGTGATGGCCAAGCTGCACGAGGCGCTGGCCAACAGCGACAAGCCCGAACGCAAGCAGCAGGCGCAGGGATGGAAGCTGTACAAGGCCGCCGAGCCCGGTCCCAACGGGACGGTGCTCTACATCAACATCCTGTCGCCCGCCCTGAAGGGCGCCGACTATACGATCTCGAAGATTCTCGCCGAGGTCTTCCCGCAGGAAGTGCAGCAACTCTTCCCGCTCTACAAGGAAGCCTTCGCCGGTCTCGCCCGCGCCGAACTCGGACTGGTGAAGGATTTCAGCACACCGGCCAGCAAGACGCCGGCCGCCGGACAGTAGCAAGAGGGTCGGTGGGTCTGTGCGGTCTGTGGGTCGGTGGCCAGACCTACAGACCTACAGACCTACAGACCTACAGACTTCCCCTCAGAACGCCAGATTCGCTCCCGCATAGAACCGCTGCGACGTCCCCTCCACGCCGAAACTCTCGAACTCGTCGGTCAGCTTGAAGATGCGATAGTCGAGTCGCACGCGCAGCGGTCCGACCAGATCGATCTTCACGCCGCCGCCGACGTTAGTCCCGAAGCCGGTCTCCTGGATGTCGACAGCCTCGAACCGCACGCGATAGTAGCCACCGCCAACGGTCCCGTAGAGCTGTACCTTCGGGATCACGCCGCGCGGCGTCTGCACGAGTCCGTTGAACATGACGGTGCGCACCGACGGCGCGCATTCGATCGCGGTGAGCGGGAGGCAGTCGTCGTCGTCGCTGGCCTGCGCGTACTCGCCTTCGAAGCCGAGGATGAGAAAGCCCATGCCGCCGGAGATGCCCTTCGTGAGGCGTGTCGACGGATTGGTCTGCGCGCCGATGAAGGCGGTGAGGTCTGCGCGTGCGGGCGACGCGCTCGCGAGCGTGACCAGGGCGATGAGGGGGAGCAGCACGCGAAAGCGACGCAAATCAGCCAGCTCCTTTCGAGGCCGGGATGGCCCGCGGCCTCAATGATATGCTGACCGCGTGCAGTTCGAGCTCACCGACGAGCAGCGTCTGCTGCGGCAGGCCGTCCGCGAGTTCGCCGAGGCCGAGATCGCGCCGCACGTCCGGGAGTGGGATGAGGCGCAGCGCTTTCCGCGCGAGCTGATCGGCAAGCTCGCCGCGCTCGGGCTCATGGGGATCCAGTTCCCCGAGCAGTGGGGCGGCGCAGGCATGTCGTCGATCGACTACTGCCTCTGTCTCGAGGAACTCGCCCGCGTCGACCCGTCCGTCGCCCTGTCGGTAGCGGCGCACAACGGCCTGGGACCCGCGCACATCTACATGTTCGGCACCGACGCGCAAAAAGCGCGGTGGCTGACGCCGCTTGCAAAGGGCGACCAGCTGGGCGGGTGGGCGCTCACCGAGCCCAACGCCGGCAGCGACGCCGCGGGCACTCGAACGACGGCGACGCGCGATGGCGACGCGTGGGTGCTCAACGGCACCAAGACGTTCATCACCCACGGCGCAAGCGCCGACGTGCTCGTCGTGATGGCCGCGACCGATCGCTCGAAGGGCGCAAAGGGCATCTCCGCCTTCATCGTCGAACGCGGAACGCCAGGGCTGCGGGCCGGACGGAAGGAAGACAAGCTGGGCATGCGCGCGTCAGAAACGACCGAGGTAATCCTCGACCAGTGCCGCGTGCCGGCCGATCAGCTGGTCGGCGAGGTCGGCATGGGCTTCATCGGCGCGCTGCAGGTGCTCGACGCCGGCCGCATCGGCATCGCCGCGCTGTCGGTCGGCCTCGCACAGGGGGCGTTCGATGCGGCCCGCACCTACGCCGCGTCGCGGAAGCAGTTCGGCCAGCCCATCGCGTCGTTCCAGGCGATTCAGTGGAAGCTCGCCGACATGGCGACCCGCATCGAGGCCGCCCGCCTGCTCACGTATCGCGCCGCGTTCCTCAAGGATCAGCAGCAGCGGACGACACTCGAGTCGGCGATGGCAAAGCTGTACTCCAGCGAAGTGGCGGTGCGCGCCGCCGAGGATTCCGTGCAGATACATGGGGGCTATGGGTTCGTGAAGGACTACCCGGCCGAGAAGTTCTTCCGCGACGTCAAGCTGACCACGATCGGCGAGGGCACGAGCGAGATCCAGCGCCTCGTCATCGCCCGGCAGCTGCTCGGCTGAGACCGCAGACATCGTGACCACCGCCTCGCTCGCCGATCGGGTGCGCGCCGGAGACGTCCGGGCGCTGGCGCGCGCCATCTCGCTCGTCGAGGACGAATCGCCGGCGGCGGCGGCGCTGGTGGCGGCGCTTTATCCGCACTCGGGCCGCGCGTGGACTATCGGCGTCACCGGGCCGCCCGGCGCCGGCAAGAGCACGCTCGTCGACCGGCTGGCGGCGGCCTTGCGGGCCGCCGGTGCCACTGTCGGCATCGTCGCGGTCGATCCGACCAGTCCGTTCACCGGCGGCGCCATTCTCGGCGACCGCGTGCGCATGCAGGCGCACGCCGGTGACGCCGGCGTGTTCATCCGCAGTATGGCGACGCGCGGCCACCTCGGCGGCCTCGCCCGCACGACGACCGAGGCTGCGTTGCTACTCGATGCCGCCGGCCGTGACTACGTCATCATCGAAACGGTCGGCGTCGGCCAGGACGAAGTGGATGTCGTCCGCACGGCGGATGTCTGCGTCGTCACGCTGGTGCCAGGCACCGGCGATGAGGTGCAGGCGCTGAAGGCCGGCATCATGGAGATCGCGGACATCTTCGTCGTGAACAAGGCTGATCGGGAAGGTGCCGACCGAACCGTGGCGGCGGTCGAGACGACATTGAGCCTGCAGACATTCGAGGCAGGGCAGTGGCGTCCGCCGGTCCTCAAGACCGAGGCGACGCGCGGCGTCGGCGTCGACGCGCTCGTGGACGCCATCGGCCGGTTTCGCGAGGCAGCCCCGGGCCTTGTGCAGTCGCGGCGTCACGCGCGCAGCGAGTTCCGCCTTCGCGAGCTCCTGAACAACGCGTTCATGCAGCGCGTCCGACGGTCCGTGCCCGATGCCGATCTGGAAGCGCTGGCCGGTCGATTGACCGATCGCACACTCGACCCGTACTCGGCGGCGGAGCAGGTGCTCGATCGCGTGATCGCGTCCGGAGGCCGGGGACAGACGGCGGACAGCGGACAGGAAGGGGCCGTCCTCGATCACATCGGCATTGCCGTCGCCAACCTGTCGGAGGCGATGGCGTTCTATCGCGAGGCGCTGGGACTCGACGTCTCAGCTCCGCACGAGGTGCCGACAGAACGGGTGCGCGTCAGCTTCGTGCCCGTCGGACGGCCGGCGCTGGAGCTGCTCGAGGCGACCGGCAGCGAGTCGGCGATCGCGAAGTACGTCGAGAAGCGCGGCCCGGGCATCCACCACATCACGCTCGAAGTCGCCGACGTGCAGGCCGCCCTCGACCGGCTGCAGGCGCGCGGCGTGCACCTGATCGACCAGACGCCACGGGCCGGCGCACACGGCTCGCGCGTCGCCTTCATTCATCCGTCGTCGGCGTTCGGCGTTCTCATCGAGCTGAAGCAGCGCGCGCCGGGGGAGCCGCACTGATCGTGTCCGGGAGGTCGCTGCCGCTCGGAGCGTTCACGCTCACCCCTGTCCTCGACGGCTACTTCGGGCTCGACGGCGGAGCGATGTTCGGCGTCGTGCCCCGGATACTGTGGGAGAAAGTGGCGGTGCCCGACGCTCGCCACCGAATCCGGCTGGCGATGCGAACGTGGCTGGTGCAGGGCGGCGGAAAGACCATCCTGATCGATGCCGGCGCCGGCGGGAAGCTGGACGCGAAGGCGGCCGACATCTACGCCTTCGACGGCGTGCCGGCGCTGGAGCGCTCGCTGGCCGAGGCCGGCGTCGAGCCGCCGGACATCGATCTCGTCATCGCCTCGCACCTCCACTTCGATCACGCCGGCGGCTTCACGACGCGGCAGGCGGATGGGACGCTGCGGCCGACGTTCCCCAACGCCCGGTACATCGTTCGACGCGGCGAGTGGGACGACGCATGCCACCCGCACGAGCGCAACCGCGCCAGCTACTTCCTCGAGAACTACGTCCCGCTGCAGGAGGCCGGTGTCCTCGACTTGTTCGACGACGACGGCGAGGTGGCGCCGGGCGTGCGGGTGCGCCGGACGGGCGGGCACACCCGCCACCACCAGATTGTCGAGATCGAAAGCGGCGGATCGACGGCGATCTTCACGGCAGACCTGCTGCCGACGGTGGCGCACCTGCCTCTCCCGTACATCATGGGATACGACCTCTACCCGATGGAGACGCTGGCCTTCAAGCGGGCGTTCCTGCACGAGGCGGTGGAGCGGGACTATCTGATACTGTTCGAGCACGATCCCGAGGTGGCCGCTGGCCGCATCAGGGAGGAGAACCGCCGGCTCCGTGTCGAGCGAGTCTTGTAGACGACAACCACTAAGTTGCGACGCCGCGAAGCCGCGACGATGTCAGCCCGGCCGTTGTAGTGCATCGCGGCGTCGTGTCATCGCGGCGTCGCGGTTGTGATCGGTGCGCGAGGGAGACGAAGCGAATGCAGGCAGAGATCGGGATCATCGGAGGCAGCGGCCTCTACGACATGGCGGAACTGACGGACCGCTCGGAGGTGCACGTCAGCACGCCGTTTGGCGAGCCGTCGGGGCCCTACGTGCTCGCGACACTTCGTGGACGCCGCGTCGCGTTCCTGGCCCGGCACGGCGCGGGGCATCGCATCAGCCCGTCGGAGCTCAACTTCCGGGCCAACATTTTCGGGATGAAGTCGCTCGGCGTGGGGTCGATTCTCTCGGCGAGCGCGGTCGGCAGCCTGAAGGAAGAGTACAAGCCGCTCGACATCGTCGTGCCCGATCAGTTCTACGACCGGACGAAGGGCCGCGTCAGCACGTTCTTCGGCCGCGGGCTCGTTGCGCACGTGGCGTTCGCGCACCCGATCTGCTCGACGCTGGCAGACATCGCGGCTGACGCCGGCGACCGCGTCGGCGCGACCGTGCATCGCGGCGGCACCTACGTCTGCATGGAAGGCCCGCAGTTCTCGACGCTGGCGGAGTCGAAGCTGTACCGGTCCTGGGGGATGGACATCATCGGCATGACCAACCTGCAGGAAGCCAAGCTCGCCCGCGAGGCGGAGATCTGCTACACGACCATCGCGCTCGTGACCGACTACGACTGCTGGCACCCGGACCACGACTCGGTGACCGTAGACATGGTCGTGGCGACCTTGCTGCAGAACGCCAAGACCGCGCAGCAGCTGATCGCCGAGGCCGTGGCCAAGGTGCCGGCCGAACGCACGTGCGCCTGCGCCACGGCCCTGGCCTCGGCGATCATCACGCGTGCGGAGATGATTCCCGGCGACGTGAAGCGCGAGCTGGCGCCGATTGTTAGCAAGTACACTCATTGATCACGTACGGCAACCACGGAGACACGGAGGTCACGAAGAACGCACCGGATGGAATCAGGCAGCGCAGGGATGCACCAGGGCGTCAGGGTCTCATCCGGCCGCTCCGTATTCGTTCTCTCGCTGCGGTCTCCGTGGCTCCTCGTGTCCTGGGTTGCCATGTGAGAGATCTAACTGATTGAGCATTGTTGTGACCGGATCGATCGCGTACGACTACCTGATGTCGTTCCCTGGCAAGTTCACCGAGCACCTGCTCCCGGAGCACGTGCAGCGGGTGAGTCTCAGCTTCCTCGTGGACAGCATGGACAAGCGGCGCGGCGGCTGCGCCCCGAACATCGCCTACACGCTGGCCCTGCTCGGCGAGCGGCCGCGGCTGATGGCGACGGCCGGGCAGGACTTCGGCGACTACCGCCGCTGGCTGGACGCGGCCGGCGTGGACACGTCGCTCGTCAAGGACGTGCCCGGCAAATTCACGGCGTCGTTCTTCTGCAGCACTGACACCGAGAACAATCAGATCGCGTCGTTCTACACCGGCGCGATGGCCAACGCCGGTGAGCTCTCGTTCAGGACGGCCGGCGACGTGCAGCTGACGATCATCTCGCCGAACGACCCCGGCGCGATGCTGCAGTACGCCGAGGAGTGCCGGACGCTCGACATCCCGTACATCTTCGATCCGGGCCAGCAGTGCGCGCGGATGTCGGGCGAGGAGCTCCGCGACGGCCTCGTCGGCGCCCGCGTCGTCATCTGCAACGACTACGAGTTCGAGCTGATCCGCCAGAAGACCGGTCTCGACGAGGCGGCGGTCCTGGAACGCGCCGGCCTGCTCGTCATCACCAAGGGCGAGCACGGCTGTTCGATCCTCGAGGGCGACTCGCAGGTGGACATCCCCGCGGTGCCGCCCGCGCGGATCGTCGACCCGACCGGCGTCGGCGACGCGTTCCGCGGCGGCTTCATGAAGGGCATGGTCACCGGCATGGACCTGACGACATGCGGACGGCTGGGGAGCGTCGCCGCCACCTACGCGCTGGAACACCTGGGCGGGTCGAGCCACGCCTACTCGTTCGAGGAGTTTGCCGCGCGGTACGAGTCCTACTTCGGGCCGCTGGCCGGCTAGCACCTCGAAGTCTGTGCTGGGTGCCTCGTGCTTAGTGCTTAGTGCCGCGCGCGGTGCAGCGTGCCTGGTGCTTCGTGCGGTGCCCCGTGCCTGCACTCAGCACCGCACGCAGCAGCACGCGGCACCGAGCACGACGTAGCACCCAGCACTAAGCACGCGGCACGTGAAGCCGACCTATCGCAGCTCACCGCGGGCGACCGCGGAGAGCCACAGCGCCGTGGTCGACGCCGAGCGGCATCGCGATGGCAAAGCGGGCCGCGTTGCCGGGATCGATGAGGCCGGCAACTTCGAGCGTCCACAGGAGCGCCGTCGGCGCCGCCGCCGCGGTCACACGCCGCCGCCACTGCCGCCAGGTGACGCCGCGTCCGACCCCGCCAGCCGCCAGCAGTACCCCGAGGCCGGCACCCAGGTAGAGGCCGGTGCACCGTCCGCAGACGGCCCATTGCCGTCCACACGTCGAAAACGACCGATCGGCGCGCTGGTGACAGATCAGCCGGCCGACGGCGTACGACGCCGGCGCGGACCCGGCTGGCCGCCGGCGAGTCCAGGCACGGCAGGAGCGGCAGGGCAAGTGCCGCCACCGCCGCCAGCGCCAGCAGACCGGTGCCGATCAATCGGGACATCGGGGGGAGAGTAACAGCCTTCGGCCTTCAGCTCTCAGCCTTCAGCCTTCGGCGATTCCGCGGATGTCGCGACTCAATCGGCCCGACGGCCGAAGGCTGAAGGCCGATTCGACTGAAGGCTGATAGACTGATGAACGTGCGAGCCACGACAATCGAACGGGCGCAGGGCGTCCACCCGCTGGTCATCGCCGTGGCGGCCTGGCTCATCCCCGGCGCCGGCCACCTGTGGAGCGGTCAGCGCGCGAAGGGGCTGATCTTTCTCGTCGTCCTGCCGGCGATGTTCGCCACCGGCCTCGCGCTGGGCGGCCGGCTCTTCCCGCTCGAACTGCAGCAGCCGCTCGTGGCGCTGGCGGCGATTGCCGACGTCGGCATCGGCCTGCCGTACCTGATCGCGCGGGTCCTGTCGCTCGGCGCCGGCTCAGTTCTCGCGGTCACCTACGAATACGGCAACACCTTCGTCATCGTCGCGGGCCTGTTGAACCTGCTCGTCGCCTGCGACGCGTGGGATCTCGCTGCCGGCCGGAAGTAGCTTCCCGTGCAGACACACCTCGGCCTGCTGATCCTGTTTTCGCTGTTCGTCTCGGTCGTGTTCGCCGTGCTGACGCGCGACGAGCCCCGGGATCAGCTGCGCTTCGGCGCGACGCTGTTCGGCGGGTTCGTGATCGGCGCGATCGCGGCCGCGTGGCTGATGCTGCCGTTTCCCCTCTGACGATCGACGTGGCGTCCGAGTCCGATCTGTCCGTCGCGGCCGCGCCCGACAGACGTGCCGTGTGGCTGAAGTGGTGGGGGCCGGCGCTCGTCTACGCCATCGCGATCTTCGTGTGCTCGTCGATCAGCTTTCCGCCGTCGCTGCCGGGACCAGTTACCGACAAGGACGTGCACGTGGCGCTCTACGCCGGCCTGGCGCTGCTCGTCCTGCGCGCGGTGGTGCGCGGGCGGTGGCGTGAGGTGACGACCACGGTCGGGTTCCAGGCCATCGCCATCACGACCGCCTACGGCGCGACCGACGAGTGGCACCAGCGCTTCGTGCCGGGACGCACTGCCGACCTGCGCGACCTGCTGGCCGACGCCGTCGGCGCGGCCGGCGCCGTGCTTCTGGTGTGGGGTGTCGGCCGTTGGTCGCGCGGCCGCGCGCGCGACGGCCGCCAGGTCCCGGGCAAGGCCGGTCAGCTCTCATGACCTTCGAGACCCTCCAGATCGAGCGCGACGCCGCGGTGCAGGTGATCACGCTCAATCGCCCGCGCGCGCTCAACGCGCTGAACCGGCAGCTGCTCGAGGAGCTGGGCCAGGCCATCGCTGGCGCCGCCGCCGACGACGAGGTCCGCGCGCTGGTGCTGATCGGATCGGGCGACCGGGCGTTTGTCGCCGGGGCCGACATCAACGAGCTGGCCGCGCTCGACGCCGAGTCGGCGCGCGCCTTAGCGGCGAGGGGCAGCAGATCTTCACGGCGCTCGAGACGATGGGCAAGCCGTCGATCGCCGCGATTCACGGCTTCGCGCTTGGCGGCGGCTGCGAGCTGGCGATGGCGTGCACGCTGCGCGTCGCGTCGGAGACCGCGCAGCTGGGGCAGCCCGAGATCGATCTCGGCCTGGTGCCGGGCTTCGGCGGCACCCAGCGCCTCGCCCGGCTCGTCGGACGGGGCCGCGCGCTCGAGCTGCTGCTCGGCGGACACCGGATCTCCGCGACCGAGGCCGAGCGCATCGGGCTCGTCAATCGGGTCGTTCCGGCGGCCGATCTCCGGGCAGAGGCACTGGCGCTGGCGCATACGCTGGCGTCAAAGGCGCCGCTGGCGGTCCGCTATATTCTGAACGCAGTCCACGCCGGCGCAGACCTGCCGCTCGACGCGGCGCTGTCGCTCGAGGCGTCGCTGTTCGGGCTGGCCGCGTCGACGGCGGACATGCGGGAAGGCACCCGTGCGTTCCTCGAGAAGCGCAAGGCGCGGTTCGAAGGGCGATGACGACGGCGGTGGGTCTGTAGGGCGCTGGTCGGTGGGTCGGTAGGGTTCGGTGGGTCGGTAGGTTTGTAGGTCTGCAGGTCGGTATGTCTGCAGGTCGGTAAGGGTTGTGGGTTCCGAGTCCATGTCGATTCTCGAGGGTGCCACCAAGGCGCCGGGCCTCCGCTTCGCGGTGGTGGTGGCGCGCTTCAATGACTTCGTCACCGAGAAGCTGCTGGGCGGCGCGCTCGAGGCGCTGACGGCGGCGGGCGTCGTCCCCGGCGACGTGACGACGATCAGGGTCCCGGGCAGCTTCGAGATCCCGCTGGCGGCGCAGCGTGCGGCCGAAACCGGCCGCTTCGACGGCGTGGTCTGCCTCGGCTGCCTGATTCGCGGTGCGACGCCGCACTTCGAGTACATCTCGTCGGCCGTCGCGCAGGGCCTCACCAGCGCCGCCGCCGCCACCGGAGTACCCGATGTCCTTCGGCGTCCTGACGACCAACTCCGCCGAGGAGGCGCTCGAACGCGCCCAGCCGGGGACCGGGAACAAGGGCTGGGAAGCGGCGATGGCCGTGGTCGAGATGGCCACGCTGCTCGCGCGCCTCGATCGCTCGACGTCGGGAGCGCGCACGTGAGCACGGACGCCGGCGGCTGGGAGTGGGCGCGACAGGCGCGGGCCGCCGCGCTGCAGATGCTGTATCAATGGGAGGTCGGCCGGCTCACGATTCCGGAGGTCGCGCAGACGTTCTGGCGGATGGGCGAGGTCGAGCCGGATCTGTCCGAGCGCGCGCAGGCGCGGGCGACGACCCTGACGTCGGGGACGGCCGGCCACCTGGCCGCCATCGATCGGGTGCTCGAGGACGCGTCGCGAAACTGGCGGCTCGATCGGATGCCGGTCCTCGATCGTCTGATCCTGAGGATGGGCATCTACGAGCTGATGTACGAGACGGAGACGCCGCCGGCGGTGGTGATAGACGAGGCGCTGGAGCTGGCGCGGCGATTCAGCACCGATGAGGCGGTGCCGTTCATCAACGGCGTCCTCGACGCGGTGAAGGGGCGGGTGGAGCGGGGCGAACTGCCCGCGGACCTCGAGCGAACATGACGCTACTCGACGAGCAGATTCAGCAGCGCCAGGCCAACCTGCAGGCGCTGCGCGACCTGGGCGTGGACGTCTATCCGCGCCGGTTCGACCGCACGCACAGCATCAGCGAGATCGCCACCGGGTTCGGCGAGCGGCCGGCCGAGGCGCTCGAGGCGGAGAGAGTCGAGACCGTCACCGCCGGCCGCATCATCGCGATCCGCAGCTTCGGCAAGGCGAACTTCGTCGCGCTGTCCGACGGCCTGCATCGGATCCAGGTCTACGTCCGCCAGGACGCGCTCTCCGAGCTGGACTTCAAGATCTTCAAGCTGCTCGATTTCGGCGACCACGTCGGCGTCGAGGGCCACCTGTTCCGCACGAAGACCGGCGAGCTGACCATCTGGGCCCGCCGCCTGGTCTTTCTGGCGAAGTGCCATCTGCCGCTGCCCGAGAAGTGGCACGGCCTGCAGGACGTCGAGACACGCTACCGCCAGCGCTACCTCGACCTGATCGTGACGCCGGAGAGCCGGCGCGTCTTCGAGGTGCGGGCCCGCGCCGTCAACGCGATCCGCACGTTCCTCAACGCGCGCGGCTTCGTCGAGGTCGAGACGCCGGTGATGCAGCCGATCGCCGGCGGCGCGGCGGCGCGGCCGTTTGTCACGCATCACAACGCGCTCGACATGGACCTTTACCTGCGGATCGCGCCCGAGCTGTACCTGAAGCGGCTCGTCGTCGGCGGCATGGAGCGGGTCTACGAGCTGTCGCGCAACTTCAGGAACGAGGGCGTCTCGACGCAGCACAACCCCGAGTTCACGATGCTCGAGTTCTATCAGGCGTATGCCGACTATCACGAGCTGATGGCGATGACCGAAGAGCTCATCAGCTATACGGCGCGCGAGGCGGGGGCCGGCGACGAGGTGGTGTTCAACGGCCAGCCGATCTCGCTCAAAGGCCCGTTCAGGCGCCTGTCACTGCGGCATGCGGCGGCCGAGCGCGCCAGCGAGCGGCTGGGCGAGCCGGTCACCGAGCCGGATCTGCGAGACAGCGTCCGCGCGTCGGTCATCGCCGGGCGGCTGGGCATCGAGTTGGCGCCGGGCACGACCGCCGGCAAGGCGGCGACCGAGATCTTCGAGCGGCTCTGGGAAGCCGATCTCGTCCAGCCGACGTTCGTCTACGACTTTCCGACCGAGGTGTCGCCGCTCTCCAAGCAGCGCCCCGACGACCCGGACACGGTGGAGCGATTCGAGCTCTACATCGCCGGCTTCGAAGTCGCCAACGCCTTCAGCGAGCTCAACGACCCGCTCGAGCAGGCCCGCCGCTTCGAGATGCAGCTGGAAGAGAAGCGGAAGGGCGACGCCGAGACGCATCCAATGGACGAGGACTACGTCCGCGCCCTCGAGTACGGCCTGCCGCCAACCGGCGGCGAGGGCATTGGCATCGATCGACTCGTGATGGTGCTGACGGGCAGTCCGTCGATCAGGGACGTCATCCTGTTTCCGCACATGCGGCGGAGTCGGCGCAACTGCGTTGCAAGCCGCGTCGACGACAGAGTCAGAGACCGGCCATAGCTGAACGTCGCTGAACCGCGAGTCGAAGTCGACATATGCCCTTCGAACTCCACATCGCCCTTCGCTACCTGCTCGCGCGGCGGAAGCAGGCGTTCATCTCGGTGATCTCGCTGATCTCGACGATCGGCGTCGCCGTCGGCGTGACCGCGCTCATCATCGCGCTGGCGCTGATGACCGGGCTGCAAGGGGAACTGCGCGACCGGATTCTGGGCGCCAGCGCGCACATCTACGTCTGGAAGACCGGCGGGCTGGGACTCGACCACCGCGCCGAGGTGCGCAAGCTTCGCGCCCTCGACGGCGTGGTCGGCGCGGCTCCGGCCATCATCGGCAAGGCGCTGCTGCGCACCGGGCGCGGCGATGCGTTCGTCACGCTGAAGGGCATCGACCCGGCGCTCGAGCCGGAGGTGACCAATGTCGGCAGCGCGATGGTGCAGGGACGCGTCGCCGACCTCGTGTCGCCAGACGAGGAGACGCCTCCCGGCATCCTCATCGGCGTCGGCCTTGCCAAGGACCTTGGCCTGGCCGTCGGCGACTCGGTGACGATCCTGACGCCGGAGGGCACGCTCTCGCCGATGGGCATGATGCCGCGGGCGCGGCGGCTGCGCGTCGCCGGCATCTATCGCCTCGGCCTCTACGACATCGACTCGGCCGGCGGGTTCGTGACCCTCGCCGATGGCGGAACGGCTGCTGAGCACGCCGCCGTCGCTCGTCGAGCTCAAGGTGCGCGATATGTATGCCGCGCCGGAGATTGCCGCGCGCCTGCAGGAGCAGCTCGGGCCCGAGTACACCGCGCAGGACTGGGCGGACATGAACGGGCCGCTCTTCTCGGCGCTGTGGCTCGAGAAGATGGCCATCTCGATCACCATCGCCCTCATCGTGATCGTGGCGGCGCTCAACATCATCGCCTCGCTGGTGCTGCTGGTGATGGAGAAGAGCCGCGACATCGCGATCCTGAAGACGATGGGCGCGTCACGCCGGAGCGTGACGATCATCTTCATGCTGCAGGGCCTGCTCATCGGGCTGGTAGGCACGATTGCCGGCTCGGTGCTCGGCACGACGATCTGCTGGGTCGCCGATCGCTACAAGCTGATTCAGATTCCCGCCGACGTCTACCAGATCGCGCACGTCCCCTTCGTCGTGCTTCCCTGGGACTTCGCCGCGGTGGTCGCCGCGGCGGTCGTCATCTGCTTCGTCGCGACGATCTACCCCTCGCGCCAGGCCGCCAGGCTCGACCCGGTGCAGGCGCTGAGATTCGAATGACCGTGCGACAACCGCGAGGCCGCGAGGCCGCGAGGCCGCGACGGTCGGTTGGGTCGATCGGCCCGGCCCTCAGGGGCAATGGGAAAACGAGAGCTCATCGCGGCATAGCGTCTTCGCGGCGTCGCGGTTGTGCCGAGCGACAGGTGCGCTGATGCCCTTCATCACCGTCTCCGGCCTCAACAAGCACTACCGCGTCGGCGCCCAGGACATCCACGTCCTGCGGGATCTCGATCTGGCCGTCGAGGCAGGCGAGATGGTGGCCGTGGTCGGGGCCAGCGGCGTCGGCAAGAGCACCCTGCTGCACCTGCTCGGCGGGCTCGACCGCCCCGACAGCGGCAGCGTCATCGTCGAGGGCCGCGACCTCGGCGCGCTGGCCGACGAGGAACTGGTCGCGTTCCGCAACGCCCGCGTCGGGTTCGTCTTCCAGTTCCACCACCTGCTGCCGGAGTTCACGGCCCTCGAGAACGCCGAACTGCCGATGCGCATCGCGCGCCGCCCGGTGCCCGAGGCGCAGGCGGCGGCGCGGCGGCTGCTCGACCGTGTAGGTTTGACCGATCGGCTGGACCACCGGCCGTCGATGATGTCGGGCGGCGAGCAGCAGCGCGTCGCCGTCGCCCGGGCGCTGGTGATGCAGCCGGCGCTGATCCTGGCCGACGAGCCCACCGGCGACCTCGACGAGCGCACGGGCGACGCGCTCAACGGCCTGTTCCGCGAGATGCACCGCGAACACGGGCTGACCTCGGTGATCGCCACGCACAACCCGCGCCTGGCGGCCGCCTGCGACCGCGTCCTGCGGCTGGAAGGCGGGACGCTCGTCCCCGCCTGATCCGATCCATCGGCACGGATCGCTGTGGCCGGCGCCACCCTCGTCCGATAGTCAGTCCAGCCCTCCGGATGACGGACTTTTCCGCCGGGAACGTCCGGACCGCCGGTCGCTGCCGTATAATCGGAAAAAGGGACGCTGACGCGCCCTGCACTTGTCGACAACTCAGTCAGCGCGGGTAGGCCGGATGTTCGAACGGTACACCGAAAGGGCAAGACGAGTTCTCTTCTTCGCCCGGTACGAGGCCAGCCAGCTCGGGAGCGTCTCCATCGAGACCGAGCATCTGCTGCTGGGTCTCATCCGCGAGGGGAAAGGTCTGACCAGCCGCATCTTTGCGCGGTCGCACCTCTCGCTCGAAAACATTCGCAAGGAAATCGAGGGCCGCACGGTGTTCCGCGAGAAGGTCTCGACCTCGGTCGAGATTCCGTTCAGCGCCGAGACCAAGCGCGTCCTCCAGTTTGCCGCTGAGGAGGCCGACCGGCTCCTCCACAACTACATCGGCACCGAGCACCTGCTGCTGGGCATCCTGCGCGAGGAGCGATCCGTCGCCGCCTCCATCCTCATGGAAAAGGGGATGCGGCTCAACACGGTCCGCGACGACATCGTCCAGCTGCTCAACGAGAAGACGACGCTCACTCGCGTGAAGGAGACGCCGCTGCTGGCCGAGTTCAGCCGCGACCTCACCGAAGCGGCGATGAAGAACGCGCTCGACCCTCTCGTCGGACGCGACCACGAGCTCGAGCGCGTGCAGCAGGTCCTCTGCCGCCGGACCAAGAACAACGCCGTGCTCATCGGCGAGCCGGGCGTCGGCAAGACGGCCATCGTCGAGGGGCTGGCGCAGAAGATCGTCTACGGCGACGTGCCGCATTTCCTCGCCGACAAGCGGATCCTCGCGCTCGACATCTCGCTCATCGTCGCCGGCACGAAGTACCGCGGTCAGTTCGAAGAACGCCTCAAGGCGATCATGAAGGAGCTGACCGACAACCCGAACATCATCGTCTTCATCGACGAGCTGCACACGCTGGTCGGGGCCGGGTCGGCTGAAGGCTCGCTCGACGCCGCCAACATCCTCAAGCCGGCGCTCAGCCGCGGCGAGATCCGCTGCATCGGCGCGACGACGCCCTCGGAGTACCGGAAGTACATCGAGAAGGACCGCTCGCTCGAGCGGCGGTTCCAGGCCGTCAAGGTCGACCCGCCGGCCGAGAGCGAGGCGATCTCGATCATCCTCGGGGTGAAGGACCGCTACGAGGCGTTCCATCACGTGGAGTACACGCGCGAGGCGATCGAGGCGGCGGTCTACCAGTCCAGCCGCTACATCACCGATCGTTTCCTGCCCGACAAGGCCATCGACCTCATCGACGAGGCCGGGGCGCGCGCCAAGCTGCGCGAGGCCGGCTACAGCGAGGAGTTCGGCGAGATCAACCGCAGCATCCGCGTCGCCGTCGAGGCGATGGAGAACGCGGTCCAGACCAAGGACTTCGAGAAGGCGCAGTTCTACCGCGAGCAGGAAGTGACGGCGCGCGAGAACCTGCAGTTCGTCCGCGAGAAGTTCGACGTCAAGAACTCCGGCCGCAAGGTCGTCGTCGGCAAGCAGGACATCGACGAGGTCGTCTCGAAGTGGACCGGCGTGCCGCTGGCGTCGATCAACCAGGACGAGGGCGACAAGCTGCTGCGGATGGAGCAGGAGCTCCACCGGCGCGTCATCAGCCAGGAGAAGGCGATTTCGGCCGTGTCGCGCGCGATTCGCCGCTCGCGCGCCGGCCTCAAGAACCCGAACCGGCCCGTCGGCAGCTTCGTGTTCCTCGGCCCGACCGGCGTCGGCAAGACGGAGCTGGCGCGGGCGCTGGCCAACTTCCTCTTCGGCAGCGACCACGCGCTCATCCGCTTCGACATGTCCGAGTACATGGAGAAGCACTCGGTCAGCAAGCTGATTGGCTCGCCGCCCGGCTATGTCGGCCACGAGGAGGGCGGTCAGCTCACCGAGAAGGTCAAGCGCAATCCCTACTCGGTCGTCCTGCTGGACGAGATCGAGAAGGCGCACCCGGACCTGTTCAACATCCTGCTGCAGGTGTTCGAGGACGGGCACCTCACCGATGGCCTCGGCAACCGGGTGAACTTCAAGAACGCCATCATCATCATGACCTCGAACATCGGGGCGCGCTTCATCCAGAAGAAGGCCGCCCTGGGGTTCCAGTCCGCCGACCAGGGCGAGATCACCCGGACCGTGTCGGACATGGTGCTGGGCGAGGTGAAGCGGACGTTCAACCCCGAGTTCATCAACCGTATCGACGAGATCATCGTCTTCGAGGCGTTGAGCGACGACGACCTGCGGCGGATCCTCGGGCTGCTGGTCGAGCAGCTGAACGCCAACCTGTCGGACCGCCGGCTGAAAATCAGCCTGACGTCAGATGTCGCCGACTGGATCATCGAGACGACATGCAAGGACCGGTCGTACGGCGCACGCCCCCTGCGCCGGGCGATTCAGCGTTACATCGAGGATCCGCTCTCCGAGGAGTTGATCCGTGGCCACCTGACCGGTGGCGAGGTCGAGGTGTATCTCGATGGGGGGGCGTTGGCCTACCGCCCGGTGGGACAGACGGATTCCGGCCGCAAGCTGGCCTGAGACGTCCAACATCCTGTAACCTAGAGGGTTGGGACGCTCCGGCGCAGGCCGCCGGAGCGGTCCCGGGCAGGATTTCAGATCACATGGTGAAAGCGTTTTTGGCGGGCGCTGGTGTCATCGCCGCCGTTTTGTGCGTTCCGGCCGAGGCCGGCTCGTTCCAGGCCGCGCCCTCCGGGCAGTCGGCCGCGCCGTCTCCCGCGGAACAGCCTCCGGCGGCCCCTGCCCAGCCCCCGGCGACCCCGCCGTCTACCCCGGCGCCGGCGGACCGCTCCCGGCCAGGCGCCGGCCAGGCTGCCGCCGGCCGACTCCGGACCGCTGGTGCGCTTCATCCAGCTGACGTTCCCGACGCAGGGCGACACCTCCGTCATCGACGCGCGGACGTACCTCTATTACATCCAGACCCAGGTGAGCCGACCCTCCGACGGCGTCTGGGTCCCCTACGACGAGAAGACCGAAGAGACGCTGCGCGACGACTTCAAGCGGCTGTGGGCAACCGGCTTCCTGGACGACCTGTCGATCGAGGTCATCGACGCCCCCTACGACAACGGCGTGATGGGCAAGCGGATCCTCATCAAGATGGAGGAGCGCCAGCGCGTCAAGATCGTCGACTACGACGGCAGCAAGAAGCTGGATCAGTCCAAAATTGAGGAGAAGCTCAAGGAAGAGAACATCATGATTCGGCTCGACAGCTTCGTCGACCCCGGGCAGATCCGCCGGGTCGAGAGCGTCGTCCGCAGCTTCATGGCGTCCAAGGGCTACCAGTACGCCGAGGTCAGCCACCAGCTCAAGCCGATGACCGGGCGGGCCGAAGCTGGTCCACCTGACGTTCCATGTCGAGGAAGGGCCGAAGGTCCGCATCCAGAAGATCGACTTCGACGGCAACAAGGCGCTGGACGACGGCGAGCTGGGCAAGCAGATGAAGAACAACAAGGCCGCGCACTGGCTGTCGTTCATCACCAGCCGCGGGACCTACCAGGAGGCGATGTTCGAAGAGGACGCCGACCGCCTCATGGCGCACTATCGCGACAAGGGCTACATCACCGCGCGCATCGGCCAGCCGGAAGTCAAGATCCTGCAGGACGAGAAGGACGGGAAGACCCGGAACATCGAGCTCAAGATCCCGATCAGCGAAGGCGATCGCTATCGCATCGGCAGCCTCGACTTCGACGGCAACAAGGTCGTGAAGACCGAAGGCCTGCGCCCGCTCTTCAAGCTGAAGGAAGGCGACTACTACAGCGAGAAGAAGATCCGCAAGGGCATGGAGATCTCCCGCGAGCTGTACGGCACCGTCGGCTACTGGGAGTTCACCGGCTACCCGGACCTCAAGCCGCGCAACATCCCGGACGCGTCGAAGGGCAACGACCCGGCGGCCGTCGCGGAGGCCAAGAAGCAGCCGGCGATCGTCGACGTCACGATGAAGATGCAGGAGGGCGAGCAGTACTTCGTCAACCGCATCACCTTCCAGGGCAACACGACGACGCGCGACAACGTCATCCGGCGCGAGGTGCGGCTGCTCGAGAACGGCGTCTTCAACACCGAAGCGCTGAAGTTCAGCGTCAAGCGCATCAATCAGCTCGGCTACTTCAAGCAGATCGAAGAGGGCAGCGACGTCGTCAAGGTCGAGAAGACGCCGGGCGAGAAGAACAAGGTCGACGTCACGCTGAAGTTCGAGGAGCAGAACCGCAATCAGCTGACCTTCGGCGCCGGCGTCTCGCAGTACGAGGGCTTCTTCGGGCAGCTGGCGTTCCAGACGTCGAACTTCCTCGGGCGCGGCGAGAGCGTGACGTTCTCGGTGATGGCCGGCGCGCGCGTGCAGAACTACCAGCTGGCCTTCAGCGAGCCGTTCCTGTTCGACCGGCCGATCACCGCCGGCATGGATCTCTACAAGCGCGAGATCCGGTACTACTACTCCGTACACGCAGGCCTCGACCGGCGGCAACATCGTCACCGGGTTCCCGGTCGGCAACTTCTCGCGGATGTTCCTCGCCTACCGGCTGGAGCAGTCGCGCGTGAAGGACATCGACGAGAACTTCCTCGACCCGGAGGTCATCGGCCGCAACCCGTTCCTGGCCGACGCGCTGCTCATCAACGAAGGCGGCAAGCGTCTCATCAGCCAGGTGACGCCGAGCTGCGTGCACAACACGATCGACAATCCGATCTTCCCGAACGCCGGCAAGCGGTTCACGCTCGGGTCGGACTTCGCGGGCCTCGGCGGCAACGTCAACTTCATCAAGCCGAGGGCGGAAGCGATCTTCTGGCGTCCGATCACGCGCAAGTTGACGCTGGGCATGCGGGCCCAGGTACGAATACATCCGGCCGTACGGCAGCACGCTGGCACTGCCCGATCTACGAGCGGCTGTTCCTTGGCGGCGAGTACAGCATCCGCGGCTACGACATCCGGTCCATCGGCCCGCGCGACATCGGCACGCCGGAACTGCCGGGCACCTTCATCGTGCTCGGCGGCAACAAGTCGGCGCTGTTCAACACGGAATTGCAGTTCTCGATCGCCAGCATGGTCCGCGTCATGGCCTTCTACGACGCCGGACAGGTCCAGGACCAGGGCATCCGCATGAATTGGGACGACTTCGTGATGTCCACGGGCGCCGAGGTCCGGTTCTTCATGCCGGTCCTGAACGTGCCGTTCCGCCTGATTTACGCGCGGAACATCAACTACGAGGGCATTTACGACAACGACTTGCAGCCGGTCAAGCAGAACGTCTTCCGCTTCGCGGTCGGGTCGACGTTCTGACACCTTCCCCAACGGCTGGGCTTGTCGATATAATCAGGGGTTCGTATCACCTACGAAAGGGATTGGCCGCATGAAGTCGTTTGTACCTGGTCTCGTGTTTGGTTTCGCCCTGGTCGCTTCGCCGGGAGTGGCGCGCGCACAGCAGGCCCCTGCGCCTCAGACGCAGACGCCGGCGCCTCCGGCCGCCGCCGCGCCGGCGCAGCCGCCCCGCCCGTTCCCCGAGGGCTCGAAGTTCGCCTATCTCGACATCCAGCGCGTGGCCGCCGAGTCGGTTGAAGGAAAGGCGTCGACTGCCAAGGTGCAGGCGCTGAACCAGAAGAAGGTGGCGGAGCTGAACGACCTGAACAAGAAGCTCCAGAGCGACCAGCAGAAGCTGCAGTCGCAGGGCTCGATGCTGAACGACGCCGCCCGTGCCGAGCTCGAACGCGGGATCGACCGGACGCAGAAGGAGCTCCAGCGGTCGCAGCAGGACGCGCAGGAAGAAGTGCAGCAGCTGCAGAACGATCTGCAGAACGCCTTCCAGGCCAAGCTGTACCCGATCATTCAGCAGGTCGTGGCGGAGAAGGGCATCGAAGTCCTCTTCAGCCAGCGCGACTCGGGCATCGTCTTCGCCAACCCGGCGCTGGACCTGACGGCCGACGTCATCAAGCGCTTCGACGCCGCCAACGCGGCCGCTCCGGCCACGCCGCCAGCAGCCCCGGCCACGTCGCCAGCCGCCCCGGCCACGCCGCCGGCTGCCCCCGCCAAGCCGAAGCCGTAACGTAACGAACCGCGAACCTGGAACCCTCGAACGCAGGTTCACGGGTTCACTGGTTCACGGGTGCAGGTTCGAGGGTTCTCAGGTTCACCGGTTCCCGGTTCGGCGAGTGTCGAACGTGTGAACCTCAGAACCCATGAATCCTTGAACCCGGCACTCCCGAACCGGTGAACCCGTGAACCCGTGAACGAGGCTTTGTCCGGTTCTGCCGGTCGTGTACCATCCCTGAATCGAGTGCCGGACGCGACACCTTGGCCATCCACATCCCGACGCTAGTCGATCGCCTGCCGTACCGGTACCCCTCGTACCTGATCGACGCCGTCGTGCAGCACGAGCCGGGCCGGCGGCTGGTGGCGGCCAAGAATGTCACCATCAACGAGGAGTTCTTCCAGGGCCACTTTCCCGGGGCGCCGGTGATGCCGGGCGTGCTCATGATCGAGGCGCTGACCCAGGTGGCCACCATCCTGCTGCTCGAGCGGGAGGGCCGCGGCATCCAGGTCTACCTTCGCGGCGTCGACAAGGCGAAGTTCCGCCGCCAGGTCGTGCCCGGCGACCAGCTACAGCTCGACGTGTCGCTGGGCCATCGCAAGGGCCCGCTGGTCCGTGTGCACTGCGTCGCGCGCACGGCCGGACTGGTCGTCGCCGAGACCGATCTCCTCCTCGAGGTGCGACGCGCCGTCGACATCGACCCGCGCGCCATCGTCCACCCGTCGGCCGAGATTGGCGCGGGCACGGTGATCGGGCCGAACGCGGTCGATCGGCCCGAACGTGCGGATCGGGCAGAACTGCCGCATCGGGGCGTCGGCCGTGGTCGACGGCTGGACGGAGATTGGCGACGGCACGCAGATCTTCCCGTTCGCTTCGATCGGCCTGAACCCGCAGGACCTGAAGTACCGCGGCGAGAAGACGCGCCTGACGATCGGCCGCAGCAACATCTTCCGCGAGTTCGTCACGATCCATCGCGGCACTGAGGTCGGCGGCGGGCTGACCAGCATCGGAGACCGCAACCTGTTCATGGCCTACGCGCACGTCGCGCACGACTGCCGGATCGGCAACGACACGATCTTCGGCAACGGCGCCACGCTGGGCGGCCACGTGTGGGTAGAGGACTTCGCGACGATCTGCGCCTTCTCTGGCGTGCACCAGTTCTGCCGCGTCGGCGAGCACGCGTTCATCGGCGGCTATTCGGTCGTCACCAAGGACGCGCTGCCCTATGCGAAGACCGTCGGCAACCGCGCGCGCATCTACGGGCTGAACACGGTCGGGCTCATCAGGCGCGGCTTCTCGGAGGACACGCTCAGCAAGTTGAAGCGCGCGTATCGCTACCTGCTGGTCAGCCGCCTCAACACGAGCCGCGCCCTTCGGGAGATCGAGCACGACGACGCGCTCGTCTGCCCCGAAGTCCAGTACCTCGCGCAGTTCATCCGCAACTCGCAGCGCGGCGTCATCCTCCGCCGGCCGACGCGCCGGACCGAGGAGATGGTGGCGGACGAGTAGGGACGTTGACGGTTGCCGGTTGAAGGTTGCCGTCGTCGAGCGCCCGGATGCATCCCTGCCGTCACGAAGTCGCAACCGTCGATCGTCAATCCGTCAACCGTTCAATGCGACTAGGCCTGATCGCCGGCAACGGCCGGTTTCCCTTTCTGGTCCTCGACGCGGCGCGCGCCCAGGGCTTTCAGGTCACCGTGGTCGCGGTGAAGGAAGAGGCGTTGCCGGAGCTGGCCGACGCCGCCGCGCGCGAGCCGCGTGCCGACCTGCACTGGGTCTCCCTCGGGCACCTCGGCACCTGTATCAAGCTGCTGAAGTCCGCCGGCGTCGATCGCGCCGTGATGGCCGGCCAGGTCAAGCACGCGAAGATCTTCTCCGGCATCATCCCGGACCTGACCCTGCTTTCGGTGCTGCGCCGGCTGAAAGCCAAGAACACCGACGCGCTGATCGCCGCGGTCGCCGACGTGCTCGGCGATCAACGGCATCACGCTGATCGATTCCACCGAGCTGCTGCGGCCGCTGCTGGCGCGCGCTGGCACGCTCACGCGCGCGGCCGCCACCGATCAGGAGCGAGCGGACTTCGCATTCGGCTACCGCATGGCCGACGCGATTGCCGGCGCTCGACGTCGGGCAGTCGATCGCGGTGAAGGACGGGGCGGTCGTCGCGGTCGAGGCGATGGAAGGCACGGACGAGATGCTGCGACGGGCCGGGCACGTGGCCGGCGCCGGCGTGCGCCTGGTCAAGGTCGCCAAGCCGAACCAGGACATGCGGTTCGATGTGCCGGTCGTCGGCGTGCGCGACCGTCGAAGTGATTCGCGACATCGGCGCGACCGCGCTGTCGGTGGATGCGGGCAAGACGCTGCTGGTCGACGGCCAGGCGGTCATTGACGCCGCCGACGCCGCCGGGATTGTTATCGTCGGACGCGAGGTGGAGCGATGAGGGCGCGCACCGCTGCGAATAGCGGTCATCGGCGTCGGCCATCTGGGCCGTCATCACGCGCGGATCCTGTCCACGATGCCAGGCGTCGACCTGGTGGGCATCGTCGACACCAACCAGCAACGCGCGCGGAGATCGCCGACGCTGCACGGCACGTCGGTCATCGCCGATGCGACCTCGCTGGCGGCGTCGTGGATGCCGTGTCGTGGCGACGCCGACCGCGTCTCACGCGGCGGTGGCGACGCCGTTTCTCGAGCGGGCACGGCCGTGCTCATCGAGAAGCCGCTTGCGCGATCGCTGGCGGAAGCCGATGCCCTGGTGGCGCTGGCCGCGGGCACGCGGCGCGACGCTGGCCGTCGGCCACACCGAGCGGTTCAATCCTGCAGTGGCGGCGGCGCGTCGCGCTGCTGCGGCGCCGCGGTTCATCGAAGTGCCACCGGCTCGGCACGTTTCCGGATCGCAGCCTCGACATCGACGTCGTCTTCGACCTGATGATTCACGACATCGACGTCGTGCTGTCGATCGTGAAGTCGCCGGTGGCGGCCATCGACGCGGTGGGCGTGCCGGTGCTGACGCCGACGCATCGACATCGCCAACGTCCGGCTGCGCTTCGACAACGGCTGCATCGCGAACCTCACGGCAAGCCGGATCAGCCGCGATCGGACGCGCAAGATCCGCTTCTTCCAGCCGGATTCGTACGTCGCCGTCGACTTCGCCGCACAGGAGCTCGAGGTCTGGCGGCTGGTGAGGCCGCCGGCGGCGATGCCGTCGATCGAAGGCGGCTCGGTCGAGATCGTGCGGGCGGAGCCGCTGGCACGTGAGCTCGAAGACTTCATCGCCGCCGTCCGCGAACGGCGGGATCCCGCGGTGACCGGCGAGGCCGGACGCCATGCGCTGGAACTGGCGCAGCGCATCACCGAGCAGATGATCTCGGTGCGGTAGACCGTGGACTCGAGATAGATGGCTGATGTGACGGGTTCGATCGAACCGCTGCTGGAACGGCTGCTTGCCGGCGAACCGCCGTCACGAGCCGATCGGGAGGCGCTGCTGCAGTCGCGCGACCTGCTGGCCCTGGGCATGGCCGCCGACGAGGCGCGCCGCAGGCGTCATGGCAACCGGGTGACCTTCGTGCGTGTCGCGCATGTGTCGCTGGACGACGCGGTCGCCGGCGCGCGTGGCCTGGCCGAGGGCAGTCCCGGAGAGCTTCGACTGTCGGGCACGCCGGCTGACGTGGACCAGGCCGTCGCCGCCGTTCGGCTCGCGTAGTCGCCGCGGCGGGCGACGTGCCCGTCACCGGCTTTCTCGCTGGACGATCTCGCGCGGCTGCCGGGCGACCTGTTATCGTCGCTGGCCGCGTTGCAGGGCGCGGGCCTTGCTGCCGTCGCCGAAGCGCCGATCGATCGGCTGGAGGACCCGCGCGCCGCGGTCGACGCCGCACGGGCGGCGGGTCTTCCGATCCTGCGGCTCACGGTCGATCGCGCCGTCGGCCGGTCCGGGCTCGCTGCTCGAACTCGCTGCAGGCCTCGTGCGCGACGCATCGGAGCTGCATGTGTTCGCGCCGCTGCCGCGCCGGGCGACTGGAGTCACGCCCTCGACCGGCTACGAGGACGTCCATCTGGTCGCGCTGGCGCGTCTCCTTGTGCCGGTGGATCACGTCCAGGTGGACTGGCAGCGCTACGGTCCCAAGCTCGCGCAGGTCGCACTGGCCTTCGGCGCCGACGACGTGGACGACGTGTCAGCCGAGAACGAAGTGGCGGAAGGTCGCCGGCGGTCGCCGCTGGAGGAGATCCGCCGGAACATCCAGGCGGCCGTCGGGAGAACCCATCGAACGGACGCGCGCTGTTCGACGGACTCCGCTGATGCCGGTCGTGCGCATCGGCGCGGTGTCTACCTCAATGCCCGTCCGCTCGTCGTCGGCCTGGAGTCGCGCCCGGAACGCTTCGCGGTGCGCTACGACCTGCCGAGCACCTGCGCGCGGCTGCTGCACGCCTCGGACATCGATCTCGGGCTGATCCCGTCGATCGAGTACCTGCGCGGCGCGGACTACGCGATGGTGCCCGACTGCGCGGTCGCATCGGACGGCCCGGTCGCGTCCGTCGCGATCTTCACTGCGCGGCCGATCGAGCGCGTGGCGTCGCTGGCGCTCGATACGAGCTCGCGCACCTCGGTCGCGCTCACGCGCGTGATGACGGCGAAGTATTTCGGCATCGCCCCGCGGTTCGTCGACCACGGCCCGGACCTGGACGCAGATGCTGTCGCGTGGCCGACGCGGCGCTGCTCATCGGCGACCCCGCGCTCTTTGCCGATCACGAGGCGCTGGGTCTCCAGAAGATCGACCTGGGGCGGCATGGAAGGCTCTCACCGGCCTGCCGTTTGTCTACGCGTGCTGGACGGGCATGCCGGGCGCGTTGACGCCCGGGGACGTCGTGGCCTTGCAGCACGCGCGGGCCGACGGGCGCAGCGGCGCCCGAGGCGGTGGCCGCGACGTACTTCCCGGACGATCCCGCGAAAGCCGCGATCGGGGCCGAATACCTCCGGGAGAACATCCAGTTCCGGCTGGGGGAGCGGGAGCAGGCGGGGCTGGAGCGCTTCTTCGACCTCGCCGCCGAGGTCGGCGTCTCCCGGCCGCCCGGCCGCTCCGCTGGTTCCCGGTGCAGGGTCGGTGAGAACGGCTGAGCGTCCTGCAAGTTGTTGATTCTACTGAAGCGTCCTGACAGCCTTAACAGTACCTGGATCGACCGATGTTGCAGCAGGCGTTGAAGAAGGCGCGCGCAGGGGAGCGGCTCGACCGTGACGAGGCGCTGGCGCTCTATACGCGAGGCCCCGACGCACGTGCTCGGCCGGCTGGCCGACGCCGCGCGCGCACGCAAGCATCCCGGCGCGACTGCGTCACCTACATCATCGACCGCAACGTCAACTACACGAACGTCTGCGTCGCGCGCTGCACTTTCTGCGCGTTCTACCGCCAGGTCGGCGTCGAGCGACGGCTACGTCCTCGCCTTCGACGAGATCTTCCGCGAAGATCGAGGAGACGATCGCCGTCGGCGGCGGACAGCTGCTGCTGCAGGGCGGGCACAACCCGGACATCCCGCTGGCGTGGTACGAGGACCTGTTCCGCGCGGTGAAGGCCCGGTATCCCGACTTCCGCCTGCACGCGCTCTCGCCGCCCGAGATCGTGCACATCTCGCGGCTGTCGCAGCTGCCGGTGCCGGACGTGATCGCCCGCCTCGTCGACGCGGGGCTCGACAGCATCCCCGGCGGGGGCGCCGAGATCCTCGTGGACCGCGTCCGCAAGCTGCTGCACTGCTACGGCAAGGCGACGGCCGACGAGTGGCTGGGCGTCATGCGGCACGCGCACCTCGCCGGCCTGCGCACCACGGCGACGATGATGTACGGCACCGTCGAGACGCTCGAGGAGCGGCTCGAGCACATGTTCCGGCTCCGCGAGCTGCAGGACGAGACCGGCGGCTTCACGGCCTTCATCACGTGGAGCTACCAGCCGGAGCACACCGAGCTGGACGGCCGGCAAGCCGAGGCGACCGGCGTCGACTACCTGCGCACGCTCGCGATCGCGCGCCTCGTGCTCGACAACTTCGAGAACGTCCAGTCCTCCTGGGTGACCCAGGGCGGCAAGGTGGGGCAGCTGAGCCTCGGCTTCGGCGCCAACGACATGGGCTCGGTCATGATCGAGGAGAACGTCGTCCGCGCCGCCGGCGCCTCCTTCTGCATGGACGAAATCGAGATCGTCCGCAACATCGAGGACGCGGGCTTCACCGCAAGCGCCGCAACATGCACTACGAAGTGCTCGGCGACCCGTACTTCCGCGAGCACGAGGTCCCGCGCATGACCACGCTCGCGACGGCGAAGCCAGACGGGGAGTTCGGCGTGCCGGTGGAACTGCTCAAGTACGAGGCCCGATCCCGCCCGCGAAGGCGGAACGAGGCCCGGACGTCGGGAACTCGGGAACGACGAGTGAGCGTCCGGGCCGCGTCCTGCGGCGTGAAGACTCCATCCCGAACGGCCTGAGTGTTCCATCCATGTTGACCTTGCGCGCCCGCTGGGTGCTGCCCATCGCCGCGCCCCCACTCGACGACGGCTGGGTGGCGGTCGCGCAAGGGCCGCATCGCCGCCGTCGGCCGCGAGCGCCGACGATCCGCGCGCGGCGGCGCCGCCGACGTGGACCTCGGGCGCGCCGCGCTGCTGCCCGGCCTCGTCAACGCGCACACCCACCTCGAGCTCTCGTACCTGGCGGGGGGTGGCTCCCGCCGGGCGCTTCACGGAGTGGCTCCGCCAGCTCATGGCGCTGCGTCGCACGCAGCCGGACCCGGGCTCGCGGCGATCCTGCGACCCCATGCGGCCCGATCGAGGGCTGCGGCGTGACGGGACGGCGCTCGTCGGCGACGTCTCGAACACGCTCGTGTCGGTCCCAGCCCTCGGCGAGGCGGGGCAGGCTGCGGCGGTCTTCTTCGAGCAGGTGAGGCTCGGGCCGCGGAGGCCGACGCTGTGCTCGGCGGCCGCCGCCCGCCTGTCGGGGCTGCAGGCCCCGGCGGACGTGCGCGTGTGCGCTCGCGGCGCACGCGCCGTACTCGGTCTCGCCGCGGTTGTTCCAGTCGATCCGGCGCGACCTCGACCGCGACCCGTTCGCCCGCACGTCGGTGCACCTCGGCGAGTCGCCTGAAGAACTGGAACTCCTCCAGCACGGCACGGGGCCCTGGCGGCAGCTGCTCGAGGATCTCGACGCCTGGGACGACGCGTGGACGCGCCGGGCTGCGGGCCCGTCGAATACCTCGACCGCATGCGATTTCTCGGGGACGGGTCCTCGCCGTCCATGCGGTGCAGCTGTCGCGCGCGGAACTCGAACGGCTCGCGGCCCGCCGCGTCACGGTCGTCACGTGCCCCAGGAGCAACCGGCACGTAGGGGTCGGAGATCCGCCCGTCGAGGCGTTCTACGAGGCCGGCCTCGCGGTGGCGGTCGGGACCGACAGCCGCGCGAGCGCGCCGGACCTCGTTCGTTTGGCCAGAGCTCGCAGCGATGCGCCGCCTCGCCCCCGGCGTGCCCGCCGAGAGGCTCCTCGAGAGCGCGACACGCACCGGCGCCGAGTCACTGGGCTTCGGCGAGCGAATTCGGGACGATCGAGGCCGGCAAGCGTGCGGCGCTCGTCGCCGTCTCCATCCCTGCAGGCGTCGACGGGACGTGCGCCCGTGCAGGAGTGCCTCGTGAGCGGCATCGACCCCGAGGGTGTCCGCTGGGCGGGGGACGTGGGTTGATCGATGTGGCGCGCGCATCCGCACCTGGGGGTTCGTTCGTCCGCTTCAGCCACTCGGTGTTCGCGCTCCCGTTCGCGCTCACCGGTGCGCTGCTCGCGGCGCGTACCCACCCGGTCACGTGGCGCCAGGTCGGCTGGATCGTCGTCGCGATGGTCGCGGCGCGGAGCGCGGCGATGGGTTTCAACCGCCTCGCCGACGCGCCCTACGACGCGCACAACCCTCGCACCGCGATGCGCGAGATCCCGCGCGGCGTGGTGTCGCGCCCCGCGGCGCTCGCCTTCGTCGCTCTCGCCTCGCTCGTGTTCGTCGCGGCCGCCTGGCAGCTCGGCCCGCTGTGCTTCGCGCTGTCGCCGGTCGCGCTGGCGATCGTCTTCTGGTACTCGCTCGCGAAGCGGTATACGCATTTCACGCAGCTGTTCCTCGGTCTCGCCATGGCGGTCGCGCCGGTCGGCGGGTGGCTCGCGGCCGGCGGCGGGCGCGGCGTCGAACCGTGGCTCCTCGGCCTCGCCATCGGGCTGTGGGTCGGCGGCTTCGACGTGCTGTACGCCTGCCAGGATTTCGACGTCGATCGTGCCCAGGGGCTGCGATCGATCCCGGTCCGCTTCGGCGTGCCCGCCTCGTCGACGATCTCGCGCGTCATGCACGTCGGCGCCGTGCTGGCCATGGCGGCGATCGATTGGGCGGCGCCGCTCGGCCCCGTCTACCTTGCCGGGGTCGCGGCGGTCGCGATCCTGCTCGTCTACGAGCAGTCGCTCGTGTCGGCGGCGGACCTCTCGCAGGTCAAGCGCGCCTTCGATTTGAATGGCTACGTGGGCATCCTCTACTTCGCGATGACCGCGGCTGCGATCTACGTCCGATGACCATGCCCACCCTCCCGGACGCCGGACCGTCCGAGCCGCTCCACGCGTCGGTCGACGAGGGCCTGCGCGCCAAGGAGCCGGCGCGCATTGCCGGCATGTTCGACGCGATTGCGCCGCGGTACGACCTCCTGAACCGGGTGCTGAGCGCGGGGCTGGACCAGCGCTGGCGCGCGCGGGCGATCCGCGAGCTCCGGCTCGGTCCGTCCGACGTGCTGCTCGACGTCTGCACCGGGACGGCCGACGTGGCGCTCGCGGCGCTCGGGTCCCCCACGCCCCCGGGGCGGGCGGTCGGCCTGGATTTCTCGGGAGAGATGCTGCGGCGCGGCCTGGACAAGGTGCGGCGCGGGCCCGCGTCCGGCGGCTCGGCCTCGTTCAGGCGGATGCCACGCAGCTGCCGCTGCGGGAGGCCTCGGCCGACGCGGCGACGATCGCCTTCGGCATCCGGAACGTCCAGCAGCCCGACGCGGCGTGCGCGAGCTCGCCCGCGTGCTGCGGCCCGGCGGCCGGGTGGCGATCCTGGAGTTCGGCCTGCCCCCCGCGCCGGGTGGTTCCGGCACCTGTACCTGTGGTACGCCGAG
>CAVRDA010000019.1:0-28872 GCA_963719755.1 Vicinamibacteria bacterium | reverse complement strand
TCCGCGACTGCATCGTCGACAAGGAGAAGACACACCTGATCAACTCGGCGATTGCCGCCGGCACCTCGCAATACGGAATGCAGACGTTCGATCAGGCCATCTTTGGCCTCTTCGAACGGAAGATCGTCACCTACGACGAGGCGCTGCGCTGGGCCAGCAACAAGGACGAGTTCAAACTCAAGGTCCAGGGCATCTCGACGACCGCCGACGAGACGCGCGACCAGATGGCACGCAGCGTCACCGGGGCGCCGCAGGTGACGCGGTTCGGCAGGTAAGGGAATTGACGGTTGACGATTGACGATTGACGAAATTGCGCGGATTGGCGCAGATTTGAAGCGTGGCTCGGCAGCCGCCCGACCCTGACGATCTCACCCCCGCGTCCGCCCGCGCGCTCGTGCTGCGGTGGCTTGGGCTCCGCGAGCTCACCGCGTCGCAGGTTCGGCTTCGCCTGCGGCGGCGGCACTACCCCGACACCCTCATCGCCGACACGGTGACACGGCTGACCGCGGACAAGCTGCTCGACGACGGCCGCGCCGCCCGGGCACGGGCACGCCACGATGTCGTCATCAAGCGCCAGGGGCGCGGGCGCGTGCTGCGGCAGGTCCAGGCGCTCGGCGTGGACCGCGATACCGCCCGTGAAGCGGTCGCCGCGGTCTTCGAGGACGTCGACGAGGATCGCCTGCTTGCCGAGGCTCTCGCCCGGCGCCTGCGTGGCCAGCCTCTCCCCACCGACCGCAAAGCCCTGGGCCGGTTGTACGGCTGGCTGGTCCGCCAGGGGTTCGACGCCTCACGCGTCTCTGCGCTGTTCCGTCGTGGCGGCGGCGATCTCGACGACTGATCGGGCCGCCAACAGCGGGGGCCGCCAGCGCGCCGCGATACAATTGATCGGTTATGACCTCGTCAGAGCTTCGTCGCTCCTTCCTCGAGTACTTCCAGCGCCACGGCCACCGCATCGTCCCCAGCTCGCCGCTGGTCCCGCACGGCGACGCGACGCTGCTCTTCACCAACGCGGGGATGAACCAGTTCAAGGACGTGTTCCTGGGCCGCGAGCAGCGTGGCTACTCGCGCGCGACGACGTCGCAGAAGTGCATGCGGGTGAGCGGCAAGCACAACGACCTCGACAACGTCGGGCCGTCTCTGCGCCACCACACGTTCTTCGAGATGCTCGGCAACTTCTCCTTCGGCGACTACTTCAAGCACGACGCCATCGCCTTTGCCTGGGAGCTGCTGACACGCGAGTGGGCGCTGCCGGCTGAATCGCTCTACGCGACGATCTTCAAGGGCGAGGACGGCATCCCGCGCGACGACGACGCGTACGCGCGATGGCTGGATTTCGTGCCGGCCGAACGCATCGCTGAACTCGGCGCGGCCGACAACTTCTGGTCGATGGGCGATACGGGGCCGTGCGGCCGGTGCTCCGAGATTCATTTCTTCCGCGGCGACGACCTGCCGTGCGATGCGCCGGTCTGCCTTGGCCCGGCCTGCGACTGCGACCGCTACGTCGAGATCTGGAACAACGTGTTCATGGAGTTCGACCGTCAGCCCGATGGCCGACTCGTGCCGCTGCCGAAGCCGTCCATCGACACCGGTATGGGGCTGGAGCGGATCGCGGCCATCAAGAAGGGCACGCTGTCCAACTACGACACCGACGTCTTCGAGCCGATCCTGCACGCCATCGACGCCAGGCGCGGGCAGCAGACTCCCACGGCGACGCTCGCGACGTCGATGGAGCCGCCGGCAGTCTCCACGCGCGTGGTGGCCGATCACCTGCGGGCCATGACGTTCCTCATCGCGGACGGCGTGCTGCCGAGCAACGAATGGCGCGGCTACGTGCTCCGGAAGATCATGCGGCGCGCGATGCGCCACGGGAAACGCCTCGGGTTCAACGAGCCGTTCCTGCACGAGCTGGCCGACGTGCTGGTCGCGCACATGGGCGACGCCTACCCGGAACTGCGCTCGGGCCGCGACACGGTCGTCCAGGTCATCCGGGCCGAGGAGCAGCGGTTCGACGCCGTGCTCACCAATGGCCTCCCACGCCTCGAAGAGCTGCTGGATCGCGCGGCATCGACCGGATCCCCGGTCTCGGGCGAAGACGCGTTCCGTCTTTACGACACGCTCGGCCTTCCGCTCGACTTCATCGAAGACCTCGCCAGCGAGCGCAAGCTCGCCTTCGACCGCCAGGGCTTCGACCGGGCCTTGGAGGCGCAGCGCGAGAAGGCGCGGGCGAAGAGCGCCTTCGAGGGGAAGCGTGCCGAAGAGCCGGCGTGGACCTCACCTGACGACGCCGAGCGGTTGCGGGCGGCCGGGGAGCAGTTCGAGGGGTACACGACCACGACGGCCGACGACGCCCACATTCTCGCGCTCCTCGACGACACGCGGCGGCAGGTGGCGACGCTGCCGGCGGGCGCGTCCGGGTACGTCCTGCTCGACCGGACGCCGTTCTACCTCGAGTCCGGTGGCCAGGTCTCCGACACGGGCGACCTGCGGAACGAGGCCGGCACGGTCGTCGCGCGCGTGGATGGCGTGGTCAGGCTGGGGGCGGGCCTGCCGCGTGGGCACAAGGTGACGGTGATTGCCGACACGTTGTCGGAGCAGCAGACGGTGACCGCCCATGTCGACGAGCATGCGCGCGACGCGACCCGCCGCAATCACACGGCGACCCACCTGATGCACGCGGCGCTGCGGCAGGTGCTCGGCACGCACGTCAAGCAGGCCGGCTCGCTCGTCGCGCCCGATCGCCTGCGGTTCGACTTCACGCACTTCTCGCCGGTCACCGCGGCGCGAGCTGCGAGAGATCGAGACGCTCGTGAACGAGCAGATCCTCCGCAACGCGTCGGTCTCGACGGAAGTGAAGGACACGGCCGACGCGATGGCGTCGGGAGCGATGGCGCTGTTCGGCGAGAAGTACGGCGATCGCGTCCGCGTGGTGACGATTCCCGGCTTCAGCGTGGAGCTCTGCGGCGGCACCCACTGCCGCGCCACCGGCGACATCGGGCTCTTTACTATCACCCAGGAAGGGGGCGTCGCGGCTGGCGTGCGGCGCATCGAGGCGCTGACGGGCGAGGGCGCGCTCGACGATTACCGCGCGCGGCGCGAGACGCTGCATCGGCTCGTCGGCACACTCGGCGTCGGCGACGAGCAGGCGACCGACGCGGTGGCGCGCCTGCAGCAGGACGCCAGGAGGCTGGCGCGTGAGGTGCAGGAACTGAAGGTGAAGCTCGCGATGAGCGGCAGCGCATCATCCGGCGCCACCAACGCCGGCGAGGTGGAACTCGACGGCGTGAAGGCGGTGTTCCGTGCCGTGCCGGGCCTCGACAAGAACGCGCTGCGCGAGCTCTCGGACTCGCTGAAGACTTCGCTCAAGTCCGGAGTGGTCGTCCTCGCGTCGGCCGCCGACGACGGCAAGGTCGCGATTGTGGCGTCGGTGACGCCGGATCTGAAGGGCCGCGTCCACGCCGGCAACATCGTCAAGGCGCTGGCGCCGATCGTCGGCGGCGGCGGCGGCGGACGCCCCGACTTCGCCGAGGCCGGCGGCAAGGACCCGTCGAAGATCGCGGCGATGCTGGACGAAGGGCGGAACGTCGTCGAGAGGATGCTGCGGACCCAGTAGGTCGGTCGGTGGGTGGTGGGTCGGTGGTCGGTGGGTCGGTGGGGTCGGTGGGTTTGGCACCCAATCTGCCGATAGAGGTACCCGAAGACGGGTGGCGGTCAACTGATCGCCGTGCCGTCGTACGGGTAACCTCTTGGCTTATCGCCGCTTGCTTGCCGTGGCCGCCTTCCTGGCGGCGTCAACCGCCGTCTCGGTGCAGGCAGACGTCTATGCCTGGCGAGACAAGGACGGCAGACTGGTCGTGTCGGATCGGCCTGGCGGGCCGGGTGTCCAGCACGCCACTTACTCGGTCCGCGGCAACGAGGCCATCAGATCGACGTCGAGCGATGCCGTTCCCGCACTCGACCGTGCGGATCTGCACGCGATTGCCGATCGTCACGCGGAAGCGCACGCGGTGAATCCCGCGCTCGTCCGCGCGGTCATCCAGGCGGAGTCGGCCTGGAACACGCGGGCGGTGTCGTCAAAGGGCGCGCTGGGGCTGATGCAGCTGATGCCGTCGACGGCGACGGAGATGGGCGTCGACGACCCCTTCGATCCGATCCAGAACATCCGCGCCGGGGTCCGCTACCTGCGGCAGTTGCTGGACCGCTACGACGGCAACGCGGAGCTTGCGCTGGCGGCGTACAACGCCGGCCCCGGTGCCGTGGCGAAGTACGGCCAGAAGGTCCCGCCCTATCGCGAGACGCAAGCCTACGTCCGCAAGATCATCTCGGTCTCGGAGGTGCGGATGGGACCCAGGCGGGTCATTTACAAGATTGTCGAGTTGATCGACGGACGTGAAGTGCCACGCTATTCCGACACGAAGCCGCGCGCCGGCTACGAAGTCGTCACCAAGCGGTAGTCCACGCGCAGCGGCGTACCCGCGTCCAGCCGCCCCCCATCCACCCTCGCCGCCGTCTCGGGCCGCGCGCCGAGGTCTTCCGCGGCCAGGCCCGGCTGGAATCGCTCGACCCGTGCGGCGATGAGCGCATTCACCGCGACCGGGCAATAGCGCCGGCCGGCCTCCCGGGCCACCGCCATCATGGCGCTCTCCGCCGACAGCGGGACGTGGTACTCCCTGGCAGCGGTCAGCTCGTCAAAGGCGTGCGCCACGGCCAGCAGACGCGCCCCGAGGGGAGCATGACGGTGATGGTCGAAGCGGCGCGTGGAGTACCACAGCACGTCCTCGACCTCGTCCAGACAGGCCACACCATGTCTGGAGACCGGACAGGTCGAAGGCCTCGCACTTCCGACCAACCAGGGCGCCGGCATCGTGCACCAGGGCCGCCTGGACCAACGTCGCCAGTTCCTCCGCCGGGAGGCCGACGACGATCCCCAATTGCCGCGCGAAGACCGCGACGCGCCGGCTGTGCGCCGCGATGGCGGGACGGCGATGGTCTAGCGTTTCGAGCAGCGTTTCGAGCGATCCAACCGGCGCGGTCCGCATCTGCCCTCCCCCCGATTCGATGCCGGAGAGAGCAAGGGGGATGCCAGGGTCCGGGGTCCGGGGTCCGGGCGTCCAGGGTCCCGGGGTCCAGGGTCCGGGACCAGGGTCCTCGGAGACCGGGAAGTCCCGTCTTCGTGGTAAGATTGGGAGTTTTCGCCCCGCCGTCAGGGGTGCTTTGAGGGATCACACGAGTGGCTACGAAGAAGAAGGTTTCCTCGGCCGTGAAGGCCTACCGGCAGAACGTCAAGCGCCGGGACCACAATCGCCAGCTCCGCAGCCGGCTCCGTTCCGCGCTCAAGAGCATCCGCGCCGCCATCGAGTCGAAGGACCTCGAGTCCGCGAAGACGTCGCTGGACAAGACGTTCTCGCTGGTGGACAAGATGGCCAACAAGGGCATCATCCACAAGAACGCGGCGGGCCGGTACAAGTCGCGCCTCGTCAAGCGCGTCGCGGGCAAGGCTCAGGCGGCGTAATCGCGCCGCCTGGGTTCGCCTCCCCGACTCACCCACACAGCTCCACCACCAACCGCTCGAGCAGGACGCGCGGGTCGCCGCCCGACGACTTCAGGGCGAGGTCCGTTCGCAGCAGCGCGTCGACGGCCGCCGGCACCCGCCGGGCCGGGAATCGTCCGCGCGGCGGCGGGGTGCGCACGGCGTAGCCGATCTGTCCGAGAATCTGGAACGGCACGCCGCCGACGTCGAGCGCCGCCTGCAGTTCGCGCAGGGCGCTCCTGGCGTCGCCCTGCTCGATGGCCCGCACCAGCGCCCAGTCGTCGCCATGATGGGCGGGCGCGCCGACCACGGCCGCGACGTGATCCGCCGTCACCTTGCCCGCCCCGGCGGCAAACAGCATGACCTTCTGCACGTCGGCGCGCAGCCGGCCGACGTCGCCGCCGCTGGCCTGCTGCAGGCGCGTGATGGCCTGACGATCGATCGCGAGACCGGCGGCAGCCGCCTGCTGCTCGATCCACTTGACGGGATCCTTGCCGCCGTCGAGACCGGCGCACACGACGAACGACGCCGCCTTGCCCAGCGCCTTGGTGATCTTGAGGTTGCGCGCCAGTGGCAGCTCGTCGGGGCGGCCGCTCTCCGGAGGCGAGAAGACCAGCGCCAGCGTCGTCGTCGGCGACGGGTCGGCGAGGTAGTCCAGCAGGGGCTCGAGCGAGCCGGCTGTCTCCTCCTGCTCGTCGTCGGCTGATTCGGCCCCGCGCTTCTTGCGAGGCGCCAGCAGCTTCTCCGCCTGCAGCACGATCACCACGCGGCGTGGCGCGATCATCGGCAGCGTCCGCGCCGCTTCCGCCACCGTGCCCGGCGTCACGGATCCGTCCACCGCGTACAGCCGCTCGACGTTGAAGGCGCGGAGGTCGGCCTCCACCATCTCGCCGAGCGCCAGCGCCAGCGCCGACTTCTCGTGCTCGTCGTCGCCGATGATCGCGACCACCGGATCGGTCGTGCCACTGGCGATCGCGGCGCGGAAGGCTGTGAGAGTCAGGATTGGCATGTGGTCACGCAGGCTCGATCACAACCGCGATGCCACGAAGCCGCCATGCCGCGAAGGTCGAACGTCCGGAAGTCCATCGCCTCTTCGTCGGCCTCGCGGCTTCGCGGCATCGCGATTGTGACCTCGGCTAGAACGCTTCCAGGATGGCGCTCACGACCGACTTCGCGAACTCGCTGCCGACGCGTTCGAGGGCGTTGACTTCCTGCCCCAGGAACGCGTTCGGGTCGAGCGCGTCGACGGCGGCGCTGGCCTCGTACTCGTCGCGGAACACCCACTGCGGGTTCTCCCACAGCACGTTGTTCGTCTTGAGATCCCGGAACTCGATCTTGGCCGTCACCGTGAAGATGTAGCGGCTCGCCTGCTGCTGGTCCGTGAAGCTCGCGGGCGCGATCTGGATGGTCAGGATCTCCCCGGAGAGCACCGCGTCCACGCCGGTCGCCGTCGGCAGCACTTTGTACTTGCCGCGGTTGATGAACTCCGTCCGGACGCGCTCGGTGAAGACCTGCTCGATCTCGTACACCGGCGTTGTGTTCACGAACTGCGGAATGCCGATGGTCTGGATGTAGGCCGGCAGGAACGAGCCGCGTCCCGCCAGCGCGTAACCGCATGACGACGACAAGGCCGCCAGAAGAACGAGGAGCAGAGACAGTCGCCGTCGCATCAGCTCACCACGACGCTGACGAGTTTGCCCTTGGCGACGATGACCTTGCGGACGGTCTTCCCCGCCACGTGCGCCTGCACCGCTGGATCCGCCAGCGCTCTCTCGCGCAACTCGTCCTCCCCCGCATCCGGGGATACGGTGATGCGTCCGCGGAGCTTGCCGTTGACCTGCACCGGCACGACGATCTCCTCGGCCTTCGCCGCTTCGGGGTCGAACGCCGGCCAGCCAGCGGCTGTGAGCCCGCCGCGATGGCCGAGCCGTTCCCACAGCTCCTCCGCCGAGTGCGGCGCAAAGGGCGACACCATCAGGACCAGCGCCTCGAGCGCTTCACGGATCACGGCCAGCGTCTCGACGCGCTCGGCCGTCGTGACGGCAGACACGGCGTGCTGACCGGGTGAACCGCTGCCGGTCTGATCGCTGAAGGCGTAGAGATCGTTCACCAGCTCCATCAGCGCCGACACGGCGGTGTTCAGGTGCTGACGCTCGTCGATGTCGACGGTCACCCGCCGAATCGTCTCGTGCGTCTTGCGGCGGACGGCGCGCTCGGCCGTGTTCAGCTCTGCCGGCACCGGCCCGGCCTCACGAACCGCCTCGGTCCAGTGGTCGACCAGCCGCCAGACGCGCGCCAGGAAGCGGAAGCTGCCCTCGAGCCCGGCGTCGGTCCACTCGACCTCGTTCTCCGGCGGCGCCACGAACATCACGTACAGCCGCAGGGCGTCGGCGCCGTACTTCTGAATCATCAGATCCGGATCGACGACGTTGCCCTTCGACTTCGACATGACCTTGCCGTCCTTCAGCACCATCCCCTGCGTCAGGAGCTGCGTGAACGGCTCGTCGTGGTCGACCATGCCGAGGTCGCGGAAGACGCGCGTGAAGAACCGCGAGTAGATCAGGTGCAGGATCGCGTGCTCGACGCCGCCGCTGTAGAAGTCGACCGGCAGCCAGTACTTCGCCTTCGACCGCGCGAAGGGCTCGCGGTCGTTCTTCGCGTCGGTGAACCGGTCGAAGTACCACGACGAGTCCACGAACGTGTCCATCGTGTCGGTCTCTCGCCTGGCGGGGCCGCCGCACTTCGGGCACGTCGTGTTGACGAACTCGGGCACCTGCGCGAGCGGCGAGTCGCCGCGGCCGGTGAACTCCGTCACCTTCGGCAGCACGACCGGCAGCTGGTCGTCGGGCACCGGCTGTACGCCGTCTCTGTCGCAGTAGACCATCGGAATCGGCGTGCCCCAGGTACCGCTGGCGCGAGATGCCCCAGTCCTTCAACCGGAACTGGACCGTGCCCTCGCCGATGCCGCGCGCCTTCGCGTCGGCCGTCATCTTCGCGCGGGCCTCGTCGGACGGCAGCCCGTCCCAGGGCCCGGAGTTCACGATGATCCCGTCGTTCGAGACTGCATCGGTGAGCGCGGCCACGTCCGGGATCCCGCCATCGACGGGCCTGACCACCACGCGAATCGGCAGGTCGTACTTGCGCGCGAACTCGAAGTCGCGCTCGTCGTGCGCCGGCACGGCCATCACCGCGCCGGTGCCGTATTCGCCAAGGACGAAGTTGGCGACCCAGATGGGCACCTGCTCGTTCGTGAACGGGTTGACGGCGTAACGCCCGGTGAAGACGCCTTCCTTCTCGACCTCCCCCGACATCCGCGCCGTCCGATCCTGGGTCCGGAACCTCGCGATCGGCGCGCGGAAGGCCTTCGGGTCCGGACTCGCCGCGGCAAACGTCTCGACCAGGGGATGCTCCGGCGCCAGCAGCACGAAGGTCGCGCCGTAGATCGTGTCGATGCGGGTCGTGAACACCTCGATGTCAGCCGGCGCACCGGGCGGCGGGTCGGCGAGCGAGAACCGCACGCGCGCCCCCTCGCTCCGCCCGATCCAGTTCCGCTGCATCGTCACGACCTTCTCGGGCCACTTCGTGAGCGTGTCGAGGCTGGCCAGCAGCTCGTCGGCGTAGTGTGTGATCTTGAGGAACCACTGTTCCAGGTCGCGCTGGACGACGGCGGTGCCGCAGCGCCAGCAGGCGCCGTCGACGACCTGCTCGTTGGCGAGCACCGTGAGATCGACCGGACACCAGTTCACCGTCGAGCGGCGGCGGTAGGCCAGCCCGCGCTCGTACATCCGGATGAACAGCCACTGGTTCCACTTGTAGTAGTCGGGCGTGCAGGTGGCGAGCTCGCGATCCCAGGCGTAGCTGATGCCGAGCCGCTTCAGCTGCCCCTTCATGTGTTCGATGTTGCCGAAGGTCGAGACCTCGGGATGGATGCCGCTCTTGATCGCGGCATTCTCGGCCGGCAGGCCGAAGGCGTCCCAGCCAAACGGGTGCAGCACGTTGAACCCGCGCATGCGGCGGGTCCTCGCCATCACGTCGCCGATGATGTAGTTGCGAACGTGTCCGACGTGCGCGTGCCCGGACGGGTACGCGAACATCTCGAGGCAATAGAATTTCGGCTTGGACGGGTCTTCGGTCGGTTCGAAGGCGCGGGTCTCTGCCCAGCGCTGCTGCCACTTCGCGTCCAGTTCCTGCGGTCGATACTCAGCCACATCAAAAATTATAGACCATGCCACTTCGCGCCCTGGGCGGCGCGCACCGCTGCCAGCGCACGTTCGCCGCGTCCCGTCGGGGTCCGCAGCGCATCGTCGTGGCCGAATCCAGGAGGGTTCATCTGCAGCGCGAGGAGCGCGCCGGTCAGCGACTCGCCCAGTGCCGGAAGCGAGTAGCCGCCCTCGGTGACCAGGACAAGGCGGCCACCGCAGACGGCGTTGGCGATCCCCAGCAGGTTCCAGGTGATGAAGCTCAGGCCGCCTGCCGTCATGCGCATCTGCGCCAGCGGATCGGCTTCATGCGCGTCGAAGCCGGCCGAGACGATCAGGAGTTCCGGCGCGAACTGCGTCAGCACGGGCCGGACGGCCCCGTCGAAGGCCTCGAGATAGTCGCCGTCGGTCGCGCCGGCTTCGAGCGGCACGTTCACGGTGAAGCCCGTGCCGTCGCCGGCTCCGGTCTCCGTCGCTGCCCCGGTGCCCGGGTAGTACGGATACTGGTGCATCGACACGTAGAGCACCGACGGGTCGGCGTAGAAGATCTCCTGCGTGCCGTTGCCGTGATGGACGTCGTAGTCGACAACGGCCACCCGTGACAGCCCCGCCGCACGCGCGTGGGCGGCCGCGACGGCGGCGTTGTTGTAGAAGCAGAAACCCATTGCGCGGCTTCGACTCGGCATGATGGCCGGGCGGGCGGACGAGCGCGGCCGCCGCCTGGTGCCGACCGTCGAGCACGGCCTCGACGGCCTGCACCGCCGCGCCCGCCGCCAGCAGCACGACGTCGGCAGTGTCAGGCGACGTGTACGTATCGGCGTCGAGCATGGACGCGCAACCGCGCGTTGCTTCTATCGCATCGACGTGGGCCGCCGCATGCACCCGTAGCACCTGCTCGCGGGTGGCCGGTCGAGGCTCGACCACCTCGGCGCCGACGGTCTTCAGGCGCGCGGCCACGGTCTCCAGGACATCGTTGCGCTCCGGCGACTCCGGGTGGCCGGGTGGGGTGATGTGGTCGGCGAAGCGCTCGCTCGAGATGATCAGCATCAGGCCTCCAGCAGCGCCAGTGTCCGCGGCTTCAATGCGTTCAGTCGGACCTCGAGCTCGATCCGTGCGGCTTCCAGGCCCGCGTCATCGGCGTCCGCCGGCACGAAGAACGGCTCCCCGATCACCATGGCGATGCGGCTGAAGGGGTATGGGATCTGCGAGGCGTCCCAGCTGGGAGCCGTCCAGGCGCGGTCCGCCTCGAGATGAAACGGCAGGATCGGGTTGCCGGTCACTTTCGCCAGCCACACCGCGCCGGGCTGCGCGACCAGCGCCGGCCCCCGCGGGCCGTCGACGGTGATGCCGATGGGATGGCCGGCCTCCATGCTGCGCTTGGCCCTCAGCGCCGCACGTGCCGCGTTGCGTGAGCTCGATCCGCGCGCGGTCGTATAGCCGAAGCGATGGATGATCTTCGCCGTCCACTCGCCGTCGAAGTTGTCGCTCGTGATCACGACGATGTTGCGGTGCCGGTAGTAGATGACCGAGGGCAGGATGCGGCCGTGCCAGAAGGCCATCACCGGCACCTTTCCCGACGCGAGAATGCCCGTGAAGTGCTCCTCGCCCGCGACACGCCAGCGCCACGTCGTGCCCAGCGCCCAGAGCGCGGGGAATCCCGCCGCGCCGATGAGGCTCGCCTGCCAGCGCTTGCTTCTCGAGGCCTTCCAGCCCGGATCGGAGGTCACAGGCCGTCGTACTGCGGGCCGCCGCCGCCCTCTGGCGGCACCCAGGTGATGACCTGGTAGGGGTCCATGATGTCGCAGGTCTTGCAGTGGACGCAGTTGCTCGCGTTGATCTGCAGGCGCGTGCGCCCCTGCTCCTGCACGATCTCGTAGACGTTGGCCGGGCAGAACCGCGTGCACGGGTGGCCGTATTCCTCGCCGCAGCGTGAATAGCAGACGTCGGTCTTGACCAGCAGGTGCACCGGCTGATCCTCGTCATGCCGTGTGCCCGAGTAGTGCACGTTCGTGAGCTTGTCGAATGTCAGCACGCGATCCGGCTTCACCCCGTTCGACGCGGCGAGCGGCCACTTGCGGTGGTCGCCATAATACGCCTCGAGCTGCCGCATCCGCTCGTGCCCTGCCTCGGCATGGAGGCGCGACGGCCAGCGGCCGCCGGTCACGACCGTCAATCCGGCAAAGGCGAGGCCGGGAATCAGCCCGTGACCGAAGGCCTGGTGCACGTTGCGCACAGGGTAGAGCTCGGCCTTGACGGCGCTGCCGTCGATGCGGTCGCCGTAGGCGCGGAGCCGGGCTGCCGACGTGTCGCCCGCCTGGATGGCCTCGTACGCCGTCTCTGCGGCGAGCATGCCCGTCTTGATTGCCAGGTGAATGCCCTTCAGCCGGAGCGAGTTCACGAAGCCGCCCGCGTCGCCCGCGATGAGCGCGCCGTCCATCCACGGCTGCGGGATCGTCAGCCAGCCGCCCTCGGGAAGGGCCTTGGCGCCATACTTCACGAGCTGCCCGTCGCGAAGCAGGTCCGCGATGAGCGGGTGCTGCTTGAATCGCTGGAACGCCTGGTGGGGATCGAACAGCGGGTCGTGATAGTCGAGACCGACGACGAACCCAAGCGACAAGCGGCCGTTCGGCATCACGTAGATGAAGCCGCCGCCGAACTCCTCCATCCGCAGCGGATAGCCGAGCGTATGCAGGACCGTGCCGGTCGCGATGCGATCGGGCGGCACCTCCCACAGCTCCTTGATGCCGATCGCGTACTGCTCGGGCTCGCGGTCCCTGGCGAGCGGCAGCCGCGCCAGCAGCTGCTTGGTCAGATTGCCGCGCACGCCGTCGCAGAAGATGGTGACCTTCGCGTGGATGTCGACGCCGGGTTCGAAGTTGCTTCGCGGCTGTCCGTCCCGTCCGATGCCGCGATCGCCCGTGCGGACGCCGATCACGCGATCGCCGTCGAAGAGCACCTCTACGCCGGGGAACCCGGTGAAGAAATCGACGCCCGAGGCCTCGACGCGCTCCGCGAGCCACTTGCCGAGCCGGCTGAGCGAGACGATGAGGTTGCCGTGATTCTGGAGCGGCGGCGGGATGACCGGCAGCGGAACCTTGCCGCCGGAGGTGAGCATGAAGACGCGCTCGCCTGTGACGTCGGCCTCGATGGGTGCGCCCTGCGCACGGAAGTCGGGGATCAGCTCACTGAGGCTCGACGGGTCCAGCACGGCGCCCGACAGCAGATGCGCACCCGCCTCGCGCGCCTTCTCGAGCACCGCGACCGCCAGCGTCGCGCCGCCCGGGCCCTTCTGCAGCTGCGCCAGACGCAGCGCCGCCGCCAGGCCAGCGGGCCCACCGCCCACGATCAGCACGTCGACGTCGAGAGTCTCTCGCTCCACAGCCCTCCGCCACAGCCCTACAGACCCTACAGACCCACAGACCTACAGACCCACAGACCTACCAACCGACAGACTGCCCCCGTCATCCCTTCGTCAGGGCCGCCGTCAGCGCCGGCAGGAACTCGAACAGGTCGCCGGCATACCCGTAATCGGCAACTTCGAAGATTGGCGCGTCGGCGTCCTTGTTGATCGCGACAATCGTCCGCGATCCCTTCATGCCGACGACGTGCTGGATGGCGCCTGAGATGCCGACCGCGATGTACAGCTTCGGCGCGACGGTCTGCCCCGAGCTGCCGATCTGGCGCTCCATCGGCAGCCAGCCGGCGTCGCAGATGGGACGCGACGCGGCCAGCTCGGCGCCAAGCGCTTCGGCCAGGGCGGTGGCGAGGGGCAGGTGCTCGGGCCCCTTGATGCCGCGGCCGACCGAGACGATCCGCTCGGCCTGCGAGAGGTCCACCGCCTGCTTGGCTTCCTTGAACGGCGGCTCGGGCTGCTGGCGAATCGACGACGGGTCGATCGACACCTCGAGCGTCCGGACCGGCGCCGGCGCACTCCCCCGCACTGCTGCGTCGCCCCGGAACGCCCCGATCTGCATCGTCACCAGCCACGGCGCGTCGCCCAGCGGCCGGACGTCGGCGGCAAGCTTTCCCTGATACATCGGACGCGCGAAGGCCACCTGGCCCGCGACCTGCTTGATGGCGGTGCAGTCGGTGACGAGTGCCCGGTCCAGCACGGCGGCGAGCGCCGGCGCGAAGTCGCGCGTCTGGTAGGTGTGCGACAGCACGACCCACGTGGGCTTCACCTCCGCGACGACCGCCGCATGCGCGCGGATCCAGCCGTCGGCGGTGTAGGCCGCCAGCGACGGGCTCGTCACGGCCAGCACTTCGGTGACCGCCGCCTTCGACAGCTCGGCCGCTGCGGCCGCGACGTCTCCGCCAGCGACGGCAACAGCGATCGGCGCGCCCGCCGCCAGCTGCTGCGCCGCTGCGATCGCTTCCCACGACGCGCGGTTGAGTGTTCCCTCGCGCTGCTCCGCGATGACGAGGATCATGCGATCACCCGCGCATCTTCGCGCAGCTTGCGGACGAGCGCGGCTGCCGCGTCGGAGGCCGACCCCTGCAGCATCTCCGTCTGCTTCACCTTCTCGGGCACATAGAGCGCCAGCACCTCGAGCCGCGGCACGACCGGCGCAGCCGGCGCGACGACGCGGATCTCCTTCTTCTTCGAGGCCATGATGCCCTTCAGCGTCGCGTAGCGCAGTTGATTGATGCCGCTCTGGATGGTCAGGACCGCCGGCAGCGGCATCCCGACCCATTGGAACCAGCCGCCCTCGAGCTCGCGCTTCACCTTCAGGCTGCCGTCGGCGATCTGCACGTCCATGATGATCGTCGCGTGCGGCCGCTCGAGGCGCGTGGCGAGCACGACGCCGGTCTGGGCATGCCCCTGATCGTCGGACTGCAGGCCGGTGAGGACCAGATCGAAAGCCTCGTCGCGCATGGCGCCGGCCAGCGCATCGGCCGTCGCGATCGCGTCGGCGCGCCCCAGCGCGTCGTCCTGCACGTGAATCGCCCGATCAGCGCCTCGGGCGAGCGCCTCGCGAATCACGCTCGTCACGCGGGCCGGTCCCGCGGCGCAGACAACGACCTCGCCGCCGTGCTTCTCGCGCAGCCGCAGGCTCTCCTCGAGCGCGTAGGCGTCCGGCTCGTTGAGCTCCCAGGTAGCGTCCTGCTCGCGGATCGCGCGGCGATCGTCGGTCAGCCGGGGCTGCCACTCGCGCGTTGGAACCTGCTTGATGCACACGGCGATTTTCATGTTGGCCACAGAGCCACCGAGGGCTCAGAGGAATTCTGCCACAGAGTCACAGAGGACGGAGAGAATGACGTCGGGACAGCGGCTCCATGGGCTCGGCACGCGATGCCTGGGCAAGCCTCCAGGCGCACTGTGCCTCTGTGGCAACGCAGAGAAAGCCTCCGAGGACTCTGTGCCTCGTGGCGAAAACTCTGCGGCTCTGTGGCTAGCCGTGGAAGCGCTTCAACAGCAGCGCCGCATTCGTGCCGCCGAACCCGAAGGAGTTCGACAACGCGTACTCGATGGGCATCTGCCGCGCGGTGTGGGGCACGTAGTCGAGGTCGCACTCGGGATCGGGATCGTCGAGGTTGATCGTCGGCGGCACCTGCTGGGTGTGCACCGCGAGCGCGGTAATGCCGGCCTCGAGGCCGCCGGCCGCGCCGAGCAGATGACCGGTCATCGACTTGGTCGACGAGATCGCCACCTTGCGGGCGTGGTCGCCGAAGGTCTTCTTGATGGCCAGTGTCTCCAGCTTGTCGTTGTACGGCGTGGAGGTGCCGTGGGCGTTGATGTAGTCCACCTGCGCCGGCGAGATCCCGGCGCGGGTGAGGCACCGCTGCATGACACGCAGCGCGCCCTGACCGTCTTCCGAGGGCGAGGTGATGTGGAACGCATCGGCCGACATCCCGTAGCCGACGAGCTCGGCGTAGATGCGCGCCCCGCGGGCCCGCGCCGATTCGAGCTCCTCGAGGATGACCACCCCGGCGCCTTCGCCGATGATGAAGCCGTCGCGACCACGGTCGAACGGCCGACTCGCCTTCTCCGGCTCGGCGTTGCGTGTCGACAGCGCGCGCAGCGCGCCGAACCCGCCGACGCCCATCGGCGTGATGGCCGCTTCCGAGCCGCCGGCGATCATCGCATCGGCATCGCCACGCGTGATGATCTCGAAGGCGTCGCCGATGGCGTGCGCCGAGGCCGAGCAGGCCGTGCACGTCGCGGAGTTCGGCCCCTTGGCGCCGAAGCGGATGGAGACCTGGCCGGAGGCCAGGTTGATGATCGCCGACGGGATGAAGAACGGCGAGATCTTGCGCGGGCCGCCTTCGAGCAGCGCGCGATGTTCGCGCTCGATGGTCGAGAACCCACCGATGCCCGAGGCGATGTAGACGCCGACGCGATCGGCGTTGCCGTCGGTGATGGCGAGGCCGCTGTCATCCATCGCGAACTGCGACGCCGCAATCGCGTAGTGGATGAAGATGTCCATCTTCTTGACATCTTTCTTCTCGACGAACCGCAGCGGATCGAACTGCTTCACCTCGCCGGCAATCTGCGTGGCGAAGTTCGACGTGTCGAAGCGCGTGATGCGCCCGATACCACTGTGTCCCGCCAGAAGCGCATCCCAATTCGCGGCAGTGCCGATGCCCACGGAGGACACCAGCCCGATGCCGGTCACCACGACTCGCCTGCTCACTCTGCCTCCACCGCCGTCAGTCGCGAACGCGGGCGCGTTCGGAATCCGCCTACTACTTCTTGCCCTTTCCGTGGGCCTCGATGTACTCGACGGCTTCCTTGACGCGAGTGATCTTCTCGGCGTCCTCGTCCGGAATCTCGATCCCGAACTCCTCTTCGAACGCCATCACCAGCTCCACCGTGTCCAGCGAGTCGGCGCCGAGATCGTCCACGAAGGAGGCATCCGCGGTCACCTCTTCCTCGTCCACGCCGAGCTGCTCCACGATGATGGCCTTGACCTTGTCCGCAACCGCCATTCCCGTCCTCCTAGGTGTACATCCCGCCGTTGACGGCCAGAACGTGTCCAGTAATATACGACGCCTCGTCCGAGGCAAGAAAGCACACGGCGTGTGCCACGTCTTCCGGCGAACCGAGCCGGCCCAGCGGAATTTTCTCCGACCACTCGTCGCGCGAGGCGCCGGCGAGCTCGCGCGTCATGTCGGTTTCGATCAGCCCCGGCGCCACCACGTTCACGGTGATGCCGCGGCTGGCGACCTCGCGCGCCATGGACTTGCAGAACCCGATCAGCCCGGCCTTCGAGGCCGCGTAATTGGCCTGGCCGGCATTGCCCATCTGCCCGACCACGGAGCTGATGGCGATCACCCGCCCGCTGCGCTGCTTCAGCATCGGCCGCAGCGCGGCCTGGCAGATCGAGAAGGTCGCCGTCAGGTTCGTCGCCAGCACCGCGTCCCAGTCCTCGCGCTTCATCCGCAGCAGCAGCGTGTCGCGGGTGATGCCGGCGTTGCTCACGAGCACGTCGAGCCGGCCGTGCCGCTCGATCACGCCCTTGACCGCCGCCTCGACCGACGCGGTGTCGGTGACGTCGAGCGTGATGCTCTCGGCCTTGAAGCCGGCAGCGGCAATCTCGGCGGCTACCGGTGCCGCGTTGTCTCCGCGAGCCGCGACGACGACCAGCGCGCCCTGCCGCGCCAGCGCCAGCGCCGTGGCGCGGCCGATGCCGCGCGACGCGCCGGTGACGAGCGCCACTCGAGAAGTCAGGTTCATCATGCGCAGGGGATGTGTCCGGTGAATCCCGGGCGGATCAGGCCTGAGCCTCCCGGGCGAGCTGATCGACCGCCTCGAGGTCGGCAGGCGCCTGCAGGTTGGCGACCCGGGCGTCGCGCTGAATCTTCCGTACCAGGCCGCTCAGCACCGTCCCGGGACCCACTTCAACATACGCGCGGACGCCAGCCGACGCAAGCCGCGCGATGACGTCTTCCCAGCGCACCGGCGCCGACACCTGACGCACCAGCGCGTCGACGGCCGCCGCGCCGTCGGTCTTCGGCTCGGCGTCGACGTTGGCGACTACCGGCACACGGGGCGCCTGCACGGCCAGCGCCCGCAGCTCGGGCGCCAGGCGGGCCTCGGCCGGCGCCATCAGCGCGCAGTGGAACGGCGCGCTCACCGGCAGCGGAATCACCCGCTTGGCGCCGCGCGCCTTCGCCCGCTCGCCGGCGCGCTGCACGGCGGCGGCAGTGCCGGCGATCACCACCTGGCCCGGCGCGTTCAGGTTCGCGGGCGCGACCACCTCGCCCTCGGCCGCCTCGGCACAGGCCTCGGCCACTGCGTCTCGATCGAGGCCCAGCACGGCGGCCATCGCCCCGGCGCCCACCGGCACAGCCTCCTGCATGTAGCGGCCTCGACGCCGCACGATTCGCACGGCATCGGCGAACGCCAGCGTGCCGGCGGCGACGTGCGCGGAATACTCCCCGAGGCTGTGACCGGCCATGAACTGCGCGCGAATGCCGCGAGACTCCAGCAGCCGCGCCGCCGCGACGCTCATCGTCAGGATCGCCGGCTGCGTGTTCTCGGTGAGCACCAGCCGGCTCTCGGGCCCCTCGAAGCACAACTGGCTCAGGGGCTCGCCCAGCGCGGCGTCGGCCTCGTCGAAGACCGCCCGGCACTCGGGGAACGCGTCGGCCAGCTCGCGGCCCATGCCGACTCTCTGCGATCCCTGCCCTGGAAACACGAATGCGATCACGATGCGCTCACGGGGATGGCGGCGATGCCGCGCGCGAGCCGATCCACCAGCCGCGCCTCGGCAAAGCGCTGCGCCAGCCCGACGGCGCTCGTCACCGCCTTGGCCGACGACCGGCCGTGGCCGACGATGACGATGCCGTTGACGCCCAGCAGCAGCGCGCCGCCGTATTCGGAGGCGTCCAGCCGCGCGCGCGCGTCCTGGCTCATCGTCGTCCCGCACAGCGCGTCGATCATGTCCACCAGGCTCTCGCTGATCTTCAGCGCGACGTTGCCGGTGAAGCCGTCGCAGACGATCACGTCCGCGACACCGGCGTAGACGTCGCGCGCTTCGACATTGCCCACGAAGTGCACCGGCGCCGCCTTCAGCAGCTGATGCGCCTCGCGCGTCAGGTCGTTGCCCTTCGACTCTTCCTCGCCGATCGACAGCAGCCCGACGCGCGGCCGATCGAGGCCGAGCGCCACCTGCGCGAAGACCGACCCCATCACGCCGAACTGCACCAGGTGCGACGGCCGGCACTCGGCGTTGGCGCCAGCGTCGAGCAGCACCGCAGGTTGTCCCCTCGTCGGAATGGTCGCCGCCAGCGCGGGACGGTCGACGCCGGGAATCAGCCCGAGACCCGTACGTGCCGCCATCACGGTGGCGCCGGTGCTGCCGGCGGACACCACGGCGCTCGCCTTTCCTTCCGCGACCAGCCGCACCGCGACGCGAATCGACGCGTCGGGCTTGCGGCGAAGCGCCTGGACCGGCGGCTCGTGCATGCCGATCACCTCGGCCGCGGCAGCGCGCATCACGCCTTCGGCCGCCGCGCCGTACGCGGCCAGCTCCGCCTCGATCACATCCTCGGGGCCGACGAGACACACCGACGCCAGTCGCGCGCGAATGGCCGCGACGGCGCCCTCGACGATGGGACCGGGGGCGAAATCGCCTCCCATCGCATCGACGGCGATTGGAGCTGGATCAGTCGAATGGGCGTCGCGCACGAGGGCTCGCGGACCGGCGAGGGCCGAGGGCGTCCGCCCACGGCCTCGAACGACTCACGGTCCGGCTGGTGCGTGGAAAGACGCTAGGCTTCGTCGACCGGCTTCACCTGCCGGCCGCGATAGTACCCGCAGTTCGGGCACACCTGGTGGGGCCGCTTGGCTTCCTTGCACTGGGGGCACTCACCGAGCTGCACCGGGGCCAGCGCGTCGTGCGTGCGCCGCTTGGCGGTTCGGGTCTTGGAATGGCGTCGCTTTGGATTAGGCATCGTCGTTCTCGTTCAGTAGCGCTTTCAGCCCGGCCAGACGCGGGTCCGTCCAGCGCGTCTCGCACGCGCACGTCGTGGTGTTCCGGTTCGCGCCGCAGACCGGGCACAGCCCCTGGCAGGCTTCCCGGCAGAGCGGCTTCATCGGGAGCGTCAGATAGAGCTGCTCGTGCACGAGCTCGCCCAAGTCGATCTGACCGTCCCGGTAATACGCGGTGTTGATGTCTTCGTCAGCGACCTCGACGTCCTCGGTCTGGACCGGCGCGTCGTCGGTCGGCAGATAGACGAGGTCGAACGAGGCGGCCACGGGCACGGTGTAGCCCTCGAGACACCGGCTGCACACCAGTTCCAGCGTCGTCCGCGCCTGGCCTTCGATCTCTACCTTGGCCTTGCTGCGCGTGACGGACGCGTCGAGCACCACCGGCTCGGCCAGCCGATATTCCTGTTCCTCGGCCAGGTCGCCCGGCTGGATGGTCCGATCCAGGCGACCCGTGCCTTCCCGAAGTTTCGCGACGTCCAGTGCGAGCATGGCCTCACGGCCTGCGTCTTTCGGAGGCAGGCCGACCCACAACTATAACATGGCTCGGCGCTTCGCGCCGAGGGCGGCTCGGCGCGGCGCACGGGCGCTCGCTGCGCTCTCGGCGCGCGCGGGGTCAGGGCATCTCCTTGGCCACCCAGGGCCTGGGGATGAAGAGCTGCTCGAAGAGCGCCACTGCGAAGCGGTCGGTCATGCCGGCGATGAAATCGCGAAGGGCCGCGTCCTTCCCTTCGGACTCCAGCGTCTGCGGATCCAGCAGCTCCGGCCGCTGCCCGACCTTCTCCCACAGCCCGCCGAGGATGCCATGCGCCTTCTGGAATTCGGCCGTCGAGGCGTCGTTCTCGTAGACCGCCCCGAACAGGAACTCCCGCAGCGAGAGCATCGCGTCCAGCACCTCGGGTGTCATCTGGATCTCGCGGAACTCCACCGCAGCCGTCGCGTGGACGACATCGGTGACCATCCGGCCGATGCGCGCGGACGACGAGTGGCCGACCACGGCAACGGCCTCGGCGGGCAGGTCCGCTTCTCGAAGCAACCCCGCCCGGATCGCATCGTCGATGTCGTGGTTGACGTAGGCGATGAGGTCGGCGACCCGCGCGATCTGGCCCTCGAGGGTGGAGGCCCGCTTGTCGGGATCGGCGCCGACCGGCGCGCCGCGCTTGCCCTTCGAGTGCTTGGCGATGCCGTCGCGGACTTCCCATGTCAGGTTGAGGCCGCGCCGCTCGTTCTCGAGGACGTCCACGACGCGCAGGCTCTGCTCGTAATGACTGAACCCGCCCGGCACCAGGTCGTTCAGCACCCGCTCGCCGGCGTGACCGAACGGCGTGTGGCCCAGGTCGTGGCCGAGCGCGATGGCCTCGGTGAGCTCTTCGTGAAGATGCAGCACCTTCGCGATGCTGCGGGCGATCTGCGAGACCTCGAGCGTGTGCGTCAGCCGGGTGCGGTAGTGGTCGCCGGTTGGCGCGAAGAAGACCTGCGTCTTGTGCTTCAGCCGCCGGAACGCCTTGCTGTGGATGATGCGATCGCGGTCGCGCTGGAAGGCGGGACGGATGTCGTCTTCGGGCTCGGGACGCTGGCGGCCGCGCGAGTCGGCGGACCTGGCGGCCTCCGGCCGGAGGATGTCGCGCTCGCGTTGTTCGAGCTGCGTGCGAATCAGGGTCATAGCGTGCCGAGGAAGCTCCGGCCGTGGTCGAGCGGGCCGATGCCGAAGTTGTCGGCGATAGTCTGCCCCAGATCGGCAAATGTGTCGCGTGTCCCGAGATCGAGGCCGGCGCGCACCCGCAGCCCGGTCACGAGCAGCGGGACGTGCTCGCGCGAGTGGTCGGTGCTCGGCGTCGTCGGGTCGTTGCCGTGGTCGGCGGTGATGACGAGGAGGTCGTCGTCACTGGCGAGCGCCAGGATCTCGCCGAGCCGGCGGTCGAACCGCTCCAGGTTCGCCGCGTAGCCGGCGACGTCGTTGCGGTGGCCGAACTGCGTGTCGAAGTCGACGAGGTTGGCGAAGATCAGCCCGGCGGTCTCCTGCCCCATCACCGCCAGAATCGCGTCCACGCCCGCGGCATCCGACGGCGTCGGCATCTTCCTGGAGATACCACGTCCGGCGAAGAGGTCCGCGATTTTGCCGATGGCCGTGACCGTGACTCCGGCATCGACGAGTCGATCGAGCAAGGTCGGGTACGGCGACGGCATCGCGTAGTCGTGCCGGTTGGCGGTGCGCGTGTAGGCGCCTGGCGTGCCGACGAAGGGCCGCGCGATCACGCGTCCGACGCCCATACCCTCGACGACCAGACGATAAGCGGCCTCGCACATCCGGTAGAGCTCTGGCACCGGCACAACCGCTTCGTGCGCGGCGATCTGGAAGACGCTGTCGGCCGAGGTGTAGACGATCGGCTTGCCGCTGGCGACGTGGGCATCGCCCAGGCGCAAGATGATCTCGGTACCCGACGCCACTTCGTTGCCCAGCGTGCCGCGGCCGATCTCGCGCTCGAACGCGTCGATCACCTCTGGCGGGAAGCCCGCGGGAAACGTCGGAAACGGTCGATCGAGCACGACGCCAGCAATCTCCCAATGCCCCGTGACAGAGTCCTTGCCGGGCGAGGACTCGGCCATGCGCCCGTACGAGGCGCGCGGCGCCACGGCTGGTGGCACGCCGCGTAGCGGCCGGATGTTGCCGAGTCCGAGCGACTGCAGCATCGGAAGCGACACGTCCGCGTCACGGCAGATGTTGCCAAGCGTGTCGCTGCCCTCGTCGGCGTACCTGTGCGCATCGGGCAGCTCGCCGATGCCGACGCTGTCGAGGACGATGAGGATGACGCGGGAGAAGCGGGACACGGAACAGTGCTGAGTGCTGAGTGCTGAGTGCTGAGTGCCTGGTGCCGAGTGCCTGGTGCCGAGTGCCCGGTGCCGAGTGCCCGGTGCCCCGGTGCGGTGCCGCGCGCCGGGTTATCCGTGCGAGAAATAGTTAGCGACCGGGCGAGGCGTCTTGATCGACGCGATCGCGTGCTTGAACAGCATGTGATCGGCGCCGCTCATCTCGACGATGACGGCGAAGCGATCGAAGTTCTTGATGCGGCCTTCGATCTTCTCGCCGGTCATGAGCTGGATGGTGACGGCGAGCCGTTCGCGCCGGGCGTAATTGAGGAATACGTCCTGGATGTTCGGCTGGCCCGAGCTGACCTTGGTTTCGGGTGTGTGTGCCATCAGCGGCGACTCTCGCCGGTCGCGGCCAGGGTATCGGCCACGCGGGCAATCACTTCCGGTGACTCACCCGGTCCGTCGAACCAGATAAGCGTAGGCTCTTTGCGGAACCAGATCAACTGCCGCCGGGCGTAGCGGCGGTTCTCCTGCGCGATGAGCGCGCGTGTCGCCGCCTCGTCCCGCACGCCGTGCAGCAGCTCCAGCGCCTGGCGATAGACCAGCCCGCCGAAGGGGCGCGCGGTCTCCGGCACGCCGCGAGCCAGCAGGCCCCGTACCTCGTCCATCAGGCCCCGCGCAAACTGCTGGTCGACGCGGCGCGTCACGCGCTCCGAGGTCAGCGCGGCCGGAATCCGCAGGCCAATCGCGACGACACGACAGAAATCGAGCGGCGCGCGGGTCTCGGCGAAGTGATCCGTCAACGGCCGGCCGGTGAGCAGATAGACCTCCAGCGCGCGGACGAGCCGCAGCCGATCGCGCGGCTGGATGCGGGCGGCCGACGCCGGATCGACGCGCTGCACCATCCGCCAGAGGCGTTCGACGCCGCGGCGATCGGCAATCGACTCGAGGCGCGCCCGCACCGCTGCATCCTTTCCTGGCCCGGGGAAGAGGCCGCGTGTCAGCGCCCTGTAGTAGAAGCCGGTGCCGCCGACGAGAATCGGCAGGCGCCGCCGGTCGAGAATCTCTCGAATGACGGCGGTGGCGTCGCGCGCGTAATCGGCGGCGCTGTACTCCGCTGTCGGGTCGACGATGTCGACGAGGTGATGGGGAATGCCGCGCTGCTCTTCGAGCGGCACCTTGTCCGTGCCGATGTCGAAGCCACGATAGACGGCAGTCGAATCGCAGTTGACGATCTCGCCGCCGTATTGCTCTGCCAGCGCCAGCGCCAGCGCGCTCTTGCCGGAGGCCGTGGGCCCCAGCACGGCCAGCACGAGAGGTTCGGAACCAGCCACGTCAGAGTATCCGCCAGCAGACGTACAGCGTCAGCGCCACGAGCAGCACGACCAGGCCCACCTGCTGACTGCGCGTCGGCATGGACTACTGCGTGGGCGGCGGTTCGTTGTAATAGAACGTGACGGTGAAGAACGCCTTGTCCGCGGGATACTCCGGCGGCAGCGGCTCGGTGGGATTCGACGTCGCGAGGGCGTTGAACGCAGCGTTGTTGAACGAGTCCACCGACGACGGGCCGATGACGGCGAGATCGGTGAGCGCGCCGCTCTTGTGCACGTTGAAGGTGATGACGACGTGACCCTTCAGCGACATCGCCGCGTACGGCACGAACCAGTTGCGCTTGACCTGCGCGATGAAGCGGCGAATCCACGGCCCGAACTCGACGCCCTTGGTGTCGAACTGAATCGCCGGCCCGAACGCGTTGTTCTGGCCGCCGTTGGGGTTGTCGTATGCCGCTTGCTCCGCGTAGCGCGACAGGTTCTGTAGCGCCTGACCGAGCGGCGAGCTCGACGGCGCGGTCCGACCGCCCGCATTGTCGCGGCGGTACGCGGGTGCGGTCTGGGCGTTGGGCACGCGCATCGGGTTGTCGGGCGACTCGCCCGGCGTGTCGGCGCGCGTCTGGCTCGGCGGCGACGGCGGTTGAGGCGGGGTCGGCGGCCCCTGATTGCGCGCCATCTGGGGCGGCGCCGGCGGCGGTGACGGCTCGACGAACTCCGGCGTGTTGCCGCGCGAGAGCGGCTGCGGGTTCTGCGGCACCGGCGCACGCTCGCGTGTCACGGCGGACCGATCCATGTCGGATGGAGGCGCGGTCGGCGGCGGCGGCGTGCGCGGCGCCAGCTCGACCCTGGGCTGCACGAACACGAACCGGGGCTGATCGCGCGGCTTCTCCACCTGCACCACCCGGGTCTCGAGTTCGGCCAGACGGGCCGCCTCGCGGGCCTTCCACCACTCGGTCTTCGGAACAATCACCGCGATCAGCGCGATCACCAGATGGACGATGATCGACAGCAGGACGCCTTCGCGCGCAGTAATCGCACTGGGAACCCGCTCGAGGTCGGGATGTCCGTCGCCGAAGTCGAAGTACATCAGTTAATTACAGTAAATTATCAATTATAGCATCCGGGCCGGCCCGGAGGCGTCTGCGCCCTATTTCCGGGCGACGTAGAGGTAGACGATGCCCAGCGTGAGCGGAATGATCTCGACGTGGGGAAATCCGTTGACCTGCAGCAGATGACCGAACTCCTCGGGCGGAGGAAACCGGCTCACCGATTCGGGCAGGTACTCGTAGGCGCTGGCGTGCCTGCTAATCAGACGCCCGACAGCCGGTAAGAGCCGGTTGGTGTACCAGAGATACACGGCCCGGAACGGCCGGAGGGTCGGCAGCCCGAACTCGAGCACGGCCAGCCGGCCGCCGGGCCGCAGCACCCGTGCCAGCTCGCGTAGCGCCACGTCAGGCGCCTGGACGTTGCGGATGCCGAAGCTGATCGAAGCGGCATCCACCGAGCCGTCACCCAGCGGCAGCCGCATCGCGTCACCCCTGGCGAGACCGATCTGACGGTGCAGCGCCCGATTGCGCACCTTCCCGAGACCAAGCCGCAGCATCTCGTGGGAGAAATCCACGCCGATGACGCGCCCCACCGGCGGCGTGGCTGTCGCGGCGGTGATGGCGACATCCGCGGTGCCCGTGCACAGGTCGAGCAGCGTGTCGGTCGGCTGCAGCGCGAGCGCACGGACGGCACGAGCGCGCCAGCGCTGATCGAGCCCGCCGCTCAGCACGCGGTTCAGCACGTCGTAGCGCCGCGGCGATGGCGTCGAACATCCCCGCGATGCGATCCGGCTCCTTCGCGCGCAAGCCGGGATCGACCGCCTGATGCTCCGACGACGGCTGCGGTTCCGGGGTCACGGCGCGAGGTACACGGCCACCGCGGTCGTGGCGAGATACAGGATGCCGACGTAGCCATTCAGGTCGAAGGCGCGCTTGACCTGGGAGAGATCGCTGGCCGAGACGAGCGACTGCTCGTAGACGAGCAGCAGCGCCACCAGCGCGACGCCGGCCATGTAGACCGGTCCGAGATGCGCGATCTGCCCGAGCGAGGCCATGACGACAATGGTCGCGACGTGCATCGCGCGCGAGATCGTCAGCGCGCGGGCGACGCCGAACCGCGTCGGAATGGACTGCAGCCCGTGCGCCCGATCGAAGTCGACGTCCTGGCAGGCATAGAGCACGTCGAAGCCGCCAACCCAGAGGCCGACGGCCAGCCCGAGCAGCCAGGGCTCCAGCGCGGCAATCGGCCCGCCGGCAGCGATCCATCCGCCCACCGGCGCCACCGCCATCGCCAGGCCGAGGAAGGCCTGCGTGTACGCGGTGTAGCGCTTGGCAAGCGAGTACCAGAAGACGATCGCCAGCGCGACCGGCGACAGCAGGAAGCAGGTCCAGCTCAATTGCGCCGCGGCAGCGACGAAGATCGCCGCGCTCGCCGTCACGAACAGCGCCGCGGCCGGCCGCGAGATGACGCCGCGGGGAATCTCGCGCATCGCGGTGCGGGGATTGCGGCCGTCGTAGTCGGCGTCCACGAGACGGTTGAATCCCATCGCCGCGCTGCGCGCCGCGACCATCGCGACGACGATCCAGGCCACCGTCGCCCACGTGAGCGGCTGCGTGCGTGCCGCCAGCAGCGCGCCGACGAGCGCAAACGGCAGGGCAAACACCGAGTGGCTGAAGCGGATGAACGAGAGGTAGGTGGACAGCACTCTGGGAATTGCGACGGTTGACGATTGACGAAATTGCGCAGACGCGGATGGCGCGGATGCCACTGCGCGGTGCGACGCAGTTCGCCCGCTCTGCCAGGCCGCACTCGGCGATCAGGTCGTCAACCCACCGCACCTGCGCGGGCGCGATCCCGCTCACCAGATATTCTTCCACATCGACGACATCGCGGGGTATTTCGATCGCAATAAGCGAAGACGGCACGCCGGGCTCGATGCCGCGGGCGCGGTCCTCGAACCCCAGGGCGCGGGCGCCAACGATGGTCGCGCTCTCCAGGAGGCGGGCGGCGGGCACCCTCGGCGCAATCGCGCGCATCCGTGCCACTTCGGAGAACAGGTTGAGGTCGTCGTTGCTGGCCAGGCTGTCGGTGCCCACCGCGACCGCCACGCCGGAACGGTAGAACCGCTCGACAGGCGGATCCCCGACGCCGACGTATTCGTTGCTCCGAGGGCAGGTGACGAGCGTCGCGCCTCGCCCCTTTAACACCGCCAGGTCGGCGTCGTCGCACTGGACGCCGTGCACCGCCAGCAGCCGTCCGTCGAGCACCCGCATCTGTTCCAGGTATGCCGCCGGCGAGCAGCCCGGCGGCGTCCACTCGTCGTCCCAGGCGTTGAGGCGTTCGAGCAGCGCGCGCCATGCCCTGTGCCGGCCGCGAGCAGTTCGACTTCTTCCGGCGACTCGCCAAGATGCACCGACGAGGGAAGAAACGGCGTGCGGGCCTGGGCGGCCCGGATGCCCTGGAACAGACGCGGCGAGACCGAGTAGGGCGCGTGCGGCGCCAGGCTCACGGGGAAGCGTCCGGTCGCCCCGAGGGACTCCTGGGCGCGCAGCGCGCCGTCGAGCACCGCGTCGGCGCCGGCGGCCGCGAACCGCAGCACTTCGTGAAAGACCACGCCTCGAGCGCGCTGGCGCGAAGCGGCTCCACCGTCGAAAGCGAGTTCGAGATGTCGCCGACGAGGCCGGTCCCGGCAGCACGAAGCTCCTCGATCGCGCCGACGATGGCCGCGCGAATCGCCGGCTCGCGGGCGCGTCAGCACCGCGCCGCTGAAGCATCGCCGGCACCCAGTCGGTGAAGCGCCTGGCGCGCGGCACCTCCCCGCGCAGCCATGAGAGCTCCAGGTGCACGTGCGCGTTGGTCAGCGCCGGCATCACGGCGTAGTGCCCGAGGTCCAGGAGCGGCGCGTCGTCCCGAATCGGCAGCGTCGCGCCCGCACGCCCGACCGCCGCCACCCGCCCGCGCTCCAGTGCCACCCAGCCATTCAGCAGCGGTCGATCGGTGACGGGCAGCAGCCAGCGGGAACGGAGGACGAGCATGTTGACGGGGGTGGGTTGGCGATTGACGATTGAGGCGGATTGACGCTCGTGCAGGATTGCCACGTCGGAACCGTCAACCGTCAACCGCAATCGTCAGTGGTACCTGCCCCCGCGCAGCCTTGCCGGTCTTCGATCGGGCGGCGTAGTTGACGAGCTCCGCGGGGACGGACGTGTCGCCCTCGTCGCGCGCCTGGGCGAGGCTGAGCATCCGCGGCACGTCGCGCTCGCGGAAGATCGGGTCGCCGAGCACGTCGTAGTGCATGTTGCGGCGCTTCGCGGTGAAGCCGGCGTCCTCGATGTTGCGCACGATCTCGACCTCGTCCATGCAGTAGGCGGCGCCGGCGGCGCGGACGACGTTCTCCTCGATCATCACCGAGCCCATGTCGTTGGCGCCGAAGAGCAGGCTCAACTGCCCCACCTTGCCGCCCTGCGTCACCCAGGACGACTGGAGGTTGTCGAAGTTGTCGAGGACGAGCCGCGCGATGGCGAGCGTGCGCAGGTAGTCGACGCCGGTCGCCTCGAGCGTGATGCCGTGGTCGCGTCCGAGCTCGGTGTGATCGGGCTGGAAGCTCCAGGTGATGAACGCCGTGAAGCCGCCGGTCTCGTCCTGCAGATCGCGCAGCCGGAACATGTGCTCGAGCCGTTCTTCGACGGTCTCGACGGTCCCGTACATCATCGTCGCCGTCGTGCGCAGCCCGGCGCGATGCGCCTCCCGCATCACGTTCAGCCACTCGTCTGCCGTCGCCTTGCCGTAGCAGTGCAGCAGCTTGCGGACGCGATCCACGAGGATCTCCGCGCCGCCGCCGGGAATGCTGTCGAGCCCCGCGGCGACCAGCCGGGCGATCACGTCGGGCACCGGGAGCTGCGACATTCGCGAGATGTGCAGCACCTCGGGCGGCGAGAGCGCGTGGAGCTTGAACTCGGGATAGCGGGCCTTCACCGCGCGGAAGAGGTCTTCGTACCAGCCGATGGGAAGGTCGGGGCGGCC